>NZ_ARVW01000001.1:3856500-4530500 GCF_000384315.1 Amycolatopsis nigrescens CSC17Ta-90 | reverse complement strand
TCCAGGAATTCGTCGACATCGGTTTCGCCGGCATGCAGTTGCGCGTGCACGATCAGCGGGGCGAGTGGGTGGGCAGCGCCGGGGTGCGCAAGCTGGGCGAGGCCGCGAAACCGCCGACGAACGGGCGGTTCCGGATCGGCAGCAACACCAAGACCTTCGTCGCGACCGTGGTGCTGCAACTGGTGGCCGAGGGCAAGGTCGGGCTGGACAACCCGGTGAATGACTACCTGCCGCAGTTCGGTTTGGACCGGCGGATCACGGTGCGGATGCTGCTGCAGCAGACCAGCGGGTTGTTCGACCACACCGGCACGGTGCTGCCCGACGGGACGGTCGTGCCGGGGCTCCCCTCGACGGGCAAGGAATGGGTGGACAACCGGTTCCACACCTACCAGCCCGACGAGCTGGTCCGGTTCGCGTTGGCCAAGCCGCCGCTGTTCGCCCCGGGGACGGACTGGAACTACTCCAACACCAACTACACGCTGGCCGCACTGCTGATCGAGAAGATCACCGGCCGCTCCTACGCCGCCGAGATGCAGCGGCGGCTCCTGCGGCCACTTGGCCTGCGGGGCACTGTGGTGCCGGGTGCGTGGCCGGGAATCCCCGGACCGCACGCCCACGGCTACTACCGCTACCAGGACGGCGGCCAACCGACGACGGTCGACGTCACCCGCCAGAATCCCTCCCTGCTGTTCGGCGCCGGCGACCTGATCTCGACCACCCAGGATCTCCACACGTTCTTCTCCGCGCTGATGGGCGGGAGGCTGCTGCCGGGTCCGCTGCTGGCCGAGATGCGCAGGCCGAACCCGAAGGTCGGCTACGGCCTCGGACTGTTCGTGGAGGACGCGGGCTGCGGCGTCCCCGTCCTGCGGCACAACGGCAGCACCATCGGCTACGGGGCGTTGATGTACAGCACGCCCGACGGCAGCAAGACCCTGACCGCCTCGATAACCGGCGGGCACGGCGAAACCGACCTGGAAAAGGAGTACCCGAAGGCGTTGAACAAGCTCCTCAGGGAGGTGTTCTGCGGTGGGCAGGCGGGTTGACCTTGACCTCGGGTCAGGCCGCACACTCGTCGCATGGTTCCCTCGACCAACGGCGTCACGATCGGCCAGGCGGCGGCGTTCGCCGGGGTCACGGTGAAGACCGTGCGGCACTACCACCAGCACGGGCTGCTCGCCGAACCGCGCCGCGACAGCTCCGGCTACCGGCGGTACGGATCGGCCGACCTGCTGCGGCTGGTCCAGGTGCGCACCCTGGCCGCCGCCGGCGTACCGCTGGCCGAAGTCGGACCGCTGCTCGACGCCGACACCGAGCAGTTCGCCGCCGCACTCACCGATGTCGAACGGCGCCTCACCGAGCGGATCGCCGACCTGATCGCCCGCCGCGACACCCTGCGGCAGCTCGCCGACGGCGACCGGCTCCTGCTGCCCGGCCGCGCTCTCGCGATCCTGGACCGGCTCACCGAGCTCGGCTTCGATCCCGACTACACGGCCGGCCAACGGGAAGCCATGGTGCTGGCCAGGGCACTGGCGCCGGAGTTCTTCGACCTCTTCCTGACCCAACTCGAACACCGGCTCGACGACCCCGAGTTCATCGACCTCACCAAGCGCGGCTGGGACGCGCAGTCCTGGGACCCGGACGACCCCCGGATCGACGAGCTGGCTTCCGCGCTGGCCGACAACCTGCTGGCCAACCGCGAGCTGCTGGCGATGCCGGCGGGTTACCAGCCCCGATCCGACGACGCCAGCCGATACGGGCTGATCAACCACCACCGCGAAGGCCAGGCACCGACGAGCTGGGCACGGCTCAACGCGCTCGTCGAGGCCAAACTGCGCTCCGCGGGCGTACCCATCCCGTACCAATGACAGCGAGCGGCATCATATTGGGAATTAGCGTCGGCAGGTCCGCGCGGAAAACCGCGATCAAAGCGCTTTTCGCAGCTGTCGATCCGCGCGTGGCGTGTTCGTATAGCTGGTGAAAGCCTTGTCCCAGCGAAGGAGATGCCGCCATGTCGTTCACCGACGAAGAGATCGCGTACCTGCGAGCACAGCCGATCGCCAGGGTGGCGACCGTGGGCGGGGGCGAGCAGCCTGACGTGGTGCCGCTCGCGTTCGAGTTCGACGGGACGTGCTTCTGGGTAGGCGGGAGCGGGCCGTCGGTGGCCGGCACCCGCAAGTTCCGCAACGTGCTCGCCGGGCACGGGAAGGTCGCGCTGGTGGTGGACGACCTGGTGTCGTTCGAGCCGTTCATCGCGCGGTGCGTGCGGGTGTACGGCGAGGCCGACGGGCCCGTGGAGCGGAGCGGGATCGCCGGCCCCGGCCTGTACCTGCGCATCACCCCGACCATCTCGTGGAGCTGGAACATGGCGGGCGAACCCGTCGGCGACACCTGGTACGAGCCGAGGCGGACGGTCCACGGCTAGAACTCGGGTGCCGGGCCCATCGCGTTGAGTGCGGTGACGACGGTCCTTTCCTCCCAAGCGAAATGGGCTTCCAGCTCGGCCGCCAGGCGGTCGAGTTCGGCGCGGAGTGCAGCGGGGTCGCTCTCACCGGGCCGGTAGCCGTCGACCAGCCGCTGGATCTCCGCCTGCAGCCGCGCCACCACGGCGTGTTCTTCGGAAAGCTTCGCCAGTGCCGGAGCGAGCGCGGGGAACCGCTGCGCCAGCATCGGGAAAGCACCCAGTTCCTCCCCGGTGTGGTGCTCCTTCAGCGCCTCGCAGAAGGTCAGGCAGTGCGTGCGCAGCTCCTGCGCCAGGCCGGGCGGCGTCCGCTCGATCGCCGCGGGATCCGCGTTCAGCTGGCGGCGGAGGTCGGTCAGCTCCTGCCGCAACCAGTCGTGGCTTTCCACCAGGAAATCGCCGAGGCCCCTGACCCGGTCGGCGCCCGGTTCCACCCGGTGCAGGGTCACGACCGGAATGGTCCGGGTGGTCTTGGCCTGGTACTCGCCGAATCCAGGGTCTCGCCGCACCACTTCCGCGAATAGCGCATCGCGTTCTTCCCCGGCCGGAATGGCCGCGATCGCCGGATAGGTCTCGGTACCGGTTTCGACGGTGACCATCGGGTTCTTCCGAATGTTGTGGTACCAGGCCGGACTGGCCGGCGCACCCATCGCGGACGCGACGACCAGCGGCTGCCCGTCGATTTCCAGATAGCCCAGCGGGTTCGTGCGGCGCAGGCCGCTCCTGGCGCCGACGGTGGTCAGCAGGACCAGCGCCCAGCCCTCGAACATGCCGCCGACTTTGCCGCCGTTGGCGCGGAACTCCGCAATTACCTGCCGTTGAAACTCGGTGAAACCATAATTATCGATCATGTAGTCCTCTCCTGGTCGAATCGACGATCGGAGCGCGGACACCCATGAACCGGCATGAGAAAACCCCCTGAAGAGGGATGCCCTACGCGGGAGATCATGCCGATCTCCGGGTGGCAAAAGAAAAGCCGCTACCTCCACGCATAGGCCCATAGGGGGCTCATCGGCAGATTAGCACGGGATTCGCGGGAGTCGCAATTATGCTTCGAACGCGGCGGTGAAGGCGGTTTCGCCGATGGCGGCCACGACCACCGCGGTGATCCGGTCGACATCGCCGCGTTCGGCCGGGGGCAGGGGCGCGTGCACGGCCGCACGGGTTGCGGCGGCGGCGCCCAGCAGCCGCGCGGCGTCGGCGAACCGGCCGGCCAGCGCGTGCGCACCGGCCATGCCCTCGTGGGCGAGGGCGACGGCACGGGGGTCGCCGGTGGCGCGTGCGGCGGCCAAACCTTCTTCGTGCAGGGAAAGCGCGGCCTCCGGCTCGCCGCGGAGTTCGGCGACGAAGCCGAGTTCGGCCAGGATCAGCGCGGCGCCGGGATCGCCATCCAGCTCGCGGCACCAGTCCAGCCAGCTCCGCAGGTACGACTCGGCCAGGTCGAGCTTGCCTTGGCGGCGGGCACCGAGGGCGAGCCCGAGCTCGGCGAAGTGTCGCGCGGCCAGGTCCGACTGCTCGACCGCGAGCCGCCGGGAGCGTTCATGCAACCGCTCGGCCAGCGCAGGGTCGCCGTCCAGCAGCGCCGTCCGGCCGAGCCTGGCCAGCTGATGGGCGACCTCGTGCCAGAGCCCGAGTTCCTCGGCGATGCGCAGCCCCTCCCGGTGCAACCGGCCAGCCAGCCGGTAGTCGCCGGTGATCTCGGCGAGCGTGCCGAGGTTCTGCTTGCCCTGCAACCGGCCCCAGCCGTCGCCGAGGTCCTCGAAGATCGCGGCGCTCTGCTCCCCGTCCCGTTTCGCGGCGGCCAGGTCACCCGTCGACATCGCCTGGGTGGATCGCACGGCCAGCGCGGCCGCGATCCCCCACCGGTCCGCCACCGCGCGGAACCCGGCGAGCGCGCTGTCCACCAGCCGGCGGCTGACCGCGGGATCGCCCATGCCCCACTGCGCGTAACCGAGGAACCACTCCGCCATCGCCAGCCCGCGCGGATCGTCGACCTGCTCGTAGCCGGCCAGCGCTTCCCTGCCGCGCTCCAGCAGATCCGTGCCGGTGACGGTGAGCATCGCGATACCGGCCAGCCAGGACACGGCCGAGGCACAGGTGGCCGAAGTCTCCCCGCCGCCGTTCTCCGCGGACAGCGCCGTGACCAGCGACCGGCGGGCCTCGGTGAGCCGGCCGCGCAGGAGCCAGTACCAGGCCAGCGCGGCGACCAGCCGCAGGGCGAGCGCGGGTTCGGCGCCATCGAGCGCGGCACGCAGGTTCGCGGAATCGGCGTCCAGCCGCTTCAGCCACCGTCCCTGTTCCGGGCCGCGCAGCCGCGACTCGGCCCGCTCGGCGAGTTCGGTGTAGTACCGGTGATGCCGCTGTCGCACCCGGTCGAGCTCACCGGCCTGCTCGAGCCGTTCGGCGCAGTACGCGGCCACCGACTCGAGCAGCCGGTACCGCGGCCCGTCCTCGCCTTCGACCGGGACGACCAGCGACCGGTCCACCAGCCTGGCCAGCAGTTCGAGCACGTCCCCCGGCCGTACCCCGGCACCGGCGCAGATCTCTTCGGCGGCGGCCAGTGTGCAGCTTTCCGCGACCACGGCCAGCCGCCGCAGCACGACCCGTTCGGCCTCGGTGAGCAGCTGCCAGCTCCAGTCGATCGTCGCCCGGAGCGTCCGCTGCCTCGCCGGCGCGTCCCGGTGCCCGGCGGCGAGCAGCCGGAACCGGTCGTCCAGCCCGGCCGCCAACCGGTGCACCCCCACCGCCCGCACCCGGTTCGCGGCCAGCTCCAGCGCCAGCGGCAGCCCGTCCAGCCGGCGGCAGATCGCGGCCACGGCCTCGGCATTGTCTTCGTCTAGCGCGAAACCCGGCGCGGCCGCGGCCGCCCGCGCGGTGAAGAACCGCACCGCGCTGAACCGCCGCAGATCCTCGGGCGCCGCTTCCCGGCCGGGCAGCTCCAGTGCCGGCACGTGCCACCGCAGTTCGCCGGCAAGGCCGAGCGGCTCCTGACTGGTGGCCAGCACCCGCAGTCCCGGTGCGGCCGCGAGCAGCCGCGCGGCGAGCAGGGCGACCGGCTCCACCGCCTGCTCGCAGTTGTCGAAGACGAGCAGCGTCCGGTTGGCGCGCAAGGCATCCGCGAGCCGGTCTGGCAGCGGCACCGGCTTCGGGCCGAGCACGTCCCGGACGCCGAGCGCGGCCGCCGTCACCTCGGTCACCCGGTCGCCGCCGGTCCGTCCGGTGAGGTCGACGACCCAGACTCCGTCGGGAAACTCGCCGGTGAGCCCGGCCGCGGTGGCCATCGCCAGCCGGGTCTTGCCCACCCCGCCGGGGCCGACCAGCGTGACCAGCCGGTGCGTGCCGAGCGACGCGCGCAGATCCGCGACCGCTTCGTCCCGGCCGATCAGGTCGCCGAGCGCGACGGGCAGGTTGGTCCGGGGCCGCACCGCGACGGGTGGCGCGGCCAGTTCTGGATCCTGCGCCAGGATCGCCCGGTGCAGGGCCAGCAGCTCCGGACCGGGTTCGACGCCGAGCTCCGCGGCCAGCCTCGCGCGGAGGTCTTCGTAACCGGCCAGCGCCTCGCCCTGCCGTCCCGACCGGTACAGCGCGCGTAGCTGCAACCCGCGCAGCCGCTCCCGCAACGGATGGCGCGTTACCAGCTCACCCAGTTCACCGGCCAGCCCGCCGTGCCGGCCGAGCGCGAGGCGCGCTTCGGCCTCGTCCTCCACCGCGGCCAGCCGCTGCTCCTCCAGCCTGGCCGCGGTGGCGCGGGCGAACTCCTCGTCCTCGAAGTCGGCCAGCGCCGGGCCGCGCCACAACGCCAGCGCCTCCGCCAGCAGTTCCGCCTGCTCTCCTGGGTCCGCGCTCTCGCGCGCACGGGCGACCAGGTCCTCGAACCGATCCACGTCCACCGCGCCGGGCTGCACGCGCAGCAGATAACCCGGCGGCTGGTGCACCACCAGTTCCCGGCCGCCCGGCTCCGCGTCCTCCAACGCCCGCCGCAGCTGGGAAACCTTGCCGCGCAAGGCCGCGGCCGGATCGGCGGGTGGCCGCTCGCCCCAGAGGTCCTCGATCAGGCGGTCCGCCGACACCGGCCGTCCGCCGCGCACCAGCAGGCAGGCCAGCAGGGCGCGGACCTTCAGCTCCGGAACCCGTACCGGAGTGCCGTCCGCCGTCCAGACGGCCACCGGCCCGAACACCCCGAAACGCACGAACGCCACGTTACCGACCCGCAGCGGACCGGCACTCGATCCACACCGGACCGGAACTCGCCCTCGGCACAGTGGCGGTTGCTGGGGAGCGGCTCAGCACCGGAACACGAAGGAGAGACTTCATGACAAGGCACAACCAGGGCGGCCACACCCCGGTCACGGTGCTCGGCCTCGGGATGATGGGTGCCGCGCTGGCGAACGCGTTCCTGCGCAACGGCCACCCGACCACCGTCTGGAACCGGACGGCCGGCAAGGCCGACGGCCTGGTGTCCCAAGGCGCAACCCGCGCGGCGACGGTCGCCGACGCGGTGTCGGCGAGCCCGCTGGTGGTCATCTGCGTGACCACCTACGCCGGGGCGCGGGAGATCCTCGACCAAGCCGGGCACGGCGTCCAAGGCAAAACGCTGGTGGCGCTCAACACCGGCACGCCGCGGGACGCCGCCGCGACCGCCACCTGGGCCGCCGAGCACGGGGCGGACTACCTGGACGGGGCGATCATGAACGTGCCGCAGGCCATCGGCGATCCCGAGACCCTGTTGCTCTACAGCGGCTCCGAGGCCGCGTTCGGCGCGTACCGGCCGATACTGACCGAACTCGGCGGCGACGCCCACCACCTCGGCGGTGACCCGAGCCTGGCGAAGCTGTACGAAATGGCCGTCGGCGGCATGCTGATGCCGGCGCTGGTGGGCTTCCTGCACGGCGCCGCGTTGCTCGGCACGGCGAAGGCCGAGGCGAAGACGCTGATCCCGTTCACCACCAAGTGGCTGCAGATGGTCATCGACCTGCTGCCCGACATGGCGCGCGAGGTGGACGCGGGCGAGTACGCGACGGACGTCTCCGCGCTCGGCCTGTACCAGGAGGCGATCGTGCACGAGATCGAGGTGAGCGAAGAAGCCGGTGTCGACACCGGGTGGCTGCGTCCGCTCAAGACGCTCATCGACAGAGGAGTCGCCGCGGGCCATGGCGGGGACAGCTTCACCAGCGTGATCGAGCTGCTCCGGAAGCCGGTTTAGGACGTCCGGCCTGATCTTCAGGACACGCGTCCTGAAGATCAGGTCACCGGCTTTCGAGCAGTTCGAAGGCCGCGTCCACGGCGACGGCGAGCGCTTCCGGGTCGCTGCCGGCGAGCCGGTGACCCGCCTGATAGCAGGCCAGGCCGAGTTCGGGGGCGAGCGCGGCGGTCTGCTCGGAGGCACCGCGCGCGCGGAGGATCTCCCCGATCGCCTCGGTGAACCGCCGCAGTTTCCGGCCGCCGCGGTCGTGCAGCTCCGGGTTCTCTTCGAGCAGCCGCTCGTGCAGCAGATAACGCCGGGCGTCCCTGGTGGCCTCGGTGCACATCGCGGCGACCGCCAGCCGGATCTGCGCGAGCGCTTCGGCGAGGTCCGGGGCGTCCCGCCCCGGCAGCGCGCGGTGGCTTTCCACCAGCTGGTCGAGCATCTGCTGCTCGTCGGCGAAGACGACCTCCTGCTTGTCGCCGAAATACCGGAAGAAGGTGGTCCGGCCGACGTCCGCGCGATCGGCGATGTCGGCAACGGTGACCTCGGCGAAACCACGCTCGGCGAAGAGCTCGAACGCCGCTTCGACGATCGCTTCCCTGGCTCGTTGCTGCTTGCGCTCACGAAGAGGAGGACGTTCGGTCACGCGGCTCAGTGTAGACGACTGGAACGAGATCCTATACGGTACTGAGTACCAGTTGGGACCAAGTACCTGGAGTCGACATGAACGCACCCGCCCGCACTCTGCTGATGACCGGTGCCAGTCGCGGCCTTGGCCGGAAAGCGGCCGTACAACTACTTCGCGACCACCCGGAGCAGCACCTGCTGCTGACCGCACGCGGCGGGGACGGGCCTCGACTCGCGGCAGAACTCACCTCGGAAAGCGGCAATCCGAACGTCTCCACGATCGCCTGCGATCTCGCCTCGCTCGGTGACGTGCGCTCGGCCGCGGCCGAGCTCGGCCGCCGGCTCGACGCGGCGGAACTGCCCCCGCTCGGCGGCTTCCTCGGCAACGCCGGCCTGCAGATGACCTCGGCCACCCGCACCACCGCGGACGGCTTCGAAACGACCTTCGGGGTCAACGTGCTCGCGAACTACCTGCTGCTGCGGCTACTTCTCGGCCGCTTCGAGAGCCGGTCGCGGATCATCATCGTCGGCAGCGACGTGCACTTCGGCGACTTCAAGCACAACCTCGGGCTGATCCCCGCTCCCCGCTGGACCGACGTCGAGCGGCTCGCCGCACCTGGCACCGGCCGGGCGGCGGACTCCACCCGAGAGGGCCGCCGGGCCTACGCGACCAGCAAGCTGGCGGTGATCTACCTGGTGCACGCACTGGCGCGGCGGCTGCCGCCCGGCACCGACGTGTACAGCTACAACCCTGGCCTGGTGCCGGGCACCGGGCTCGTCCGCGACGCCGATCCGGTGTCCCGTTTCGTCGCCCGCACCGCCCTGCACCTGGTGCGGGCCACCCCGTTCGCGACGGGACCGGACGCGGCGGGGCGACTGCTCGCACGCACCGCGGCGGGACCGCGGCCCGGCGAGTCCGGCGGCTACCTCGATCGCGGCAGGCTCGTCGTGTCCTCGGCCGAGTCCTACGACGAGACGCGCGAGGAGGAACTCTGGACCGTGGCCGCGAAGCTCTGCGAACTTCCCGCCGACGAGCCGGCGGCGCTCAGCGGCGGCGGGGAGTGAGGCGCACCCCGGGCAGTTCCGGCGCCGGGATGCGGGCACCGTCGTGTCCGGGGACCAGTCCGAACCGGACGGGATCGTCGCTCTCCCAGTCCTCGCGGGCGGCGGCGATCTCCTCATGACTGCGGCCGACGAAGTTCCACCACATCACCAGATCGTCCGGGAACGGCAGGCCGCCGAGCAGGACGGCACGCGCGCCGTGCGCCGTGCGCAGGGAAAGCGTTTCGCGTCCGGTGCCGAGGTAGAGCAGCGGCCCCGGGGTGACGGTGCTGCCGCTGACCTCCAACTCGCCCTCGACGACCAGCACGGCGTGCTCGAAGTCCGGGCGCAGCGGGAGATGCGCCGCCGCACCGGCGGTGACCTCGACCTCGGCGCCCACCAGCGGGGTGTGCGTGGTCGCCGGTGAGACCACCGGCCCGAGCGCGCCCATGAACACCGTCGCGCGCAGCCCGTCGGCCTGGAACGCGGGCAGTTCGGTGTGCTGCTCGAAACCCGGTTCGATACCGGCCTGCCCGGCCGGCAGCGCCACCCACAGCTGCAGGGCGTGCAGCAGCGGCCGGTCGCCGGCGGAGAACTCGGAATGCGCGATCCCGCGCCCGCCGGTCATCAGGTTCAGCTGGCCGGGGCGCAGCAGCACATCGCTGCCGAGGCTGTCCCGGTGCCGGATCTCCCCTGCCAGCGGCCAGGTCACCGTCTGCAGGCCGGTGTGCGGATGCGGCAGAACCCGCATGTCGGCGCGCTGCGGGCCGAAGCGGTCGAGAAAGCACCACGCGCCAACGGTCGGCAACCTCCGCTGGGGCAGGACCCGCTCGACCTCGATTCCCCGGATACCGCCCAGCGGCACCGCCCTCGCGTCGAAGAACTCCGCGACCTGGCCGCCCTCGGCCGCCGACCGGCAGGGCGTCACGGCCGGGCTGGGATCGAGGTTGCTCATCGCGAGCACCTCCCGGCGTGCTCCACAATGGAACGACCTGGCTCGGTCATGGTGACTGTCCTCTCCGCCTGCCGGGCGCGTACCGTGAAACATACTCAACCTGCGCCGAAGCCGCTTTCCGTCAAGCCAAGGAGTGCCGATGACGGAACCTCTGGTCACCGAACGACTGATCCTCCGGGACTGGCACGTCGACGACGCACCCGCGGCGCTCACCGTCTACGGGCACGCCGACGTGGCGCGCTGGCTCAGCCCGGCGCTGGACCGGGTGGCCGATCTCGCCGCCATGCGACTGCTGTTGCAGCAGTGGATCGCGGAGGACGCCCGGATGGCGGCGCCCGCCGGCCGCTGGGCCGTGCAGCGCCGCGAGGACGACCAGGTCATCGGCGGGGTGATCCTGCTGCCGCTGCCGCCCGGCAACGAGGACCTGGAGATCGGCTGGCAGCTCAGGCCGGACAGCTGGGGGCAGGGTTACGCCAGCGAGGCCACCCGCGCGCTCGCGGAATGGGCCTTCCGCCACGACGCCGACGAACTGTTCGCGGTGGTCCGGCCGGGCAACACCAGGGCCGCGGCCACCGTGCGACGCAACGGAATGCACTGGGTCGGCGAGACCAGCAAGTACTTCGGGCTCGACCTGCAGGTGTTCCGGTTGCGCCGAGCGGACCTCGACGGCGCCTGAGGTTCAGACACCCCAGTCCGGCCGCAGCGGCATCGCGGCCGCACCGTCCACATCGGCCCGCACGCCCAGCACCTGGTTCAGTTCGAGCTCGTGCCGTTCGAAAGCGAGCCGGCAGGCGGCCATGTACAACGCCCAAACCCGGCCGCGGCCGGCACCCGCCTCGGCGACGGCCTCGGGCCAGCCGGCCTCCAGGTTCGCGCACCACGCGGCCAGCGTCGCGGCGTAGTGCTCCCGCAAGTTCTCCACGTGCCGGACCTCGAACCCGTTGTCCTGCATGGCCGAAACGATCTCGCCGACCGCTTCGAGCTCGCCGTCGGGGAACACGTAGCGGTCGATGAAACCGCGCGAACGGTGCGGCACGCGGGTGGTCGGGTTGGTGACGCAGTGGTTGAGCAGCCTGCCGTGGATGGCGAGTTTCGAGCTGAGGAAGGCGAAATAGGAGGGCAGCCGGCGCGCGCCGATGTGCTCGGTGAGCCCGATCGAGGAGATCGCGTCGAACCCGGTCTCCGGCACATCGCGATAGTCCAGATGGCGCACCTCGGCCCGCTCGCCCAGCCCGTTCGCGACCAGGTCCCGCTGCGCCCACCGGGCCTGCTCCGCGGACAGCGTGACACCGAGCGCGTGCACCCCGAAGTGCTCGGCGGCGTGCTTCACCATGCCGCCCCAGCCGCAACCGACGTCGAGCAGCCGCATGCCCGGTTTCAGCGCGAGCTTGCGGCAGACCAGGTCGAACTTGTGCGCCTGCGCCTGCTCCAGGGTGGCGTCCTCGGCGGGGAAGACCGCGCAGGTGTAGGCCATCGACGGGCCGAGCACCAGCTCGTAGAACCGGTTGGACACGTCGTAGTGCCGCGCGATGGCGCGGGAGTCCCTCGCCTTCGAGTGCCGCAGGCCGTGCAGCCCGCGCCGGAGCCGGCCGGGCAGTTCCTCCGGCGGCAGCGGCACCCGGCGCAGGTACCTCGGCCCGAGCTCGCGCAGCAACCAGAGGCGGTCGCGGGTGCTCAGCTCGTCGACCTGGGTGGCCAGCGCATGCAGCACGGTGTGCAGATCGCCGATGATCTCCAGCTGTCCGCTCACGTAGCCGCGGGCAAGGCCGAGGTCGCCAGGAGAGGAGAGCAGGTAGCTCACGGCCAGCGGTGATCGCACCTCGATCCCGATGGACGCGTCCGCCGGGCCGCTGGTGCTGCCGTCGTAGGCGTTGATCGCCAGCTCGCTCCGTGACCCCAGGATCCGTTCGAAGACCTGCGCCACCCCGAGTGGTGCGCCGCTCATCGGCTTCTCCCTGTGCACGCCCGCCGCGTCATCGTCCGCGGACACATTTGTCGTAGAGGTCGAGCAGCCGGTGTTCCGGGTCGTAGCGGTCCTTCACCGCGCGGTAGGCACTTCCGTTGTACAGCTGCCAGAACACATCTTCGTCGTAGAAGCTTTCGGAATACAGCGACTTGCGGCCACCGAGGTCCGAAACGGTGGTCTCGATCATCCGATTGTGGGTGCCCTGCGGTTCGCCGTCGGCCAGCGGCACCGCGGACCAGAACCCGAAGTTGACGTAGAGGACATCCGGCTCCAGCTCGTAGAGCGGCCAGCCACCACCGCCGTCGCGCTGGGCGACCGGGCACACCCAGACCGGGCTGATCGGGATCTCCCGGTGGAAGAACTCGAGGAAGTCCACCGCCCTGTCCAGCGGCACCTCGACGTCCTGCACCACGGTCTCCTCGGGGGGCAGGCCGCGCAACCGCCCGATCCTCGCGGCCACCCGGTACTTCCGCTCCAGTGCGACGATCTTCCAGTAGACCTCGGACCGGAGGAACCGGCGGCCGAGCAGGAACCGCGCGAACCGGTGCTGCACCCCGAGCGCGCGGGAGCACCAGAACCAGTCGGTGTCCCAGCGCCACAGGTAGTCGCGCACGGTGAGGTGATCGGTCCGGCGCCGGGTGATGGACCGGTAGTAGATGTCGAGCCAGGTGTAGTCGCTGGTCCGCGGCGCCTCGTCGACGAAGGTGCCCAGGGTCAGGTACAGCTCCCCCGGACCGAACAGGGTGCCGTCCACGAAGTCCGCCCGCGCCCCGGCCAGCGCGCGGTGCGACCGGGTGCGGCAGGTCTCGCCGAGATCCTCGAAGTACTCCCGTGCGTCGTGATGGCGGACGTGGTGCAGCCGCACATACGGCCGCACCGGTTCGAGCTGGATGCGCAGCCGCAGCGCGTAACCGAGAGTGCCGTAGGAGTTGGGAAACGCGCGGAACAGGTCGCGGTGCTCGTTGTCCGGGCTCGCGACTAGCACCTGGCCGTCCCCGGTGAGCAGTTCCAGCTCGAGCACCGACTCGTGCGGCATGCCGTTGCGGAAGGAGGAGGACTCGATGCCGAGCCCGGTGACCGCACCGCCGAGCGTGATGGTCTTCAGCTGCGGCACGACCAAGGGCATCAGCCCGTACGGCAAGGTCGCGTCCACCAGCCGCTCATAGGTGACCATGCCTTCCACCTCGGCGGTGCGGGTCTCCGGATCCACCTCCAGCACGTGCCGGAAGCCCGAGACGTCCAGCCCCGGCGCTTTCGTCCCGGTCCGCGAACGGAACAGGTTCGACGTGCGTTTCGCCAGCCGAACCGGCGCGTCCGCCGGCAGGGCGGCGAACCGCCGCCGCAGCACCGCCACCCGCTCGTCGTGCTGGGCGCGGGACGCGGTCGCGTCCTGCGGTGAACGGTCGGCCTTGGGCATGACTCCCATGGTCGTCCGATCGGTGCGGCCCCGCCATCCCGGCGGCCGGCGCGCGATCAGTCCGGTCCGGTGAACGGGACGGGACCGCGCGGGCCGAGCACCGGCTGGCCGCCGAGCCCGTCGCGGTAGTCCTTGCTCCACGGCAGGATTCCCCGGTCGTCCGCGTGCACCAGCTGCAGCCCGCGCACCTCGGGGCCGTAGAGCCGGACCGCCATCAGCAGATGCGCGGACGGCTCCGCCAGTTCGACGACCTCCACGAAGGGCAGGTCTTCGAACGGGAGCTGCGCGCCCGGCACGGGCGGCTCGGCGTGCAGGAGGTGCCCGGCGACGACGTTCAGCAGTTCGCAGGCGCCGCCGATCGGCATACCGGTGACCACCAGCTCGGGCCGCGCGAGTGCGGTGAGCCCGACGGTGTAGGCCCAGGGCGGATGTTTCCCGCTGGCCTCGACGTTGAGCACCATCCAGCCGCTGCGCGCGATGCCGTCGTGCAGCTGCTCCAGGTATTCGCGGGCGTTGCCGCCTGGGTGGTCGCAGGCCCAGCACATGGTTACTCCTCCGGTTCGGGGACTTTGCGTCCACTATCCGGAGGGGCCCGACAGAATCCTGGCTTTCGGAACGAGAATGCCCTTTCCTTCGGTTCCACCCGCCACCCGGCGCAGCCACAGCTCGGCCGCGATGGTCTGCCAGGCGCCGGCCATGTCGTGCACGGATCCCAGTGGCAGCTGGAAGAACGCGCGCAACGCGGCCGGGTCGACGAGTCCGGCACCGGCCAGCCACGAATCCGAGAACAGCTCCAGGAGTTCGCCGCGGTGCCGCCGAAGCCCGACGTACAGGTCCGCTGAAGTCTCCGCCTTGGTGGTGCGGCCGAACACCGCGTCCGGCACGATCCCGCGCATCGCCTCGGCGATCAGCGGTTTGTGCCGCCACGGGGTGCTGAGCTCGTCGCTTCGCACGGCCAGGCACGCCTCCACCACCCGGTCGTCCAGGTACGGCGACGCCACGCGAACCCCGGACCTGGCCAGCACCTGCTCCCCGAGCCGGAACTCGTAGGCCGCGTGCCGCAGCGCCTGCAACGTCACGTGCCGCCCGCGTCGGCCGTCCAGCGGCTCGTTCGCGTTGTCCAGCAACAGATTCCGCACGGCTTCCACGGTCTCGCCGGTCGTCCAGGCCGGCAGCCGCAGCGGTGGTGCCCAGCCGTCCGACGGACGGTTGCGCGGCGGCTGGGCGGCGGTCAGCCTGGTGGCCTCCGTAGCGATCCAGTCGCGGTAGCCGCGGCGGTCGGCGAGCGCGCGCAGGGTCGCGCCGACCGGCCAGCCGAACACCGAGCGGTAGCCCCGCGCGTGGCCGAGCGCGCGCAGCGGACGGCGGCGGACCAGGTCGTTCAGGTACTGCTCCCAGACCACCAGCACCTCGTCCCCACCCCGGCCGGTCAGGTGCAGCCGCGGCCGGTGGCTGGCCAGCCTGGTGCCGAGCTGGACCGCCCGCGCCAGTTCGGCGGCCGCGGCGAGCGGTTCGTCCATCGGCACGTCGGCGCGCAGAATGTCTTGGTACGGCGGGGAAAGCAGCTCGGGCGGCAGCACGTCGTGCTCGGCGTCGCCGAGTTCGCGCACGGCACGCTCGGCCCAGTACAGGTCGTCGTCGCCGGGATTCCGGCCGCCGGTGGTGAAGTACACGACCCTGGCCGGGCCGCGGGCGGCCAGGAAACACAGCGGGGTGGAGTCCAGGCCGCCGGACAGGTCGGCGGTCACCGTGCCGCCCGCCGCGGTGCGCAGGCCGACCGCGGTGCTCAGCGCGGCCCGCAGCCGCCCGGCGCCCTCGGCCAGCGAGAGCACCGGTTCGGGCGGATGCCACCAGCGCAGCACCCGATCGCCGCCGTCGGCGTCCAGCCGGTACCAGCAGTCCGGCGGCACGGCGTGCACCCGCCGCCACGGCGGCGTGCCGAGCAGCGGATGCGGCACCATGCCCAGCAGGTACAGCGCGAGCACCTCTTCGTCCACAGTGGACCTGGTCAGCGCGGCGAGCACATCGGCCCTGTCCGCGGCCACCGGCACCCCGCCCACCCGCGCGCGGAACACCCGCCGCAGCCCGGAAACGGTGCCCTGCACGCGGACCGTGCCCGCCGTGCTCGCGGCCAGGTGCAGGCTGCCCGGCAGCGCGGCGGCCACCCGGTCCAGCTCCCCCGGCCGGTCCGGCTCGGGTACTTGCGCCGCGCAGGGGCCCAGCAGCGCCAGCCGGTCCGGTCCGCGCTCGACGAGCCGGATCTCGTCCGCCGCCCACCGGCCGAGCAGCCACGGCCGCCCGGACGCGTGCGGCACCATCCGCGTCACGTCCAGCGCGTCGGCGACGGCCCCGGCGGCCGCGCGGTCCGGCAGCACCACGAACCAGGACTCAGCCATCTCCGCCTCCCAGCAGTTCACCGGCCGCGAGATCCCGGTACACCGGGCTGGTCGCCACCAGCTCCTCGTGCGTGCCCGCGGCGACCAGGCTGCCCTGTTCCAGCACCAGAATCCGATCGGCCAGCCTGGCCGTGGAGATCCGGTGCGCGATGATCAGCAGCGAGCACTCCAGCGACACCTGGTCGATCGCCCTGCTCAGCGCGGCCTCGTTGACCGCGTCCAGCTGCGACGTCGGCTCGTCCAGCAGCAGCAGGCTCGGCCTCGGCAGCAGCGCCCGCGCGATCGCGACCCGCTGCCGCTCCCCGCCGGAGAGCAGGGTGCCGCGCTCGCCCACCGCGGTGTCCAGCCCGTCCGGCAGCTTGGCGACCAGCCCGTCCAGGTTCACCAGCCGCACCACCCGGCGCAGCTCGTCCTCGGAAGCCGAAGGCGCGGCGTAGACCAGGTTCTCGCGCAGGCTGCCGTGCAGCAGCGGCGCGTGCTGCTCGACCAGCCCGATCCTGGCGCGGCAGTCCCGCAGGCCGAGCTCGGTGTGGATGTCCGCACCGTCGATGGCGATCCGGCCGCGGTCCGGCTCGTAGAACCGCTCGATCAGCGCGAAGATCGTCGACTTGCCGGCCCCGGACTGCCCCACCAGCGCCACGCTCGTCTTCGGCGGCACCCAGAAGGAGACGTCCCGCAGCACCGGCCGTTCGTCGTAGGAGAAGCTCACCCTGGTGAACTCCAACGCGGGCGCCAGCGACCGCGGGCGGGCACTGGCGCGCACCTCCCGGTCCACCGGTTCGGTCGGCAGCGCCATCGCGTCGCTGATCCGCTGCAGCGCGCCGAGGCCCTTCTGCACCGCGCTGGCCGAGGTGAACAGGCCGGCCAGCGGCACCACCAGATAGGTCAGGTAGAGCAGGAAACCGACCAGCTCGCCGAGCGAGAGCGCGCCGTCGGCGGCCCGGATGCCGCCCACCACCAGCACCAGGATCAGCGAGCCGTTGACCGCGAGCTCGATGGCCGGGCTTGTCACCGCGCTCAGCTTCGCCACCCGCACACCGGACTCGTAGGCGTCGCGCGCGTGCCCGGAAATACGGGCGGTCTCGCGTTCCTCCGCCCGGCTGGCCCGTACCGTCCTGGTGCCCGCCATCGCCCGTTCCAGGTCCGCGGTCATCACGCCGACGCTGGCCTGCGCGCGTTCGGTGGCCACCCTGATCCTGCTCAGCACGGTGGCGACCACCGCGGCGGCCACCGCCACGGTCAGCACCACGATCGCGAAAAGCGCCCAGTCCAGCCAGATCATCATCGCCACCGCGCCCACGATCGCCACGCTGCCGGTGGCCACGTCGACGAAGCCGAACGCGACCACGTCCCGCAGCAGGGTGGTGTCGGTGCTGGCCCTGGAGATCAGGTCACCGAGCCGGTGCCGGTCGTAGACCCGCATCCGCAGGCCGAGCAACCTGGCGATCAGGCCGAGCCGCAGCCCCAGCACGATGCCCTCGCTGGTGCGTTCGAGCAGGTAGTGCGCGACGCAGTCGACGGCGGCCTGGCTGATGAACAACGCGATCAGCCCGGCGAGCAGCAGCCGCACGTCCTGCTGCGCGCCGGTGGCCTCGATCGTGCGCATCGCCAGCACCGGCTGCAGCAGCCGCAGCCCGGAACCGGCCAGGGTGAGCACCATCGCGGCGGACACCGCACGGCCGTGCCCGGTGGCGGTGCGCGCCAGGTCCCGCAGCCCCACCCGGCGCGGCGCGGTGTCCGGCGGCGCCGGCCCGACCTGCTCGGTCACGCTCATCCGGCCCGCCGCGGCGGCACGCTCATCAGCACCCGGAAGTACTCCTTCGGGAACCGCTCGCCGACCATCGTGCCCTCGGCCTCCACCCAGGCGTGCGCGTAGAACGGCTCCACCCGGACGCCGACGCACCAGGTCGGCCACACCCCGCGCGCGCGGCACAGCAACGCGGTGGCGATCGACCTCGGCAGGCAGCCCTGCCCGGCGCAGACCACGCTCACCGCGACCACCGCGGCCAGCGCGGAACCGGCCTGCTCCTGGTTCGCCGGGGCGGCACCGGCACGGAGTTTCGACAGCACGGTGCGCAGGTGCCGAGGCGGCAGCTTGGCCAGCAGGCGCCCGGCACCGGCCGCGCAGTGCGCCGCAGCCCGGCGCGACAGCGGGATGCCGGCGCGATCGCGGTGGATCACCAGCGGGGTGGTCACGCGATCACCAGCCCCGCGTCGCGCAGGCTGGTCAGCAGGGCCGTGACGTCCTCGGCGGCCCGGTCCGCGTCGATCTCGTACTGCTCGGTCAGCGCCAGCACGGCCTGCTCGGTCGTGCCGCCGTCGAGCACGGTGCGCAGCGCCAGCGCACCGGTGGGGTTGAGCTGCCAGTACTGCCCGGCCCGTTCGTCCAGCAGCACCACGTTGTCCTCGGTCTCCGCGATGGACACGTGCTCGTGTAGCCGCATGACCCGCCCTCCCTCAGGTAGTCGCCTTCTCCGGCCGTTTCTGCACGGCGCGGAGCCAAAGTTCGACGGCCGCGGTGTCCAGCACCGCGGTCTGCCGCACGTCGTACGGGTCGGGCGCAGTGCACGCGGCGCGGATCCGCCCGGCGTCCACCAGCCCGAGCCGGACCAGCCGCGAGTCCTCCCACAGCGCGAGCACGTCCGCGCGGTTGCGGCGGTAGCCCTGGTACTCGTCGACGGTCGGGGTGCCCTTGGTGTTGCGCCGGAGCAGCTCGTCGGGCAGCACCCCGCGCATGGCCGCCACGGTCAGCGGCTTGAACCGCCACGGCGTGGTGCGTTCGTGCTCGCGCACCGAAAGGCAGGCCTCCAGCACCCGGTCGTCCAGGTAGGGCGCTTCGTACCGGACACCGGACCCGGCCAGCACCCGGCGCAGCATCCGGTGCGCGCGGGCGGAGTTGCGGATCGACACCAGCGTGCCGTGCTGCCCCCTGGTAGGGGCCAGCGGCTCGGCGGTTTCGGCGGCGCCGGAGATCAGCCCGCCGACGGTCCGCACCGCGTCCTGGCTCGCCCAGTCCGGCAGCCTGCCCGGGATCTCCCAGCCGAGCGGCGGGAAGGCCGCGGAGATCGGCGCGCCGTGCAGCTCGCGCGCGCTGTCCGCCAGCCATTGCCGGTAGCACCGCCGGTCCGCCAGCTCGCGCAGCACCACCGATCGCGGCCAGTGGAACAGTGCCCGGTACGCGCGCAGGTATTGGCCCGCCAGCAGGGGCTTGCCGCGCGCCAGCGTGTGCAGGAACCCGGGCCAGCCCTGCACCACCTCGTCCCCGCCGTGCCCGGTCAGGTGCACCCGCGAACCGCGCGCGGCCAGCCGCTCGGCCATCGCGGTGACCAGCCCGGTCTGGAACGCGTTCAGGAACGGCTGCTCCAGCGGCACTCCGATGTCCGCGAGGCCCTCCACCGGCCGGGGCAGGTCCTCGACGGCGATCAGCTCGCGCTCCACCCCTGGCAGGTGCTTCGCGGCGAGGTCCGCCCAGGCGAGGTCGTCGCCGATCTGGTCGCGGAACACGGTCGTGCAGGCGACCAGCTCGGCGCCGCTGTCCGCGGCGAGGAAGCACAGCGGCGTGGAGTCAAGGCCGCCGGACAGGTCGCAGGTGACGGTGCCGCCGTGCCGGGTGCGGGCGTGCACCGCGGCGGTGAGCGCGTCGCGCAGGGCGGTCGCGCCGTCGGCCAGCGACTCGACCGGCTCGGGCGGGTGCCACCAGCGGACGGTGCGGGCGCGGCCGTCCCTGCCGATCGCGAAATAACTGCCGTCGGGCACGATTTCCACGCTCTGCCAAGGCGAAAGATCGTCCAGCGGGTACGGCGGGCAGGTCAGCAGCCGGATCCCGAGCAGCCGCTCGTCCAGCCCGGCGCCGGTCAGGGTGGCCAGCAGGTCGGCCCGGTCGGCGGCCACCGCCACCCCGTTCAGCCGGGTGGTGCAGACCCGCCGTAGGCCGGAGGCGCTGCCCTGCACCCGCAGCTCACCGTCCACAGTGGAGAGAAGATGGAAGCTGCCCGCCATGGTGCCGGCGGGCCGGTCGAGGTCCGCCACGGTGCGCGCCTTCGCCGCCATCGCGGTCAGCTCGACCTCGGTCGCCGGGCAGCAACCGAAAACGGCCAGCTTGGTCCGGCCGGCCCCGGCCACCGTCAGCTCGTCGTCCGCCCAGTTCCCGGCCAGCCACGGCCTGCCGGAGGGATGGGCCACGGTGCAAGTCGCGAGCGAGGCCAAGGTTTCGCTCGCGGCCGCGGCGCCGGGGTGGTCCGGCAGAGCCACGAACCACGCTTCTTCCCGAGTGCTCGGCTTCCCGGTCACCTCGACCTCCCCTGTCGGCTCTGTCTGCGGTGGATCTCCAGCGGAAAACGGGGCGGGCCGGCGGATCCTGGCCGGCCGCACCCCGCCTCAGACGTGCACAGCCGTCACGGCAGCCACCTGCGGCCGAACGGGTCACGGGCCGCCTTCGGGCTGCCGGAACCGGTCCGACGCGCGAAGGAACCAGCGCTCACCAGGACCGGAGTCTCATAGGTACGCTTCGTCATTTGCTTTCCCTCCTCTCAAATCGCTTGCCGGAAAAACCGGCCTCCGCACACTCCGGCCACGGCTACCGGCGCGGCAAGAGCCGTCGAGCGGCCGGGAACGTTTCCGAACGTTTCGAAACGTTCCAGGTAAGCTGGCTGCGGCAACCGGTTGCGGTGGAACAGAAGACGGAACGCCCGGCCCGCGAGTTCGGCAGGCGCACGCCGATGATCGCGATTAGCGGCGGCCACGGCCTTTTCTTTCGGTACGGCACGAACATATCGGCGTACTACTCCGGTACGCCGCCCTGATGGCTGAACCTAAATGTGGCACACAGCCGTTTCCGTACAGCTAATCGACGCATTTCTTTCAAGGGTTGGGACAGATCCGACCCGCGGTAGTACTGTCCGTGTGTATTGGCCGGTTCCGGCACCCTCCCGGGAGGAGAGATCGCCGTGAACCGTGTTTCCGCACATCGGCTTCGGAGGGGGAGCATGAGCAGGGCGCATTGGAAGCCGCTCGCGGACGACCTGCCCCATGCGAATCGAGAACTGGCCGCACGGTTGCGCGCATTGCTGGACCGGCGGGGGTTGAGCCTGCGGCAACTGGCCGCGGACGAGGACGTGCACCACAGCCTCACCGCGCTGCACCGCTTCTTCGCCGGCCAGGCCGTGCCACGGCGCCAGTTGCTGGAGTTGCTGTCACGCCGCTGCGACGGGGATCTCTACGAGCTCTATGAGCTGCGCGAACGGGCACTGCGCGGCTCATCGGCACCGCCGGGAGCGGCACTGCGGGAACCCGCTGCCCAGGTCCAGCATCCGGCGCGGGCGGGCTGGCTGACCAGGCTCGGCAGGCGCACCGGCGACCCTTCCGGCCGGTAGCAAACCGGCATCGGCGGGCGGTCGGAAATGACCAACCGAACTTCGCGCCGGCTCGAAAACAAACATTCCTCAGATTATCGGTTAAATGCGCGGATATTTCCGAGGAAACTGCCGCCGAGTTGCCGCAGGACTACTTATTGACAAACCGCGCTGAGCGACGTTCCACAAAGGACTTGACCCCTTCCTGGGCGTCCTCGGTGGAGAACAGCGAGACCACGTCGCCGACCAGCTCACCGGCCGCGGCCCGCTCACCTTCGAGCACCGCGCGCCGGGCGGAGGCCAGGGTGGCCCGCACCCCGATCGGCGCGGACCGTTCGGCGATCCGGGTCGCCAGCTCCACCGCCCGGTCCACCTGCCATCCCGGCGGCACGACCTCCTGCACCAGGCCCATCCGGTGCGCCTCGGCCGCGTCGAACTCGTCGCCGGTGAGCATCCAGCGCATCGCGTCCCCCCAGCCCGCCGTCCTGGGGAACCGGATGGTGGCCCCGCCGAACGGATAGATCCCGCGTTGCACCTCGAGCTGGGCGAACCGGGTGTCCTCGGCCGCGATCCGGATGTCGGCGGCCAGCAGCAGCTCGATGCCAAGGGTCAGGCACCGGCCATGGGCGGCCGCGACCAGCGGCTTGGTGCGATGCCGGGCCTGCACGCCCCACGGGTCGACCTGGTCCTCGCGGTACAGGGTGCCTTCACCCGCCAGCTTGGCCGCCACGTTGGCCAGGTCCAGCCCGGCGGTGAAGTGGTCGCCGTGCGCGAAGAGCACGCCGACCCAGGCGTCTTCGTCCGACTCCAGCCTGCCGTAGGCGGCACTGAGCTCTTCGAGCATGGCGACGTCGAAGGCGTTGAGCTTGGCCGGCCGGTTCAGCCCGATCAGCAGCACGTGCCCGCGCAGTTCGGTGGTCACAGTCTCGGTCATGGCTCAGGAGTATGCCATATACCATAGTTTGGGCAACCCCACGCTGCTCACGGCCTGATGGGCGGCAGCTTTACCGGTAGCTCGCCTGGTGGGACACCGGGAAGTTCACCGAGCGGGCGATGAAGCAGTTCGCGTGCGCGTCGGTGTGCAGCGCGTCCGCCTTCTCCGCCTCGGCCGGGTCCGCCAGCGTGATCTTCGGCCGCAGCACGACCTCGGTGAACTGGCCGCTCTGCCCGGTCATCACCATGGTGCCGACCGGCTCGTCCAGATAGCCGGTGACCACGATCCCGGCGCTGGCCGCGAGGTGCAGGTACCACAGCATGTGACACTCGGACAACGCGGCGACCAGCAGTTCCTCCGGGTTCCAGCGCGTGCGGTCACCGCGCAGGGCGGGATCGGACGACGCGGCGATGGCCGGTTTGCCCTCGGCCCTGATCTCGTGCGCCCGGTCGAAATCCCGGTAGCCGCTGGTGCCGGTGCCCCGGTTCCCGGTCCACTCCACGGAAAGCTCGTACTGGTGCTGCTTCGCCATCCGGCTGCTCCTCACTCATCCCGACGTCCTGCTATCCGGCCGGGGCGTCCTGGCCGGTCCACACCATCACCCAGTTCGCGGTGCCGAGAAAGTCGCCCCCGGCCGGCTGCTGCCGCACGACCACGCCCTGCCCGGCGCGCAACGGGCGCGGATCGTCCCCAGGCCCCGCGGCCACGACGGGCACCTCGGCCGCGGTCGCGGCGGACAGCGCCGCCCCGGCACTCAGCCCCACCAGCTCCGGCACCACCTGACGGCCGCCGCCGTAGTTCAATTCCCGAGACACCTTGTCCTTACCCATACCCGCGAACTCTAACCTGCCCGGCTCATCCGAAGCCGCGATGCACCCAACCCGATCTGTCCATACTGGACTTCTGGTCGGTCTCCGCGCG
Organism: Amycolatopsis nigrescens CSC17Ta-90; assembly: GCF_000384315.1. Taxonomy (GTDB): domain Bacteria; phylum Actinomycetota; class Actinomycetes; order Mycobacteriales; family Pseudonocardiaceae; genus Amycolatopsis; species Amycolatopsis nigrescens. The sequence goes on along the minus strand of NZ_ARVW01000001.1, from coordinate 4,507,249 downwards.
TCACGTGGTGCCGATGGCGTGCAGTTCGTGGAAGGTGCTCATCGCAGCGCCGCCACGATCCCGGCCGCGATGGCCAGCGCGTGCTCCCGGCCCGGGCAGGCGTGCTCGCCCGCACCGAAGCCGAGCCCGGCACCGGCGAGGTCCAGCTCGACGACCGCGCCCGCGTGCACCCGCCTTGTCCGGCGAACCGGCGGGTCGGCCAGCACGGTCTCGGCGACGAGCCGTTCCGCGGTCTCCTCGCGGTCGCGGCTCAGCGCGTTGCGCACCAGGCCCTCGGTCGCCGCGAACGCCTGCACCAGCAACCCGATCAAGGCCGCGGTTTCCTCGTCCGCCAGGCCGCCGCAGGCCCGCACCAACTCGGCCACCGCCAGGTCCGCGGCCGGTCCGCCGTCGGTGTGCGGGTGGTAGGCGGCCGCCACCACGGCCACCGCCTCCGGCCGGACTCCCGGTAGGCCGAGTGCGTCGGCGAGCAACCGGACCGGCAGCACGCGGGCCGCGTCGGGCGAGCGGGTCAGCCGGAAGGCGCGGGCGCGCAGCGATGCGGGCGGCACCCGGTCCAACGCGGCGACGGCCAGCGCGCGCCTCCGATGGTGCTCCGGACCAGCGCTGAACCTGGCGACCTGTGCGCGAAGCCAGCCGATGCCCTCGGCCGCATCCGGTGGTGCAGGCACCGCGTAGTCCGGATCGGTGAGCGCGGCCAGCACCTCGGTCCGGCCGTCGATCACCGTCGTTGTCGTCTGCATACCGGCACCGTATGCCGCGATCGTTTCGGCGCGTACCGAAACGACCAGGGGCAGAATGAGGGCATGAGTACGCGTGCCGCCGAGTTGGCGAAGCTGGCCGGACTGCTCGCGGACAACACCCGCGCCGAGTTCTGCCTCGCCCTGCTCGACGGCAGGGCGTGGACCGCGGGCGAGCTCGCCGCGCACGCGCGGGTCGCGCCGTCCACCGCCACCGAGCACCTCAACCGGTTGCTCGCCGGCGGCCTGCTAGCCGAACGGCGCCAGGGCCGCCATCGCTATGTGCAGCTGGCGAGTCCGCAGGTCGCCGAGCTGGTGGAGGGCCTGGTGGCGCATCTCGGCCCGGTGCGGGGCGAACCGAAGAACCTGCGCTCGGCCACCGCGGCCGCGGCGCTGGCCAGGGGCCGGACCTGTTACGACCATCTCGCCGGACGGCTCGGCGTCGCCATCACGGACGCGATGACCGACGCCGGCCTGCTCAACCAGACCGACGGTTTCGCGCTCACCGAGGACGGCGCGGCCTGGCTCACCGGCCCGCTCGGCGCCGACCCCGCCGCACTCCGCGGCGGCCGTCGCCCGGTCGCCCGCGCCTGCCTGGACTGGACCGAGCGCCGGACCCACCTCGCCGGGGTCGCCGGCGCGCACCTCTGCCTCCGGTTCCAGCAGAACGGCTGGGTCAGGCGGACCGGCTCCACCCGGGCGATCCGGGTCACCCCGGCCGGGGAGACCGCGCTGCGTGAACTGCTCGGCCTCGACCCCGCGATGCTGGCCTAGAGCTCCAGCACCATGCCGTCCTCGGCCAGCTCGAACAGGGACGACCCGGCGTCGAGCATGTCCTGCGACATGTGGGTGAGCACGATCCGCGCGGTGGCGAGCCGATCGCGCCGCTCGGCCAGCGTCCGATGGTTCAGGTGATGCGGAATGTCCTTGTCCGCGTAGTAGGACTCCGCGACGAGCAGGCCGGTCCCGGCGGCGAGCTCGACGATCGCCTCGGTCCACGCGGTGTCCCCGGTGTAGCCGATCGCGATCCCGTCCACCTCGAGCCGGAAACCGAGCGGCGGCGCACCGCTGGGATGCGCCAGCTCCCAGGCGGACACGCCGATCCCGGCGACGTCCACCGTTGTCCCGCCCGGAATCTCCAGCACCCGCACGTCGAATTTCCGCCGCACCGAAGAAGAACCGGGGTAGTAGACCTCCATCGCCTGGTGCAGCCGTTCGGCGAGGCCCACCGGCCCGGCAACCAGCAGCGGCCGGGTGCGGCCGCGGAACTGGCCGTCCAGCACCAGGAACGGCAGCCCGCCGAAGTGGTCGCCGTGCAGGTGCGACACCAGCACCGCGGCCAGTTCGTTCGGCTCCAGGCCGAGCCGCTTGAGCGCGACCAGCGAGGTGGCCCCGCAGTCCAGCAGCACCGGCGGGCCGGCCGCCCTGGCCAGGTGCAGGCAGGCCTGGAACCGCCCGCCACTGCCGAAAGCGTCACCCGATCCGGCGAAGGTGAGCCGTACCCCGTCGCTCATCCCGCCACGGTGCCATGCCCGTCAACGGGTGCAGCGCCAGAAGACCGTCGCGTCGTAGGGGGAGACCTCGAACTTGAAGTACTCCTCGCAGTCGGGGAACCCGGCCCGGTCCGCCTGTCCCCTGGCGTCCAGGCGGGCGAAGTACAGGGCGAGACCGACCTTGCTGGTGCCGTATCCGGTGAACTTCCGCTCCTCCAGCGTGCTCGCGGAAGCCGGGGCGGAGACACCGAGCAGGGCGGCCGCGCCGAGCACCGCGACCAGGATTCTTTTCATGGCGACCAGGCTAGGCCGCGGCGCCCGTTCCGTTCGCCTGCCGGATGGCCGGATCCGCTGCACCCTTCCGGCGGCGCCGGCCTCCTACCGTCAACGTGTTGTAACGACACCCCCGCCGGTATCGACCTGTAACCGACCCTTGCGGTGAACTGGGGCCGGTACCGAGGAAGGGGGAGGCATGGCCGAACCGAAGGAGCTCGTCGAGCTCGGCAAGCGGTTCAGCGACGACATGCGCCGGGCCATCCTCGAGCTCGGCAGGCTGGGCCAGCACGCCACCCTGTTCCGCGGCATGCTCGCCGAGCACGGCGCGGTCGAGGCGGCGCGCCGGGTCGTGCTGGCCAGTGAGCCGGAACCGGTGCTGTCGCGCCTGCACGAGCTGGGCAGGCTGGAGCTGAGCGTGGAGCTGTGGGTGCTGCTGCCGTGGTACCAGCCGCTGTTCGCGGTGGAGGTGCGGCGGCAGGCCGAGTTGCGGCTGCGCCGGCTGCAGGTCGACGTGTGGGCCGAGCGGGACCGGCTGGTGCGGCGGCTCGGCTCAAAGATCTGAGCGGCGTTCTGAACGACGCAACCAGCCGGCGAACGCCTCCAGCGCCGGCGAAGGGTCGCGGCGGCCGAAGCCGATCCGGAACCGGTCCGCCGGTGTCGTCGTGAGCGCGGAGCAGAACTTGCTGGCCGGCAGCAACAGCACTCCGGCCTGCTCGACCAGTGCCGTGCAGAACGCCTCCACCCCGTCTTCGCCGAGATAACGCGGATAGGCCACGCAGCTGCCGTCGGGCACGGACCACTCGAACAGCTCCGGGAAACCGGCGAAGAACTCGCCGAACAGCGGCAGGTTGGCGTCGATGATGCCGCGGTTGCGACGCAGGATCGACGCGCGTGCCTTGAGCGCGATCAACGCCAGCAACTCGCTCGGCGCCGAGTTGCAGATGGTGGTGTAGTGCTTGGCCCGTTCCAGCCTGGCCACCAGTTCCGGGTCGCGGCAGGCGATCCAGCCCACGCGCAGACCGGGCAGGCCGAGCGACTTGGACATCACGTTCAGCGAAAGCGCCCGCCGGGAAAGGTCCGCGGCCTGCGGCAGGGTGCGCGCGGGATCGCGTTCGAGGCCGCGGTGCACCTCGTCGCTGAACAGGTGGATGCCGCGCTCGTCGCAGATCTCCACCAGCCGCCGGAGCTGGCCCTCCTCGATCACCTTTCCGGTGGGGTTGTTGGGAAAGTTGATCGACACCAGCCGGGTGTTCGGGCGCAGCGCGGCGAGCACCGCGTCCAGGTCCAACGCCCAGTCCGCGGCCGGGTCCAGCGCCACCCCGGTGACCTCGCACAGCGACAGCGGCACGGTCTCCGCCGACTGGTAGTTCGGGGTGAGCACCACCGCGTGGTCCGAAGGCCCGAGCAGCACCCGCATGGCCAGGTACAACCCCTCTTCCGCGCCGGCGAAGCAGATCACGTCACCGGCGCCGGCCACGTCGTAGGTGTCCGCGATCGCCTCGCGCAGCGCGGGATCACCCGTCGTCTCGGTGTAGCCGAGCTCCAGTTCGTCCCAGCGGCGGCGGTCCTCGGGCTCGGCCAGTTCGAGCAGTTCGGCCAATCCCATGCTCTGCGCGTCGGAAGCGGTCAGGTGGTGGCGGGCGACGAACTCCCAGCGGGCGAAGTACTCCTCCACCTTGAACCCCGGCAGCACGGTCATCGGTCACTCCTCTGGTCACGAAGTTCGGCGAGCAGGGCGTACAAGCCGGAACGGGAGATCCGCAGCGCCCGCGCGACGAGCGGGGCCGCGCGGCGGACGTCGAACACGCCGAGCCGGTCCAGCTCGGCCAGCACGCTCAGCCGGTCCTCCCTGGTGAGCTGCCCGGCCTGGCGGCCGTGTTCGCGGACGTATCCGCCGACCACCTGGTTGATCCGCTCGGTCCAGTCGTGCTCGAACAGCACCTTCGGCCGTTCGGTCACCGGCGCGGCGAACGCGGACAGCAGCTCGGCGGCCTGCTCGAACGGGGTGCGGTCCAGGTTGACGCAGAGCACGAAGATCGGACTGCCCTCGTCGTCGGAGACCACCGCGCTGACCGAGGACAGCCGCCGCCCGTCGGGCAGCAGCTTCTGGTACGGGCCGTAGACCCCGGATTCGTCGGGCGTCATCGTGTCCAGCTCGCCGAGCAGCGACGGGTCGCCGGGGCCGCGCCGGGACATCGGGTTCCAGATGGCCAGCACGCGGTCGGTCACCGGGTCGTGCACCACGACCTCCGCCTGCGGCCCGAGCAGCCGCGCGATGGCCGCGCCGATCGGGGCCCAGATCTCCGCCATTCCTGGATACTATGTCCAGTCTGGACAATTAGTCCAGGCTGGCTTTTTCCGCCAGCAGTTCGACGAAGGCCGCGGTGAGCGGATCCGGCGTGCCGCGGGTGTAGGCGGCCAGGCCGCGCCGGACCGGCGGGTCCGGCCAGCGCACCTCGCCGTCGAACCGCGGCGGAATCACGTTCGCCGGCACCAGCGCCGGCCCGAGCCCGGCCGACGCGAGCACCGGCGCGGCGGCGGTCTGCTCGGTCCGGATCGCGGCCGCCGGCTGGAAACCGGCGGCCGCGCAGGCCTGCTCCAGCACGTCGGCGAGGCCGTTGCCCGGTGCGTAGTGCACCCACTCGCGGTCGGCGAGCACGGCGAGATCCAGGCGCGGCCCGCGGCCGGCGGACCGGTCACCGGCGGGCAGCAGCACGGCGAACTCCTCCACACCGAGCGTCCTCGCCGCTCCGTCCCAGTCGGCAGGCTCCGGCCCGACCGCGAGATCCGCCTGCCCGGCGGTCATCGCGGCCCGCAGCTCGTCCGCGTGCCGGTGCTCGAACAGTCTGATGTGGACACCCGGATGCGATCGCCGCCACGCGCGCAGTGCGGGCGGCAGCACGCCGAGGGTCACCGAGTAGACGGTGGCGATGCTCAGTTCGCCGGCGGCCAGCCCGGACGCCTGCCTGGCGGCGACCCCGGCGCGTTCGGCGTCGGCCAGCGCGGCGCGTGCGTGCGGCAGCATCGCCCTGCCCATCGGGGTTAGCCGGACCGAACGCGGCAGCCGTTCCAGCAGCGGCCCGCCCACCGCCCGCTCCAAGGCACGCACCTGGTGCGAAAGGGCGGGCTGCGTGACGTGCAGCTGCTCGGCCGCGCGGGTGAAGGAGCCCTCGTCCACCACAGTGACCAGGTACTCCAGCTGCCGCAAGGTCGTCATGAGCAAATCTTATGGCAACCAGTCGAAACAAGACTTGGACTTATCTCTCGGCCGGCGGCAAAGTCGTCGGCATGAGTACGCGGAAGGTCGCCCTCGTGGTGGGCGCCAACGGGATCATCGGCCGCAACCTGATCGACCACCTGGTCGGCCTCGGGGACTGGCAGGTCGTCGGGCTCTCCCGGCGCGGCGGCGAGGACGGCGAGCGGCTGCGGTACGTCTCGGTCGATCTGCTCGACGCGGCCGACACCCGGGCGAAGCTGGCTGGTCTCACCGACGTCACGCATGTTTTCTACGCGGCCTACCAGGAGCGGCCGAGCTGGGCCGAGCTGGTGCCGCCGAACCTGGCCATGCTGGTCAACGTGGTGGACGCGATCGAGCCGGTCGCACCGGGCCTGCGGCACGTGAACCTGATGCAGGGCTACAAGGTCTACGGCGCGCACCTCGGCCCGTTCAAGACGCCGGCCAGGGAGGACGACGCGGCGCACATGCCGCCGGAGTTCAATGTGGACCAGCAGGAGTTCCTGGAGCGGCGCCAGTTGGGCAAGGCGTGGACCTGGTCCGCGCTGCGGCCGTCGGTGGTCGGCGGTTTCGCGCTGGGCAACCCGATGAACCTTGGCATGGCGATCGCGGTGTATGCCACCATTTCCAAGGAGCTCGGCCTGCCGCTGCGTTTTCCCGGCAAACCCGCCGCATACGACTCCCTGCTGGAGATGACCGACGCCGGCCTGCTGGCCAAGGCGGCCGTTTGGGCCGGCACCGATCCCGCCGCGGCGAACCAGGCGTTCAACATCAACAACGGCGACCTGTTCCGCTGGAGCGAAATGTGGCCGAAGATCGCCCGCTACTTCGACCTGGAGGTGGCGCCGCCGCTGCCGATGTCGCTGGAAGTGGTGATGGCCGACAAGGAACCCCTGTGGCGGTCGATGGTCGAAAAGTACGGCCTGGAACCGAATTCCTACCGCGAAGTGTCGTCCTGGGCCTTCGGTGACGGCGTGTTCTCCTGGGACTACGACATGATCGCGGACGGCTCGAAAGCCCGGCGCGCCGGCTTCCACGAGTACGTCGAGACCGAGTCCATGTTCCACCACATCTTCGACGACCTCCGCAAACGCCGCATCATCCCCTAACCGCGAGTCCCACACCCACCCCCTCCGAGTCCCACACTCAACCTTCAGAGCCAACTGCGAAGGTCCGCGATGTCGACCAGCGGCATTCCCCACCGCAGCGCCGCGATCTCCAGATCGGCCGCGCCCGCCATGGTGCCGTCGGCGTTCATCACCTCGCTGCACACCCCGACCGGCGGCAACCCGGCTGCTTCGCACAGCGCGACAGTCGCCTCGGTGTGCCCCATCCGCTCGGCGAGCAAGCCCGGCCTGGCGCTGATCGGCGAGACGTGCCCTGGCCCGATGAAATCCGACGGCCGGGCCGACGGGTCCGCGAGCTTGCGCACGGTGGCCGCGCGCTCGGCCGAGGAAACCCCGGTACCGGTGGCCGCGGCCAGGTCCACCGGGGCGTGGAACGCGGTGCCCTGCCGGTCACCCTGACCCGGCGCGGGCGGAATCTCCAGTCGCCGCAGCACTTCCGCCGAGCAGGGCACGGCCGGATGCCCGTACACCCTGGTCAGCAGGAAGGTGAACGCCTCTGGCCGGATCCTGGCCCCGGCGAAGATCACGTCGCCCTCGCCCTCGGTCTCCGGGTCCCAGACCAGCACCCCGCCACCGGCGGCGAGGGTGCGCACCACCTTCTGCACGCCCGCACTGCCACTGAGCGCGCCGGCCCACGGCAGCCCGGCAACCACCCGGTCCAGGCCGTCGGCCGCGCCGTCGGGGTGCCGCGCCACCAAGCGCGCCACCAGATCCAGCTCCAGGTTCACCCTCGTACCGGGCCGCAGCCTGTCCAAAGTAGACGAACTCAGGGTGATCGGCAGCAGCACCACGGAAAATCGGTCCCGCAGCACTTCGGCGACGGTCACGCTGACCCCGTCCAGCGCGACCGGCCCCTTGGCCACCAGTCCGTCCAGCACCCGCGCCGGCGGCCGGATCCACACCCGGCGGCAGCCGCCCGGCTCCTCGTCCACCCTGGCCACCTTGCCGACCGCGTCCACATAACCCTGGACCAGGTGACCGTCCAGCGGCTCCCCGACGACCAGCGGCGCCTCCACGTTCACCCGATCACCAACGGCCAGCGCGTCGAAGGTGGAACGACGCCGCGTTTCCGCGGTCACCGTCGCCTCCAGCAGCCCGTCGCCGACCGGCCGCGCGGTCAGCCGGACCCCGTTCACCCCCACCGCGCCGCCGTCACCGACCACCGCGGCGACCTTGGCCGCGTAGATCCGCACCACTTCTTCGTCGAAGGACTCGACCGCACCGATTTCCGCAATACGTCCGGTGAACACGATTTTTCCACCCTCACGCTTTCGACGCCTGTCCCATGAGGGCCCGGCGACAGCGGGCCGAGGGGCGGGGTGTCACCGCTTGGCCCCGGAATCGCACCGGGTCGTTCCGCCACGACGGCGGAACCGGCCGGCTATCCGGCCACACCGTGGAATCGCACCACACCGCCAGGGTAACCCCGAAGATCAGCCGAAGTACACGCCGAACTCGTCGAGCAACCGCTCGTCGGCGCCCAGTTCGGACCGACCATCGTCGCCGAGGTGCACCGCGACCTCGGTGGCCATGGCCTGCACCAGCGCGGTGAACCCGGTCAGCGAGCGCAGCAGCGTGCCGCCCGCGGTCTCCACGTACAGCGTGTGCCCGGCATGTTCCGCCAGTGGCGAACCGGCGTTGTCGGTCAGTGCCACCGTGTGCAGCCCGCGCCGCCGGGCATGGGCGAGCGCGCGCACGGTGTCCGCGGTGTACCGGTGGATGGAAATCGCCACCAGCACGTCACCTTCGCCGAGATCACGCAGCTCGTCGGCAAGGGTGCCGCCGGCCGCGGCGAGCTGACGCACCCGCGGCCGGACCAGGTGCAGCAGGTAGCTCAGCAGGTACGCGACGGAGAAGCACTTGCGCAGGCCGATCACGTGCACCGCGGGCGCGTCGGCGAGCAGCGCGGCCACCCGCTGCCACCCATCGGGATCGATCATCGCGAAGGTGCGGGCGAGGTTGCGCTGGTCCTGGCCCGCCACGTCGGCCAGCTGGGTCTGGTCGAACCGCCGCAGCAACTGCGCCTGCTCGGCGAGCTGGGCGCGGCACAGCTCGACCAGCGCCGGATAACCGGACAGGCCGAGCGAGCCGGCGAACCGGACCAGCGAGGACTCGTGCACCCCGGCCAGTTTCGCGGTCGCGGAGATGCTGCGGAACGCGGTGCCCTCCGGATCGGACAGCAGCAGGTCCGCGATCCGGCGCTGCCCGGCGGCCAGCTTCGGCAGCCGGGCACGCAGCAACCCGGCCAGTTCGGGATAGCTTCTCGGCGCCATCACCGGCCGATCTCGACCACGGTCACCCCGGCCACCGCCGGCACCGGATCGTTCATCCTGGCCAGCGCGGCCGGCACCTCGTCCAGCGAGATCCGTTCGCCGACGAACGCATCGAGGTCCAGCCCGGCGTGCTCGACCAGGCTCAGCATCTCCGGGTACTCGTGCGCCTGCACGCCGTGGCTGCCGAGCAGTTGCAGCTCGTGGCTGATCACCCGGTGCATCGGGATCGGCGGCACCCCCTGCGCCGGCGGCATCAGCCCGACCTGGACGTGCCTGCCGCGCTTGCGCAGGCTCGCCACCGAAGCGGCGCAGGTACCGGGCAGTCCGACGCAGTCCAGCGAGAGGTGCGCACCGCCACCGGTCAGCTCGCGGACCTCGGCCGCCGGATCGGCCACCGCACCGGCGTCGATCGTGGCCACCGCGCCGAATTCGGTCGCCAGCGCACGGGCGCCCGCGGACAGATCGACCGCCACCACCCGCGCCCCTGCCGCGGCGGCCAGCAGCACCGCTGAGATCCCGGCGCCACCGCAGCCGTACACCGCGACCCACTGCCCCGGCCGCACCGCGCCTTGGCGCAGCACCGCGCGGTAGGCGGTGCCGAACCGGCAGCCCAGCGCGGCGGCCGCCACCGAGCCGAGCGAATCCGGCAGCCGGACCAGGTTGACGTCCGCCGCGTCCAGCGCGACCAGTTCGGCGAACGAGCCCCAGTGCGTGGCGCCCGGCTGGAACTGGCGATCGCAGATCTGCTGGTTGCCGCTCGCGCACTCGGCACAGCTCCCGCAGGCGCAGACGAACGGCACGGTGACCCGGTCGCCCGGCTGCCAGCGCCGCACGTCCGGCCCGCAGGCGAGCACGTGGCCGGCCAGCTCGTGCCCGGCCACGTGCGGCAGGGTCACCTCGGCGTCATGGCCCTGCCAGGAGTGCCAGTCGCTGCGGCACACCCCGGTGGCCTCGACCCGGACCACCACCCCGGCGGCCGTGGGTACGGGGTCGGGCACCTCGCGCAGCTCGGGCAGGACGCCGTACTCCTGGATGACGACCGCGCGCACAGCACTCCTCTCGGTTGATGCAAGTCGGCTTGCATTGTAGCTTCGAAAAGCAAGTAGACCTGCACTGGAGGCGGTATGGCGGTCCGGCATTCGGCGACCCTGGCCATCGACGAACGGCTGCGCGCCAAGCGGGCGGCCGGCGAACAGGTGCTGCACCTCGGCTTCGGCGAAGCGGGCCTGCCGGTGCTGCCCGAGATCGCGGGCGTGCTCGCCGAATCCGCGCACCGCAACGCCTACGGCCCGGTCGCGGGTTCGGTCGAAGCGCGCGAGGCGGCGGCCGGCTACTTCACCCGCCGCGACCTGCCCACCGGCGCCGATCAGCTGCTGTTCGCCCCCGGTAGCAAACCGCTGCTCTTCGCCCTGCTCACCGCACTGCCCGGCGATCTCGTGCTGCCGCGGCCGTGCTGGGTCAGCTACGCCGCACAGGCCGCGCTGGCCGGCAAACGGGTGCTGAGCGTGCCGATTCCGGCAGAGGCCGGCGGCGTGCCCGACCCAGACGAACTGGACCGCACGCTGACCCGAGCCCGCCGCGACGGCGCGAACCCCGGCGTCCTGATCCTGACGCTGCCGGACAACCCGACCGGCACCGTCGCGCCGGCGGAACTGGTCCGGCGGGTCTGCGCGGTCGCCGACCGGCACGGCCTGGTGATCGTCTCCGACGAGATCTACCGCGACCTGCGGCACGACGGCGGCCCGGTGCGCAGCCCGGCGCGGGATCTGCCGGAGCGGACGGTGATCACCGGCGGGCTGAGCAAGAGCCTGGCGCTCGGCGGCTACCGGATCGGCTTCGCGCGGGTGCCGGACGGGCCGTTCGGCCGGGAGCTGCGCGGCGAGCTGATCGGCGTGGCCAGCGAAATCTGGTCCAGCCTGCCCGGCCCGATGCAGTCCGTGGCCGCCTACGCGCTGGCCGAGCCGCCCGAAGTGGTGGCCAGGATCGACGCGAGCCGCAGGCTGCACCGGACGGTGGTCGAGGCGGTGCACGCCGAGTTCGTCGCGGCGGGAGCGAGCTGCCGCGCGCCGCGGGGCGGGTTCTACCTCTACCCGGACTTCGAGCCGCTGCGCGCGTCACTCGGCCCGCGCACTGGCGCCGAGCTGGCCGAGCACCTGCTGACCACCGCCGGGGTCGGCGTGCTGGCCGGGACCGAGTTCGGCGACGATCCCGCCGCCCTGCGCTTCCGGGTGGCCAGCAGCCTGCTCTACGGCGACTCGGAACCCGAACGCCTAGCCGCCCTCTCCGCCCCCGATCCCCTCACCCTTCCCCACCTGACCTCGTCCCTCACCCACCTCCACTCCGCCCTCACTTCCCTCACCAGTCCGTGAAGGGCACCTTCACGGACGTCGGAGGAGGCGGGAGAGGGAAGTGGGCGGGAGGTCGAGGATCTCTTCGAGATTCGCCAGCGCCCGCAAGGAGTCGGGGCGCTCGGGACGGCAGCGGCCGGACTGCCAGTGGCTCAGGGTGGCCACGCTCAACGAGCTGCCCCGGCTCAGCAGCCGGTAGCGGATCCGTTCCAGCCCAAGGCCCCTGGCCTTGATCGCGGCGCGAAGGGCGGCCTCGAACGGGCCGGTGGCGAGCAGCAGCCCGAGTTCCTGTTCGACCGCTGGACGGATGCGGGTGCGCCGGCCGCTCATGCTCGCTCCAGAAGAGGTGGACCGGATCAGAGCGTAAGCCGACCACCGCGGGAACGGAAGGGTTCGGTCCGGCTGCCGGACCGTGCACAGGAACCGGAATCCCCGGCCGGACGGGAAATACCGCACCGCCGGCCCAAGTCCGCGATTGTCCACAATGGACGACTAGCGCACGGCGACGCTGAGCGCCTGCGCGATCGCCTTGCCGAGCGCGTGCGTGGCCGCGTCCGGCTCGGCGCCGACCTTGACCACGATCGGCCCGCCGAACGGCTGCCGCTCCAGCACCTCGATCCGCTCGCCGAGGCCGATCGCATGCTCGGACAGGTAGCGCAGCAGGTCGGGATCGGTGTCCCAGACCCGCACGATCTCGCCGATCGCGCCGGGCTGGAGCTCGTCCAGCAGCCTGGCGGGCTCCTCCTCCACGCTGCCGTCCGCGGCCGGGATCGGGTCGCCGTGCGGATCACGCACCGGGTTGCCCAGCTTGGCCGCGATCCGCGCGACCAGCCGGTCGGACACCACGTGCTCCAGCGCGTCGGCCTCGGCGTGCACCTCGTCCCAGGTGTAGCCGAGGTGCTGCACCAGGTAGGTCTCGATCAGCCGGTGCCGGCGCAGCACCCCGTGCGCGAGCTGGGTGCCCTCGGCGGTCAGCTCGATACCGCGATACGGCACGTGCGTGACCAGGCCGAGCTGGGAGAGCTTGGTGACCATGCCCGACGCGGAGGACGGGCTGACCTCGAGCCGTCCCGCCAGCGACGTGTTGGTGACCGCCTCACCGCGCTCCACCAACCCGTAGATCGCCCGGATGTAGTCCTCGATGGAGGACGAGCGCCGGCTGGAAGTCTCGGACATGAGTCCTACGATACGGCCAGCCACCGACCGGCCGTAGCATTGCCTAACTAGGCCGCCACCGATAGCGCGTCCAGCCTGGTACCGGCTCCGCGCCGAGCTGGGCGTAGAAGGCCTCGGCCTTCTCGTTCCCGTCTTGCATGTCCCACTCCACCCGGCCCGAAGTCCGGTTACGCAGCGCGTTCAGCAGCTCGGCACCCAGCCCGTATCGGCGGTACTCCGGACGAATGAACAGATCGTCGAGCCAGATGCCCGGCCGTGCCTCCCAGGTGGAGAAGTTCCACGAGCAGAACGCGAACCCGGCGACCTGGCCCGGCTGGTCCGGCGGCTCCGAAAGCAGCACCCACGCCTTGGGCTCCGGCCCGAACAGATGCTTCGTCATCTCCGCCCGGTCCAGCACCAGGGTGTCGTTGCCCTCGTAACGGGCGTGCTCCTCGATCAGCGCGCAGATCTCCTCCAGATCCTGCACCTCGGCGTCCCGTACCGGCATAAGTCGAACTCCTGTTCTTTCCGCAACTCCCCGACCACCCTAACCAACGATCTTCACTCGAATGGCGTGGGTAAAAAAATTCTGCAACTTGCATTGGGGAAATTGAGGAAACTGCCCCTGAGGCGACGGCCATTGCGATACCCTCAGCTCGCCAGTGACTACCAGGGGTGAGGGAGCACGGCGGATGGTTACTGCGGGCGACGACTTTCGGCCGGGCGCACTCGGCGGGCAGTCGACCACGGGCGCGCGGCCCGAAGCCGTTCCACCACAGGCAAAGCTATCCGCTTCAGAGCGCGAAGCACAGGCCAAAGCCGAAATCGAGAAGGACACCCTCGAGGCGCGCTACCAAGAAATGCGGCGAGTCACCGATGGTCCCCGCCCTTGGGAGAACACGGCCCACGGTGGCGGTGGCGCACAGGGCCCCGGCGGCTACCAGTTCGACCCCGAGGTCCTCACCGCCAAGATCGCCCAATGGGAACAGCTCCGCGATGACCTGCAGTCCGACGGCGAGAAGCTTCAGCAGTCGGCGAACGCGCTCAAGGCGCCATCGCACGATCAACCAGCACAACAACAAGTGCAGGCCACGCTGTCTTCGATCGCCGCCGCCGTCGAACACAACATGAAGATGGCGGAATACGCACGGAACTACATCGACGCACTGAAGAAGGCCAACGGGACCTACGTCCAGCAGGAAGAAAACACGGCCGGCGGCCTTTACGAGTGACGCTTCCGGCAACGGCTCTACGACTAGGGATATGACTGTGCGACTGAGCAAGGCTCACGCGGGCGCGGCGGGCGTCGGTGTGGCACTACTCGTTCTGACCGGCTGCTCTCAGGAGGCGCCCGGTACGCCGGGAGCACAACCGTCGGCCGCCGGTTCGACAGGCCAGTCGCTCCCGAGTACCGGGAACAGCAAGGCGCCGCGCGTAGCGAACCCCTTGGACGCGTCGAAATTCGCCACGGATCCCTGTACCAGCCTGAGTCAGGCACGATTGCAGAATTTCGGTGTCCAAGGGTCGGGCAGGCCGACCCAGTCGGAAGACGGGGTGGGCTGCGGCTGGACGTTCGGCGCGAACGGCGCGATCGGAGCTGGCGTGTCCTACATTCCCAAAGTCGAAAACGGCTTGAACAACGCCTACGCGCTCAATGACGCCAACGTCTACAGCAAAGGCTATTTCGTGCCCACCGAGGTGGACGGCTACCCGGCCGTTTACAACGGCCTGGTGGATCAGCGCGCCCAGGGCGCCTGCGAGATGGCCGTGGGGATTTCCGACAAGTCGATCTTCGTCGTTCGCCTGACCGACCGGCCTGGCAAGGATGTCTGCAAGGCCGCCGCGAACTTCGCCGAGGCCGTGGTGCAGACCATCAAGGAGGGGCAGTGACATGGCAGGGGAAAGACTGGGGGATACCGGCTCTGCCGACGGAATGATGAGTGGCCAGCAGATCTTCGAGAACTTCCGGGACGCACCGGGCACGGACGGCTTGCAGACTTCCCGCGCGCTGCTGGAAGAGGTCGAGCGGCTCTATTCCGACCGAGCGGACCAGATCACCTCGCTGGCGGCGTCGATGGAAGAGGGCTGGACCGGCGACGCCGCCGGGGCGGCGCAGCGGGGTGCCGGGCCGCTGGCGGTGGAGCACGGGCGGGCGGCGCAGGCGATGGCCACCGCGAAAGACCTGCTGCAGAACCAGACCGAGTCCTTCCACGACACCAGGAGCCGGGTGGTCCCGGTGCCGCCCGTCCCCGAGGCGCCGTCGACCTGGGACAAGATCGTCAGCTTCGGCTCGGCGCGGTCGAAGTACGAGAGCAAGGTCGACGAGTCCAACGGCGCCGCCCAGCAGAACGTGACCGCCATGCAGGGCTGGACCCAGACCTCCGGGCACAACGGCTCGATGATGCCCAGCACCTACGGCGACATCGACGCCGGTGCGCTGAACATCGGCATCGCGCCCGTGTCAGGTGGGCCGGGGCCGGTCGACGGTGGGGTCGCTGACCGAGGACTTCCGGTCACCGGCGGCACACCCGCCGCCGGGCCCAACGTTCCCCAGCACAGCACGGGCTCGCCGATGGGCGCGATACCGGCACCACCCGGCACCGGCACCGCGACGAGCGCTCCGCCGGGACAGTCGACCAATCCCGGCGGTCACCGGGTGCCGACCGCCCCCGGCACTCTCGGCCAAGGACGCGCGCCGGAAGGCCAGGCACCCGGCCTGCCGGAACCGGTGCAGGTCGGCGGAACCGGCCCGGTCGGTCGCGACAGTTCGAGCGCGCGCACCGGCACCAGCATCGGACCGGGCACGGGTGGCCGGATCGGCTCGGGAAGCGCGGCCGGGCGGATCAACGGCCCCAGGGCGGGCGGCCAAGGCCCCAGCCCCGGATCAGGCGGGCTGGGTGAGAAAGGCGCTCCAGGCGCCGGGCGGGGCAGCGGCTCCGGCCCGCCGGGCGAGGTCGCCCGCGGCGGTCCGGCTGCCGCCGGCGCCAGGAGCGCGGGGAATGCCGGCGGCACCGGGGCAGGCGGAGCCCCGATCGGCGGCGCGGGCCGTGGCCGGGACGACGAAGACCGCCGGCGCAAGTACGTGCTGGAGGACGACGAGCCCTTCCAGCTGACCGACGAGGCCGGCGAACGAGTCGTCGACCCGCGCACCGGCCTGTCGCCGACGCCGCCGGTCATCGGCCAGTAGCGGGATGTGGTTCGCCGAACCCGAGCGGTTCCGGGCCGACCGGCTCGCCGCCATGGTCGCCGACGCGACCGGCGGTGAGCTGCACGTGGTGCTCGCCCCGCAACCGGTGTGGTCACCGAATGAGGTGCGTGCCTCGGCCGAGGACCTCGACCGGTACTCCGCCGCCCCGGCGGACGAGCCGGACTTCGCGGCCATCGCCGAGTTGCTCTGCGCACCACCGGAAGCCCGCTACGGCTGGATCAGCGACAACGGCACCGGCGACCGGCTCGGCGCGCTGGTCGCCGGTTCGGCCGAGTTCGGGCTCATCGCGGTCCGCGACCAGCACGACGTGTGGATCCGGACCTTCACCCCGAAGCGGCTGAGCGAGGTGCTGACCAGGCTGCTCCCCCGCGGGGTGCCGAAATCCGGCGCCCCGCCGATCACCGTGCTGCGCAGCGAAATGCTGGCCGCCAGCGCCGAGGTCGTCGGGGCGGTCCGGCCGAGTGCGGACGTCCGCCGGGCGGAACGCGTGATCGCGCTGCCGCCGTCGGTGGTCGCGGAGTTCTCCGTCGAAACGCGGTCCGGCGACCGGCGGCGCCGCAGCGAGCACCCGCTGCGCGTCTACGACACCGAGCACGGCCGCTGGGTCCTGCGCACCAGCTCCCACTACGGCGACGAACGCCTCGAACTGGCCCCGGCCGACATGTACGACGTGGTCCGGCTGCTGGAAGAACTGCGCCGCGAACTCGACGTTTGAAAAACAAGCCTGAAAATCAAGCCTGGTAAACGAGTTCGCCGCCGATGACGGTGCCGAGCACCTTCACCTTGTCCAAGGCCGCCCGGTCCGTCGGATCCGCCGACAGCGCGACGAAATCGGCCAGCTTCCCCGGTTCCAGCGTGCCGAGGTCCCGTTCCCGGAACGTGGCATATGCCGAACCCGCGGTGTACGCACGCACCGCCTGCGCCGCGGTGAGCGCCTCCGCCGGTGCGAGCGGCTGCCCGCTGGAGGTCCAGCGGCGCACCATGTCCCTGATCCCCAGCAGCGGCGCGCCCTGCACCACCGGCCGGTCCGAGCTGCCCGGCAGCACGCATCCCGCGTCCAGCAGGCTGCGCAGCCGGTAGCACCAGTCCTCGCGCTCTGGCCCCAGCGCGGCCCGCATCCCGTCGCCGAGCTCGTGCACGAACCTGCCCTGCGGCACCGCGATCAGGCCGAGACCGGCCAGCCGGGTGAGTTCGGCTGGACGCAGCACGGCGCAGTGCTCGATCCGGTGCCGGTGGTCGGACCTCGGGTGCCGGGCCAGCGCGGCGGCGTAAGCGTCCAGCACCACCGACACCGCCCGGTCGCCGATGGCGTGCGTGGCCACCTGCCAGCCGGACGCGTGCGCCAGCCTGATGGTCTCCGCCAGCTCGTCTTCCGGGACCTGGAAGTAGCCGCGGTTACCGGGATCGCCGGCGAAGTCCTCGTGCATCGCGCAGGTGCGGCCGACCAGCGAGCCGTCCGCGAAGATCTTCATCGGGCCGATGCGCAGCCAGTCATCCCCGAAACCGGTGCGCAGCCCCAGATCGAGCCCGAAGGTGACCGGATCGTCCCGGTCGTGCTCCAGCTCGTGCAGTGCGGCGGACGCGACCATCAGCGTGCTGCGCACCCGCAGCAGGCCGCGGTCGCGCGCCAGCTGGTAGGCGGCCACCTCGCAGGGCGTCTGACCGACCAGCCCGCCGCCGATCCCGGCCTCCTGGACGCTGGTGATCCCCTCGGCGAGGTACTGCTTCCCGGCCCGGTCCAGCGCGCGCACCACGGTTTCCATCGGCGTGGGGTAGATCAGCGGCTGGAGCAGCAGCTGGGCCTGCTCGCGCAGCAGCCCGCTCGGCGCACCGCCGTCGCCGGGCACCACGTCCCCGCCGACCGGCACGTTGGCCAGGTCGAGCCGGTTCAGCACCGAGGAGCTGACCACGGACATGTGCCCGGAAGTGTGCTTGACGCGCACCAGATGTCCCGGCGCCGCGCGGTCGAGGCCCTGCCGGGTGGGATGCCCGCCGTCGAGCTTGTTCTGGTCGTAGCCGCTGCCCACGATCCACCCGCCGGGCGGCAGCTCCCTGGCCCGTTTCGCGATCGCGTCGTAGACGTCCTGGGTGCGGCGGCACTCGCCGAGCGGCACCTCGTCCAGGCTCTGCCCGAACCAGGCCATGTGGTTGTGCGCGTCGTGGAAGCCGGGCACCACGGTGGCTCCGGCGAGGTCCACCCGGCGGGCGGCGGACAGCTCCCTGGTCTCCTCACCCATCGCGACGATCCGCCCGTGCAGCACCGCGATGGCCGAGCTGTCCCGTTCGGCACCGGTGCGCACCCGCGCGTTCTCGAAAATCGCGTCCACCCGCATACCGGGGACCCTATCGATCGATCGATCGGTCGTCTAGGCTCGGCGGGCATGAGCAGTCCTGCGGTCGAGATAGCGGTGCACAACGGAGTCGCGCAGATCTGGCTGAACCGGCCGGATCGGCTGAACGCGGTGGCCCCGGCGCTGGTGGACGATCTGCTGACGGCGCTGGACACCGCCGCCGGGTCCGGCGCCCGCGCGGTGGTGCTGGCCGGCCGCGGCCGGGCGTTCTGCGCGGGCCACGACCTGAAGGAACCGCCGGCCACCGGTGATTCGCGGGCCAGGCTGGAGCGGCTGCAGGAGGTGACCAGACGGCTGCGCGCGCTGCCGCAGCCGGTGCTGGCCGCCGTGCACGGCTACGCGATCGGCGCCGGCGCGGAGTTCGCCCTCGGCTGCGATCTGGTGCTGGCCGCGGACGACGCGGTGTTCGCCTTCCCCGAGGTCTCGCTCGGGCTCAGCGTCACCGGTGCCGCGTCCCGGTTGCTGCCGCTGCTGGTCGGCCCGCTCAAGGCCAAGGAGCTGCTGCTGTTCGGCGACCGGGTGGACGCGGCGGCGGCGGAGCGGATCGGGCTGGTGAACGCCGTGGTGCCGGCCGCCGAGCTGGCCGAAACCGCGCTGGACTGGGCGGCGCGGCTGGCCGAACGCCCGGCAGCGGCGGCGACGCTGGCCAAACGGGCGCTGGACGCGGGCGCGGACAGCACGCTGGACGCCGCGCTGGAGCTGGAAGTGAGCCACGCGCTGATCACCGAGCACACCCCGGAAGTGGCTCATTCGGCCGAGGCGTTCCGGAGCCGGGAATGAGCCGGGCGCTCGGCCAGGTGGACGATCTCGTCGAGCTGGTCGCCCGTGCCGCCCGCCGCTGGCCGGAGCGCACCGCCTGGGTGTTCGACGCGACCGGCGCCTCGCTGAGCTTCACCGAGGTGGACGAGCGCAGCTCCCGGCTGGCGCTCGCCCTGCGCGGCCTCGGCGTGCGCGAAGGCGACCGGGTCGCGGTGATGCTGCGCAACGAGCCGGAGTTCCCGCTGCTCTGGCTCGCACTGGCCAAGCTGTCCGCGGTGCTGGTCCCGGTGAACATCAACTACCGAGAGCTGGACGGGGCGCACGTGCTGGCGCATTCCGGGGCCAGGTTCGCCATCGGCGGGCCGGAGTTCACCGAGCTGCTCGCCACGATGGCCCCGCTGACCGCGGTGGAGCGGGTGCTGACCGTGCCCGAACTGCTCGCCGAGTTCACCCCCGAGGCCGGTACCGCCGACTGGGCCGTCTTCTGGACCGAAGGCGAGCGTCCGGTCAACATCCAGTACACCTCCGGCACCACCGGCGCGCCCAAGGGCTGCGTGCTGCCGCACCGGTACTGGACCACGCTGGCCCGCGGACTGGCCACCGAGTTCCCCGCGGTCGGCGAGTCGGACATCATGCTCACCGCGCAGCCCTTCCACTACATCGATCCACAGTGGAATGTCGCATTGGGACTCGCGTCCGGCGCGACGCTGGTGGTGCTGGACCGGTTTCACCCGTCCACGTTCTGGGCGAAGGTGCGCGAGTACGAGGTCACCTGGTTCTACTGCCTTGGCTTGATGCCGACCTTGCTGTTGCGCACCCCGGAGACACCGGAGGACCGCGACCACCGGGTGCGCGCGATCAGCGCCTCGGCGATCCCCCGCGAGCTGCACGCAGCACTGGAGCAGAGGTGGGGCGTGCCCTGGTTCGAGGCGTTCGGCATGACCGAGACCGGCGGGGACATCCGGGTCTCCCCGGAGGATCATGACGAGACGGTCGGCACCGGCTGCATCGGCCGCCCGTCGCCCGACCGCGAGGCGATCATCGGCGACTCGCAGGGAAACCCGTTGCCACGCGGTGAAACCGGCGAGCTGCTGCTGCGCGGTACCGGCCTGATGCACGGTTATCACGACGACCCGGACGCGACCGAGCGCGCCTTCGCCGGCGGCTGGTTCCACACTGGGGATCTGGCCACCATGGACGACCATGGCCGGATCTACTACGTGGGCCGGACCAAGGACATGATCCGGCGCAGCGGCGAAAACATCTCCGCGGACGAGGTGGAGCGGGCGCTGCTGATGCATCCCGCGGTCCGGCTCGCCGCGGTCGTCGCGGTACCGGACGAGCTTCGCGGCGAAGAGATCAAAGCCTATGTCGCGCTCGCCGAGGAATACCAGGCTACCGCGGTGCCGCCGGAGGAACTGGCCGATTTCTGCGGGGAAAAACTCGCCTACTTCAAGGTGCCCCGCTACTGGGCCTACGCCGACGAGCTGCCGATGACCCCGTCCGAGCGGGTGGCGAAGGGCGAGCTGCGCAAGGCGGCCGACCAGCTCGCCGGTGCGTACGACCGGGTGGCGCACCGATGGTGCTGACCGGGAACGACAGCCGGGAACGCGTCCGCAGGGCCGCGGTGAAACTGTTCGCGGACAAGGGTTTTCACGGTACCGGCATCCGGGACCTTGCAAGTGCGGCCAAGTTGTCCTCGGCCAGCCTCTACCACTACATGGGCACCAAGGAAGAACTGCTCGCCGAGCTGATGGACGCCTCGCTGCGCCGGCTGGTCACCGCGGCCGACGAGGTCACCGCGGGTGTGCCGGCGCCGGCCGCGCGGCTGTCCAGGCTGGTCGCGCTGCACGTGTTCACGCACGCGCTGCAGCCGGACGAGACGAAGGTGGTGGACAACGAGGTCCGCGCACTTTCCCCGGCCGCAAGGAGACCGGTGGTAGCGCTGCGCGACGGCTACGAGGCCAGATGGGCGAGCGTGCTCGAAGACGGTGTCGAAGCCGGGGTCTTCGACACCGATCAGCCGAGCGCCACCCGGCTCGCGCTGCTGGAGATGTGCAACGGCGTGGCCAGGTGGTACTCGCCACGCGGCAAGCTGTCCCTGGACGAGCTGGCGGCGCACTACGCCAGGCTGGCCGGGCGGATGCTGGGCTGCGAGGTTGCCAGTGACCGTGCGGACCTGGCACAGTGCCGTGCGGTGGTCGCCCGTGTGTGGGGTTCCGGGCGTTGAGGTGTGGGTACGCCTTGCTCAGAATGCTTTGCTGGGGGACCCTCGAAGAGTGACTGAGCAAACGATCCAACTGGAACTGGATGACTCGGGTCTGGCGCCGGGCTTGCCGACGCCGGCACACCCTCGGGATCAGGTACAGGATGTGCCCTATCGCCCGGTGGAGTTCCGCGACGACGACCTGCCCACCGCATTGGGACGGTGTGCCGACTGGCTCCGGCAGGCTCAGGAGTGGCTCGGGGAGCCGCTCGATGTACTGGCGATTCATCTCGACTACGACGAGCGCAAGGACTCCCCGTATTACGACGTCAAGCTCCTGTGCAACGAGGAGGACCTAGCCGGCGTGCCGATCGCGATGCGCGCGCGATCCGCCGGCTGAGCCACCCCTGTCCAGCGGCGGGTCGTTCGGTCAGCCGAGCGACCCGCCGATCTTGACGTGTCCCTTGAGCAGGTTTCGCGCGATGGTGCGCCGCTGGATCTCGTCGGTGCCCTCGTAGATGCGCAGCAGCCGCAGTTCGCGGTACCAGCGCTCCACCGGTAGTTCCCTGGTGTAGCCCATGCCGCCGTGAATCTGCAGCACCCTGTCCACGATCTCGTTGGCCTTCACCCCGCCGTAGAGCTTGGCGATGGACTGCGCGTGCCTGGAGTCCATTCCGGAATCGACCTGCCATGCGGCGTGCAGCACCAACCAGCGCAGCGCCTCCAGTTCCACTCCCGAGTCGGCGATCATCCACTGGATGGCTTGGCGTTCGGCGATCTTCTCGCCGAAGGTCTCCCGGGTGTTGGCGTGCTCGATGGCCATCGACAGCAGCCGCTCGCAGGAGCCGATCGCCCGCGCGGGCAGCAGGTAGCGGCCGCGGCCGATCCACTGCATCGCCAGCGCGAAACCCTGGCCGAGTTCGCCGAGGATCTGCGTTTCCGGCACCCGCACGTCCTCGAAGATCAGCGACGCCGGGCCCCACTGGCCCATGGTGTCTATGTACTCCGACTTCCAGCCCATGTCGCGGTCGACGAGGAAGCAGGTGACCCCGCCGTTCGCGCCCTTCTCGGGGTCGGTGATGGCGAAGACCATGGTGAAGTCGGCTTCGTTGCCACCGGTGATGAACGTCTTCTCGCCGTTGATGATCCAGTCGGAGCCGTCCTTGCGGGCGGAGGCGCGGATCGCCTTGGCGTCCGAGCCGGCACCGGGCTCGGTGATCGCGAAGCAGGACTTGCGCTCACCGGAGATCGTCGGCAGCAGGTAGCGCTGCTTCTGCTCTTCGTTGGCATGAAAGAGAATGTTGTCCGCCGAGCCGCCGAAGCTGAACTGCACGAAGGTGCGGCCGAGCTCGGCCTCCAGCAGCGCGGTCATCACCGCGGACAGGCCCATGCCGCCGTACTCCTCGGGCGTCTGGACGCCCCAGAAGCCGGATTCCTTCGCCTTGAGCCGCAGTTCGGTCAGTTCTTCGGAAGTGAAGCCGACTTCGCCGGCCCGCTCTCGGCGAAGCACCTCGGGCTCGCGGGGTACCAGCTCGCGCTGGACGAAGGTGCGGACCCAGTCACGCACCTCACGCTCTTCATCGCTCAGGGTGAAATCCACGGAAAGCCTCCAGCCAGGGTGACTAAGCGCTTGCTTACCCAAGGGTAACACTCGGGTGTACGGCCAGGCGATCTTCACGTAGGTTTCCCCCGCCACAGCACGCGCCAAGGAGAGTCGATGTCGACACCGGAGTCGTCCGCCCGGCGGCGGGACCGCACCCACTACCTGTACATCGCGGTGATCGCCGCGGTCGCGCTCGGCATCGTGGTCGGGTGGCGGTTCCCGGAGTTCGGCAAGGAGCTGAAGCCGCTGGGCACCGGGTTCGTGAACCTGATCAAGATGATGATCTCGCCGATCATCTTCTGCACCATCGTGCTCGGCATCGGCTCGGTGGCCAAGGCGGCCAAGGTGGGCAAGGTCGGCGGCCTCGCGATCGGCTACTTCCTGGTGATGTCCACCGTCGCGCTGGTGATCGGCCTGGTGGTCGGCAACCTGCTGCACCCCGGCTCCGGGCTGCACATCAGCCAGGACGTGGCGAAGCTGGGCCAGAAACAGGTCGGCGAGGCGGAGAACACCACCGAGTTCCTGCTCGGCATCATCCCGGAAAGCCTGGTCTCCGCGTTCACCGAAGGCTCGGTGCTGCAAACCCTGCTGGTGGCCTTGCTCGCCGGGTTCGCGGTGCAGAAGCTCGGCTCCAGGGGCGAGCCGATCCGGCGCGGGGTCGAGCACATCCAGCGGCTGGTGTTCCGGATACTGGCGATGATCATGTGGGCCGCCCCGGTCGGCGCGTTCGGCGCGATCGCCGCGGTGGTCGGCGAGACCGGCTGGAAGGCGCTGCAAAGCCTGGCCGTGATCATGATCGGCTTCTACCTCACCTGCGCACTCTTCGTCTTCGTCGTACTCGGCGCGATGACCTGGTTGTTCGCCCGCGTCAACCTGTTCCGCCTGCTGCGCTACCTCGGCCGCGAGTTCCTGCTGATCCTGTCCACCTCCTCCTCGGAGACCGCGCTGCCGCGGCTGATCGCGAAGATGGAGCACCTCGGGGTGAGCAAGCCGGTGGTCGGCATCACGGTGCCCACCGGCTACTCGTTCAACCTGGACGGCACCGCGATCTACCTGACCATGGCGTCCATCTTCATCGCCGAGGCGATGGACAAACCGCTGTCCATCGGGGAGCAGATCGCGCTGCTGGTCTTCATGATCATCGCGTCCAAGGGTGCCGCCGGGGTGACCGGCGCCGGGCTGGCCACCCTGGCCGGCGGGCTGCAGTCGCACCGGCCGGAGCTGGTGGACGGTGTCGGGTTCATCGTCGGCATCGACCGGTTCATGTCCGAGGCGAGGGCGCTGACCAACTTCGCCGGCAACTCGGTGGCCACCGTGCTGATCGGCACCTGGACCGGTGAGCTGGACCGGGCGCAGTTGGACAGGGTGCTTTCCGGGCAGGACCCGTTCGACGAAAAGACGCTCATCGAGGATCATGCGGGTAAGGACACAGAGGGGGCGGAGAAGTCCACGTGATCGAGTGCGCGGTGTGGTGGGCGACCCCGCTGCCCAACGAAGCGAGCCATTTGAGCCTGCTGGACCCGCTGGAGCAGGGCCGGCACGGCAACTACCGGCAGGAGATCGACCAGCGCCGGTTCCTGACCGGCCGGGTGCTGGCCAAGACGGTGGTCGGTGAGCTGCTCGGCCTCGCCCCCGGCGAGGTCGAGTTCGACGCCACCTGCGCCGACTGCGGCAAACCGCACGGGCCGCCCAGGGTGACCGGCGCGTCGGTCACGTTCTCCATCTCCCACTCCGGGGACCGGATCGGGCTGGCCATGGCCGACGGCGTGCCGGTCGGGCTGGACGTCGAGACGGCCACCCGGCGAGCGGACGACTCGCTGATCTCCTACGCGCTGAGCGAGGCCGAGGCGGCCGCGCTGGCCGGGCTCGAGCCGGCGGCGAAGTCGACCGCCTTCTTCACCTACTGGACCCGCAAGGAAGCGCTGATGAAGGCCACCGGGCGGGGGCTGAAGATCCCGCTGCAGGGCATCACGCTGTCCCCTCCCGGCGAGCCGGCCCGGCTGCTCGAGTCCACCGACCCGGCGCTCGACCCGGCCAACGCCCGGCTCACCGACCTCGACCCCGGCGACGGCTACCGCGCCGCGGTCGCCCTGCTCACCGACGCCGAACCCAAGGTCACCGAACGCTGGTGGACCCCACCCTCCTAAACGGCAAATAGCCGGCTTTTCGCCCTTCGCAAGGGCAAAAAGCCGGCTATTTGCGCAGTTCAGAGGTCGAGGGAAAGGCCCATGGCGCGGAGCAGGGTCTGGAACTTCGCGGAGGTCTCGTCGAGCTCGGCCAGCGGATCCGACGCGGGCACGATGCCGCCGCCGGCGTAGAGCCGCAGCGAGCGGTCGGCCACCTCTGCGCAGCGGATCGCGACCGCCCACTCACCGTCACCGTCCGCGTCCACCCAGCCGACCGCGCCGGCGTAGTAGCCGCGATCGAACGGCTCCAGCTCGGCCACCAGCCGGCGCGCCGGCTCGGTCGGGGTGCCGCAGACCGCCGGGGTCGGGTGCAGGGCGGCGGCCAGCCGCAGCGCGCTGACCTCGCGGTCCACCAGCTCGCCGGTGATCGTGGTGCCCAGATGCCACATGGTCGGCGTGCCCACCAGCGCCGGTTCGGCCGGCACGTCCAGCCGGCGGCAGAACGGCCGCAGGGTCTCCACCACGGCCTCGGTGAGCACCTTGTGCTCGACGTGGTCCTTGCCGGAGGCGAGCAGCGCCGCACCGTTCGCCCTGTCCACGACGGGGTCGGCCGAGCGCGGCATCGACCCGGCGTGCGGATGGGAGACGACGCGGTCGCCCTGGCGGGCGAGCAGCAGCTCGGGGCTGGCACCGACCAGGGTCCGGCCGCCGGGCAGGCCGGCGGCGTAGGTGTAGCCGCGGGGGTTGTCCCGGACCA
The DNA here is from genome assembly GCF_000384315.1 of Amycolatopsis nigrescens CSC17Ta-90. Classification (GTDB taxonomy): domain Bacteria; phylum Actinomycetota; class Actinomycetes; order Mycobacteriales; family Pseudonocardiaceae; genus Amycolatopsis; species Amycolatopsis nigrescens. Next base: position 4,481,592 of record NZ_ARVW01000001.1, on the reverse strand, counting down.
GGTTGTGCAGGATCGCCGCGGCCGGTACCGGCTCGGCGAACCGCAGGTCGAGCGCGCGGGCGAGGACCACTTTGCGCAGGTCGCCGTCGGCCAGCTCGGCCAGCGCGCGGGAGACCGCGGCCGCGTGCCCGGCCGGTTCCGGCACCGGGCGGACCGATACCGGCGTGCCGATCTCCACACTGGACAGCGCCGCAAAAGCGGGATGGGCCGGGCCCGCGATGCGCAGCGCCGCCGGCACCACGACCCGGCCGGGGGTGGTGCTGCCGGCACCGGTGTCGAAGGGAAGGACGCCGACCGCGATCGGCGTGGCCGACTCGGCGAGGGCCGCGGAAACCCGTTCCGCGAGCCGCACCGGGTCGGTGTCGGTCACCGCCTGCCGGACGGATCTGCCCAGCACGGTGCGGTGTCCGGTGGCGAGCAGGAAATCTCCCGGCGAGTACTCGCCGACCAGTCGCGCCGACCTGGTCGTCGTGTCCTCTCGCATCACCGTCAAGGACTTCAGCTCCTTCGCACGTCCGCCGCAGCGTCCATCGTCCGTCCGTTGAGGACGGATTACCCGTGACGGTGACGCGGCTCGCTAGAGGAGCGGTCGTGAGTGGAAAGCGCTACCGGGGCAACACTTTCCACTCACGACGTCTGACCTGCGGAAATGGTTTACTTCAGTGCCGCGATCAGCGCTTCGCGCTGGCGGTCGCCAAGACCGGCCGCACGCCGGTCCGGGTCGATTCCGGCCTCCTCCAGCAGCGCGGCGACCTTGACCGCGCCAAGACCGGGGACCGCCTTGAGCAGCTGCGGAACCTTGGTCTTGCCGATGGTCTTGTCTTCCTTGGCCTTCTTGAGCACCTCACCGATGCTCACCTTGCCGGCCTTGATCGATGCGAGCAGCTCGGAGCGGGCCTTGCGAGCCTCGGCCGCCTTGGCCAAAGCGTCAGCGCGCTGCTCCGGAGTCAACGTGGGCAGAGCCAACGTATTAGTCCTTCCTTCTCAGGGTGTCCCGCTGTCGCGGCGACGGCCCGGTCCCCAGGTGCTTGCAACTGCAAGCGCTGGCCAGGCCATCTCATACCACGGGCCCAGTAAACGCCACCCGATGCACGACCGTGACACCGACACGCACTTAGTACCCGGTAGGGCGGTTCTGGGCAACCGGCCTAACCCTTGTCGGCGGGCCCAGATGGGCCCGGTAACGGTTGTGCTTTCTGCACATGCCGGAGGCAGTCAAGCCGGTTTAGAGTCGCCCCTAACGCGGTTCACAGTCGAACTAACCCCAGCGGGAGTAACGATGTTGAGCACGATGCAGGACGGCGAGCTGTCACTGGCGAAACTGCTGCAGCACGGGACTACCGTGCACTCGGCCAGCGAGGTGGTGACCTGGACCGACGGCGGCGCCAGGCGGGAAACCTTCGGCGAAGTCGGCAGGCACGCGGCGCGACTGGCGAACGCGCTGCGTGGTCTCGGCATCACCGGCGATCAGCGCGTCGGCACCTTCATGTGGAACAACGCCGAGCACTTCGCCGCCTACGTGGCCATCCCGGCAATGGGCGCCGTGCTGCACACTCTGAACATCCGACTCTTCCCGGACCAGCTGGTCTACGTGGCCAACCACGCCGAGGACCAGGTCGTGATCGTGGACGGCACGCTGGTCCCGCTGCTGGCCCAGCAGCTGCCCAGGCTGAAAACGGTGCGCCACGTGATCGTGGCCAACGGTGACGCCGGCTCGCTCCAGGCGCCGGAGGGCGTGCAGGTGCACTCCTACGACGAGCTGCTGGCCGGGCAGCCGGACACCTTCGACTGGCCCGTGGTGGACGAGCGCTCGGCGGCCGCGATGTGTTACACGTCGGGCACCACGGGTGACCCCAAGGGGGTCTCGTACTCGCACCGGTCGATCTGGCTGCACTCGATGCAGGTCTGCATGAGCGACAGCATGCAGCTCGCCCAGCACGACAAGGCGCTGGCCATCGTGCCGATGTTCCACGCGATGTCCTGGGGCCTGCCCTACGCCGCGCTGATGGTGGGCGCGTCGCTGGTGATGCCGGACCGGTTCCTCCAGCCCGGCCCGATCGCGCAGATCCTCGAAGCGGAGAAGCCGACCTTCGCGGCCGCGGTGCCGACCATCTGGCAGGGCCTGCTGCAGCACCTGGAGGCCAACCCGCAGGACATCTCCCACCTGCGCGAGGTGGTGGTGGGCGGCTCGGCCGCGCCGCCGTCGATGATGCACGCCTACCAGGAGAAGTACGACGTCCCGGTGCTGCACGCCTGGGGCATGACCGAGACCTCGCCGCTGGGCAGCGTGGCCCGGCCGCCGGTCTCCGCGACCGGCGCGGACGCCTGGGCCTACCGCTACACCCAGGGCCGGTTCCCGGCTTCGGTGCACGCCAGGCTGGTCACCGACGACGGCGGGGTGGCGCCGTGGGACGGCGAGAGCGTCGGCGAGCTCGAGGTGCAGGGCCCGTGGATCGCCGGCGCCTACTACGGCGACGACGTGGACCCGGAGAAGTTCCACGACGGCTGGCTGCGCACCGGTGACGTTGGCAAGATCAGCCCGGACGGCTTCCTCACCCTGACCGACCGGGCCAAGGACGTGATCAAGTCCGGTGGCGAGTGGATCTCCTCGGTGGACCTGGAGAACCAGGTGATGGCTCATCCGGCGGTGGCGGAGGCCGCGGTGATCGGCGTGCCGGACGAAAAGTGGGACGAGCGCCCGCTGGTCGCCGTCGTGGTCAAGGAGGGACAGCAGGTCACCGTGGAGCAGCTTCGCGACTTCTTGCAGGACAAGGTCGCGAAGTGGCAGCTGCCGGAGAACTGGACCTTCGTCGACGAGGTGCCCAAGACCAGCGTCGGCAAGTTCGACAAGAAGCGGCTGCGCGCGTTCCATTCGGAGGGAAAACTCGACATCAGCCGCCTCTGACCCGACAATCCCTGACACGTACTGTGCAGCGAAGGCCACCTTGCCTGCGCTCAATGCAGGCAAGGTGGCCTTCGCTGCGGTCAGCAGGAGGGGGCGCAGATGGGGGTGACTAGCAGGCGCGGGTTCCTCGGGTTGGCCGGGGCCGCGCTGCTGGCCGGCTGCGGGTCGAACACCGGGCGCGAGCCCGCGCAGGCCGGCGGGCTCCAGCAGTGGTACCACGCGTACGGCGAGGACGGCGTGCAGGAGGCCGTGCGCCGCTATGCCGCCGCCTACGGCAAGACCAAAGTGGACGTTCAGTGGAACCCGGGCGACTACGACTCGAAGATCCTCACCGCACTGCAGAACAGCGCGGTGCCGGACGTGTTCGAGGCACAGGTGAAGATCGACTGGGTGCGCCAGGGCCAGGTGGTCGGACTGGACGGGGTGATCGCACCGGCGAGGGCTGACTTCAGCCCGGCGGTGCTGGCCGCGCAGACGGTGGAAGGGCAGGTCTACGGCATCCCGCAGGCCGCGGACACCCAGGTGCTCTGCTACCGCAAGAGCATGCTGGAGGCGGCCGGAGTCACCCCGCCGCAGACCGTGGACGAGCTGATCGACGCGGCGAACCGGCTCACCAGGGACGGGGTCAAGGGCCTGTTCGTCGGCAACGACGGCGGGGCCGGTGTGCTCGCCGGGCCGCTGCTGTGGTCGGCGGGCCTGGACTACCTCACCGAAGGCAACCGCAAGGCCGGGTTCGACGATCCCCGCGCCGCCACCGCCTTCGCCAAGCTCCGCACGCTCAACACCGGCGGCTCGCTGCTGCTCGGCGCCCCGGCCGACTGGTCCGACCCGGCCGCGTTCACCGATGGGCTGGTCGCCATGCAGTGGACCGGGCTGTGGAACGTGCCGAAGATCCGCGCCGCGATCGGCGAGGACTTCGGCGTGCTGCCGTTCCCGAAGCTGGACGACTCCGGCGCCCCGTCGGTGCCGGTGGGCGCATACGGCGCGATGATCAACGGCAAGAGCGGCAACATCGACGCGGCCAAGGACTACATCCGGTGGCTGTGGATCGAGCAGACCGACTACCAGCTCGAGTTCGCCACCAAGTTCGGCTTCCACCTCCCGGCCCGCAGGAGCCTGGTGGACCGCGCGGACGCGCTGAAGACCGGCCCCGCGGCGGAGGCGGCCGGGTTCGTCGAGAAGCACAGCCACCTCGTCGGCGGTCCGGTGTGGACGGCCCCGTGCAACACCGCGCTCTCCGACGCGCTGGCCAGGATCGCCAAGGAGGGCGCGGATCCGGCGGTGGAGACCCGCAAGGCGCTGGAGACGACCAAGGCCGAGCTGAAGCGCCTGTTCGGCTGATGCCAGGCCGGACCCGCCGGGACACGCTAGCGTTCTGGCTCTTCGTCGGGCCGTTCCTGGCCGGGCTGGCGATCTTCGCCTATCTGCCGATCGGCTGGAGCACGTTCCTCAGTTTCTTCGACGCACGCAACACGGTCACGCCGACCCGGTTCGTCGGGCTGGAGAACTACGTCGCGATGCTGGGCAACGAGGCGTTCCTGGCCAGCCTCGGCACGTTCAGCCTGTTCGCGCTGCTGATCGTGCCGGTCACCTTCGTGCTTTCGCTGGCACTGGCGCTCGGCGTGAACCAGCTGCGGTTCGCCCGCGCGTTCTTCCGCTCGGTGTTCTTCCTGCCGTTCGCGTGTTCCTACGTGGTGGCTTCGCTGGTGTGGAAGACGTCGCTGTTCTCCGGGGTGCGCTACGGGCTGGCGAACAGCCTGCTCGGCCTGTTCGGCATCGACCCGGTGGCCTGGACCGGCACCGCGGACCCACCGCTGTACTGGGTGGTGCTGGTGACCGCAAGGCTGTGGCTGCAGCTCGGCTTCTACATGATCCTGTTCATCGCCGCGCTGCAACGAATTCCCGGGCAGCTCTACGAGGCGGCGGCGATCGACGGCGCGAAACCGGGCTGGCAGGTGTTCCGGTACATCACGCTGCCGCAGCTGCGGGCCACCTCGATCGCGGTGCTGCTGCTCCTGCTGATCAACGCGTACCAGGCTTTCGACGAGTTCTACAACATCCTCGGCGACTCGGACGGCTATCCGCCGTACGCCAGGCCACCGCTGGTCTACCTCTACTACACGTCGCTGGGCTCCGGCGGCCAGGACCTCGGCCGCGGCAGTGCCGGCGCGGTGATCCTGGCCCTGCTGATCACCGTGGTGACCCTGTTCCACGGCAGGCTCTTCCGGGAGCGGCGATGAGGGCCGCGCTGCGCTGGACGGCACTGGTGATCGCCGCGGTGCTGTTCCTGCTGCCGTTCTACCTGTTGCTGCGCAACGGACTCGCCACCCGCGAAGAGATCACCGCGCCCGGCTGGACGCTGTTCCCGAGCGGGCTGCACTGGGAGAACGTGACGGAACTGTTCACCGCCTCGGACGTGCCGTTCGCGCGAAGCCTGCTGAACTCCGCGGTGGTGGCGACCCTGCAGACCGCCGGGCAGCTGCTGCTGTGCTCGCTGGCCGGCTACGGCATGGCCAAGATCCCGTACCGGCATTCGAACAAGGTGCTCTACAGCGTGCTGGCCACGCTGATGATCCCCACGTCGGTGACCTTCGTGCCGAGTTTCGTGGTGGTCTCCAGCCTCGGCTGGATCTCCGACCTGCGCGGGCTGATCATCCCCGGCCTGTTCAGCGCGTTCAGCGCCTTCCTGTTCCGGCAGTACTTCCTGGACTTCCCGAAGGAGCTGGAGGACGCGGGCCGGATCGACGGGTTGAGCCGGTGGGGCGTGTTCTGGCGGATCGTGGTGCCGAACTCGACCGGCTTCTTCGCGGCGATCGCGGTGATCAACTTCATCGGCGGCTGGAACGCGTTCCTCTGGCCGCTGATCATCGCCCAGGACTCCTCGTCCTGGACCGTGCAGGTCGCCCTGTCCGGGCTGCTGACCGCGCAGAACCCGAAGATCAACCTGCTGTTCCTGGCGGCCGCGATCTCCATCCTGCCGATCGTGGTGATCTTCGTGCTCCTGCAGCGCTATCTCGTCCGCGGCGTCGCCGAAACCGGCATCAAAGGCTGATCGCTGTCCGTGAAGGGCACCTTGCCTACCTTCAAGGTAGGGAAGGTGCCCTTCACGGACTAGGCCGAACGTGACAAGTTTTCGTGTTTGGGTTTCCGCGGGTTCATCGCGCGGTTAACCTCATGCGGCATCGTGCACACGGTCTGGGCGGAAACCGAGGGCGGAGGAGCGAAATGGCCGAGTTGACCCGAAGAAGGTTCGCCGTCTCGGCCGGAGCGGGCGGGCTCGGCCTGCTGCTGTGCACCCCGGTCGCGAGTGCGGTGGACCGCGCCCTGCGGAGCACCGCGGGCCGCGCGGTCGCCACCGCGGGCACCACGCTGGAAGCCGCCGCCGCCCCGGTCACCGCCGGTCCCGCGTACACCCGCCTCACCGCCGGCCCCGGCTGGCCGCTGGCGGTACGCGAAGACCTCGCCCCGGCGAGCGGAGGCCGTGACGACCGGCGCACCGCGCTCGCCTCCTTCGTGCAGTTCACCGACCTGCATTTCACCGACGCGGAGAGCCCGGCCCGCTTCGAGTACCTGCATCAGCTGGTCGGCTCGGCGCACCGGCCGCAGGAGACCCTCGGCCCGGTGGCGACCACCGCACTGGTCCGCCGGGTGAACAGCCTGCCCGGCGGCCCGTTCACCGGCCGCCCGTTCGACTTCATGGTCACCACCGGCGACAACACGGACAATCACGAGCACCTGGAGCTGGACTGGTTCCTCGGCGTGCTCAACGGCGGCCGGGTGCGGCCGGTCTCCGGCGACCCGGACCGCCACGAAGGCGTGCAGGACTCCGGTTCGGCGCAGTACTGGAACCCCGGCAAGCGCCTCGACGACCCGTACACGCAGAAGGGCTTCCCGCAGCTGCCCGAGCTGCTCGCCATGGCGAGCGGCGAGTTCACCTCACCCGGCCTGGACATCCCGTGGTACTGCACCTTCGGCAACCACGACGACAGCATCGTCGGCACGGTGCCGGACCTGCCGGGCACGGACCTCTGGTACACCAGCCGGTTCAAGGTGATCGGCAAGGACGAGAGCAGCAGCCGCAAGCTCGCCGCCGCGATCAACACCCCTGGCCGGACCGTGCCGCTGGCCGAGCTGTTCGGCGGCACCGGCACGATCCGGGAAGTGACTCCGGACCAGCGCCGCAAACCGTTCAGCACGGCCGAGTTCGTCCAGGCGCACCTGGACACCGCGAACACCGGTCCCGGCCCGGAAGGACACGGGTTCACCGGCAACAACGCGGACGGCATCGACGTCTACTACACGTTCCGGATCGCCCCCGGCATCACCGGGATCAGCCTGGACACCACCACGCTCGGCGGGTTCGCGGACGGTTCGATCGGGCTCGGCCAGTTCAGCTGGGTGGAGCAGACCCTGCGCCGGAGCAGCTCGGTCTACTACGACTTCTTCGGCCGCAAGCGCACCCAACAGGTGACCGACGAGCTGTTCATCCTGTTCAGCCACCACACCAGCGGCTCGATGGGCAACCTGCTGCCGGACATCAGGCACCTGCTGGAGCCTCGGCTGGACGGGAAGACCTTCACCGGCCTGCTCAACCGCTTCCCGAACGTGCTGGCCTGGGTGAACGGGCACACCCACCTGAACAAGATCGTCCCGCATCACGGCGACACCCCGGCGCAGGGCTTCTGGGAGATCAACACCGCGTCGCACATCGACTTCCCCCAGCACGCCAGGGTGATCGAGGTGGCCGACAACGCGGACGGCACGCTTTCGCTGTTCACCACCCTGGTCGAAGCCGAGTCGCCGTACGCCGCGGACTACGCGGACGGCTCGCCGCAAGCGCTTGCGTCCCTGTACCGGGAGCTTTCCTACAACGACCTCCACGTGAACCTCGGCCGCGTTGGTGCCACCGCCGACCGCAACACCGAGCTGCTCATCCCCAACCCCCTCGGCTGAGCCCGTTACCTCCGAGGTAATGGGGCTTGGGCCCGCCGCGGTGCTAGAAAGATCGGCATGACCGACAGCACCGACGCCGCAGCCCTGTTCCGAACCATGCCGTTCGCCGACGTGCTCGGCATCGAGGGCCTGGAGCATTCCGCCGCACTGGTGCGGGCGCGGCTCGGCTGGCAGGAGTCGCTGTGCACGCTCGGTGGCGGGCTGCACGGCGGCGCGCTGATGGCGCTGGCCGACAGCACCGGCGCGGTGTGCGCCTTCCTGAACCTGCCCGAAGGCGCGGCCGGGACCACCACCATCGAGTCGAAGACCAACTTCCTGCGCGCCGTCCGCGACGGCCACGCCACCGCCTCCTCGCGGCCGCTGCACGCCGGGCGCAAGGTGATCGTGGTGGAGACCGAGATCCACGACGAGGCCGGCAAGCTGGTCGCGAAGGTGACGCAGAGCCAGGCCGTGCTGTAACCGTTTAGGTTCCGGTCAGTGGTTTACACCACCGCGCGGACGAGCAAAAATCCTTGACAGCCGAGGGTTGGAGTTCGAGATGCGCACAGGCCGCTTGCTCACCGTGTTCGTCGCCGTGATGATGGCGACCATGACCGCGCAGGTGGCCGAGGCAGGGGGGTCTCCGGCCATGGCCGAAGACGAAGCGGTCGACTATCACCAGTGGGCCTCGGCCCAGGAGTTCGCCACCGGCACCGCGGCCGGCACCGCGGCGGACGGCAGCGGGCTCCGGATCGACAAGCCGATCGGCGTGATCGAACGCAAGGAACCCAAACTCGGCACCACCCGGAGCTACGAGTACGCCCAGTGGACCTCCCCCGGCTACCGGCACGGGTTCGGGGCAACCGAGCTGATCGCGTCCTGGAACGCGAACACGCCGGAACGGACCTGGCTGCAGGTCGAGGCCAAGGGCGCCACCACCAGCGGTGAGCAGACCGCCTGGTACGTGCTCGGCCAGTGGGCGCACGGGGACACCGACATCCTGCGCACCAGCGTGCCGGGGCAGAGCGACCAGCACGCCGAGGTCAGCGTGGACACCCTGGCCACCAAGGCCAGCGTCACCCTGGACTCCTACCAGCTGCGGGTGAGCCTCTACCGCGAGGCCGGCAGCGGCGCCACCCCGGTGCTCGGCTCGGTCGGCGCGATGGCATCCCAGGTGCCGGACCGGTTCGAGGTGGCCACCTCCAAGCCGGGCAAGGCGTCCGGGGTCGAGCTGCCGGTGCCGCGGCACGCCCAGAACCTCCACAAAGGACAGTTCCCGGAGTACGGTGGCGGTGGCGAAAACTGGTGCAGCCCCACCTCCACCGCGATGGTGGCCGAGTACTGGGGCAAGGGACCGAGCCAGGCGGACATGTCCTGGATCCCGGCCGGTTACGTGGACCCCAGTGTCGCCTACGCGGCCCGCTACACCTTCGACTACGACTACGACGGCACCGGGAACTGGCCGTTCAACACCGCCTACACCGCGCGGTACGGCCTGCACGGGCACATCACCAGGCTGCACTCGCTGACCGAGCTGGAGGACTACGTCGCCCGCGGCATCCCGGTGATCACCTCGCAGTCCTTCCTCGCCAGCGAGTTGGACGGGGCCGGCTACGGCACCGCCGGGCACATCATGGTGGTGGTCGGCTTCACCGCCGAAGGCGACGTGATCGCGAACGACCCGGCTGCGAACAGCAACGACCGGGTGCGCAATGTCTACCAGCGCGACCAGTTCGAAACGATCTGGCAGCGCACCAAGCGGTACACCGCGGACGGCAAGGTGGCCAGCGGCCCCGGCGGGATCGCCTACATCATCACCCCCTGACCCTCTCCCCTTCTCCTCCTCTCGACGCAGCGAAGGCCACCTTGCCTGCGTTGAACGCAGGCAAGGTGGCCTTCGCTGCATTTCATGGCAAGCTGCTAATAGGTGATGGCTGGCAGGAAGGGTGAACGCGGATGCCGCACGAAGTACAGGGAGTCGTGTCCCTAGCCAAGGGTGCGCCGGTCGAGCTGCGGACGGTGCTCGTGCCCGACCCCGGCCCCGGCGAGGCGGTCGTCTCGGTGCAGGCTTGCGGGGTCTGCCACACCGACCTGACCTACCGCGAAGGCGGCATCAACGACGAGTTCCCGTTCCTGCTCGGGCACGAGGCGGCCGGCCGGGTGGAGCAGGTCGGCGAAGGGGTCACCGACCTGGAGCCGGGCGACTTCGTGATCCTGAACTGGCGCGCGGTCTGCGGGGTCTGCCGGGCCTGTGCGCGCGGCCGCCCGTGGTACTGCTTCAGCAGTCACAACGCGAGCCAGCCGATGACGCTGGACGACGGCACCGAACTCAGCCCGGCACTGGGCATCGGCGCCTTCCTCGAGAAGACACTCGTCCACAGTGGACAATGCACGAAGGTGAACCCCGATGCCGAGGCCGCGGTGGCCGGTCTGCTCGGCTGCGGGGTGATGGCCGGGCTCGGCGCGGCGATCAACACCGGCGCGGTCGGCCGGGGCGACTCGGTGGCCGTGATCGGCTGCGGCGGGGTCGGCGACGCGGCCATCGCCGGGGCGCGGCTGGCCGGCGCCGGCACCATCGTCGCGGTGGACCAGGACGACCGGAAGCTCCAGTGGGCCGGTGACTTCGGTGCCACGCACACGCTCAACACCAAGGGCATGAGCGAGGACCAGGTGGTCGAAGCGATCCGGGACCTGACCGGCTCCTTCGGCGCCGACGTGGTGATCGACGCGGTGGGCAGGCCGGAAACCTGGCGGCAGGCGTTCTACTCCCGCGACCTGGCCGGCACCGTGGTGCTAGTCGGGGTGCCAACACCGGAGCTGAAACTCGAGCTGCCGATGATCGACTTCTTCTCGCGTGGCGGTTCGCTGAAGTCCTCCTGGTACGGCGACTGCCTGCCGTCCAGGGACTTCCCGATGCTGGTGGACCTGTACCTGCAGGGGCGGCTGCCGCTGGAGAAGTTCGTCACCGAGAAGATCGCGCTCGGCGGGGTCGAGCAGGCCTTCGAGCGGATGCACTCCGGAGACGTACTGCGCAGCGTGGTGGAGTTCTGATCTTCGTCGACGCGGACTATCCGGCCGAGCCCTACCCCGGTGCTCGGCCGGATTGTTCGTTCGTGCACCACGACGGCGCCGGTTATCCGCTGGAAACCGCGCCGGAGGGCTGGCGGACCGAACGGATCCCGGTGCTGGCCTACGGTTCCAACGCCTGCCCGTCGAAGATCACCTGGCTGCGGGAGACCCTCGGCCTGACCGGACCGGTGGTGGTCCTCAGTGCGGAATGCACCGGGCTCGCCGCGGTGTGGGCGGCCGGGCTGCGGGTGCGTGACGGGCAGCGCCCGGCGACGCTCGCCGCTGCGCCCGGGGTGACCGAACGGCACGCGGTCTGGTTCGCCACGCCGGAGCAGCTGCGCGTGCTGGACCGCTGCGAAGGCCGCGGCGACCGTTACCACCTGGCCACCGTGCACACCGGGCAGGTGACCATTGAGGACGGTACGGTGCTGCCGTCGGTACTGGCCTACGCCGGTGCGCGGTCGATCCGGATGCCATTGCTGGTGAACGGCGAGATGGTGCGCACCGCGTCAGTTCCGCAGCACGAAGCCGCGCGATTGCGCGGTGTACCCGCGGATTCCGACGGCCTGAGCCGCACTATCCACACCTGACGGATAACCGTTTTCCGTCCACTTGAAACTGACACGAACTAGCGACGCCCACGTGGGGGGTCAGCGGTTGCCGGGGCTTCGCGCCCAGCGCGATGGTGAAGACGTTCGCCGGCAAACGATCCGTCAACACCAATCGCACCGAAATCGCGAAAGGAAGCGGTAGTCATGACCCGCACGATCCGACCGCAGGATCTGGTCGACAGCACCGTCATGGACTCCCACGGCAGCAAGATCGGCAAGGTGGGCACGGTGTACCTCGCCGACGACACGCACCAGCCGGAATGGGTCACCGTGAAGACCGGCATGTTCGGCCAGAAGGAGAGCTTCGTGCCGCTTTCCGGCGCCGACATGGACAACGAGGGCGTGCACGTGAAGGTGGCCAAGGACCAAGTGTCCGACGCGCCGCGCATCGACGCGGACGGTCACCTGTCGCAGGAGGAGAGCGTCGAGCTCTACAAGTACTACGGGATGCCTTCCCCGAGGTCCGGCCAGCGCGAGGACCGGATGCACTCCGGCGGCCGCGACTCCGGCCAGGCCATGCAGGGCATGCAGGGCGCACCGATGACGGGCCAGGGAATGCAGGCCGCGCAGGGCAAGCACGCCGGGCAGGACACCGGCAAGGACGCTTCGCGGCAGGCCAAGCACACCGGTGACGACGATCAGCGCGAGGCGATGATCCGCTCGGAGGAGCGGCTGAAGGTCGGCACCGAAGAGGTGGAGACCGGGCACGTCCGGCTGCGCAAGTACGTGGTCACCGAGGAGCAGCAGGTGACCGTCCCGGTCAGCCACGAGGAAGTGCGCGTGGAGCGCGAGCCGATCACGGACGCGGACCGCGGCATGCGCGGCGAGATCGGTGAAGCGGAGCAGGACGTTGTGCTGCACGCGGAGAAGCCGGTGGTGCAGAAGGAATCCGTGCCGGTGGAGAAGGTGCGGCTCGGTACCGAGAAGATCACCGAGGAGCAGACCGTCTCCGGCAAGATCCGCAAGGAGCAGATCGACGTCGACGACGACACCAAGCAACGTCGCGACAAGTAACCTTCACCGGGGGTCGTGAGTGGAAAGTGTTGCTGGAGCAACACTTTCCACTCACGACCCCCGCAACAGCTTGCCGGGGTTGAGGATGCCGGTGGGATCGACGGCCTGCTTCGCGGCGGCGAGCACGGCGAGTCCGACCGCACCGATCTCCCTGCCCAGATACGGCGCGTGGTCGACGCCGACCGCGTGGTGGTGCGAGATGGTGCCGAGCGGCCCGCCCTCGCCCCCGGTGATCGCCTCGCAGGCGGCCAGCTTGGCGCGTTCCCACTGCCCGGTCGGGTCGTCGTCCCGCCGGGCCGCGATCGCGGTGAAGTACAGCGAAGCCCCGGTTTCGTAGGCATGCGAGACGTGGCACATCACGATCGGCGAGCCCAGCGACTCCCGCAGCGCGGCGCGCACCGCGTCCCGCAGCTCGCTCAGCTTCGACCAGTGCGCCGCCGTTTCCAGGGTCTCCACGCAGACCCCCTGGTCCAGCAGGGCGTCCCGCTGACGTGGCCCGGAGAACCGGCCGTGCCGCCAGGACTCGCCGAGCGACCGCCCGATCCGCACCGCGCCGGACTTCCGCAGCACCCGCAAGGTTTCCTTACGCCGCAACGAGATTTCGCGCGTTGAGCCGCACTCCCAGCCGAGGATCAGCAGGCACGGTTCGGTGACCCCGCGGGCGCGGAGGTACCCGCGCAGGGCCGCCGTCTTCGGGCCGGCGTTCAGCGCCAGCGAGACCTCGGATTCGTCCACATCGGACAGCCGGGTGACGTCCGCGAGCACGTGGCGCTGGGCCAGTTCGCGCACCGCGGCCGAGCCGCGCTCCCAGCCGTCCAGCACGTAACCCTCGTAGCGGCGGGCCACCGGCACCGGCCGCACCCGCAGCGCGACCTCGGTGATCACGCCGAGCGCGCCCTCGCTGCCGACCGCGAGCTGGCGCAGGTCAGGACCGGCCGCGGACGCGGGTGCCACGCCAAGCCGCCATTCCCCGGCCGGGGTGGCCAGTCGAACCCCGGAAACCATGTCCTCGAACCGGCCGTAACCGGACGAAGCCTGGCCTGCCGATCGGGTGGCGGCGAAACCGCCGATGGTGGCCCGTTCGAAGGACTGCGGGACGTGCCCGAGGGTGAGCCCGTGCGCGGCCAGCAGCCGTTCGGCCTCCGGCGCGCGCACCCCGGCGCCAAGCACCGCGATCCGCGACACCGGGTCCACCGAGACCAGCCGGTCCAGCCGCCGGAGGTCGAGCGCGATCACCGATGCCTTGTCGCCGCGCAGCGCGTTGACCCCGCCGACCACCGAGGTACCGCCACCGAATGGCACAACCGCGACGTTTTGTGCCACGCAGACCTCCAGCACGCGCTGCACCTGCGCGGGGTCGGCCGGCAGCACCACCGCGTCCGGCACCGCGAGCCCGTCCGGCAGCCGCCCGCCGATCGCCCGACGCCGGATCAGGTCGAGATAGGAGAGTCCGCCGCTGCGGCCGAGCCGTTCCTCCCGGTCGGTGAGCACCTGCGTTTCGCCGACCACGGCCGCCAGTTCGGCCCGCGCCCCGGCGCTCAGCCGCGAGTCCGGCACCTTGATCGCCGAGTCCGGAGAAATCGGTGCGGTCGTACCAAGAACCCCGATACGCTCGACCAGCCAGCGCACCGCCCGGTCCGGGAGAGGTGCGGCGGCGCCGCCTTCAGGGGTCCACAACCGACGTAATCGGTGGTCAACGATGTCGCTCACGACTACAGTGTGACATATGAACTCGGAACGTCACACGCTCGCCAGGGCAGCCAGCTCGCTGGCGGACGCCCGCAGCCGCCAGGCCACCAGCCGGGTGGCCGACGACGTGCTGCTCGACGCCGCCCGGCGGTGTGTGCTCGCGGTCGGCGTCCGGCGCACCACCCTCGCCGAGATAGCCAGGACCGCCAAGGTCAGCCGGATGACGCTGTACCGGCGCTTCCCGGACGTGCGCAGCATCCTGGCCGCGCTGATGACCCGCGAGTTCGGCGTCCTGCTCCAGGGGGTCAACGCCGAGGCTGAGGCCGCGCCGACGGCACGCGAGCGGCTGGTGGACAGCGCCGTCGCGGCGATCCGCGCGCTGGCCGCCGACCCGCTGATGCGCACCGTGCTGGACGTGGACGCGGAACTGGTGCTGCCGTATGTGGTGCAGCGGCTCGGCGCGACCCAGCGGTTCGCCGAGCAGGTGATCGAAGCGCTGCTGGCACAGGGCAGGGCGGACGGCTCGATCCGGGAAGGTGAGCCGAAGGCGCAGGCCCGCTCGCTGCTGCTGGTCGTGCAGTCCTTCGCCTTCTCCCTTCGTCCGGCCACAACGGACGTTGACGAGGAGCTGCTGCTCGGCGAGCTGAGGCGGCTGCTCGACGCGGCCCTGCGTCCCGGCGCCGCCTCATGAGCGCCGGTTCGCTGAACGCGGGCCGCCGCACCCGTGAGCTGGACGAGCTCGCCGGCGGCGAGCGGGTCGACCTCGCGGTGATCGGCGGCGGCGTGACCGGTGCCGGCATCGCGCTGGACGCGGCCGCTCGCGGGCTTTCGGTGGTCCTGATCGAACGCCGCGACCTGGCCTTCGGCACTTCGCGCTGGTCGAGCAAGCTGGTGCACGGCGGGCTGCGCTACCTGGCCAAGGGCGATGTGGCGCTGGCGCACGAGAGCGCGGTCGAGCGCGGCATCCTGATGACCAGCACCGCGCCCCACCTGACCAGGGCGCTGCCACAGATATTTCCCTTGTACCGCAACATATCCCGCGGCCAGCAGGCGTTCATCTCGGCCGGGCTGCACGCCGGCGACGCGCTGCGGCGGGCGGCCAGGACCCCCGCCTGGGTGCTGCCGAGACCGCGCACCATCCCGGCCGCCGAAGCGCTCGCGCTCGCCCCGGGGCTGCGCCGACCGGAGCTGCGCGGCGCGCTGCTTTCCTTCGACGGCACGCTGATCGACGACGCCAGGCTGGTGGTGACGCTGGCCAGGACCGCGGCTTCGTTCGGCGCCAGGATCCTGACCAGGCTGGCCGCGACGGCCGTGCACGCGGACCGGGTCGAGGTCACCGACGAGCTGACCGGGCAGCGGCTGGAGATCGCCGCCGGCCAGGTGATCAACGCGACCGGGGTGTGGGCCGGGGAGCTGGTGCCGTCGGTCCGGCTGCGCCCGTCCCGCGGCTCGCATCTGGTGCTTTCCGCGGAGAGCACCGGGCTCGGCGAGTCCTCGGTGCTGGTGCCGGTCCCCGGTGAGCGGAACCGGTTCGTCTTCCTGCTGCCGCAGGCGGACGGCCGGGTCTACGCCGGGCTTACCGACGAGCCCACCGAGGGCGGCATCCCGGACGTGCCGGCGGCGCCGAAGTCCGATGTGGACTTCCTGCTCGAGGTCACTTCCACGGTGCTGCGCCGTCCGCTGACCGAAGCCGACGTGCTGGGCACCTTCGCCGGGCTGCGCCCGCTGATCGAGGTACCCGGCAACGCGCGCAGTGCGGACCTCTCCCGCAAGCACGCGGTGCTGACCGCGGGCAACGGGGTGATCACCGTGGTCGGCGGCAAGCTCACCACCTACCGGAGGATGGCCGCGGACGCGGTGGACGCCGCGGTGTCCGCCGCCGGGCTGCGGGCCGGGCCGTCCGGTACCGCCGCTCTGCCGCTGCTCGGCGCGACCGGCCGCCGCCGGCTCGCGACCGTGGAGGCACCGGCAAGGCTGGTCGCCAAGTACGGCACCGAGGCCCCCAGGGTCGCGGCCATCGGGGAGCTCGACCCGGCGCTGGCCGAGCCGCTGTTCCCCGGCAGCCCGATCACCGCCGCCGAGGTGGTCTGGGCGGTCCGACACGAGGGCGCGCTCGACGTCGAGGACGTGCTGCACCGCCGCACCAGGCTCGGCCTGGTGCCCGCGGACGCGGCCGCCGCCGAACCCCGGGTGCACGACCTCGTCACCCGCGCGCTGGAGGGCGTCACCCTTTGATGGATTCCTGGTAGATGATGTCGTGGATGCCCACGTCAGCCTCCTAGCTGGCCCAGTTTCGAGCGCCCAGAACGTCCATCGTGGATCCTCTTCCGCCCTAGTTCTCGTCGGGGTGCAGCGCGTCGAGGATCAGCGAGAGGCCGAACTCGAACTCGTCGGCGTAGTCGTAGCCCGGCCGCAGGGCGTGCTCGGTGATCAGCTCGGTGAGGTGCGGGTAGGCATCGGCCGGCAGGTCGCGCAGGATGTCGTCGGCGATCTCGTCGAGTTCGGCGGGGCCGGTGAACGGCAGGCTCAGCTCCTGGAGGACGAACCCGTAGAGATAGCTGTCGATCACCGAGAACGCGTGCGCGGCCATTGCGACGGAGAAACCGCCCGCACGCAGGACGCCAAGGACGGCGTCGTGGTGGCGCAGGGTCGCCGGGCCGGGCTGGCTGCGGGAGTCCAGCAGGCCGACCGCCCATGGATGGCGCCGCAGCGCCGCGCGCGACGAGGCGGCACGTTCGCGCATGGCCTCCTTCCAGTCCGGGGCCTGCACTGATTCCGTGCTTGTCGGGAGGTCGATCTCGCCGAACACCGCGTCCACCATCCCGTCGAGGATGGCCTCCCTGCCGGAAACGTGGCTGTACAGCGACATCGCCTCCACGCCCAGCTTCGTGGCGATCGCCCGCATGGTGACCCCGGCGTCGCCCTTCTCGTCGGCCAGCGCCATCGCGGCGGCGACCACCCGCTCCTGACTGAGCGGCGCCCGCTTCGATCCCGCGCGCATTCGTGCTTCCTCCCGCCGCTTGACGAACTTACAGCGTAAGCTTAGCTTGCCTTACAGCGTAAGTCCGATCGGGCACGAGTGGCAGGAGCGGGACATGAGCACGGAACAGTTGCGGAAGGTCTGCGTCATCGGCGCTTCGGGGAAGCTCGGGCAGTACCTGGTCCGGCACGCGCTGGACCGCGGTTACGAAGTCGTCGGCGTGTGCCGGGAACGCAGTGTCGGGAAACTCGACGCGTTCGCGGACCGGATCACGATCGTGCCGGGGCCCACCAACGACCGGGAGGTGATCCGGCAGGCGGTCGCCGGCTGCGATGGCGTGCTGACCGTGCTGGTCCCCTGGCGCGTTCAGCAGTACTCGTCGGGCACGGCGCAGGCGGTGCTCGACTTCGCCGACCCCGGCGCGCGCCTGGCCTTCTCCTGCGGCTGGCACATCACCCGGGACGGCGAAGACCGGTACTCCTGGATGTTCAAGGCCGGCGTCCGGATCGCCACCTGGCTGGCCCGCCTGGTGCGCGCGGCCGAGATCGACGACCAGGTGGAGGCGTGCCGGCGGATCTTCGCCAGCGACCGGCGGTGGACCGTGGTCCGCGGGAGCGACCTCGAAGAGGGCGAGAGCCAGGGACTGCCGGTGTGGAGCCGCCACGTCGGCGACCCGGTCCTCGCGAGCAACCTGACGCGGCGGGTGGACTTCGCACTGTTCATGGTGACGGCCCTCACCGACGACACGCTCGTGCACGAAGCGCCGGCGATCGTCGGGCGCCTCTCGCCCAGCGCACTGGCCCACGCCGGCAAGCCCGTCGAGCCCGCCGGAGACACGCCCTAGCCGCCCGACGACGCGGCCGGACGCGGCGCACTGGCACAATTGTGAAAAGCTTTGCCGGACCGACCACCTTCCCAGCCCGGACCTGGCCCACAGTGCTGCCCGACGAAGGGGAAACCGTTGCCTGACAACGCTTTGGAGATCGACAGCGTATCCAAGAGGTACGGCCGGGTGGTCGCCTTGGACGCGGTGACCTTCGATGTGCGCCCCGGCGAGCTGTTCGGCTTCGTCGGCAGCAACGGGGCAGGCAAGACCACCACCATGCGGATCGCGCTGGGCGTGCTGGCCGCCGACGCCGGCACGGTCCGCTTCGCCGGGCAGCCGATCACCCACCAGACCCGCACGCACATCGGTTACATGCCGGAAGAACGCGGCCTCTACCCGAAGATGAAGGTGCTCGACCAGCTCGTCTACCTTGCAGAGCTGCACGGGCTGACCGCGAACGAGGCGCACAAGAGCGCGGAGGGGTGGATCGCCAGGCTGGGGCTCGGCGAACGCCGCACGGACGAGGTGCAGAAGCTCAGCCTCGGCAACCAGCAGCGGGTGCAGCTGGCCGCCGCGCTGGTGCACGATCCGGCGGTGCTGGTGCTGGACGAGCCGTTCTCCGGGCTCGACCCGCTGGCCGTGGACGTGATGAGCGACGTGCTGCGGGAGAAGGCGGCCACCGGGGTGCCGGTGGTGTTCTCCAGCCACCAGCTCGACCTGGTGGAGCGGCTCTGCGACCGGGTCGGCATCATCCGAAGTGGACAGATGGTGGCGGTGGGCAGCGTGGCCGAGCTGACCGCCGGGGCGGCTGCGCGACTGGTCGTCTCCGCCCCGCAGGCGCCGCCTGGCTGGGCGGCCGGCCTGCCGGGCGCGCGGGTCGTCTCCGAGGGCCAGGGCGGCACCGAACTGGAGCTGGACCCCGGCACCGACGATCAGACCGTGCTGGCCGCCGCGCTGGCCACCGGGCCGGTCGCCGAGTTCAGCAGGCGCAAGCCCTCGCTGACCGAACTGTTCCGCAACGCCGTCTCCGAGGGGAAGAGCTCATGAGCACGCCGATCCGCGAAGCACGGTCGGTCCGGCCGCTGACCGCGGTCCGGCTGGTCGCGCGCCGCGAGCTGAACACCCGGCTGCGCACCAGGTCCTTCGTGATCGGCACCGGGGTGATCCTGGTCGTGCTGGCCGGCTACCTGCTGCTGCAAGCCAGCCTGTTCAGCGGGGCGGACCGGAAGGAAATCGGCCTGTCCGGGCAGACCGCCGCGATCTCGGAGCCGCTCAAGGCCGCGGCCGCCCAGATCGGCGAGGAGGTGGATACCCGGCCGGTGGCCGACGCCGAGCAGGGGCGGCAGCAGGTCGCCGACGGCGAGCTGGACGCGCTGCTCTCCGGCAACACCGCCGACCTGCGGGTGCTGGTGAAGTCCGATCTGGACCAGCAGCTGCGGGCGGTGCTGAACCAGCTGGCCCAGCAGGAGGTGCTCAAGGCGAAGCTCAGCGAGGCCGGTGCGGACCCGGAGCAGGTGCTCGGCGAGGTCGGCGCCACCCAGGTCTCGGTGACCGAGATCCAGCCGCCGGACCCGGAACGCGGGCAGCGGCTGGCGATCGGGCTGATCATGGTCTTCCTGCTGTACATGAGCATCACCACCTACGGCGCGCTGGTCGCGCAGGGCGTGGTCGAGGAGAAGTCGAGCCGGGTGGTGGAGATCCTGCTCTCCACCGTGCGACCGTGGCATCTGCTGCTGGGCAAGGTGATCGGGCTCGGCCTGGTCGGGCTGACCCAGCTGCTCATCCTGGCAGGGGCCGGGCTGCTGATGAGCACGGCCACCGGGGTGCTCACCCTGTCCGGGGTGGCCACCGAGACGCTGCTCTGGGGCCTGCTCTGGTATCTGCTCGGTTTCTTCCTCTACGCCACCATTTTCGCCGCGGCCGGATCGCTGGTGTCACGGCAGGAGGACGCGCAGTCGGTGGTGACCCCGGTGTCGATGGTGCTGGTGATCGGCTTCGTGGTCGGCCTGAACCTGCTGCTGCAGGACCCGGAGAGCACCGCGAGCGCCGTGCTGTCGATGATCCCGCTGCTCTCACCGGTGCTGATGCCGGGCCGGATCGCCGCCGGGGTGGCGGCCGGCTGGGAGATCGGGCTGGCCGTGCTGCTCACCGCGGCCACCGCGGCGCTGTTCACCTGGCTCGGCGGCAAGGTCTACCAGAACGCCGTGCTGCGCACCGGTTCCCGCATCCGCCTCACCGACGCCCTCCGCGGCTGAAGGGCACCTGGCTCACGGCCGGGTCCAACGGTCAGTACCGGCAATCCGGGTCCGCGGCGTAGACCGGGCCAAGCGTGCTGTGGGATGTGATCGCGGTCTTGCCGTCGTCGACCGCGGACAGCACGCTGCCGGCCACCTCCGAGAACGCCGGAACGTACCGGTTGACGTTCGTCGTGGGCAGCGCCTTGATCCGCTCCTCCGCCGCGGCGAACGCCTGGTTCAGCCGCTGGTAGACGTCGAGGAGATAGGTACGCGCGGCTTCCCCGACCGGATCCGCCGCGGTGGTCGAGGCGAGCCGGCCGGCACTGTCGGTCATCCACGCGTGCAGGCCGGAGCTCACGGTGCTGTACAGCACCTCGCTGTCCCCTGCCAGGTCGCCTGCGGTCAGCTGGGGCGCCTTCGCCTCGATCGTGGCCTTCAGCACCGAGATGTACTGCGCCGCGTCCATCGGAGTCTTCCCGCAGAACTGCCGGACCCATTGCCCCGGACCGGAACCGCCGGCGGTCGTCGACTGGACGGCCGCCGTCGTGGCCGTGGACGCGGCCGATACCGAAGGGGCGGCGGGTGGGCCTCCGCAAGCGGCCATCGCCAGCGCGGTCAGTCCGGTGCAGCAGGCCAGGCCCGCTCGTGGAAAGGTCGGCATGCAGGCGAGGCTAGGTGCGCGGCGCGGGACCGGTCCCGCGCCGCACGTACTCTCTTCGGCGCGTGCAATGTCCCGAAGGCGTCCTCCAGTCACTTGCCGGTGATCTCGCCGTAGTGGGAGAGGGCGACCTGGCGTTCGTGGGCGTGTTCGACGATCGGCGGCGGGTAGTCGCCCTGATCGAAGAGCTTCCACGGCTGGTGCACGGCTTTTCCCCGCACAGCACGGAGTTCGGGGACGTACTCGCGCACGTAGTCGCCGTTGGGGTCGAACTTCTCGCCCTGGGTGGTCGGGTTGAACACCCGGAAGTAGGGCGCCGCGTCGGTGCCGGACCCGGCCACCCATTGCCAGTTGAGCTGGTTCGACGCCAGGTCACCGTCCACGAGCAGCCGCATGAAGTGCCGGGCGCCCCACCGCCACGGCAGATGCAGGTCCTTGACCAGGAAACTGGCCACCACCATGCGCACCCGGTTGTGCATCCAGCCCTCGGCGAGCAGCTGCCGCATCCCCGCGTCCACGATCGGATAACCGGTGCGCCCCTCGCACCACCGGCCGAACGCGGACCGCGCGGCCGCCCCGGTCTCGTGCCGCATCCGGTCGAAGCGCTCGTCGTAGTTCCACCGCGCGGTCTCCGGGCGATGCCAGAGCACATCGGCGTGGAACTCGCGCCAGGCCAGCTCGGACCGCAACGCCCCGGCTCCGGCGCCACGGTCCCCGGCGAGATCGGCGAGCAGCGTGCGCGGATGCACGCAACCCCAGCGCAGGTACGGCGAAATCCTGGTGGTACCGGCGAGATCGGGCCGGTCCCGCTGCTCGTCGTAGGAGTCCAGCCCCTCGGCGCGGAACTCCTGCCAGAGTTCCCGCGCGGCCCGCTCACCCGGCTCCGGCAGGCTCGTCCGGCCCAGCTCCGGTGAGTCTGGAATGGACAGTGTGCGCGGCGGCTCGATCCAGTCCACGATGGACGGTCCGGTGTCCGCCGGCGATCGCGAGCCGTGCCGCAGCCAGGCCCGGTAGAACGGGGTGAAAACCCGGTACGGCTCGCCATCAACCTTGCGCACCCGGCCCGGCGTGACGGCGTAGGACGAACCCGTGGCCACCCAGTCGATCCCGGCCGCTTCGAGCTCCTTGGCCACCTTCTCGTCACGGCCTCGGCCGTACGGCGCGGTGTCCGCACTGACGTGCACGCTCTTCGCGTCCACCGCCTTCGCGGCCTTCACGACCTCCCGGGCCGGATCGCCGCGCACCACCATCAACCTGCCGCCGAGCTGCTCGTCCAGCGCGCGCAGGCAGCCGTAGAGAAAGGCGGTGCGGGGCGCGCCGGCTGGTGAAAGCAGCGCCTCGTCGAGTACGTACAGGGCGAGTACCCGGCCCGACCGCTCCGCGGCGCTCAGCAGCGCCGCGTGGTCACCGAGCCGCAAATCCCTGCGAAACCACAGAACCGCACTCACCACTTCACCCTATGGCTCCCCCCGCACCCTCGCAGAACGCAGTGAAGGCCACCTTCGCTGCGTTGAACGCAGGCAAGGTGGCCTTCGCTGCATAAAGCGACAGAAGGTCTAGCGGTCGCCGAGGGGGGTGTAGTCGCGGGCCTTTTCGCCGGTGTAGATCTGCCGCGGGCGGCCGATCTTGGTGGCCGGGTCCTGGATCATCTCGCGCCAGTGCGCGATCCAGCCCGGCAGCCTGCCCAGCGCGAACAGCACGGTGAAGTACTTGGTCGGGAAGCCGAGCGCACGGTAGATCAGGCCGGTGTAGAAGTCGACGTTCGGGTAGAGCTTGCGCTCCACGAAGTAGTCGTCGGAAAGGGCCTTCTCCTCCAGCGCCTTCGCGATGTCCAGCAACGGGTCGCTGACGCCGAGCCGGGACAGGATGTCGTCCGCGGTCTTCTTGATGATCTTCGCGCGCGGGTCGTAGTTCTTGTAGACCCGATGCCCGAAGCCCATCAGCTTGACACCCTTTTCCTTGTTCTTCACCCGGTTGACGAAGGTGTCCACGTCACCGTCGGAGTCCCGGATGCCCTCGAGCATGTCGAGCACCGCCGCGTTGGCGCCGCCGTGCAGTGGGCCGAACAGCGCGTTGATCCCGGCCGACACGCTGGCGAACAGGTTCGCCTCGGAAGAGCCGACCAGCCGCACGGTCGAGGTGGAGCAGTTCTGCTCGTGGTCGGCGTGCAGGATGAACAGCAGGTCGAGCGCCTTGGCCACATCCGGGTCGACCTCGTACGGCTCGGCCGGCAGCCCGAAGGTCATCCGCAGGAAGTTCTCCACCAGCCCGATCGAGTTGTCCGGGTAGAGGAACGGCTGCCCGATGGACTTCTTGTAGGCGTACGCGGCCAGCGTCGGCACCTTGGCCAGCAGCCGGATGGTGGACAGCTCCACGTTCGGTTCGTCGAACGGATCGAGCGAGTCCTGGTAGAAGGTGGACAGTGCGGACACCGCGCTGGAGAGCACCGGCATCGGGTGCGCGTCGCGGGGGAAGCCGTCGAAGAACCGCTTCAGGTCCTCGTGCAGCAGGGTGTGCCGGTTGATCTTCGAGGTGAACTCCTCGAGCTGGGCCGGGGTGGGCAGCTCCCCGTAGACCAGCAGGTAGGAAACCTCGATGAAGGTGGAGTGCTGCGCCAGCTGCTCGATCGGATAGCCGCGGTAGCGGAGAATGCCTTGGTCACCGTCGATATACGTGATCGCCGAGGATGCGGCACCGGTGTTGACGAAACCGGGATCGAGGGTGATGTACCCGGTCGACGCCAGCAGCTTCCCCAGTTCGATGCCCGGAGCCCCTTCGACCGCGTGAACCACCTTCAGTTCGTGCTCTCCGGTCGGCAGGCGGAGCGCGACGGTCTCACCGCCGTTCTGCGCCGCAGTCGCGTCGGACATGCAGGTCCCTCTCACGGTTGCACGGGCCGGCGGCGCCTGTAGGTTCCACAGGCGGCCATCTGTTCGCGCGACCTCGCATCGGTCTCGCCGCACACCGCCCCGCTGGGGTATGAACTGGGCTCTACGCTAGTCGAACCAGGGGTGTCCGCGCAGCCACTGTGTTACCCACGGCTAATTGTTTGGGACAGAATTCACACATCGGATGCCAGGAAATTTTCCCGCTTACGACAGCCGTGACGAAGATTACGGCGCACTTCACCCGTCGTAACCGGCCAGCTCTTGCGCTGTCGGCGGTTCCGCGCCACTGCGTGAAACGGTGATCGCTGCCGCTTTTGCCGCATATCCCAGCACTTCCCGCCAATCGGCCGGTTCGAGTGCGCCGAGTGCGCGCACGCCGTGGTTGTGCAGCCAGGCCAGCAACGCGCCCTGCACGGTGTCCCCGGCGCCGATGGTGTCGGCGACCCGCACCCGGATCGGCGGAACCGCGATTTCGCCCGACCCGGTGATGACGCTGAGGCCCTCCGCGCCGCGGGTGAGCACCACAGCGTCCACTCCGGCCTCCAGCCAGCCCTTCGCCGCGGTCACCGCGTCCACCCCGCCGGCCAGCCATTCCGCGTCGTCGTCGGAGAGCTTGAGCAGCCGGACATCCTTCAGCCAGGAACGGAAACGCGCCCGGTAGGCCGCCGGGTCGGCGATCAGGCCGGCCCGGATGTTCGGATCCAGCGCGGTCAGCACCCCACGCGCGGACTCGCGGCGCAGCACCGACTCGTACGCGCTGACCCCCGGCTCCAGCACCATGCCGATGGTGCCGAGCGAGAGGGCGGTGACCTCTTCCGGCAGCGGCCCCGGATCGGCGACCAGCCGGTCCGCGGTGCCCTCGGTGTAGAAGGTGTATTCGGCCGAACCGTTGTCCCGGAGCGCGACCACCGCCAGCGTGGTCGGCTCGGCGCCGTCCTGCAGCAGGGACAGGTCAACCCCGGCCGCGCGGAGCCTAGCCCGCAGCGCCCGGCCGAACCGGTCACCGGACATCCTGGACAGGAAGGCGGCCGGCACGCCGAGCCTGCCCGCCGCCAGTGCCACGTTGTACGGCCCGCCGCCGAGCCGGGGCAGCAACGGCCGCAGCCCTTCGTCCAAAATGGACTCGTCTGGGGCGCCGGGCACCAGGTCCACCAGATTTTCTCCACCGACAACGATCACGGCCGTGATGCTAGCCCACCCGTCGCCCGACCACCGCCCCCCAACGAGACGCTCCGCGTCGCAATTCCTTCGAGCAGCAATTCAGAGAGCGCGGTGAAGGCTTCAGCGTCGGAGACGTCCGTTCTGGCCGCCAGCACCCCGGTCTGGATGGCCTCGATCAGCACCCCGGCCATCTCCGCGACCAAACCGGCCCGCACGTCACGGAACACCCCGTCGGCCACCCCTTTGGCGATGAACTCGCGGATCCTGGCCGCGGCCGCCTGCGAGTTCAGCTCGTAGGTCGCGCGGGCCGGCGCGAAGTCGGCGATGTCGCGCATGAAGGCCGAGGACGCCCGGTTCAGGTACTCGGACACCCCGGCCAGGTACTCGCGGAGGATGTCCCTGGCGTCGCCGAGGCCCTCGATCCGCGCTTCGATCTGCTTGGCGGCGCCCTTGAAGAAGCGCGCGACCACCTTCACCGCGAGCTGCTCCTTGCTAGGCGCGAGCGCGTAGAGGGTGGACTTCGAGCAGCGGGTGCGCGCCGCCAGGTCGTCCAGGGTGAACCCGGCGAAGCCCTCCTCGAGGAAGAGCACCTCCAGGTCGCCGAGCAGCGCGCGCTGCCTGGCGGTGGGCTGCCGGCGCGCGCCCGGCGCCCTGCGCGAACGAGCATCGACGTCGGCCATCAGCACACCGTATGTCCTCCCCGCCGCCAACCGTCCGGGGCACGTATCGGAGCGTCACCAAATACGGTACTTTAGAGCGGCCCACAGTACTACTTTCAGTACAGTTCTTTCTCGCGGAGGAACCCATGCCGGCCGAACGGCTGCTGCCCACCACCGAAGCCCGAGACCTCGTCGCGCTGGCCACCGAGCTGGCCCGCGAGGAACTGGCGCCACTGGCCGCGGAGTACGAGGAGGCCGAACGCTTCCCCAGGGAGCAGTTCCGGCTGCTCGGCAAGTCCGGCCTGCTCGGCCTGCCGTACTCGGAGCGCTGGGGCGGCGGCGAGCTGCCCTACGAGGTGTACCTGCAGGTGCTGGAGGAGATCGCGGCCGCCTGGATGTCGGTCGGCGTCGGGCTGTCCGTGCACACCATGTCCTGCTACGCGCTCGCGCACTACGGCAAGGACAACCAGCGTGACCGGTGGCTCCCGGCGATGCTGGAGGGCGACCTGCTCGGCGCCTACGCGCTGTCCGAGGCGCACGCCGGCTCGGACGCCGCCGCGCTGTCCACCCGCGCCCGGCCGGACGGCGACGAGTACGTGGTCAACGGCACCAAGGCGTGGATCACCCACGCCGGACAGGCCGACTTCTACACCACCATGGTGCGCACCGGCGAGGACGCGATCTCCTGCCTGCTGATCGACGCCGCCACCCCTGGCATGTCCGCGGCGACCCCGGAACGCAAGATGGGCCTGACCGGGTCCACCACCGCACAGCTGGTCTTCGCGGACGCGCGGGTGGACGCGGACCGGCTGATCGGCACCGAGGGCGACGGGCTGAAGATCGCGCTCTCCTCGCTGAGCTCCGGCCGGCTCGGCATCGCCGCCTGCGCGGTCGGGCTGGCGCAGGCCGCGCTGGACGAAGCCGTCCGCTACGCCAAGGAACGCACCCAGTTCGGCAGGCCGATCATCGAGTTCCAGGGGCTGGAGTTCCTGCTCGCCGACATGGCCGCCGCGGTGGAGTCCTCCCGCGCCACCTACCTGGACGCCGCCCGCCGCCGCGACCGCGGCATGCCGTTCCAGCGCCAGGCGTCCATCGCGAAGCTGGTCTGCACCGACGCCGCGATGAAGGTGACCACCGACGCGGTCCAGGTGCTCGGCGGCGCCGGGTACACCAGGGACTTCCCGGTGGAACGCTATATGCGCGAGGCCAAGGTGCCGCAGATCTTCGAAGGCACCAACCAGATCCAGCGTCTGGTCATCGCCAGAGAACTCCGCAAGGCCTGACTCGGCGCGGCCACCGGCGCCTCAGCCGGACGGACGGCTCAGCCGGCGCGCTCCTCGCTCCGAGTAGGTATCGGCAAGCGGCCTGGCGGGAGTGCTGCCAGACGGGTGCACCTCGATGCCACCGTCTTCGTTGAGCAACACCTGCCGGCCGGGGTAGGCGCTCTGGGCGATCTCGACGTCCCGCTGGTCGAACCGGCCGTGGAAGACTGGGACACCGTCTACCAGTTCGGACTTTTCGGCGCCCGTGGGCCAGCGGTGACGCCAGACGTCCACGGTGAACCCTTCGTTCGAAGCGGGCAGATCAGGGCCGATCATGCATCTCCCATCTCCCTGTGGTGGATGGCAAACGTCCCAGAACCCGGCTCGCTCAGGGTTCCTGGTAGCGGCGCTGGGCGACGACGCCGACGCCGGCCGCCTCGTCGAAGCGGTAGACCTCGCGGCCGCCGATGAAGACCCGCATCGCGCGGTTCATCACGTCCAGCGGGTCACCCGACCAGATCACCACGTCGGCGTCCAGGCCCGGTTTGAGCGCGCCGACCCGGTCGTCAAGGCCCAGGATGGCGGCCGGGTGCACGGTGAGCGCGCGGATCGCGGTGTCGGAGTCCAGGCCGTCCTTCACCGCCAGTGCCGCTTGGTAGACCAGGAAGTTGATCGGCACCACCGGGTGGTCGGTGGTGATCGCGATCTTGACCCCGGCCCGCGCCAGGATGCCGGCCGAGCGCAGGGAGCGGTTGCGCACCTCAGCCTTGACCCTGGTGGTGAACAGCGGGCCGAGGATCACCGGCACGTCGTGCTCCGCCAGCACGTCGGCGATCAGGTGCCCCTCGGTGCCGTGGTTGATCACCAGCCGGTAGCCGAACTCCTCGGCGATCCGGATCGCGGTGACCATGTCGTCCGCGCGGTGCACGTGCTGGTCCCAGTACAGCTCCCCGTCGAGCACCTTGGCCAGCGTCTCCATGGTCAGGTCGACGTCGAAGGGCTTCTCCTCGACACGGGCGTGCGCGCGCTGAGCGGCGTAGTTGCGGGCCTTGGTGAACGCTTCGCGCAGCACCGCCGCCACCCCGAGCCTGGTGGACGGGGTCTTGTCCTTGTTGCCGTACACCCGCTTCGGGTTCTCGCCGAGCGCGCTCTTCACGCTGACGTCCTCGCGGAACACGATGTCGAACCCGTTGCGGCCCCAGGTCTTCACGCCGACCGTGCGGCCGCCGATCGGGTTGCCGGAGCCCGGTTTGACCACCACGCTGGTCACCCCGCCGGCGAGCGCGTCGTCGAAACCGACCTCGAACGGGTCGATGCCGTCCAGTGCGCGGAAGCGGGCGCCGTTCGGGTCGGTCATCTCGTTGACGTCGTCGCCGGCCCAGCCTTCGCCCTCCTCGTGCACCCCGAGATGGGCGTGCGCGTCGACGAAACCGGGCAGCACCCACGCCCCGGCCGCGTCCACCAGCTCCGCGTCCTCCGGCACGTCGACGTCGGCCTCGCTGCCGACCGCGACTATCCGGCCATCGTCGATGAGCACCGTTCCACCGTCGACGGGGTCACCCTCGACGGGCACTACATAGCCACCAACGATCGCCTTCATCATGGTTCGACACGCTAACCAACGCGACGGCACCGGTGAAAGCCGACATCGCCTTTCGGCGGCTGGATCAGCGCGACTTTTCGAAGTGCACCAGCTGGTAGTGCTGTTCCGGGGTGCGGCGCGTCTCGTGGTAGCCGAGCCGCGGGTACAGCCGCAGCGCACCGGCGCTGTGCTCCCCGGTGAACAGCCGCAGCAGCCGCACCTGGAGCGGCAGCAGCCGCTCGGCGGCCAGCAGGAGCGCGCCGCCGAGCCCGTGGCCCTGCCGGTCCGGCGCCACCACCAGCCTGCCGACCTCGGCCGTCTCACCGTCCACGCTGATCCGCACGCTCGCGACCAGCCTGCCGTTTTCCCGGACGCCCCAGGCGAGGCAGGCCGGGTCGGCCAGCGCGGCGCGCGCCTGCTCCAGCGTCTCCAGCAGCGGCGGCAGCTCGAACGACCGGTGCGCCCGCGCCTCCGGCACGTAGGCCGCGCGCTGCAGGGTGAGCACCTCGCCGGCGTCGAGCGGACCGAGCCGCAGCGGCTCGGTCACGGATGCACCTGCACGCCCCAGTCGCCGGTCCAGGTGTCCCCCGGGGCGAGCCGGATCAGGTCGGTGCCGGAGTTGAGCGCGTCGGCGGGGCAGGTCATCGGCTCGATCGCGACCGCCCTGCCCCTGCCGACCAGGTCCGCCGGGGTGAACACCTGCACCCACTTGAAGTCCGGGCCGGTCCAGACCTCCAGCAGTTTGTCCTGATAGGACAGCAGGTGGTGGTGCCGGCCGTCCTCGCCGGGAGCCAGCCCGCCGAAGGTGGTGTCGAAGTCGCAACCGCCGAGTATCCGGCCCTCCCGGAGGTCGTACTCGGTGCCGTCCACGTCCTGCTCGTCGGCGTAGGGCAGCTGCGGGCCGTCCTCGAACGGGCGCACCCGGTCCGCGGCCAGGGTCAGGGTCAGCTCGTCGGTAGGCACGTCGCCGAGCCGGAAGTACGGGTGCGTGCCGACGCCGACCCCGATCTCGGTCTCACCGTCGTTGCGGACCTGGTGCGTCACGGTCAGCTCGCGCGGCGCCAACGCGTACTCGATGGTGGCATGCAACGGGACCGGCCAGCCCGGTTCGTCGCGCACCTCGATCTCGAAGGTGATCGAGGACTCCGCATGCTCGACGAGCTGCCACTCCCGGTGCCGGGTCAGCCCGTGGATCGCGTTGCCGCGTGCCTCCTCGGTGACTTCGAGCTGCTGCTTCTCGTCCTCGTACACCCACTCGGCGTTCTTGGTGCGGTTCGGCCACGGCAGCAGCACCTGGCCCGCGGCCTTGGGCGGCTTGGCGTCCTCGGGGAACGCGTCCACATACGGCACCCCGCCGACCTCGAAGGCGCGCAGGCCCGCGCCGATCTCGGTGATCACGGCCCGTGCCGTGCCGCGGGTGATCTCGAACTGCTCTCCGGTGGGTTTGGCCATGCGCGCGAATCTACCGGCGCGCCGAAACCGGGACGACGGTCCTAGCCGCAGCCAGGGTTAGTAGACCGATCGTCATAGTTAAGCTACCGTGGCGCCATGCGAGTTCACCACCTCAACTGCGGCACCATGCGTCCCGCCGGCGGACGGCTGGTCGACGGCGAGCCGGGGCTGTTGCGGCGAGCCGAGATGATCTGCCACTGCCTGCTCATCGAGACGGATTCCGGACTGGTGCTGGTGGACACCGGTTTCGGCGAACAGGCCGCCCGGCGCCCGGGTGCCTGGCTCGGCAAGGCGTTCACCACCATGGTCCATGCCGAACCGAAGGCCGAGGAGACGGCGGCCGCCCAGATCGCCGCGCTCGGCTACCGGGCCGAAGACTTGCGGGACATCGTCGTCACCCACCTGGACATCGACCACGCGGGCGGCCTTGCCGACTTCCCCGAAGCCACCGTGCACGTCTACGCCGGGGAGCATCGGGCGGCGACCGCACCACGCAACCTGGCCGAGCGCCAGCGGTACCGGCGGATCCAGTTCGAGCACGGGCCGCGATGGCAGACCTACGCCGAGCCCGGCGAGCCGTGGCACGGTTTCCATGCCGTGCGCGAGCTCAAGGGCGTGGCGCCGGAGATCCTGCTGATCCCGCTCGCCGGACACACCAACGGGCATGCCGGGGTCGCGGTGGACACCGGCGACGGCTGGCTGCTGCACGCCGGTGACGCGTACTTCTTCCACGGTCAGCTGGATCCGGCCGGACCGCACTGCACACCGGTGCTATCCGCCTTCCAGGTGGCCATGCAGCAGAACTCGCGCGCCCGCCGCGAGAACCTGGCGAAACTACAGGAGCTCGCCAGGAACCACGGCAACGACGTACGCGTGTTCTCCGCCCACAACCCCGTCGAGCTCCGCGCCCTACAACGGTCGTGAGTGAAAAGTGTTGCCGGAACAACACAATTCACTCACGAGGCGACAGGCTCCTGGGGTCCCTGCTCCTTCTGCTTGGCGGCGCGCATCAGCAGCCAGTTGACACCCCAGAGCAACACCCCGACCCCGAGCAGGATCGCGGCCACGATGTAGTCCCTGGCCGGACGGCCGGACAACGGGCTGACCAGGTACACGCAGAAGATCGCGGCCAGCACCGGGATGACCGTTGGCGCCCGGAAGTGCTGGTGCGCCACCTTGTCCTTGCGCAGCACCAGCACGGCGACGTTGACGATGGAGAACACGACCAGCAGCAGCAACGCCGTCGTGCCACCGAGCACGCCGATGTCCACAGTGGACACCAGGACGATGGCGATCGCACTGGTGAACACGATGGCCACCCACGGCGTGCGACGCGCCGGGTGCACGGTGCCGAACGCCTTGGGGATGATCTTCTCGTTGGCCATCCCGTACAGCAGCCTGCTGGCCATCATCATGTTGATCAGCGCGGAGTTGATCACCGCGAACAACCCGATTGCGGAGAATATCTCCCGCGGCAGGCCAGGGGCTCCCACGTCCAGCACCTTCAGCAGGGCGTCGCTCTTCGCCGCCGCGAGGTCGTCGGCCGGCACCAGCAGTGAGGAGGTCACCGAGACCAGCAGGTAGATCGTGGCCGTGATGACCATGCCCCAGAGCACCGCCTTGGGGAAGATCCGCACCGGGTCCTGGCACTCCTCGGCCATATTCACCGAGTCCTCGAAGCCGACCATCGCGAAGAACGCCAGCGAGGTCGCCGAAGTGATCGCCACCAGCCAGGTCGTGTCCGCGGTGTTGATCTCCACCAGCCTGCTCGGCTCGCCGTCGCCGTTGGCCACCGCCCACACCCCGACGGCGATGATGATGGCGAGGCCGGACAGCTCGATGCAGGTGAGCACCACGTTGGCCTTGACCGATTCGCTGACCCCGCGGAAGTTGACCAGCGCGATGCCGATGACGAACAGGATCGCGACCCACGGCATCGGCAGCTCGGCGAACACCTTCAGGTAGGTGTTGCCGAAGGCGACCGCCGCCGAGGACGCCGACGTGATGCCCGAGCACATCACCGCGAACGCAACCATGAACGTGAGGGCCGGAATGTGGAACGCCTTGTTCGTGTACAGCGCGGCCCCTGCCGCCCTCGGGTACTTCCCGACCAGTTCGAGATAACTGAACGCGGTCATGAAGGCCACCACGAACGCGATCAGGAACGGCAGCCACAACGCGCCGCCGACCCGGCCGGCCACCTGGCCGGTGAGGGCGTAGATCGTGGTCCCGAGGATGTCCCCCACCACGAACAACAGCAGCAGCTTCGGGCCGATCGCCCGCTTGAGCTCGGGCTGCCCGGCCGGCGTCGTCGCCGGCTGCGGGGCACTCGCGTCAACCATGGTCAGAAAGTGTGCCGTATCACCTGGCCGACCGCACGAAACTCACCGAGGGTGATCTTCGGCCGGGGCCACCCCGCTCGGCACCCGTGGCGGATCGGCAAGGCACAGCAGCAGGACCGAAACCATGATCAGCGCCCCGCCGGCGTACTGGCGCGCATCGAGGACCAGGTTCAGGAATAGCGCCGCGCCGATGGCCGCGGCGATGGCTTCGGCGGTGGTGGCCGTCTGCGCCTCGGTCGGCGTGATCGAGCGCAGACTGCCGAAGTAGAGGCTGGTGCCGCCCAGCGTGCCGACCACGATGACGAAGGCCAGCAACCAGGTGAACTCCCAGCCGCCACCGTCGAAGCTCACCTGCCACGGCGCGCTCAGCGTCAGCAGCGGAACCGACCCCAGCAGCGAGCCCCACCCGTTGGTGACCAGCACGCCGTGCTCGTGGATCAGGGGCACCGAGGACACCGTGTAGGACGCGATGCTGACGGCGCACAGGATGCCCAGCGCGATTCCCGGCAGGGAGAAGTTCGCCGAGGCACCATGGCCGAAAGCGAGCAGGGCCACCCCGGTTACGGCGAGTGCCACGGTCGCCATCCGCGTCCAGGTGAGCGCGGACCTGTCCACGACCTTTTCGTAGAGCGCGAGGATGGGCACCGCGAGGAACTGCACGAAGGATGCCGTCGCGACATCGGAAGCGGCCACCGCGGCGAAGAAGAAGAACTGCGCCGCCGCCAGCCCCACCGCCGTGGCGAGCAGCCGCGGCCACGAATGCCTCGGCGGCAACCGCCGCACGAACCCGACCAGGCAGACGCCGGTGACGACCAGCCGCATGGCCGTCAGCCACACCGGTGAGACGCCACCGCGGAAAAGATCCTGTGCGGCGACCCCGGACAGCCCCCACAACGTCGCTCCCGCGGCGGCGCTCGCCACGGCCAGCCGGTGCGCCTTCCGGCCGGTACTCGGATGTTCGGTCACTCGACCAGCCATTTCCCCTCCACCCCGTGTCCTGCTCCCGAGCCGGGCCGCGCACGCATGCCGGCACGGCAGGAATGCCGGCATGCGCTTCCTGGCTGTTTCCGGATCAGGGGTTTCCGCTGTCGCGATCGCTCAGCTTGTGCCCCACCGCGACCAGCGCCAGGCGCGGAACCTCGGCCCGGTATTCGCCGGCCCTGTCGTCGAACCGGAGCGTCGGCTCGGTTTTCCATTCCGGCCGGGCACTCGCGATCTCGCGATAGTCGTATGCGAAGCAGTCCGAGGCGAGCCGCCACACCCGATCCGCGGTTTCGTCTTCGGACGCACCGTCGGCCGCCAGCCCGACCAGGCCGTACATGTCGAACAGGTACCTGCCCATTTTCCGCCTCGCCGCATCCGGCGTCGCGGCGGAAACCACGAACGGGTCGTAGACATAATCAAGATCGACGACGTTGAACCCGGCATTGTCGAGATGCTTCCGCAACTGGTCCGGGGCAAAATGCGGATACTCGTGCCCGTTGCGCGAGTACCGGTCGACGACCTCGGAAAACCAGTACGCGACCCTGGACTCCTCGGCGAAATCGTGAAAAACCAGTCGGCCATTCGGCCGAAGCACGCGATATGCCTCCTGGCACA
The DNA here is from genome assembly GCF_000384315.1 of Amycolatopsis nigrescens CSC17Ta-90. Lineage (GTDB taxonomy): Bacteria > Actinomycetota > Actinomycetes > Mycobacteriales > Pseudonocardiaceae > Amycolatopsis > Amycolatopsis nigrescens. The sequence goes on along the minus strand of NZ_ARVW01000001.1, from coordinate 4,447,726 downwards.
CATCCATCCGGTCCTCGACCGGAATGTGGTGCGAGCCGTAGGCCACCAGCACCGCGTCCAGCACTTCGTCGCGCAGGAGCAGCCGCTGCGCCTGCTGGCGTACCGCCGGCAGGCCGGCCCGCAGCGCCTCGGTGATCATGTTCCCGGCGAGGTCGCCGGTGATGACGGTCGATCCGCGGCCGGGGCGCAGGCTGTCGAAGGTCTTCGCCAGGGTGCCGTCACCCCCGAGGACGTCCAGCAGCCGCCATTCCGGCGGGATCGCGTCCAACGACTCCACCCCGGCCGCGAGGCAGAACAGCTTGCTGATGCCGACGAGCCGCACCATCGGGTCGCGCTGCGCACGCCGGTAGGACTCACCTCGCCCATCGCCATCGTCGGTCTCGAACTCGTTGCTCAGCACGGACAGCCGCTCGATGCGGCCCGGATCGTGCGGCCACTCGAACCGCAGCAGGTCGGCGAACCACGGAAAGCGAGCCCGAATATGGCGCCGATAGTCCATCAGTGTCATTCCGGGTACGTATTCGAAACCCTGGGAATCCAGCACGATTACTCCAAATTCGTTACGGCACGAACATCAACTACGCTAACTTCACTGACTGGTCAGTGATCTATATCCGCACTGGATTTCCGCTTCCGCCGGAAAACACCGGCCTACCTGCAGCGATGAACTACTGCAGTTGGACGCTGGCACGAAACCGGCAAAACCGGCAAGATCGGGTAAGACACAGCAACCCAGTGTCCCCCGTCTGGAGGAACGGAAAAGGTGTCGTGGGCTCTGGAAACAACTCGTTCGGCCGGATGCTGAAATGGCAGCGAGTCCGGTTGGGAATGACACAACAAGAGCTGGCCGAGCGCGCCGGCCTGAGCGTGCGCACGGTGCGCTACCTCGAACAGGACGGCATTCGGCACCCTCGGCCGGATTCCCTTCGCCGGCTCGCGACCGCGGTCGGGCTCGATCCTGAGGGCTGGCCGCCGGAGCGGCCGGTCGCGTCGACGACTCCGGGATCCCAGCTGCGCCTTGGCATACTCGGACCGTTGACCGCGCAGCTCGACGGAAACCCGGTACTGATCAGGACCGCGAAACAACGCTGCCTGCTCGCCGTCCTCAGCCTGCACGCCAACCAGGTGGTGAGCTGGGAGGAGATCGTGCACGGGCTATGGGCCGACCGGCCGCCGCACACCTATCGCGCGCTGGTGCACACCTATGTTTCCCGGTTGCGCAAGGCACTGCGCCCCGGGCGGGGCAGGTCCGCGGACGACGAGCTCATCGCGGCCGTGCCGGCCGGCTACCGGATCGCGCTGACCGCCGACCAGCTCGACTTGCGGCGGTTCGACGAACTCGTCGCCAGTGCCCGGCGGAACATGGCCGAAACCCCCGAAGCCGCCGTGGACCTGTTCACCGAGGCCCTCGGTCTGTGGCGCGGCCCCGTGCTGGCCGACCTGCCGGACCAGGTGCGGCTGCAGGGCGCGGTACGCGCGATTTCGGGACGGCGGACCGCCACCACGCTGGACTACGCGGACGCCGCGATGGCCGTTGGCCGCCACCAGCAGGTCAGCACCTACCTGCGCCCCCTGGCGGAAGAAGAGCCCTTGCACGAAGGGCTGCACGCCAGGCTCATGCTCGCGCTGGCCGGTGCCGGGCAGCAGGCGGCTGCGCTGGAGGTGTTCGACCGGCTGCGCGCCAGGCTGGCCGAAGACCTCGGGGTGTCGCCTTCGCCGGAACTCCAGCACGCGCAGTTGCGGGTGCTGCGGCAGAACATCGCCGAGCCCGCCGTCGTCGCGGCGCACCGGGCAGCCCGCCCGGCGCAGCTACCCGTCGCGGTGGCCGGCTTCACCGGACGGCACGAATACCTCGATCGACTGGACGCCCTGCTGGCCAACGCCGCCGACGAGACGGTGATCGCGGCGATCTCCGGCACCGCCGGCGTCGGTAAGACGGCCTTGGCCGTGTGCTGGGGACACCGGGCCGCCGAGCGTTTCCCGGACGGCCAGCTCTACCTCGACCTGCGCGGCCACGACCCGGCCCCGCCGGTGCCCCCGCTCGACGCGCTCGCCCAGTTCCTCCGTGCCCTCGGTGTGCCCGCCGACCGCATCCCGGCCGAAGGCGACGAGGCGGCTGGACTGTTCCGCACCATGCTGGCCGGACGCAGGATGCTGGTCGTCCTGGACAACGCGGCCAACGTCGACCAGGTCCGTCCGCTGCTGCCGGGCGGAAGTGGCTGCATGACCGTGGTCACCAGCCGTGACCGGCTGGACGGGCTGGTGGCCAGGGACGGCGCGCACCGCGTCCCGCTCGACGTGCTTGACCGCGACGAAGCGAGCGAGCTGCTGACGAACCTGGTGGGCGCCGAGCTCGGGCGGGCCGAACCCGAAGCCGCCGGCGAACTCGCGAAAGCTTGCGCGTACCTGCCCTTGGCGCTGCGCATCGCCGCCGCGGACCTGCTCGGCCGCCCGGAGCACAGCCTCGCCGAACGGGTCGCGGAGCTCCGCTCGGCCTCCGGGCTTTCCGCGTTGCGGCTGGACGGCGATGACCAGGCCGCCGTCCGTGCCGCGTTCGACCTCTCCTACCGCAGGTTCGACGCCGACGTGTGCGAGGTCTTCCGGCTGCTCGGGCTGGTCCCCGGGCCGGACTTCACGGTCGAGGCCGTGGCCAGGCTCGCGGACACCACCGAGGACGCGGCCGCGTCGATACTGGCCCGGTTGTCCGCGGCGCACCTGATCCAGCAGCACGCAGCCGGGCGGTACACCTTCCACGATCTGCTCCGGCTCTACGCCGCCGAGCTCCCCAGCGCCGACCGTACCGACGAGGACGGCCAGGCGGCACTGCGCCGCTTGTACGACTGGTACCTGCACTCGGTCAGTTCCGCCGCGCGGTTGCTGTACCCGGAGAACTTCCTGCTTCCCCAGCGGGTCGCCGCCGGCCCGGCGCCGGCCGGGTTCGCCGACTCCGCCGGCGCGCTCGCCTGGCTCGACGCCGAACGCGCCAACCTGGTGGCGGCCGTCCAGCGGGCCGCCAAGGAGGGGCCGCGCGCCATCGCCTGGCAGCTCGCCGCCGCACTGCGCGGCTACTTCCTGCTGCGAATGCACACCACGGACTGGCAGACGGTGACGAACGCCGGACTCGCGGCCGCCGAGGCCGAAGGACAGGTGCGCGGCCAGGCCGCCTGCCACCACAGCCTCGCCCAGCTGCACATCCGGCGCAATTACCACAAGACCGTCGAACACGCCGGCAAGGCGCTGCGGCTGAGCAGGCAGGCCGGCTGGGTGTCCGGCCAAGTGGTCGCGCTGGAGCACCTCAGCTTCGCGGACTGGCGCTCCGGGCGGCTGGCCAAGGCGGCGGAGCGGGCCACCGACGCGCTCACCCTCAACCAGCACACCGGGTGGCGCGGCGGCCAGATCACCAGCATGTGCCTGCTCGGCCTGGTCTATCTCGAGCGCGGCCGGCTCCACCGGGCCGTCACGCACTTCGTCGGCACGCTGGACCTCTCCCGGGAAGTCGGTTCGCAGTACGGCCAAGCGTTCAGCCTGACCTGGCTCGGCCAGGCGTACCGGGAACTCGGCGAGCACGAAGAGGCGCGCGAGCACCTGGCGCAGGCCCTGAGCCTGCACGAACGGGTGGGCGGCCGCACCGTGGAACCGCATACCTTTCGGAACCTCGCCGCGGTTTACAAGCGTCGCAAGGAGTTTCCCGAGGCACTACGCCTGGCGGAGAAGGCGCGCGTGCTGGCCCTCGAAATCGGCGACCCGCACGCGGAAGCCGACGCCGTGAACACGCTCGGCACCGTCCACGCCGACCTCGGCCGGCACCGCGAGGCCTTCGACACCCACCGGCAGGCGCTCAAGCTGGCTCGCCGGACCGGTTACCGCTTCTGCGAAATCAGCGCGCTCATCGGACTGGCGATCGGAAACCTGCACCTCGGCCGTCGCGAAGAGGCGCTGGCGGACGCTGAGCTCGCGCTGACCGGAGCGGTACACACCGGCTACCGGATCCTGGAAGCCAAGGCCCGCGACACCGTCAGGACGATCCGCGACCGACCGTAGCGCACTGGTTCAGACCCCTTCCCGCGGCGCCCGGTAGCGCCAGAACGCGGGCAGCAGCACGATCGCGAGCACGAGCAGCACGATCACCAGCAGCCCGCCGCCGGTGGCCGCGGCCGCGGTACCGGCCCATGCCGCCGTCCAGCCGTGCGTGATGTCGGCGATCCTCGGACCGCCGGCGACCACCACGGTGAACACGCCCTGCAACCGCCCGCGCATCTCGTCGGTGGTCGCGGTCTGCAGGATCGAGCTGCGGTAGACCATGCTGACGAAGTCCGCGGCCCCGCCGAGCGCCAGGAAGACCACCGCCAGCCAGAGCGAGCCGGACAGCCCGAAACCCGCCATCGCGAGCCCCCAGGCGGCCACCGCGAGCACCACGCCGACACCGTGCCTGGCGATCCGGCTCAGCCAGCCGGAGAACAGGCCGCAGGCGAGCGCACCGAGCGGGATCGCGGCATACAGCCAGCCCAGCGCAGGCCCGCCGCCGGGCGGATCGCCGAAGGTCCGCTCCGCGGTTTCCGGGAACAGCGCCCTCGGCATGCCGGCGACCATCGCGATGATGTCCACCAGGAAGGAAGCGAGCAGGATCTTCTGCGTCGCCAGGTAGCGGAAACCGTCGATCACGTCGCGCAGCCCGGCCCGCCGCGACGGCCCGTTCAGCGGCGGCAGCGACGGCAGCTTCCAGACCGACCACAACGCCAGCGTCAGCGCGACCGTGTCGAGTATGTACAGAGTGGACAGACCGAGCAGCGGCATCAGCGCACCGGCCAGCATCGGCCCGAGCACCGCGCCGAACTGGCTCATGGTGGCGCCGAGCGCGACCGCCGACGGCACCAGCTCCACCGGCACCAGCCTGGCGATCACCGCGCTGCGGGTGGGCATGTTGATGGCGAAGAAGGACTGGTTGACTGCCAGCAGCGCGAGCACCACCCAGATCGAGTCGAAACCGGCGAAGGCCTGGAACCAGAGCAGGGCCGAGGTCACCGCGATACCGGCGTTGGTGACCAGCAGCAGCTTGCGGCGGTCCACGGTGTCCGCGATCGCGCCGCCCCACAGCCCGAAGACGAGCAGCGGGATCAGCGCGACCGCACCGGTCAGGCCGACATAACCGGAGGAACCGGTCAGGTCGAAGATCTGCTTGGGCACCGCGACCGCGGTTAGCTGGCTGCCGATCGCGGTGACCGCGGTGGAGGTCCACAGCCGCCGGAAGGCAGGCACCTTCAGCGGACGGACGTCCACCACGATCGCGCCGAATGCCTTGCGTGCGGAGCGGCGGCCCGTCCCGGTTCCCCCGTCATCGCTCACAACACGCAAGCTTAGGGCTGCTAACTAAGCCAGCGCGCGTGATTTACCTCGCCCGCGAAAGGGCAAAAAGCCGGCTATTTGCCGGTGCGGGGTCAGGGGGCGACGCGCTCGATCTGCCAGCCGTCGTCGGTGCGGACGTAGCGGAGCCGGTCGTGCATCCGGTCCTGCCTGCCCTGCCAGAACTCCACCGTGTCCGGCCGGATCCGCCAGCCGCCCCAGTGCGGCGGGAACGGGATCTCGTCCACGTCGGCGAACCGGCGCTCGATCGAGTTCAGCGCGTTGTCCAGCGCGCGGCGGCCGTCCACCACCCTGGACTGCGGGGACGCCCACGCGCCCAGCTGCGAGCCGCGCGGCCGCGACGCCCAGTAGGCCGCGGTCTCCTTGATGTCCACCTTCTCCACCTCGCCACGCACATGCACCTGACGCTGGAGCGGGTACCAGGGGAAAGTCGCCGACGCGTACCGGGTCACGGTCAGGTCGTGGCTCTTGTTCGAGGTGTAGTTCGTGTAGAAGACGACGCCGCGCTGGTCCAGTCCTTTGCAGAGAACGGTGCGCGAGGAGGGCCTGCCTTCGGCGTCCGCGGTGGCCAGCACCATCGCGTTGGACTCGGGGACACCGGCCGAAATCGCCTGGTTCAACCAGGACTGCAACTGCTCGGTCCAGGTCCCGGCCATCGCCGCCTCGTCGAACCCGGTGCCGTCGTAGGCCACCCGCATTCCGGGCAGCTGCACCGCTACGTCCGTCGCGCTGTCCGCGTTGTCGATTTCCGGCATCATGGCCAACCTCCGCGCCCGGTAGGGCATCACATTAAGGGGCTATCCCGCCGACGTTAGGGGTTGCAGCCCAGCGGGGGAACCTCCTGATCGGTGACTCCCACCACCCACGGGCAGTGACGCACGTCACGCCGGCCTGGTGATCGCGGCCAGCATCAGCGCGCGGATCTCCTTCGCGATGGCGGCGACCTCGAGCGGCGGGTCGTACGCCTGCCATTCCCGCAGCAGCCCGGTCGCCGCCCCGACCAGCGCGATCGCGGTCAGGTGGTAGTCGCGCGCCGGGGCCAGCCCCTGTTCAGCTGCCCGCCGCGCCTCGTGCTCGATGAACTCCGCCCAGCGGGCCACCCACACCTGGTGCTGCGCCTCCAGTTCCGGGCTGACCCCGACCGCTTCGACGTAGTTGAGCCTTGGCAGCCGGCGGTCCGCGGTGACGGTCTCTACGAACGCGTCCAGCAGGGTGCCGATCCGGGTCAGCACATCGACGCCGTCCAAAGCGTCCAGTGTGTCCTGTACCCGCGCCAGCGCCCGTTCGTTGATCCGCGCGTGCAGGGCGAGCAACAGCTCTTCCTTGCCGTCGAACTCCTCGTAGAAGTTCCGGGTGGACACCCCCGCCGCGGTGCACAGCTGGGTGATCTTGGTCTGCTGGAAGCCGGCCGAGGTGAACCGGTCCAGTGCGGCGTCGAGCAGCCGCCCGCGCCGCTCGGCCCGACGCTGCTCCGGCGCGACGCCGCCATAAGTCCTGCCCTTCACCCACCACACGCTACATTCTCAAAATCCCCATTACCACTATTGGCTGTCCGTGAAGGCCACCTTGCCTACGTTGAAGGTAGGCAAGGTGGCCTTCACGGACTGGACCAGCCGGGGTGGGTGGCGAGGGCGGAGGCGAGGTCGGCGGAGGCGGTGACGGCGTCGTGGGCGAGGGCGGTGGCCAGTGAGCCGCCGGCGGCGAGCGGGGTGAGGGACCACCAGTCGCCGCCGGTGGGCTCGGCCGGGTCCGGGCCCCAGACGAGCAGCTCGGTGCCGAGCACCCGACGACCGGCCAGGTAGGCAGCGCTGGCGGCCAGCTCGGGGTCGCCGATCCGGAGCACCTGCCGCAGCAGCGGGACCCCTTCGCGCAGCACGTGCTGACTGGTGCGCAGCAGGCCGGGACGCTCACCGGATCGGCCGAGCACCAGCATCTCGCGCAGCCGCAGCCGGGCATCGGCACCGAGTGACGCGTGCAGCTCGGCGTAGTGGTCGGCCCTCGCGGTGACCACGGTCGGCTCGGGCAGGTACTCGCAGACCCCGCCCGCGCCGACCTCGATCCGCACCACCGACCTGCTGGCACCGCCGCGATGCCCCGGCAGCGCCAGGGTGGCCGCCACCCCGGACAACCGCAGCCTTGCCCCCGGCCCGACCAGAACGGTCAACGCCAGCTCATCCCCGCCCAGCGGCGAAGTGGCCGAGTTGACCAGATGCACCGTCGCGGCGGAGTTGTTGTCGCGCTTGGGAAACAGCGTCAGCGGCGCCATCGAGCGGAGCTCGCGGAGCACGGTGCGGCCGGAGCCGTCGCGCTCCGCGGTCAGCCGCGCGTCGGCCTTCATCCCACTCTCACCCGGCGGTCACCGGCACCAGCGAGCGCACCCAGTCCGCCACCGCCGGCGCGTCCGGAGTGTCCACAAGGGACTGCGTGATCACCGGCAGCTCGCCGCGCATCCGGTGCGCGTCCGAGGTCATCACCGCCATGTCCGCACCGACCAGATGCGCGATATCGATCTTGTTGATCACCAGCAGGTCCGCGGTGGTCACCCCTGGCCCGCCCTTGCGCGGCACCTTGTCCCCGCCGGCCACGTCCACCACGAAGATCTGGCTGTCCGCCAGGCCCCGGCTGAACACCGCGGTCAGGTTGTCCCCGCCGCTCTCGATGATCACCAGGTCCAGGCCGGGGAACCGCTCCTCCAGCCGCTCGGACGCGTCCAGGTTCGCGGTGATGTCGTCGCGGATCGCGGTGTGCGGGCAAGCACCGGTCTGCACCGCCTCGATCCGGTCGCTGTCCAGCACCCCGGCCTTGCGCAGGAAGTCCGCGTCCTCGGTGGTGTAGATGTCGTTGGTGACCACGGCCAGGTTCAGCTCGTCGCCCAGCGCGCGGCAGAGCGCGGCGACCAGCGCGGTCTTCCCGCTGCCCACCGGCCCACCGATGCCGATCCGGTAGGCGCGGCCGTGCGACGGCGCGGCGTCGTAGTGGTCCGGTTCGGCCACCGTGGGATCGAAGTTGACCGGATGCACGTGTCCGTGCCCGTGTCCGTGCTCAGCTGGCAAAGAGACGCACCTCTTCCTTGTGATGACGTACCTGCGCTTCGGCAAGCAGGTCCAGCGCCGGCGCACCCGGCGCGGGCAGGGTGGCCGGTTCGTCGCCGGCCGCCGCCGCGGCCCGTCCGGCGACCGCGCGCAGCTCGTCCGCGAAACCGGCGACCACCGCGTTCACCGCGAACGGGTCGAGCCCGAGCAGTCGCACCGCCGCGCTGGCGGGCCCGCTCACCGCGAGATAAGCGACCGCCAGCGCCGCCTCCGCCGGTGACCCGCCCGCGATCCCGGTCAGCGCGCCGAGGACGACCGGATGATGCGGGCGCGGGGTGACGCGCAGCAGGCCGTCCAGCACCGGCGACGGCCAGGCGACCCGGCCCGCCCGCGCGGTGCCGCGGCCCTGCGCGCGGGACGCGTCCCGCTGCGCGGCCGATGGCGTGCGGGCGTCCAGCTCGACGTCCAGCAACCGCCAATGTCCACTATGGACTTTTCTGGCCCCGGCGTGCGCGGCCGCGGCGGCGAACACCGCGGCCAGCTCGCCCGCGGTGCGCAGCCGCCCGGCCAGGAACCCGGGCAGGTCGCGCACTTCGGCCACCAGCCCGCGCGCCACCGCTTCCTCCAGGCCGCCGGAGTGCACATGCCCGCCGCCGGGAAAGCGGGAATCGGCAAGCAGGATCGCGTACACATCCATCAGAACAGGAAGTACCGCTGGGCCAGCGGTAGCTCGGTGGCGGGCCGCGGCTCGATCAGCTCACCGTCCACGTGCACCGCGAAACTGTCCGGATCCACCCGCACATCCGGCAACGCGTCGTTGTTCACCATGTCGGCCTTTGTCCTGGCGCGCATGTTCGACACCGGCGCCAGCGGGCGGGTGATGCCGAACTGCTCGGCCACCCCGGAGCCCATCGCTTCGGGCGCGACGAAGTACAGGCTGCTCGCCGCCGCGACGGCGGGCGCGGCGCCGTACATCGGCCTGGCCAGCACCGGCTGCGGGGTGGGGATGGACGCATTCGCGTCGCCCATCGCGGCCAAGGCGGCGAATCCGCCCTTGAGCACCACGTGCGGGCGCACTCCGAAGAACTTCGGCTCCCAGAGCACCAGATCGGCCAGCTTGCCGACCTCCACCGAGCCGATCTCGCGCTCCATACCGTGCGCGATGGCCGGGTTGATGGTGTATTTCGCGACGTAGCGCCGGGCCCGCAGGTTGTCCGCCGCGCCGTCGCCGGGCAGCGCGCCGCGCCGCTGCTTCATCACGTGCGCGGTCTGCCAAGTCCGGATGATCACCTCGCCGATCCGGCCCATCGCCTGCGAGTCCGAGCTCATCATGGAGATCGCGCCGAGGTCGTGCAGCACGTCCTCGGCGGCGATCGTGGTCGGCCGGATCCGGCTCTCCGCGAAGGCGAGGTCCTCCGGCACCGACGGGTTGAGGTGGTGGCAGACGATGAGCATGTCCAGGTGCTCGTCCAGGGTGTTCGCGGTGTGCGGCCGGGTCGGGTTGGTCGAGGACGGCAGCACGTTCGGCTGGCCGACCACCCTGATGATGTCCGGCGCGTGCCCGCCGCCGGCGCCTTCGGTGTGGTAGGCGTTGATCGACCTGCCCGCGATGGCGTCCAAAGTGGACTCAAGGAAGCCGGCCTCGTTCAGGGTGTCGGTGTGGATGGCCACCTGCACCCCGGACTCCTCGGCCACCCCGAGGCAGGCGTCGATCGCGGCCGGGGTGCTGCCCCAGTCCTCGTGCAGCTTGAAACCGCCCGCACCGGCCAGCAGCTGCTCCCGCAGCGCGTCCGCGCGAACCGTGTTGCCCTTGCCCAGCAGCAGCACGTTCACCGGCTGGGTGTCCATCGCCTGCAGCATCCGGCCGAGGTTCCAGGCGCCGGGGGTGACCGTGGTGGCCTTGCTGCCCTCGACCGGTCCGGTGCCGCCGCCGACCAAAGTGGTCAGTCCGGACGCGAGCGCGGTCTCGGTCAGCTGCGGGCAGATGAAGTGCACGTGGCAGTCCACCCCGCCGGCGGTGAGGATCTTCCCGTTGCCGGCCAGCACCTCGGTGGACGGCCCGATCACCAGCGCCGGATGCACCCCGTCCATGGTGTCCGGGTTGCCCGCCTTGCCGATCCCGGCGATCCGGCCGTCGCGGACACCGACGTCCGCCTTGACCACGCCCCAGTGGTCCAGGATCACCACCCCGGTGATGACCAGGTCCGGCGCGCCCTCGGCCCTGGTGGCCACGGACTGGCCCATCGACTCGCGAATCACCTTGCCGCCGCCGAAGAGCACCTCGTCCCCGGACGACGGGCCCATGCTGCGGTCCTCGGTGACCTCGATCAGCAGCTCGGTGTCGGCCAGCCGGATCCGGTCGCCGACGGTCGGGCCGAACAGCTCCACGTAACGCGCCCGGTCGATCTCGCTCACGGCATGTCCTTGCGCAGCCCGGGTACCTCGCCGCGACCGGCCAGCGGCACCAGCTCGACCTCGCGCTCGATGCCGGGCTCGAAGCGCACCGACGTGCCGGCCGGCACGTGCAGCCGCAGCCCGCGCGCCGCTTCCCGGTCGAAGTCGAGCGCGGGGTTCACCTGCGCGAAGTGGTAGTGCGAGCCGACCTGGACCGGCCGGTCACCGGTGTTGCGCACGCGCAGCCGGGTCCGCGGCCTACCGGGGTTCAGCGGCACCGGCAGGTCCGCCGGAATGATCTCTCCTGGGCGCATCGCGCACCTTTCACACAATCGGGTCATGCACGGTGACCAGCTTCGTGCCGTCCGGGAAGGTCGCCTCGACCTGCACCGAATCCACCATCCCCGGCACCCCGTCGAGGACCTGCGCGCTGGTCAGCACGGTGCGGCCACTGGCGACCAGCTCGCTCACCGTGCGCCCGTCCCGCGCGCCTTCCAGCACGTGGTCGGTGATCAGGGCAACGGCTTCCGGATAGTTCAGCCGCAGGCCCCGCTCGAGCCGCCGGCGCGCCACGTCGGCGGCCACGTGCACGAGCAGCTTGTCCCGTTCTTGCGGGGAAAGATGCATGACAAAGGTTTATCACCGCTTCGGGTGGCTCGCGCGTCCTGGAAACCCAGGATTTACCTGGCCGGTCCGCGCCGCCGACCTGCGGCTCGATCATCTAGCGGGAATGATTCCGGTGATCGCCCCCGTCCGCACTGAATCGTTCTCGTAATCGTGACCGAAACCACCGCATCTTTCGATTGATACTCGACCGTCATAGGAGCAAGGTTTGTCTCACTCGTGCGATGGTGCGCGCCCCTGCGCGTCACCCGTGCGCGCCACAAGCAAGTTTTCGGGAACGCGCATCGAAAGGTCTGATCAATGACTACGTCAGCGCCCGCATCCACTTCCACGGTCGAAGAGTCCGCTGAACCGGACGACGGGTTCCGGCCTGGTCTGGAAGGCGTGGTCGCCTTCCGCACCGAGATCGCCGAACCCGACCGCGACGGCGGCGCCCTCCGATATCGCGGCGTGGACATCGAGGACCTGGCCGGCAAGGTGAGTTTCGGCGACGTGTGGGGTCTGCTGGTGGACGGCCGGTTCGGGCACGGACTGCCGCCAGCAGAGGCATTCCCGATCCCGGTGCACACCGGCGACGTCCGGGTCGACGTGCAGTCCGCGCTGGCCATGCTGGCGCCGATCTGGGGTTACCAGCCGCTGCTCGACATCTCCGACGCCGATGCCCGCGACCAGCTCGCCCGCGCCTCGGTGATGGCACTGTCCTATGTCGCCCAGTCCGCGCGCGGGATCGGGGTGCCGGCCGTGCCGCAGTCCAGGGTGGACGAAGCGAACACGATCACCGAGCGGTTCATGGTGCGCTGGCGCGGCGAGCCGGACCCGGCACACGTGAAGGCCGTGGACGCGTACTGGGTCTCCGCCGCCGAGCACGGGCTGAACGCGTCCACCTTCACCGCTCGCGTGATCGCTTCCACCGGGGCCGACGTTGCCGCCGCGCTGTCCGGCGCGATCGGCGCGATGTCCGGCCCGCTGCACGGCGGCGCGCCGGCCAGGGTGCTGCCGATGATCGCCGAGGCGGAGCGCACCGGCGACGCGGCCGGGGTGGTCAAGGGCATCCTGGACCGCCGGGAGCGGCTGATGGGCTTCGGCCACCGGGTGTACCGCGCCGAGGACCCGCGCGCCAGGGTGCTCCGCCGGACCTGCCGCGAGCTCGGCGCCGAGCGGTACGAGGTGGCCGCCGCGCTGGAGCAGGCCGCGCTGGCCGAGCTGCGCGAGCGGCGGCCGGACCGGCCGATCGAGACCAATGTGGAGTTCTGGGCGGCGGTGATCCTGGACTTCGCCAAGGTGCCGACGCACATGATGCCGGCCATGTTCAGCTCCGCGCGGACCGCCGGCTGGGCCGCGCACATCCTGGAGCAGAAGCAGACCGGCCGCCTGGTGCGCCCGTCCGCGAAGTACGTCGGCCCCGGCCCGCGCAGCCCGCAGGAGGTCGAAGGCTGGCCGACCGTCACCGCACTCTGATCCCACCAGCCCCACCCGTCACGGCCCAACGTGACGTTCGGCTCGTTCTAGCGGCCAAACGTCACGTTGGGCTCGTTCGCGTGAGGGCAAAAAGCCGGCTATTTGCCGGTGGGGAGTAGCGCGGCGGCGGAGGGGTCGTGTTGGGCGGTGGCGGCGACCATGGCGACGAGCTGATCGACCAGCCAGCCGTCCAGCGACTCGCGCGGAACGGTGCGCTCCTGCAGCCAGCTCAGCAGGGTGCCCTCGACCACCGCGATCCAGCAGCGCAGGGTGAGCAGCAGCAGCGGCGACGGCTCGGTGACGCCGGTCGCGTCCAGGATCAGCCGCACCGAGCGGTTGCGCACCTGGTCCACCACCGCGTCCGTGTCCGAAGTGGCGATCACCGAACCGCCGCGCAGCAGTGCGACATAACCGGCCTGGTACTCGTCGGCGACCTCGATCAGGCCGCGGACCGCGGCGCGCAGCCGGTCCAGCGGCGGCCCTTCGGCCAGTTCCGCCAGCCGGTCGATCAGGCCGTCGGTGACCTTGCGCAGCGCGGCCAGCCGCAGCTCGTGCAGGCTGGAGAAGTACCGGTAGAACAACGGCCGGGAGATGTCCGCGCGGACGATCAGGTCGTCCACGGTGACCAGTTCCGGCGCGCGCTCGCCGAACAGCTCCAGTGCCGCCGCGATCAGCCCCTCCCGCCTGGCCTCCTTGGTCATCCGGCGCGGTTTGCGGGACACGCTCAAGGGGTGACGTCCCGTTTCGCGGCCGCCCGCAGCAGGCCGGGGGTCAGCCGGGAGGCGACCAGTGCCGCCTTCGCCTCCGGCGTGGACGGGGCGAGCGCGGTGTTCTTCTGCACCGCCCGCAGGATGTCAGCGGCCACCTTCTCCGGGCCGAAGTTCCGCTTGCCGTACAGCTTCGTCGCGGACTTCTGCCGCCGCCGCTGCTCCACCTGGTCCACGCCGACGAACCTGGTGGTGCTGGTGATGTTCGTGTGCACGATGCCGGGGCAGATCGCGGTCACCCCGATCCCGTGCGCGGCCAGTTCCGCGCGCAGGCATTCGGTCAGCATCAGCACCGCGGACTTCGTGGTGGCGTAAGCGGGCAGCGTCCGCGACGGCAGGTACGCGGCGGCGGAAGCGAGGTTCACGATGTGCCCGCCCTCGCCGCGCTCCACCAGCTGCTCGGCGAAGGCACGGCAGCCGTGGATCACGCCCCACAGGTTGACGTCGATGACCTTTTCCCAGTCCGCCTGCGAGGTGTCCAGGAAGGGGCCGGACATGCCGATGCCGGCGTTGTTCACCACGATGTCCGGCACCCCGTGCTCGGCCCGGACCTGCTTGGCGAACTCCGCCACCGCATCCCCGTCCGATGAGTCCACTTTGTACTCAGTGGCCGCGGAGCCCTTGGCGCGGACCAGTTTCACGGTCTCGCTCGCCGCGTCCTTGTTGATGTCGGTGAGCACCAGGTCGGCGCCCTGCTCGGCGAAGGCCAGCGCGGTGGCGCGCCCGATCCCGCTGCCGGCCCCGGTCACCACCACCAACTGGTCCGCGAAGTGCCCGCGCTTCGTGTCGTTCACCCTGGCCCGTCGCAGGCTTCGCGGCTCTTCGCCGCCCTCGACGTGGTCGATCAGCTCACCAGCGGCGCGGGCGATCAGCTCGGGTTTGCTCCTGGTGATCCAGTGGCTGCCGACCACCTTGCGCACCCGCAGCTGCGGTACCCAGCGCTCGATTTCGGTCTGCATCGGGGTGCCGACGAACGAATCGCCGGTGGGCGCGAGCACCTGCACCGGAATGTCCGCCTGCCGCGGCGCCGGCCGCACCATCCGGGAGAAAATGTTCGCGCGGTAGAGATTGAGCCCGTGCACGCCGTCCGAAGCGACCGGGCTGCCCGCGGACGGCTCCAGCACCCGCATCAGCCTGCCCATCAGGCCGAGCCGCCAGACCAGTTCCGGGATCAGCGGGAGCTGGAAGTAGGCGATGTAGCCGGAGTGCAGGAACTGGCCGAGCGCGTGCCGCAACGCGCGCGGGCTCGGCCGCAGCTGGGCGCGGAACCAGGCGCCGGCGTGATCAAGGCTCGGCCCGGAAATCGAGGTGTACGAGGCGATCCGACCGCGCAGCAGGTCACCGGTGACCGCCTGCCATGCCTGGATCGAGCCCCAGTCGTGCGCCAGCAGGTGGAACCGGCCGCCGGGCGCGACGTGTTCCGCCACCGCAGCGAGGTCGCGCTCCAGCTGGTCCAGCCGGTAGGCGCGACGGCCGCGCGGCTTGTCCGATTCGCCCGCTCCCCGAACGTCGTAGACGACCACGCGGTAGCGGTCGCCGAACTCGGCCACCACCCCGTCCCACATCGAGGAGTTGTCCGGATAGCCGTGCACGGCTATCAGCACCGGCGCGTCTTCCGGGCCGGTCGCCCGCACCGAGAGGCGCACACCGTCGCTGGCCGTCACCCACGTATGAGACATATTGTCATGTTAGACAGTTTGTCAATAAGCGCGGATCACCGTGTTGGCCGCCCTCGTCACCGTGTTGGCGGTTCCGGTCACCGAGTTGGCTGCTCCCGATCGCGCTCAGCTACTCGGTTTCGCCGTGGAATCGTTTGGTTCCACGGGAAACTCTGCGATTCCGACCTTCCGCACGGCCGGGACGGGCGTGTCCATCGAACGGTGGACAGCGGGATTCAGTGGAGAGGTCGTCCCGGAGGCGAGCCGACGGCAGCAGGCTGAGGGCATGAACGCGATCGAAGTGCGCGGCCTGCGCAAGGAGTACCCCGGCCAGCTCGCGGTGGCCGGCATCGACCTGGAGATTCACCGCGGTGAGGTGTTCTCGCTGCTCGGGCCGAACGGGGCCGGCAAGACCACCACGGTGGAGATCCTGGAGGGACACCGACGGCGCACCGCCGGCGAGGTCACCGTGCTCGGCGAGGATCCCGGCACGGCCGGGCGCGCCTGGCGCTCGAAGCTGGGCATCGTGCTGCAGACCGCGCAGGACGCGGCCGGGCTCACGGTGGCCGAGACCGTCCGGCATTTCGCCCGCTACTACCCGAACCCGCGCGACCCGGAGCAGGTGCTCGAACAGGTCGGGCTAGCCGAGAAGGCCAAGGCCAAGGTGCGCTCGCTCTCCGGCGGCCAGCGTCGCCGGGTGGACGTGGCGCTGGGCATCATCGGCAGGCCGGAGCTGATCTTCCTGGACGAGCCGACCACCGGCTTCGACCCGAAGGCACGACGGCAGTTCTGGGACCTGATCCGCGCGCTCGCCGCGGAGGGCAGCACGATCCTGCTGACCACGCACTACCTGGACGAGGCCGAGGCGCTGGCCGACCGGGTGGCGGTGATCGCCCGCGGCCGGATCGTCGCCGAAGACACCCCTGCCAACCTCGGCGGCCGGGCCGGCGCGCGGGCGACCGTGCGCTGGACCGACGCGAGCGGACCGCGGGAGGTACGCACGCAGACCCCGACCCGGGTGATCAACGAGCTCTCTGCTGGGGGTAGCGAGCTCGCCGAACTGACCGTCACCCGGCCGAGCCTGGAGGACACCTACCTCGAACTGATCGGAGCACAGCGATGAGCACCACGGTGACCACCCCGCGAGCACCGAGGAACACGCGGACCACGGCGGCCGTGGCGGCACTGCCCGGCACGCTCGCGCTCGGCCTCGCCCGCGGCCGGATCGAGCTGACCGAGTTCTTCCGGCACCGGGAACAGGTGATCTTCACCTTCGCCCTGCCGACCTTCCTGATGGTGCTGCTCGGCTCGATGTTCAAGGACTCCTACCAAGGCACCGGCGTCACCGCCAGCCAGGTGCTGGCGGCCGGCATGATCGGCGCCGGCATCATCTCCACCTCGTTCAACACGATGGGCATCGGCGTCGCCGCCGACCGGGAGGACGGGACGCTGAAGCGGCTGCGCGGCACGCCGATGCCGGTCGGCTCCTACTTCATCGGCAAGATCGTGCTGGTGGCGGTGGCCAGCCTGGCCGAAGCGCTGCTGATGCTCACCGCCGCGACGCTGCTGTTCGACCTCACCCTGCCCGCGACGGCGGCGAAATGGCTGACCTTCGGCTGGGTGTTCGCGCTCGGCATCATCGCCTGCTCGCTGCTCGGCATCGCGGCCAGTTCGCTGGCCAGGTCGGTGAACGGCGCGTCCGCGGTGATGAACCTGATCTACCTCGGGCTGCAGTTCGTCTCCGGCGTGTTCGTCACGCCGATCACCAGCCTGCCGGGGGTGATGGTCGACGTGGCATCGTTCTTCCCGGTGAAGTGGATCTGCCAGGGCTTCCGCTCGGTGTTCCTGCCGGATTCGATGGTGGTCTACGAGATGGCGGGGCAATGGGAGCTCGGGAAGGTCGCACTAGTGCTCGGCGGCTGGTGCGTGGCCGGGCTGGTGCTGTGCCGGCTGAGCTTCCGCTGGACCGACCGGGATCGGTGACGCCGGACGCGTGGCGGCGCTGGTACTGGTTGTGGGACGCGTTCTTCGCGATCGACTTCGCCGCCACTTTCTGGCTCGTACTGGGCTACCCGAACCCGGCCGGTGACCGGCTGGTCGCCACCGGGGCGGTGGCCGCGATCGCGCTGAGCTACCTGCTGGCCGGCCGCCGGATCACCATGGCCGACGAGCAGCGGCGCGGGGACCGCTGGTTCGCCGCGGTGCTGGTGGCGCTGACCGTGGTGGCGGTGCTGGCCGACCCGAACGGCGGATTCGTCCTGTTCGCGGTCTGCCCGATGCTCTACCTGACGCTACCGGCGGTGCCGGCCACGGTGGTCACCACGCTGGCGGTGCTGCTGCCGCCGGCTTCGGTGATCATCAAGCACGGGGTGCGCGAGCCGGACCTGGCCACCTTGCTGCCGATGACCGCGATCCTGGCGCTGTTCGGCGTGTTCATCGGCTTCTGGCTGCAACGCGTGGTGCAGCAGAGCAAGGAACGCGCCGAGCTGATCGAGAAGCTGGAGGCCAGCAGGGCGGAAGTGGCCATGCTCTCCCACGAGGCGGGCACCGCGGCCGAGCGGGAGCGCCTCGCCAGGGAAATCCACGACACGCTGGCGCAGGGCTTCACCAGCATCGTGACGCTGGCGCAGGCCGCGGAGTCCGAAATGGACACCGAGCCGGCGGCGGCGAGGCGGCATCTGGAGCTGACCGCCCGCACCGCGCGGGAGAACCTGGCCGAGGCGCGCGCGATGGTGGCCGCGCTGACCCCGTCCGCGCTGGACGCCGGATCGCTGGAGGATGCGGTCCGCCGCCAGGCCGACCGGTTGGCCGAGGAGACCGGGTCGCGGGTGCGCTGCGAGATCGCCGAGCTGCCGCCGCTGGGCATGGCCACCGACGTGGTGCTGCTGCGGGCCGCGCAGGAAGCGCTGACGAACGTGCGCAAGCACGCGCACGCTGACAGCGTCTCAATAGGACTGTCTGTTGTGGACGATCTGGTGCGGCTGACCGTGACCGACGACGGCGCCGGTTTCGTGGTGGCCGGGGAGACCGCCCGGTTCGGGCTGCGCGGGATGCGGACGCGGGCGGAGCAGGTCGGTGGCACGCTGACCATCCGCAGCGAGCCGGGTGCCGGGACGACCGTGGAGCTAGAGGTGCCGCGATGATCACCATCATGCTGGTCGACGATCACCCGGTGGTGCGGGAGGGGCTGCGCGGCATGCTGCAGGCCGAGCCGGACCTGAGCGTGGTCGGGGAAGCCGGGTCCGGCGACGAGGCGGTGGCGCTGGCCAGGCTGAAGCGGCCGGACGTGATCCTGATGGACCTCCGGATGCCTGGGCTGGACGGCGTCGGCGCCATCCGCGCGATCCTCGCCGAGCACCCGCGGCAACGGGTGGTGGTGCTGACCACCTACGAGACCGACGCGGACATCCTGCGCGCGGTGGAGGCCGGCGCGGCGGGCTACCTGCTGAAGGACGCCTCGCGGGCCGAGCTCGCCGACGCCATCCGGGCCGCGTCCCGCGGGGAGACCGTGCTGGCCCCGTCGGTGGCGGGCCGGCTGGTGCGGCAGGTCCGCCACCCGGCGCCGCAACCGCTGTCCGCGCGCGAGGTCGAGGTGCTGCGACTGGTCGCGAAGGGCGGCACCAACGCCGACATCGGGCGTGCCCTGCACATCAGCGAGGCCACCGTGAAAACGCATCTGCTGCGGGTGTTCGGCAAGCTGGGCGTGTCCGACCGGACCGCGGCGGTGACCACCGCGATGGAGCGTGGCCTCCTGCGCTGAGCACCGCCGGGTGCGCCTCAGCTGGACAGTTTGGCGAGGGATCGCCGTCCGCGCATCACCTCCACCCGCGTGCTCGGGCGCTGGCGGAGCAGCGTGTCGAACACCGCACCGACCCTGGTGACCAGCTCGACGGGCTCCTCGGGATCGGCGAGACCCGCGGTCGTCACCAGCAGCCGCAGTTCCGCCCGGCGCTGCTCGGCCACCACCGGGAAACGCTCGTGGTGCGCGTCGAGCACGGCGCGCAGCGTCTCGTGCTCGCGGCTCGCGGCTTGCCAGGCACGGGAAACCTCGCCGACCAGGTCGGCGTTCTCGTCGGCATCGCCCCCGACGTGGTCGCCGACGGCCGCCCGGAGGTAGCCGCCGAGCAGTTGGCCCCACTTGTGCTGCAACGCCAGCAGCAGGTCCTGCTCGGTGCCGAACATCTCGACCGCACCGGGTACCCCGGCGAACGGCAGCGGGTCGCGCGGACCGCGCCGCGCCTGCCGCAAGACGGCCTGGATGATGTCCTGCCGCCGATGGAATTCGGGCCAGCCCATGAACTCTCATACCTTTCGTGTGATTCTCGCCGCACAACTCGCTTATGGTTTCCACGGCCCCGACGCGGCCGGAAGGGAAAACGGCAAGATCCAGACTGATCTCCCTGCCGGGAATGGGCGCAAATTCTCACCGGCGAGAGAACGGATTTCCAACGGGCGGGTTCGCCCTGGTTTTGCTGTGCCGCAACAGCGACGGCAGAGAAGCTTGTTCGAAGCCTCTCTGCCGCGGACAGAACACTAGAGGAACCGCAAGTGCCTGTGACCGGACAACCGGCAAATTCACCAGGATTGCGCAAGCACCTTTGATCCGCTATCTCAGGACCCCGCCGAAATGGCCCGTTCGGGCTATCACACCGGTGTAACGGGCGCCTGGCACCTGGCCGCGGCGGCACAGCCCGGCCTCTTGCACCGAGCACACTCCGGCGGAGGCAGAATGACCGTCATGCTCGCCACAACCGAGTTCGCCCTGCTCCGCCGAGTCGCCACCGAGCAGGCCACGAACCGCGCCCCGTCACTCGTCGCCGCCGTCGTCCGGGACGGCAAGCTCGCCTGGTCCGGCGCCAGGGGATTCGTGGACGGGGCCAGCCCGGACACCGACACCCAGTACCGGCTCGGTTCGATCACCAAGTCCATGGTCGCCGCGCTGGTCATGCGGCTGCGCGACGCGGGGGAACTGGACCTGAGCGACCCGCTGGAGCGGCACCTGCCCGGCACCGCCTTCGGCAAGCTGACCATCGCCCAGCTGCTCTCGCACACCGGCGGACTCACCTCCGAATCGCCGGGCTCCTGGTGGGAGCGCAGCCTCGGCGGTGACTGGGCCGCGCTGGAAGCCAGCGTCACCCCGGCCGAGCTCAAGCACCGCCCCGGCAGCCGGTTCCACTACTCGAACGTCGGCTACGGCGCGCTCGGCGAGCTGGTGGCCAGGCTGCGCGGCACGAGCTGGCTGCAGGCGATGCGGTCCGAGCTGCTCGGGCCGCTCGGCATGTCCCGCACCACCGACCACCCCGAGGGCAGGCACGCCCGCGGCTGGGCGGTGCACCCGTTCGCGGACGTGCTGCTGCCGGAGCCGTCCCCGGACGCGGGCGCGATGGCGCCGGCCGGGCAGCTGTGGTCCTCGATCACCGACCTGGCCCGCTGGACCTCGTTCATCGGCGGGCACACCGGGGACGTGCTGCACCCGGACACCGTGGCCGAGATGCGCGCGCTGAACACCGTGGACGACGGGGACGCATGGACCAGCGGCTACGGCCTGGGCCTCCAGCTGTTCCGGCACAACGGGCGGCGGCTGGCCGGGCACACCGGGTCGATGCCGGGCTTCCTCGCCTGCACCCTGGTCGACGAGGCCAGCGGCACCGGCGGGCTGGTGCTGACCAACTCCACCGCCGGGGTCGCGCTGGTGTCGCTGACCGTGGACCTGATCTCGATCGTGGACGAGTACGAGCCGCGGCTGCCCGCGGACTGGCGCCCCGCCGAGATCGACCCGGAGCTGCTCGCGCTGACCGGCCTGTGGCACTGGGGGCCGACGCCGTACCACCTGCGGGTGCTGCCCAACGGCTGGCTGAGCCTCGCCCCGGCGGACGGCGACGGCCGGGCATCCCGGTTCCGCCCGGAAGGCGAGCACTGGGTCGGCCTCGACGGCTACTACGCGGGCGAGACCCTGCGCGTCGGCCGCGGCACCGACGGCGTGCCGCAGCATCTCGACCTGGCCACCTTCATCTTCACCCGCACGCCCTACGACCCTTCGGCCCCCGTGCCGGGCGGCGTCGACCCCGACGGCTGGCGCTGATTTCTCACCCTTCGGACACCCCCCACCTGCGTGAGCTGGTGAAATCCAACCTGAAAGACTGGGCTCCATGACCGACGCAGCTGAGTTGACCCTTCCCGACGAACTCAAGCCCGCCGACGGCCGCTTCGGCTGCGGACCGTCCAAGGTCCGCGCCGACCAGCTCGCCAACCTGGCGAAGCACGGCGCCGAGCTGATGGGCACCTCGCACCGCCAGAAGCCGGTGAAGTCACTGGTCGGCCGGGTGCGCGCTGGACTTTCCGAACTGTTCAGCCTGCCCGAGGGCTACGAGGTTGTGCTCGGCAACGGCGGCACCACCGCGTTCTGGGACGCGGCCGCGTTCGGCCTCGTCCGCGAGCGCGCGCAGCACTTCACCTACGGCGAGTTCTCCTCGAAGTTCGCCACCGTGACCAAGGGCGCGCCGTTCCTGGCCGACCCGATCGTGGTCAAGTCCGACCCCGGCAGCGCGCCGGAGATCGCCTACCAGCCCGGCGCCGACCTGGTCGGCTGGGCGCACAACGAGACCTCCACCGGCGTCGCGGTGCCGGTGCGCCGCCCCGAAGGCAGCGAGGGCGCGCTGGTCGCCATCGACGCCACCTCGGGCGCCGGCGGCCTGCCGGTCAAGGCCGAGGACTTCGACGTCTACTACTTCGCGCCGCAGAAGTCGTTCGCCTCGGACGGCGGCCTGTGGCTGGCCCTGATGTCCCCCGCCGCGATTGAGCGGGTCGGCGAGATCGGCGGCGGGGACCGGTGGATCCCGGAGTTCCTGTCGCTGACCACCGCGCTGGACAACTCGCGCAAGGACCAGACCTACAACACCCCGGCGGTGGCCACCCTGTTCCTGCTGGCCGACCAGATCGAGTGGATGCTCGGCAACGGCGGCCTGGACTGGGCCACCGCGCGCACCAAGGAGTCCTCCGGCCGGCTGTACGAATGGGCCGAGAAGACCAGCTACACCACGCCGTTCGTGACCGACCCGGCGCTGCGCTCGCAGGTGGTGGGCACCGTCGACTTCACCGACGAGGTGGACGCGGCGGCGGTGGCGAAGGTGCTGCGCGCGAACGGGATCGTCGACGTGGAGCCGTACCGGAAGCTGGGCCGCAACCAGCTACGGGTCGGCCTGTTCCCCGCGATCGAGCCGGACGACATCACGGCGCTGACCAGGAGTGTCGAGTACGTCGTCGAACGGCTGGGCTGACCAAGCGACGGCACCGAGCAAAAGCGCTCCGATCAGCACGTAGGACTCGCGCAGCGGCCAGACGTCCCGGTAGTTCCACAGTGGACTGTCGATGAATACGTAACCCGCCAGTGCGGCGAGCCCGAGCAGCACCACCGCTCGGGCTCGCCCGCCGCGCAACGCCAGCCAGGCCAGCACACCGAGCACCGGCCCGCCCCACACCCAGTGGTGCGTCCAGGAGACCGGCGACATCAGCAGCCCGCCGAGCGCGCAGGCGAGCAGCGCGAGCACCGGCTGCCCGGCCGCGAACGCGCGCCGGGCGACCAGCGCGGTCAGCGCCAGCACGACCAGCACGGCCGCCACCCAGCACCAGGTCTGGACGACGGGGTCGAACCCGAAGCGCGCGATCATGCCGCGCAGCGACTGGTTGCCGATGTAGCCGGGGTCGCCGATCCGCTCCCCGGCGAACACCAGCTCGGTCCAGTAGTGCACGGACGCGTCCGGCGCGATCAGCCAGGCGATCAGCGCGCAGCCGGCGAAGACCGAGAGCGCCCGCGCCATGGCCTTGTAGTCCTTGCCCAGCAAGAAGAAGAGCACGAAAACGGCGGGCGTCAGTTTCACCGCCGCGGCCAGCCCGATCAACACGCCCCGTGGCCAGCGCCGCATCGGTGCCAGCGCGTCCACGGTGACCAGCAGCATCAGCAGCAGGTTGAGCTGGCCGAACCCGAGGGTGGCCCGCACCGGCTCGCTGACCAGCGCGACCGCCTCGACGGCGAGCACCGCTGGCCCGGCGACCAGCAGCCGCTGGTCGTAGCGGCCGAGGCACAGGGCCAGCGAGCCGGCCAGGCACAGCACGGAGATGACGGTGAGCGCGACCAGCGCGGCCTGCGGCGGCACCACGAGCAGCGGGGCGAAGGCGACCGCCGCGAAGGGTGGATAGGTGAACGGCAGGAAGGTCCCGTTGCGCGTCGGCGGCAGCAGGCCGTACGGGTCGCCCCGCTCGAAGAACGCCTGCGCGCCGAGCCGGTAGACGTCCAGGTCCAGTCCGTCCAGCCGTTTCCACACCAGCACCACGGCGAGCAGCACCAACTGCGCCCCCACCAGCACCGCAAGCCCTCTTCGCACCACGTCACGTAGTCCACCACAGCACGCCATCGTGTCCGCGCGCCGCCTCCGCGTGTCCGCGGTTCGTGCGCCTGTGCCCGCGGTTCAGGTACACCACCGTGCGGTCCTGAACGCACTCTTCAGCGATCAGGTGCGGAATGGGATTCGATGCAACGCTGGACACTGGCGCGCATCGCGGCAAACCACGTCGCGTCGTAGGCGTAACGGTGGTCGGACTTCGGTGCGGCATCCATCGCGGCCAGCAGCGCCCGGTAGAAAGCCAGCCGAGTGGACGGGTCCGCGCCCTCAGGCAGTTGGCGCAGGTAATGAGTCACCACAGCCGCGACCGAGGCACCCGGCCGCGCGGGCCGCACTCGGAACGTCATGAGTCCCCCCGCTTCCGACTGCAATCGGGGCAGTACGGAAACCGGGCAAGATAGCGATCATCCGCCTCGATACCGAGCGCACCACACACGGCCTGTTGGCCCGCCTCGTACCCTTCGCCCTGAAGTGGCGTCTTCCACAGAACGAAATGCCGATAACGCGGCACCACCCCGAGTTGACTCGCCATCCACCGGCCGGGCTGGCCTGTCGTCGTCCCTTTTGGTGTCATGGCCGGGGACGGTAGGACGCCGATCAGGTCACGAGTTGTACAGAATGTGTGACTGTCCGCTCAGCTAGGCTGAAGTCTGCCTCCGACCGCCGACTGACGAGGACAGGCGATATGGACGATCAAGCCAAGGCGATCGGTGACCGGGTGCGCTACTGGCGGCGACGGCGCAACCTCGGCCGTAAGCACTTCGCGGATATGGTCGGCCGGTCGGCTTCCTGGGTGGACAAGATCGAAAAGGGCGAACGGGCCCTGCTCCGGCTGCCGATGCTCGAACGCGTGGCCGAGGTGCTGAACATCGACCCCGCCGTCTTGACCGACCAGCCTGCCGCCGAACGCGCGGCGCGGTGCGTCGATCCCACCGAGGTGCAGGCGATCCGGTCCGCGCTCGGCAGCTACCCCGGCCTGGCCCCGGCCGAGCCTCCGGCCGGCACCTTCCGAATCACCCAGCAGGCCGATTACCTGGACGCCGCTTGGGCGGCATCGCATTTCACCGTGGTCGCCAGGCATCTGCCCACACTCATCACAGCCGCGCAGAACGCCGTCCCGACGGCCACCGGCGACGAAAGACTCGGCGCCCACCGAATGCTGGTCACCACCTACCGGCTGGCCTCTTCCATGCTGCTCAAGTTCGAAGCGAGCGACCTCGCCTGGCTCGCGGCCGATCGCGCCATGCACGCGGCTCTGGCGGCGGATGACACCTGGGCGCTGGCGCGGGCCACCCGCAGCGTTGCCCGCGCGATGACCGGCGACGACCAGCGTCCACAGGCCATCGGCGCGCTACTCGCGATGGCCGACAGGATGCGCCCGCAGGTGACGGTCGACGCCGACCACCTGCTCGCCCTGTACGGCATGCTCTACCTTGCGGCGTCCACAAGTGCCGCGCAGGGAGAGGACGCCGGACTGGCGCTGGAGATGCATCGTGACGCGGCCGCCGCCGCCCAACGCCTGCAGCCGGAGCACAACCGGCACAACACTTTCTTCGAACAGGCCAATGTGGACATTCACCGCGTCTCGGCACTGGTGCGGCTGCACGAACACGGCCGGGCACTCGAGTACGCCCGCACGATCGACCCCACCTCCTTGGCCGGGCTACCTCCCGAACGCCGGGCGAACCACCTGCTGGATCTGACCGAAGCCAACGCGAAGACGGGGCACTACCGTCCGGCGGTACAAACCCTGCGACTCGCGGAACAGATCGCACCGGAAGAGGTGCGGTGCCGGCCGCTGGCGCACGGCTTACTACGCCTGCTACTGCGCAATACCAACGGCGAGCACGGGCGGCTGCTGAGCGGCATGGCCGAACGTGCGGGGGTGGCGGCGTGACCGAGCGAGTGCTCTACCTCATGGTGACCGGCGCGGGCCCGGCCAAGCGGGTCGACGTCATGATCGAGCTGGCGCAGGACGCCGGTTGGTCGGTCTACTGCATCGCCAGCCCCGCCGCCGTGACCCACTTCCTCGACCTGGCCGCGATCGAACGGCTCACCGGTCACCCGGCACGCACCGGCTACCGCAAGCCCGGCGACCCCAGCCTGCCCGTGCCCGACGCCGTCATCGTGGCACCGGCCACCTACAACACCATCAACAAGTTCGCCGCCGGTATCGCGGACACCTATCTGACCACTCAACTGGCCGAGCTGAGCGGAATTGGCGTACCCGTTGTGGTGCTGCCCTTCGTGAACCAGAGTCTCGCGAGCAACCGGCCGTTCCAACGCAGCGTCGAGGAATTGCGGCGCGATGGTGTCCGAGTCCTGCTCGGCGAGGGCGCCTTCGAGCCGCACCCGCCGCGCGGCGGCGACAAGGTCCTGGACCACTACCCCTGGAAACTCGCACTCGACTCTGCCACCGAAATGGCCGCCCCGCGGTAAAAGGTAGGGTAGCGGTGGGCCCGCGTGCATGTCCGGCACGCGGGCCCACCTTTTCCCCAACCGCGGGGCTTTGTTTCCCAGGTGGTCCGCTTCAGCCGACCGGCGAGAGCAGCCAGCTGTAGTCGCCGTAAGTGCCCAGGTCCAGGTACTTGCCCGCGTCCGCCAGCGTGGCCGGGTCGCACAGCTCGCTGAAGTCGCCGTAGGTGCCGAAGTCGCACAGCGCGCCGATGTCGCCGGCGGGCAGCGTGGTGACGTCGTCGGCCGGGGTGCTGGCGAGTGCGGGAGCAACGCCGGCGATCATGGCCGCCGCACTGAGGGCACCGACCGTGAGAATTTTGCGCATGATCATAGGAAAACACTCCATTGAATGTCGTCGAAACCGCACAAAGGAATTGTTTGCACGGCAGAAGAAAGGCAATGCCTGAGGGTTTTCGTCGGTTCCGGAACTCGACGTGGCGAAGGCTACTAATCACCCGAATGGGCGTCAAGATCGTTCGACCAGCTTTCACCCGTTGGCGTCGGGTCAGATTGTGCGTGACATCGGCTCACCGATCGTCTGACCAGTAGTCATACCGGACACGTAGGCAGCCCGGATGAACCGATTGCAACGCTAAAGGGTGACAGCACGCCAGACGGACACAATAAGTCACGTACCTGGGGCCACCCGGATTGGTTACCTTCACTGTCGTACAAGACCAGCTCCGCGTTACACGGCCGATTTTCGCGGTGGACGGCGCAACGAGGCTCCGGGCTCGAACCGATGACTTCGACAATCACCGGTTCGCACCCGGAGCCTCGTTGGCCCGCTGAATTCTGAAATTGACTCAAAAGCAGGCGCGAACCATTGATCAGGCGAGGGCCTGGGTGGGTGGGAGCCGGGCGGCGCGCACCGCCGGATAGGCGCCGGCGATCGCGCCGACCAGCGCGGACAGGGCGATGCCGCCGAGCAGCGCGGCCACCGGCAGCACGGCCGGCCAGCCCTGGCTCAGCGAGTAGCCGGCGGTCGCCATCGCGCCGAGCAGCACACCACCGGTACCGCCGAGCCCGGAGAGCAGCACCGACTCGGCCAGGAACTGGGCGCGCACTTGGCGTTTCGTCGCACCGAGCGCCCGCCGCAGGCCGATCTCCCGTCGGCGTTCGAGCACCGAGATGACCATCGTATTGGCCACCCCGACCCCGCCGACCAGCAGCGCGACCGCGCCGAGCCCGAGGAACAGCGAGCTGTACGAGTTCTCCGTGATGCGCTGCGCTTCCAGCGCCTCGGACGGGCGGCTGACCTTGACCTCGTTGGGCTGCGCGGGGTTCAGCGTCCCGGAGAGCACGTCGCGCACATCGTCCACAGCGGACTCCTCCGCCCGGACGTACACCGTGCTCGGGTGCCCGCCGAAACCGAGATACCGCTTCGCCGCCTCCCAGCCGACCAGCGCGGAACGCTCGATCTCCGGCGCCAGTGGCATCGGGTCGAGCACGCCGATCACGGTGAACCAGCGATCACCCAGCCAGACCCTGGTGCCGGCACCGGGGTCGACCCGGTCGATGCCGAGCCTGCTCGCCGCCACCGAACCGAGCACCACCACCGGGAAGTTCCCGCTGGCCGCGTCCAGGAACTTCCCGCTGCGCACCCGACCACCCAGCACGCCGAGCAGGTCCGGGGTGGCCGCGTTGACCGCCAGTCCCGAGGTCTCGCTCTCCGGCACCTGGTCGGTGCGGCGCACGGTCGCGCCGACGGTCCCGGTGCCGGTGCTCGCGGTCACCGGGGCGATCCTGGCCGCCATCGGCACCGCCGTCTCCGGCAGCTCGGCGTTGTCCCCGAAGAACGTCTGGCCCGGCTCGGCGCGCAGCAGGTTGGTACCCAGCGCGGCAAGCTGGTCCCGCACGTGCTGCGCGTTGGACGCCGGGATACCCAGCACCGCCACCATCGCGGCGATCCCGATCGCGATGCCCAGCGCGGAGAGCGCGGCGCGCATCGGCCGGATCCGCATCCCGTGGGAGCCGAGCGTGAGCAGGTCACGCATGCCGAGCCTGGACGGCTGTGGGGTATCCGGGATTCGCGGCGCCTGCGGCGGAGTGAGCGTGCCGGTCACCTGGCCACCCCTGTTCCGCGGGACACCCGCACCCGGTCGGGCCGCATGGCTGGGGCTCCGCCAGTGTCAGTCATGCGCCCCTCCTCCGCAGGGCTCCCGGTGTCCAGCCGGACGGACCCGTCCAGCACCTCGACCCGACGCGGCGCGCTGGCCGCGATGTCCCGGTCGTGCGTGATGATCACGATCGTGGTGCCGTCCCGGCTCAGCTCGCCGAGCAGTCCCAGGATGGACGCCCCGTTCTCGGTGTCCAGGTTCCCGGTCGGTTCGTCGGCGAGCAGGATCAGCGGCCGGTTCACCACCGCCCTGGCGATCGCGACCCGCTGCTTCTCCCCACCGGAAAGCTGGCTCGGCAGGTGCCCGGCCCGGTGCGCCAGGCCGACCCGCTCCAGCGCGGCCAGCGCCAGCGTCCGCCGGCGGCCGCGCCGGACCCCGGAATAGAGCAGCCCGGTGGCCACGTTGTCCACCGCGCTCACCCCGTCGCTGAGGAAGAACTGCTGGAACACGAAGCCGATCCAGCGCGAGCGCAGCGCGGACAGGTTCCGGTCGGACATCGTCGCGACGTCCCGGCCGCGTACCTCGATCCGGCCGCTGGTCGGCCGGTCCAGGGTGCCCATCAGCTGCAGCAAGGTGGACTTGCCGGAGCCGGACGGCCCCACGATGGCCAGCATCTCACCGTCGCGAATGGACAGTGACACGTCGCGAAGTGCCCGCACCCCACCGGGATAGCTGCGGCTGACCTGATGCACCTGCAGTACCGGGGTCACGACGTGGTCACCACCTGGATGCCCTCGCGCAGGCCGTCGCCGCTGACCTCCACCTTGCCGTCCGCGAACAGCCCGAGCTCCACCGGCAGCAGCCGTCGGCCACCATCAACGCCACCGGCGACCTCGACCGCGTAACCGCCCTCGGCCAGCGCCAGCAGCGCGCCGACCGGGACCGTCAGCACGCCGGTGCGGGTGCCGGTGGTGAACAGCACCTCGACCGGCGCGGCACCGAGATCGCCGGCGGCGGCCTGGTCGTCCAGCGCGATGGTCACCTTGACCTTCGGGTCTTCGCCGGAACCGCCTGGCGGCTGCTCACCACCGCCACCGCTGTCCTCCTCGACCTCCGACGAGGTGATCGTGCCGGTGCTGGGCTTGCCGCCACTGACGGTCAGCTTCACCTTTTCACCCGGCTTGGCCAGCTTCTGCTTCGCCAGCTCGAGCTCCACGGTGACCGCGCGATCGGTGCCGGTCACCTTCATCAGGTCTCCGCCGCTCTGCCCACCGAGCGCGGCGGACACCGACGCCACCCGGATCGCGCCAGGCTCGACCACCACGTCACCCGGGGTCAGCGTGCCGGTCTCCGGCAGCTCCAAGGACTTCTGCCACTTCTTCAGCGCGCTCGCGGTGGCGCTGGTGAACTTCTCGTCCGCCTTGCCGAAGCCGCCGAAGCCGAGCGCCCGCAGGTTCTCCTCGACCACCTTGACGTCCGGCCCGTCCTCCATCCCCTCGACGAGGTCGCGGTAGAGCGGCAGCGAGCCGTAGAACAGCGGCACCGGCCGGGCGTCCACGCCGTACACGCTCTTGCCGCGTTCGATCACCGCGCCCACCGTTGGCAGGGCGGTCACCGTGCCCGGTTTGCGCCCCGCCAGTGCGCGCTCGGCGCCGTAGCCGAGGGTGCCGTCCGCGCTCTCCTGGTCGCTCAGGTCCGTCTTCACCACCGGGGTGGTCTGCACCGGCGGTGGCGCCGCCGGAGCCTGCCCGGCGGAACTTCCGGCGACCCTGGTCAGCACCACCACGGACACGGTGCCGGCGACCACCAGCGCCACCGCGGTGCCGACGAACCAGCGGGTCCGCCGCGACCGCCGCGGCTCGGCCGCGACCCCGGTGTCCCCGCGGGATTCGCTGTCAGTTGTCATCGGCGGCGGCCCCCGGCCCGTTCATCCCGCAGGCCTTCATCGCCTCATCCAGCTTGGCCTTGTCGGTGCCTTCACCGCCGATCCGCATCGTCGCGGCGCCGTTCGGGTCGGGATCGGGCATGTCGATGCCGTGCTCCCGCATGCACTTCGCGGTCTGCCGCATCCGGTCGACTTCGGCGGCGTCCATCTTCTTGGGCTCGCCGCCGTTGGGCAGCAGCTTCTTGCACGCCTCATTCGCCGCTTCCATCTTGGCCTGATCCCCGCCCGCGTCGACGGCCCGCATGGCGCCCTTGTTCCCCGGCTCCGGGTCCGGCATGTCGATGCCGTGCTCCCGCATGCACTTGGCGAACGCGCGCATCTTGTCCTCGTCGGACCCGCCGGAATCGGCGGGCTGGTTCTCCCCCTTGGCCTCCTTCTGCTCACCGGTGGCCACCGACGCGACCTTGTTCTCCTCCTGTCCGCCGCCGGCGCAGCCACCGACCAGCAGTGACGCGGCACCGGCCAGCAGCGCGATGCTGTAGCGCACCTTCATCCGGACCTCCCTTTCGTAGAAGGCGGGTCCGGCCCCCGACGAACCGGACCCGCGTTGAGCTGAATTCCTACGGACCGGGTGATCTCGGGCCGTTAAGCGAAGGCGCTTATCCCCCGCTTAACCCCGGTTGACCGACACTGGCGGGGTGCGGGTGCTCGTGGTGGAGGACGAACGGCTGATGGCGGACACCCTGGCCGACGGTCTGCGACGGCTGTCCATGGCGGTGGACGTCTGCTACGACGGCGGCGAAGCGCTGGAACGGGTGGGGGTGCACGACTACGACGTGGTCGTGCTGGACCGCGACCTGCCGGTGGTGCACGGTGACGAGGTCTGCCGCGCGCTGGTCGACGCGGGCGGAGAGGTGAAGGTGCTGATGCTGACCGCGGCCACGGAGGTCACCGACCGGGTGGCCGGCCTCGGCCTCGGCGCGGACGACTACCTGACCAAGCCGTTCGCCTTCGCCGAGCTGGTGGCCAGGGTGCAAGCGCTGGCGCGCCGGGCAAGGCCCGCGCTGCCACCGGTGCTGCAACGGGCCGGGGTGGTGCTCGACCTGCCCCGGCACCAGGCCGCGCGGGAAGGCCGGTTCCTACCGCTTTCCCCCAAGGAGTTCGCCGTGCTGGAGGTGCTGATGCGCGCCGAGGGCACCGTGGTCAGCGCCGAGGACCTGCTGGAGAAGGCCTGGGACGAGCACGCCGACCCGTTCACCAACGCGGTCCGGGTCGCGGTGATGACCCTGCGCCGCAAGCTCGGCGAGCCCGGCCTGATCGAGACGGTGCCCGGCGCCGGCTACCGGTTCGGCCCGTGACCCGCGTGCGGCTGTCCGTCCGCAGCAGGCTGACCGCGCTCTACGGCGGTTTCTTCCTGCTCGCCGGGGTCATCCTGCTGATCATCAACTACCTGCTGGTGAGCGGTTCGCTGCCGGACACGACGGCTTACGCGGTCACCGCGGCCCGGCGGCTTGGCGCCGTCGAGCAGGGCCCGGTGGAGGTTCCGCCCGGCGTCGTGCCGGGCCAGGCCGTGCCGATGCCGACGTCCCCGGCCGACAGCGCCACCGTGCGGCTGCTGTCCACCTCAATCGACGACTACCGCGCCTCCACCCTGTCCACCCTGCTGGTGCAGTCCGGGGTGGCGCTGGTGGTGCTGGCCGGGCTGGCCGTGCTGATCGGCTGGGCGATGGCCAGCCGGGCGCTGCGGCCGCTGCACGCGATCACCTCCACCGCCCGCCGGCTCGGCGCGGAGAGCCTGGACCGGCGGATCAACCTGAACGGCCCATCGGACGAGCTCAAGGAGCTGGCGGAC
Source organism: Amycolatopsis nigrescens CSC17Ta-90 (assembly GCF_000384315.1). Classification (GTDB taxonomy): domain Bacteria; phylum Actinomycetota; class Actinomycetes; order Mycobacteriales; family Pseudonocardiaceae; genus Amycolatopsis; species Amycolatopsis nigrescens. Next base: position 4,415,779 of record NZ_ARVW01000001.1, on the reverse strand, counting down.
ACCTTCGACGGCATGCTGGACCGGCTGGCCGGGTCCTTCGACAGCCAGCGGCGGTTCGTCGCGAACGCCTCGCACGAGCTGCGCACCCCGCTGGCCGTGCAGCGGACGCTGATCGAGGTGGCGATGGCCGACCCGGAGGTCACCCCCGAGGTCCGCCGGCTCGGCGGGCAGCTGCTCTACACCAACGAACGCAGCGAGCGGATGATCGAAGGGCTGCTCACCCTGGCGCGCAGCGACCGCGGGCTGGTCAGCAGGACACCGGTCCGGCTGGACGACGTGGCCGCGTCGGTGCTGCGGGCGATGTCCGGGAAGGCGGCGGAGGCGGGGGTCGCGCTGGAGCCGGTGCTGCGGCCGCGGGTCGTGCCCGGCGACCCGGTGCTGCTGGAACGGCTGATCACCAACCTGGTGCAGAACGCGATCGCGTACAACGTGCGCGACGGGACGGTCCGCGTGCACGTTGGCCCGGATCCGGCGCTGGTGGTGGCCAACTCCGGCCCGGCGGTGCCGGCCGAGCTGGTGCCGGGGCTGTTCGAACCGTTCCGCAGGCTGACTCCGGAGCGGACCGGCGATTCGCGACACGCCGGGCTCGGTCTGTCCATCGTTCGCTCGGTGGCGGGCGCGCACGGCGGTACCGTGCACGCCGAACCCGGCGCCGGCGGCGGTCTGGTGGTGACCGTGCGGTTACCGGGGACGAACTGAGAGTGAGAAGTTCGCCTGTTCGGGGCAGCCCGCGCTCGGCGCGTCCGGCCGTACCCGCTGCTCGTCATGCACCAAGATCAAGAGCGGATCCGCGGAGTATCGGCGCGCCTCGCACGTCAAGTCGACGCGCCGTTCTAACGTAGGCACCCACAATGGTGAAGTCTCGGGGAGGCGGAAATGCGAGCGCTACGGGTGGTCGGGCTACACGAGGACGGTAAGTCCATCGTGTGCGAAGACCCGGCGCGCCGTGAGCGTTTTCTGCTGCCCGCGGATGAGAGACTGCGTGCGGCCGCTCGCGGCGATATCACCCGGCTCGGCCAGATCGAAATCGAGTTGGAGAGCCAGATGCGCCCACGTGAGATCCAAGCCCGTATTCGCGCCGGCGAGTCCGTGGAGCAGGTCGCCGGTTCGGCCGGCGTGCCGATGCAGCGGGTCGAACGCTTCGCCTACCCGGTGCTGCTCGAACGTTCCCGCACCGCCGAACTCGCCCAGCAGGCGCACCCGGTCCGCGAAGACGGCCCGGACGTGCGCACCCTCGGCGAGGTCGTGGCCTACGCGTTCGGCGTGCGGGGGCAGGACTACACCCAGGCCACCTGGGACTCCTGGCGCGGCGACGACGGCAAGTGGGTGGTCGCCCTGCACTGGCAGGCCGGCCGCTCGGACAACCAGGCGCACTGGTCGTTCTCCCCCGGCGCGCACGGTGGCACCGTGACCGTGCTGGACGAGCACGCCGAGGACCTGCTCGACCCGAACGCGCACCGCGCACCGCGCACCCTGCGCGCGGTGGACGGGCGCGAGGCCGGCGAGCTGGAGCAGCCGACCCTGGACTCCGCCTACGACGAGCCGCCGGTGAACGTGGTCGAGACGCCGGCCCGTGAGCCCGCGGACGACGACACCACCGAGATCCCGCGGATCCCGGCCGAGGAACCCGAGCAGACCAAGGCCGCCCCGCCGAAACCGCCGGCCCGTCCGGCAAAGGGCAAGAAGAACCACCCCGTGGTGCCCGCCTGGGAAGACGTGCTGCTCGGCGTGCGCTCTCAGCGCGGCTGATCTTGCTGATCGTCCAATAGCGCCACCAGTCCCTTCGGCGCGACCATCCGGTACGCGTCCTTCACGATCTCGGCTATCTCCGGCCAGTCCACCGCCACGTCCAGCCGCACCCCGAGCCAGCCCCGGTGCCCGACGTACGGCGGCCGGAAGAACCGTTCCGGCTCGGCGGCGACCAGCTCCTCCTGCGCGCCCGGCGGCGCCGCGCACCAGAACGCGAGCCGGTCGTCGTGATGCCGGTCGGCGTACATCACGAAGGTCTTCTTGCCCCGGACGAACCAGGTCGGCTCGCCGTGGCTGGTCCGCTCGGTCGTCTCCGGCAGCGCGAGGCAGAGCTGCCGGAGGGAGTCCAGTGGGTCGGCCATCTCCGCAGTATGCCCGCCGCCACCGACAGAACCCGGCTTAGGATCTCCGGTATGACCGCCAGGCGAATGGCCAAGGATGAGCGGCGGCGGCAGTTGCTCGAAACGGCTTTCGAGATCATCCGCACCGAGGGGACGAACGCGCTGACCCTGGTTCGGCTCGCCGAACGGGCGGGGGTCTCGAGGCCGATCACCTACGAGCATTTCAAGACGCGGGAAGGGCTGCTGCTGGCCCTCTACCGCGAGTACGACGAGCAACTCGGCCGCAAGATTCGCGACGCCAGGCAAAATGGCGCCGAGTCGCTCGAAGCCGTGGCATCGGTGCTGAGCACGGCCTATGTGGACGGGGTGCTCGCCGCCGGACCCGAATGCGACGAAGTGAACGCCGCGCTCTCCGGGAACCGGGAGACGAGGGACTTCCGGCAGTCGTCACGGGACTTCTACCTCGAGGAGTTCCGCAAGGCCTTCGAACCGTTCGCGCCGCTGTCCCGGCGGGCCGACCTGGCGATGCTCACCGGCATTCTGGGTGCCGCCGAAGGACTCGCGGCGGCCGCGGCCACCCGGCGGATCTCCCGCGCCAAGGCGATATCCGCTTCGACGGCCATCATGGTCAGCGCCATCGGGCAGGCGCTCCAGCAAAGCTAACCTACATAGTGTAAGTTACATTGTGTAGGTTAGCTGGAGCGTGAGGAGTCACCCGTGAACTCGACCCCGACAGCGGTGATCGGACTGAACCCGAGAGGCGCGGCGCTGGCGGCGGCCCTCGCGAAGGCGGGTAACCCCGTCACAGTCTGGGACCACGCCGAGAAACCCCTGATCGACGAGAAGCTACCGCGGGCGAGCTCGCTCGAGTCGATGCTCGCGGCGGCGTCACTGGTCATCCTCTGCGTCGAGGACTACGAGGTCGCGCGGCGGATACTCGACCAGGCCGGGCCGCAGCTCGGCACCCACGACCTGGTGAACCTCACCTCCGGCACCAGCGCAGACGCGCAGCAGGCCGCCGACTGGATGGCGGCGCGTGGCGGCCGATACCTCGACGGCGCGCTGATGGCCCATCCCGAGCACGTCGGGAACCCGGACACGGTGCTGGTCTACAGCGGCTCCGCCGAAGTGTTCGAGCGCGGCGAAACGGTGCTGCGGCAGCTCGGCAGCGCCACCTATCTCGGCGCGGACGCGGGCATCGCCGCACTGTACGACCTGGCGATGCTGAACTTCGCCTGGGCGACCCTGACCGGCTTCCTGCAGACGACCGCCCTGCTCGGCACCGCCGGCGTCGAGGCGGGCACGATCACGCCGCTGTTGACCCACTGGCTCACCACCACGGTCGCGGAGGTCATCAGGGACTACGCCGGGCAGATCGACGGTCGCGACTACCCCGGTGACGAGGAATGGCTGGAGCTGGACGCGCCACTGATGGCTCACCTCGTCCGCGCCACCGCGGAAAGCGGCCTGGACACCAGGCTGCCGGAGCTGGTCCGGTCGCTGACCGCCGATGGCATCGACGCCGGGCACGGCCGCGACAGCTTCGCCAGCCTGATCGAGATCATCCGCCACCGACAGAATCTTGCGGGACACCCGCCCCTGATCGATGGGAGCATGCGCAAAAAGCCTCGCATGCCCCCATCTCAGAATCTTGCGGGACACCTGCCCCCATCTCAGCACAACTAGAACGCGACGAACAGCACGCCGATCCAGGACAGCACCATGCCCGCCGCCGCGCCGAGCGCCACCCAGCGCACGATCGGCAGCCGCCGGACCAGCCAGAGCGACGGCGCCAGTCCGGCGCTGACCACCAGCGCGGCCACCACGGCCAGCCAGCCGCTGGTCTCGGTGGCCAGGGTGCCGGCCAGCGCGAGCATCGCGACGATCACGAAGGCCGCCACGAAACCGGCGACGGTCAGCCCGGTCGCCCACGGCGTCGGCTCGTTGGTCTCCTTGGCCGCGCCGAACAACCGCTGGATCCTGGCCCGCGCGGCGGGCACCGGCGGCGGCTGCGCGGCCTGCGGCGGCGGCACGACCACCGCGGTTTCGGTGACCGGGTCCAGGTAGTGCACGGTCGTACCCATCACCGCGGCCAGCCGTCCGGCCAGCTGCCTGCCGCGCTGGGAGACCACGGCCGCGGCTTCGGTCGGCTCGGCGGAGTCCCGCGGACCCGCCCGCCGGACCGCGGCGGCGACCCGCGCCCATTCGTGCAAGGCGTCGGCGAGATCGGTGCCCAGCGCGATGCTGTGCGGATCGATCTCGCGCGCCTGCCCGCCGTGCCCGGCCAGCACCGCGCGCTCACCACGGATCCGCAATTCCACCTCGGCAACCTCCCCGTCGATCCCGGCCAATTTACCCATGCCGGGTGAGTTCGTAGAACGCCACGGCGGCGGCGGTGGCCACATTCAGCGAATCGACCCCCGGCGACATCGGGATGCGCACCGCCAGTTCCGCGGCCGCCAGCGCCTCCTCGCTCAGCCCCGGGCCCTCGGAGCCGAGCAGCAGGGCGACCTTGCCACCCGCCGCACCGAGCTCGCTCAGCGCGACCGAGTCCGGCCGCGGGGTCAGCGCTGCCACCCGGAAACCCTGTGCCCGCAACAGATCCAGCCCGGACGGCCACGGCTCCAGCGCGGCGAAGGGCACCCGCAGCACGTGCCCCATGGACACCCGCACGCTGCGCCGGTAGAGCGGGTCCGCGCAGCCGGGCCCGAGCAGCACGCCGCCGATGCCGAGCGCCGCCGCGTTGCGGAACAGCGCGCCGAGGTTCTCGTGGTCGCCGACGCCCTCCAGCACGGCGAGCGTCCGGGACCCGACCACGATCTCCGGCACCGGCACCGGCGCGGCCCGGTCCGCCACCGCGAGCACTCCGCGGTTCAGGTGAAAACCCACCACTTCGGCCATCGTGTCCGCCGAAGTCACGTATGCCGGGACCGTCAGGCCGTCCAGTTCATCCGCCAGCTCGCGGATCCGACGCTCTACTCCTAGTAACGCCCGAACCGGATAAGGCGACTCGAGCAGCCGCCGGACGACCACGGTGCCCTCCGCGATGACAAGGCCGCGCCCGCCCGGCCGATCCGGCCGCCGATCCGCCGTTGAAAGCTCCCGGAAATCGTCTAACCGCGGGTCAAGCGCGTTTTCGGTGAAGATCAATTCCGCCACGGGGGTAAGTCTTTCATCCATCGCCGCCCGGCCTCGCTGCTCCGAATGTCGCGGGTGACGTTGCTGCGAACGGCCCCCTGCTCCGCACAGTTAGTTCGATGTAACGGACAGCACCAGTTTGGCCGCTAGCCCCGCGCGCAGCGCTGTGTCACGGTTGTCCGCCGGGCCGTACACCGCCAAGGCGTTGGGGAGCCATGGCCGAGCAGAACAGGGATGCGCCATGGGCAAAGACGTATCGTCGGACCCCTTCGACCCGCGCGATCGCGGGCGTTACCGAAGAAAGGTCCAGCGCTGCCTCGACACCCTCGCCAAAATGCTCTCCGATGGCAGTTTTTCCTTCCCCCGCAAGCACATTGGCCTCGAAGTCGAACTGAACCTGGTGGACAGGGCGATGCGACCGTCGATGACGAACACGATGGTGCTGGAGGCGATGGACGATCCGTCCTTCACCACCGAGCTCAGCCAGCACAACCTGGAGCTGAACGTGCCGCCGCGGCCACTGGCCGGAGGATCCGTGCTGGAGCTGGAGGAGGATCTGCGCGGCTATCTCGGCGGCGCGGCCACCGCGGCCGGGGAAGCCGGCGCCTCGCTCGCCATGATCGGCATCCTGCCGACCCTGACGCACGATCACTTCGACCAGAAGTGGCTGACCAACAACGCGCGCTACTCGCTGCTCAACGACCAGATCTTCGCCGCCCGCGGGGAGAACACCCTGCTCGCCATGGAAGGCGCGGCACTGTGCGGGCAGAAACCCGAGCGGCTGCGCAGTTACGCCGAGTCGATCCTGCCCGAAGCCGCCTGCACCTCGGTACAACTGCACCTGCAGGTGGCGCCGGAGGAGTTCGCCGCGCACTGGAACGCGGCGCAGTGCCTGGCCGGGGTACAGGTGGCGATCGCCGCGAACTCCCCGTTCCTGCTCGGCAAGGCGCTCTGGCACGAGACCCGGATCCCACTGTTCCTCCAGGCCACCGACACGCGACCGGAGGAGTTGAAGAACCAGGGCGTGCGGCCGCGGGTGTGGTTCGGCGAACGCTGGATCACGTCGATCTTCGACCTGTTCGAGGAGAACGTCCGCTACTTCCCCGGTCTGCTGCCGGAGACCGACGCCGAAGATCCGGTGGAGGCGCTGGAGTCGGGCAAGGCCCCGAAGCTGACCGAGCTGCGGCTGCACAACGGCACGGTCTGGCGCTGGAACCGGCCGGTCTACGACGTGGTCGACGGCAAGCCGCACCTGCGGGTGGAGAACCGGGTGCTGCCGGCCGGGCCGACCGTGCTGGACGTGATGGCCAACGCGGCCTTCTTCTACGGCGCGCAGCGCGCGCTGGCCGAGTCGGACCGGCCGGTCTGGTCGCAGATGTCGTTCAAGGCCGCCGAAGACAACCTCTACGCGGGCGCCCGCAACGGTTTCAACGCCCAGTTGTACTGGCCTGGCATCGGCTGGGTGCCGCCGGACGAGCTGGTGCTGCGGGTGCTGCTGCCACTGGCACACGAAGGGCTGCGGCAGTCCGACGTGTCGGACGCGGCTCGCGAGCGGTACCTCGGCGTGATCGAGCAGCGCTGCCTGACCAAGCGGAGCGGGGCGTGGTGGCAGCGGGAAACCGTGCTGCTGGCGCAGCAGCGGGGGGCGGACCGCGAGACCGCGCTGGCCGGGATGATGGCCGAGTACCTGGAACTGGCGGGTACCGGGGAGCCGGTGCACACCTGGCCGGTGCCCGGCTGAACCACCCGATCGTGTTCGAACGAATGTTCGATAGCACGGTAACGTGGAGGCATGTCCATTACCACTCCGGCCGCTGGCCGATCCCGTACCGCACTGGCACCATCGAGGCACCAGGGAGGGTGCCGTTATGCCGAAGATCATCGGCGGTTCGCTGACCGAGCATCGCGAGCAGGTCCGGCTGCGGGTGTTCGAGGTCCTGCGCGGGCAGCTCTACGAGCGCGGTTTCGACGCCATCACGCTGGCCGGCGTCGCGGCCGAGGCCGAGCTGGGCCGGACGGCGATGTACAACCACTTCCCGGACAAGGAAAGCCTGCTCGTCGCCTTCGTCGAGCATGAGGCGAGTACTTACGTGCAGCGACTGGAACAGGCCGTGGCGGCGGTCGGCGACCCGGTCGACAAGCTGGCCATGTTCGTCCGGCTGCAGCTGGAGGCGCTGGCCGAGTACCACCTGCCGCCCGGCAGCACGCTGGCGTCGGCACTGGCACCGGCCGCATACCGGCGGGTGGCGGCGCACGGGGACCCGATCACCGGGCGACTGCGCGAGATCCTGGCCGAAGGCAGCCGAACCGGCCGCCTGCCCGACGAGGATCCCGACGTGCTCATCCCGATGATCATGTCCACAATGGCCAGCCGCCAGGTGGTCGACGTACCTCCGGAGCAGCTGGAACAGGCCATCGCCACCGCGGTGCGGTTCGTCCTCCGCGGGGTGGGCGCCGCGGATCCACCCCAAAGAAAGTCTGAATTAGGGTAGCCTAACTGCAGGATGTGTCTTACGCTCTTTCTGACAGGTTGTCATATCGACGGCTAGCCAGGAGGCGTCCAGTGTCGGTTCCAGCGACCACGGAAACCCGAGTCGACCAGACCCCGTTCTCCAAGCGGCTGCGCGCGTCCACCCTGAGGGTGCACGACCGGGCGAACCACTCGCTCTACATGGAGGCCCTGCTCGGCGGCGCACTTACCCTGCCCGGCTACACCAAGCTGGCGATCCAGTACTACTTCGTCTACCAGGCGATCGAGAAGGCCAGTGACGCCATGGCCGGCGATCCGGTCGGCGGGCCGTTCGTCTTCGACGAGCTGCGCCGGATGCCGGCACTGGCGCGTGACCTGGCGTACCTGGTCGGCCCGGACTGGGCGGCGGAGATCCAGCCGCTCGAAGCCACCAAGGCGTATGTGCGGCGGATCGAGACGGTGGCCCACGACTGGCCGGGCGGCTACGTCGCGCACCACTACACGCGTTACCTCGGCGACATCGCGGGCGGCCAGGTCATCCGGAAGCTGCTCGAGAGGAACTACGACGTGGCCGAAGCGGGCTCGCTGTTCTACCACTTCGACGAGATCGGCAGCGCACCCGCCTTCCGCGACCACTACCGGGCCAAGCTGGACACCGCACCCTGGGACGAAGCCGAACGGGCCCGCGTCGTCGAGGAGGCACTGGTCGCCTTCGAGTGCAACGTCGCGGTGTTCGACGAGCTCGCCGAGACCATGGACCAGTACCGAGCCGCCTGAGCACGGCCGGCGCAGCCCGTCCAGTACGAGGGTGATGACGTCGTCAGCTTCGGCCCGCCAGTTGGGGCGGTCATGGGCTGCGCCGATGCCGTGCAGGGCCATCATCACGGCACCGGCATCCACGTCGTCGCGGACGGCGCCGTCCTGCACGGCGGCGGCCACCAGGTCGGCGACGGTCCGCTCCAGCGCTCGGCCGCCCTCAGCGAGGGCACCCGAACCGGTGGCCATGAGCGTGGCCAATGTCCGGGCGAGGCCCTGGTGGGCGGCTGCTAGCCGGCCGCGAACTACTGCCGCTCCTCCAGGCACGCGGTATTGACCTGCAACGACACCGCGGCAGTGTGCTGCCATTCCGGGCACCCACCTGCCTGACCGCACCCATGCTCGCCTGGCTGACCGCTCATATCGCGCTCGCACGCGTAAGTCTCGCGGCGCAGTCCGACCTCGAGGCTCAGGAGCCGCGTGAAGTCTGTCGTGACACCTTGGCGGAAGCACGACGGCTGGGCGTCGCGGTTCCGCGACTGGAAGCCGCGGAACCGCGCTTCGGCGGCGACCAAGTCGCGCGGACCTACCGGGCGCTCGCTCGCCGCCTGGCCACCAGGACCAGGGCCACTCCGGCGGACAACAGGCCGAGACCGGTGTAGAGCGGCGCCAGTGTCGCCCCGGTCGCGGCCAGGCCGGACGGCCGGAAGTTCACCGCGGGCACCAGGTTCTCGCCGGCGCCGGCCTGGCCTCCGGTAGCGGGAGCGCCACCGACCGCGGGCAGGTCCGAGCAGTCGGCCCCGATGAGCACGGTGACGTCGTCGAGGGCGTCACCTGCCTGGTAAAAGCCACCGAAGGCGTCCGCGCTGGTCAGCTTGGCCTTGACCCCGCTGACCGAAAGCACACCCGCCGCGTTCTCCACCCGGGCCGGGCCCAGATCGAGATCCGCCAAGGCGACCCCCGGCCGGTTCACAGGTTCCTTCCCCGAGCCCTCCCGTGCGTCCAGCTCGACGTCGGCGTAGAGCTTGCCGGTGCCGCCCTGCACCACCACCTTCGGATTGGCCAGCCGGATCGTGAAGAAGTGGGAGGGATAGTCGAAAGTCACCGTGCCGCGATACTGCACGGTGAAATCGGCCGGCGCGCCGTAGGTCACCGAGCCGAGCCCGAACCGGTAGGCGCCGGTCGGCACGCCCTTCGAGTTGGGGACGCCGTCGACCAGCACCTCGTCCGCATTGGTGATCTCCGCACCGTCGCTCGCCCTGATGCTGTTCCCATCGGCGGTGCCGATGCCGATGCCGACGTACCGCCGGAAACTCTTCTTCAGCCCCCACAACAGATTTCCCTTGGTGGCGTTGGCGGGCGTGAGCACGCAGGGCTCCGGGCCGGGTGGCGGCTCTGTCGGCTCCTCCGGCGGAGTCACCGTGATGCCCTTGAACGCGAGCGGAGTCACGGTGTCCCAGGTGGTTTCGGTGCTCTTCCAGCCGAAGGTGTAGATCCGGAACGGGGTCTTCGCCGCGTCGTGCTCGTTGCCGTCGGTACCGGTGTACTTGGCCTTCAGCTTGGTCTTGAACTCCCAGCTGCCGTCGTCACCGAGCGGGATCTGGACGCCGACCGCACCCTTCTTGATCAGCCTGGCGAGCTGGTAGCCGTTCTCCTTGCCCGGGTCCTTCAACGTTTCCAACTCGGGACCGCCGCGCAGACCGTAGCCGGCACCGCCGTTGCCGGCCGGGTCGAAGCCGGTGCCCTTGATGGTGATCTCGGTGCCGCCATCGGGATCGAGCTCGGTGGACGGCGTGACCGTCACTTTCGGCACCAGCACCGCGGGAGGCGCCCAGAACACCAGCTTCCCGGCATCCAGCTCGTCCCCCTTCTGGTAGGTGCCGCCGAAGATCTTCGCGCCCGCCTCGGTCAAGCTCGCCGTCTTGACCGACGCGGTCAGCAACTCGCCGGTTCGCGTGGGCGCGCCGTCGAACACCAGATCCGCGAACACCAGCTCGGTGGGCGGCAGTACGTCCTTTGGCGCCTCCTTGGTGCCGAACAGGGAGGAGTTGACGGTCGCGGTGAGCGTTCCGGTGCCGTCACCGTTGAACGTCACCTTCGGGTGGGCGATACCGACGTCCCAGATTGTGTGCGAGGGCACCGAGTAGTTCACCTTGCCACCGAAGGCGACCGTGCCCTTGCCGGTGACCGGGTCATAAGCCGACCCGACAACCGGCCACCGGTACGGCTTCGGCTCGGTGAGCACCGGGTCGGGATCGAAGACCGCGCCCTCGTCGAGCAGGACGCTGCCGCGGAAACCGGCCACGTAACCGCGCCAGGACTTCTTCACCCCCCAGTACAGACCGGCGTCGGCCTTGGCCGCGACATCCGCCCCGGCCTCGGCGGCCGACGCGCTCGGCACGAATCCGATGCCGGTGGCGAGCACCGCCCCGAGTGCCACCGCGGCGAGTCTTCGCCAGGTGTTCCCGAACGATCTGGACACGTTACTTCTCCTCCGCACTCTGAACCGCCACTTCTTCTCGGGCGCCGCGCCTGCGCTGCCGGACCAGCAGGACGGCACCGGCCACCAGCAGCACCACGCCCCCGATCACCACGGGCAGCACCCAGCCCGCGGTGCCACCGCCGGCGGGCGCGGGTTCGGCGACCGGCGCCACCACCGGTGCGGGGGCCACCGTCACGGCCCGCACGGTCAGCTCCACCGAAGTCTCCACTTTGGACTCCGCGCCGGTGAAGGCCAGCCGGTGCGCGCCAGGCGGCGCCTCGGCCGGTAGCGCTGCCGAGTAGCTGAAGGCGCCGCTCGGGTCGGCGGTCACCGGCGGCAGGCCGATCGGATCCGAGTGCAGCACCACGGAAACCTGTTCCCCCGCTGCGAAACCAGACCCGGTGACGGCCAGTGGCGCACCGGCCGTCGCTTCGGTCAGTTCGGTGCGCACCACCGGCGCAGGCACCGGCGGAGGCGACTGCGCGGGAGCGGAAGTGGTGGCCTGCGGTGCGGGCGAAGGCGGCGCCTGCTGCTGCGGCACGGCGAACGTCACCGGGGTGAAGGTCTCGTTGCTGGTGTTGACCACCCCGTGCGCGCCGACTGTGATGATCCCGCAGCGCGTCTTCGTGCAGTCCACCTCCACCGTCTTGCCGGACCGGTCCGCCGCCTTGAACCTGGCCCCGGGAATCACCAGCCGGGTGCTCCAGGAACCGTCCGCCGACACCACCCCGCCGTTGGCCGAAGTTTCGGTATCGCTGCCGGGGAAGGACACGAAACGCTGGAAACCGTGGTTGTCCTTGGCTTCGCTGTCCTGCACGTACCGGTAGGTCTCGCCGGCCGAGCCGCCCTCGCTCGGCCGCCACGCCGAGTCCGACACCCAGCCGAAGAGCACGTAGATGCCGCCGTGGCCCTTGGGCACGGACTGGAACCCGGTGCCGCGCAGCTGCACCTCGGTGGCGTAGTCGGGGTCCGCGCTGCCCGGCGACACGCTCACCGAGGCACCCGCGGCAGCCGCGTCACCGACCGGCACCGGCAACAGCGCGAATCCGGCGATGGCGGCCGCGATCAACGCCACCGCCCGCCGTGGTCTGTCCACTATGGATCGTCTCATCCGAACCTCCTGATCAGTCGCGAACGGGCAGGGCGACGGGTTTACCGGTCCTCGGGTGGGTGATCACCTCGACCGGGTACCGGTAGACCTCGCCGAGCAGGTCTTCGGTGCACACCTGCTCCGGCGGGCCCACCGCGGCCAGCTCGCCGTCGGCCAGTACCGCCATCCGGTCCGCGAAGGCGGCCGCGAGGCCAAGGTCGTGCAGCACCAGCAGCACGCCGTCGCCCTCGGCGGCCCTGGTGCGAGCCAGCTTCAGCACTTCTTCCTGGTGCCGCAGGTCGAGCGAGGCGGTCGGTTCGTCGAGCAGCAGCAGGGGCGCTGCCTGCGCGAGCACCCTGGCCAGCGCCGCGCGCGCCTGCTCGCCACCGGACAGCGACGGGTAGCGGCGGTGCCGGAACGCGCCGAGCTCGGTCGCGGCGAGCGCTGCCTCGACCACGGCGTCGTCTTCGAGCTCGGCCTCGGTGCCCTCCCACGGCGCCCGGCCCATCCGCACCACGGCCAGCACCTCGAACGGGAAAGAGAGCGGATTCTGCTGCGGCAACACGGATCGCCGCTGCGCCAACTCCACTGTGGACCATTCCGGCACCGGCCTGCCGGCGACGCGCACCTGGCCGGCGGACGGCCGGCGATCGCCGGCCAGCGCGGCGAGCAGGGTGGACTTGCCCGCGCCGTTCGGCCCCACCAGCACCAGCACCTCACCGGCGTGCACGGACAGCGAAACCCGGTCCAGCAGCCGTTTCCCGGCCACCTCCACGGTGACCTCCTCGGCTTCGGCGAGCACGGTCCCCCGCTCGGGCACCGGCACCGGCCGTTGCGCGCCGCGGCCGAACAGGCTCAGCAGGTTCATGCCCAGCCCCCTGACCGGCGCCGCGTGCGCAGCAGCAGCCAGAAGAAGAACGGGCCACCGACCAGCGCGGTCAGCATGCCGATCGGCAGATCGGCGTAGGCGAACAGGTTCCTGGCCAGCAGGTCGGCGGCGGCCAGCAGGAGCGCGCCGCCGAGCAGGCTGGCCGGGATCAGCACCCGGTGCCCCGGCCCCATCAGCATCCGGATCAGGTGCGGGACCACCAGCCCGACGAAACCGATGATGCCGGAGTAGGACACCGCGGCCGAGACGGCCAGCGCGACCACCACCACGGTGCTCAGCCGCAACACCTCCACGTTCACCCCGAGATGACGCGCCTGCCGGTCGCCGAGCGCGAGCAGGTCCATCCGCCTGGACAGCACCAGCGCAACGAGCACCCCGGCCAGCGCCAGCGGTGCGACCGTGAACACGTACGGCCAGCGACTGGAGGCCAGCGAGCCCAGCTGCCAGAACACGATCTGCTCCCTGGCCGCCTGGTCGCCGACGAACATCAGGAAGGCGATCGCCGCACCGGCCACCGCGTTCACCGCGACCCCGGTGAGGATGAGCGTCACCACCTCGGACCGGCCGCGGGAGCGCGAGAGCAGGTACACCGAGACCGTGGTCAGCAGCCCGGCGGCAAAGGCGAGCGCCGGGGTGGTGAACGCGCCGAAGAAGGTCCAGCCGAACACAATGGACAGACAGGCGCCGACGGCCGCACCGGAGGAAACCCCGACCACCCCCGGTTCGGCCAGCGGGTTGCCGAACATGCCCTGCATCAACGCCCCGCACACGCCGAGCACGCCACCGACCAGCAGTGCCATCACCACCCGCGGGAACCGCACCTGCCACAGCGCGCCCTCGGCGAACGGGTCCACCGGCGCCGGACCCCAGCCGATGCCGATCCGGTGCAGCACCGAACCGAACACCTGGGACACCGGGATGTCGAACTGGCCGACCCCGGCGGAGACCAGCGAGACGAGCACGATGCCCACGATCAGCACGGTGAACAGCAGCCCGGCCCGCAGCTTGCGGTGCGTTCTCCTCCCTGACGTCCGGCCGGAAGAAACGGGGGCAGGCGCCACCTCGGGCCGGGTGCTCAGCTCAGCCATGCAGCGAGTCCGGCGCGTAGATCGCCCTGGCCAGCGCGTCCAGCACGCCCGGGGTGAGCGGGCCGAAACCGAGTATCTGGTAGTCGCTCATGTCCACGAAGCGCTGCTGCGACGCGGCCGGGGTCTGCGCGATACCGGGAATCGTGAGCGCGCCGGGCACTCCGCCGACCGACTCCAGCCCCTTGCTCATCATCAGGATCAGGTCAGGGCGGGCCTTGGCCAGCGCCTCCGGGTTGAGCGGCCGCATGCCGTCGATCCCGACCTCGACCGCCACGTCCACCACGCCGAGCGCGGCGAACAGCGAGTCCACACCGGACCCCTTGCCGAAGGCGTAGTAGACCCCGGCCTGCCCGCGCACGTAGAGGAACATCGCGCGCGGCCGCTTGGCCTCGTCCGCCGGGACAAGGCGGGCGACCTCGGCCTTCTTCTGCTCGATCTGCCGGTCCAGCCGGTCCGCCAGCGCCGCACCGGCATCGGGCACCCCGAGCGCGTTCGCGACGCTGGTCACCAGCTCGCCGTTGTTGTCCATGCCGCGCTTGGGATCCACCACGACCACCGGCACCCCGGACGAGCGCAGCTGCAGCACCACGTCCCACGGGCCGAGCGTGGTATCGGTGAGCACCACGCTGGGCCGGAGCCGCAGCACGGCTTCGGCGTTGAGCTGGTGCCCGTTCCCGGTGACCAGCGGCAACCGCGCGGCCGCAGGGAAACCGGTGGACTGGTCGCGGCCGACCACCTTGCCGCCGAGGCCGAGGCCGAACACGGTGGCGCCGAGCGTGCCGGACATGTCGAAGGCGAGGATCCGGCTGGTGTCGGTGACCGTCACGCTGGTGCCCTGGTAATCGGCCACGGTCACCGGCAGCCGCTGCGCCGGGTCGCGGGTGATCGGCTCGATGTCCGGCTGCGCCAGCACCGCGGTGGACGGTCCCCGGTACGCCCGCGGATCGGGGACCGGGGTGAGCTCGGTCAGCGGGCGCTGCCCGGGAACGGCGGCGGGCACCTCCGGTTGCGAGCCGGCCCGCGGCGACGCGCAGCCCGCCAGCGCCAGCACCACGGACAGGACCAGCAGGATCGCCGGCAACGGCCTCTCGCGCATCACGCCCAACCCCCAGCAGCAACCATTTAGGTAAGGCTAACCGTAGCGTTTCTCGACGCAATAAGGTTAGCCTTACTTTGCCATCGGCCCGTGACCTGGGCCTCACCGAGAGGAAGTGCTTTCACACCATGTCGACAAAGCGATCCACGATCCGTCGAAGACTGCCGCAAGTCCCGGTGCTCCTCGGCGCGATCACCGCCTCCGCCCTGCTGCTCGGCGGAACCGCCGCCGCCGCACCGGGCAGCGCCACGAACAACGGCCACACCCTCAGCGCCTCCAACGCGACCGGGCTCGCGGTCGCCGGCGAGACGATCACCGTCACCGGAGCCGGCTACTCGCCGGCGAACGGCTACTACCTCGCGCTGTGCCAGGTACCCGACGACTTCAGCTACGGCGAGAAGCCCGGCCCGTGCCTCGGCGGCGACGGGCAGGGCGGCGACGGCACCGGGCCGTCCGCCTGGGTGACCAACTCGCCCGTCGGTGGCAACCCGTCCGTGCCGATCGCGCCGGACGGCAGCTTCACCGCGCGGATCCGCGTGCAGCAGACCGGCCCCGGCCTGGACTGCGCCACCGTCACCTGCGCGATCATCTCCCGACGCGATCACCTGGGGTCCGCGGATCGCGGTTTCGACGTATTCGTGCCGGCAACTTTCGGCTGACCAAAAATTGAATTTCGGCCCGCCGTCGTTCCACTCGGAACGGCGGCGGGTCTTTTTGCGGCGAGCATGATCACACCGCGTTGACCTCTACCAAGGTCGAGGTAGCAGGCTGGGTTTCGGAAACGGCTCCACCGGGTACTGCCGCTGAGTTCCACCAGTGGGGACACGGCGGCCCCAGGTCGCCGGGCACCGGTGAGAGCTACTAAGTTTGGCAATGGCAACACGGACTTGTGTCGAAAGAAGAAGGAGGGCTAATGGCCCTGTACGAACTTCCCGATCTCGACTATGACTACGGCGCACTCGCTCCGCACATCTCCGGCGAGATCAACGAACTGCACCACAGCAAGCACCACGCGACCTACGTCAAGGGCGCGAACGACACCCTGGAGAAGCTGGCCGCCGCGCGCGACGCGGAGGACTTCGGGTCCATCGTCGGCCTGGAGACCACGCTGGCGTTCAACCTGGCGGGGCACGCGAACCACGTGGTGTGGTGGAAGATCCTCTCGCCGAACGGCGGCGACAAGCCGACCGGCGCGCTGGCCGCCGCGATCGACGAGAGCTTCGGCTCCTTCGACAAGTTCAAGGCGCAGTTCACCGCGGTGTCCACCACCATCCAGGGCAACGGCTGGGGCGCGCTGTCCTGGGACCCGATCGGCAAGACGCTGATCACCCAGCAGCTCAAGGATCACCACAACAACCTGATCCTGCCGACCACGCCGATCCTGCTGGTCGACGTCTGGGAGCACGCGTTCTACCTGGACTACAAGAACGTCAAGCCGGACTACGTCAAGGCGCTGTGGAACATCTTCAACTGGGAAGAGATCGGCAAGCGCTTCGACAACGCCGTCGCCGGCGGCAACGGCCTGCTGCTCTCCTGAGCCTCGCGCACTTCGGGACCCTCTCCACGCGGGAGGGTCCCGTTGTTCGGGCGGTACACGTGAACGAGGCCCCGCCACCGGGGGTTGAACCCGGTTGCGGGGCCTCGCCCGTTCCCGAACTGACTGCCGCTCCCACCACGAAGCGGACAACCTGAGGTTAGCCTAACCTCAGCTACCCGAGCAAGGGGTTGGCGGCGGAGACCCACATCTCACCCTTTAGAGCTAAAACGGTCAACGCTGGCGGCTGAGCACGTGCAGGCCGAGCCGTCGCGCGGGCAGCCGCACCCCACCCCGGCGGACCAGCACGAACGCGCAGGCCAGCACGGCCAGCACGGAGATCGCGCCGCCGATGACGAACGGCGAGCGGCCACCGAAGGCGTCCGCCATCCAGCCGGTCATCGGCCCGCCGATCGGGTTGCCGCCGATCAGCACCAGCACGTACAGCCCCATCACCCGCCCGCGCATCTCCGGGCTGACCGCGGTCTGCACCAGCGCGTTCGCGGTGTTCAGGAAGGTCATCGTGGCGTAGCCGAGCGGCACCAGCGCGATCCCGAAGGCCAGGTAGCTGGGCATGAACGCGGCGACGACCTCCAGCAGGCCGAGGCCGAGCGCGGCGAGCAGCAGCACCCGCACCCGCGGCTCGCGCCGGGAGCCACGCCGGGCGGACATCAGCGCCCCGGCGAAGGTGCCCACCGCGAGCAGCGTGGACAGCAGGCCGTACCCGTCGGCGGCGGTGTGGAACACGTTCGCCGCGATGATCGGAAGCGAGGTGAAGAAGCTGATGCCGAAGGTGCTGACGAAGAACACCAGCACCATCACGGTGACCAGGTCCGCTCGATGCCGCACATAGCTCAGGCCCTCGCGCAGCTGTCCCTTCGCGCGAGTCACCGCGGGGCCGCGGAAGAGCTTGTCCGGGTTCATCATCAGCAGCCCGGTGATCACCGCGAGCGTGCTGGCCGCGTTGGCGAGGAAGAGCCAGCCGGTACCGACCAGGGTGATCAGGAAGCCGGCGATGGCCGGCCCGACGATGCGGGCCATGTTGAAGATCGTTGAGTTCAGCGCGACCGCGTTGGTGATCTGGCTTCGGCCCACCATCTCGGCGACGAATGACTGCCGCGTCGGCACTTCCATCGCGTTGAGGCTGCCGAGCGCGATGCAGAGCACGTAGACGTGCCAAAGCTGCACCACACCGGTGACGTTCAGCAGCCCGAGGGTGACGGCCTGCAGGCAGTTGAACGCCTGCAGGGTCATCAGCAGCTTGCGCTTGTCCACCCGGTCCGCGAGCACCCCGGCCCACAGCGAGAGCAGCAGCGTCGGGGTGAACTGCAGGGCCACCGCGATGCCGAGCGCGACCGGGTTGTTGCCGCTGAGCGTGAACACCAGCCAGTCCTGGGCGATGCGCTGCATCCAGGTGCCGACGTTGGAGATGATCTGGCCGGTGAAGTAGAGCCGGTAGTTGCGCACCCGCAGCGACCCGAACATGCCCGGTTTCGGCGCGGTGGTGGCGTTTTCGGTGTCCGGGGCGGTCTCGGTGGCGTCCGGTGGAACCGGATCAGGGGTAGCGGTCGTCTGCTGATCTGACTTGGCCTGGCTACCCGTGCTCACCGTGTCTAGTTCCCCGCCATCCTGTCGATGATCTCCGCGGCTCTGGAGAGCAGTTCGCGCTCCTCGCCGGTCAGTTCGGCCAGTTGCCTGTCCAGCCACGCCTCCCGCGCCGAGATCGCCTCGTGCACGTAGGCCAGCCCGCTCTCCGAGAGCGACACGATGGCCTGCCTGCCGTCGGTCGGATGCGGACTGCGCTCGACGTATCCCAGTTCTTCCAGCGCGGCGATCACCCTGGTCATCGACGGCGGCTGGACGCCTTCCTTGGCGGCCAGCTGCCCCGGCGTGAGCGCCCCGCACTTGTGCAGAGTGGACAGTGCGGAGACCTGCGTCAGCGAGATCGCCGTGCTGGTGCGCTGTGCCCGCAGCCTGCGGTTGAGCCGCACCACGGAGAGCCGCAGGCGGCTCGCCAGTGATCGCTCGTGCGGGCAGTCGGACATATAGTTAGCATACCTTACGATCTGCCACCGGATCGGGTGAACCTCCCCACGTGCAGTTCGTCAGGTCCGCTCCAGCTCAGTGCGGTTCAGTGCGGTTCAGTGCAGCGCCGCCTGGATCGGACCCATCACGAAGTACACGACGAACGCCACCGCGACGATCCACATCAGCGGATGCACCCGGCGGGCCTTGCCGGTGGCCGCCTGGATCAGCACGTAGCTGACGAACCCGGCGCCGATCCCGTTCGCGATCGAGTAGGTGAACGGGGTGACCACGATGGTCAGGAACGCGGGCAGGGCGATCGAGAAGTCACCGAAGTCAATCTCGGTGATCTGCCGGATCATCAGCGCGCCGACCACCACCAGCGCGGGCGCGGCCGCCTCCACCGGCACCACCTCGTACAGCGGGGTGAAGAACATCGCGGCCAGGAAGAGCAGCCCGGTGACCACGTTCGCCAGCCCGGTCCTGGCGCCCTCCGCGATCCCGGAGGCCGACTCCACGAACACCGTGTTGGAGCTGGAGGAGGCAACCCCGCCGCCCACCGCGCCGAGCCCGTCCACGAACAGCGCCTTGCCCACGTTCGGCAGCTGGCCGTCCTTGCCGATCAGCCCGGCCTCCTTGCCAAGCCCGGTCATGGTGCCGATGGTGTCGAAGAAGTCGGTGAGCACCAGGGTGAACACCAGCAGGGCCGCGGTCAGCGCCGGCACCTGTGTCCAGGCGTCGAAGTTGAAGTTCCCGAGCAGCGCCAGGTCGGGCAGGCCGGCCACCTGGTCCGGCAGCGCGGGGTAGCCGAGGTTCCAGCCCTTGGGGTCCACGCCCTTGGACGGGCCGGCCTGCACGATCGCCTCGACCACGATGGACACCACGGTGCCGGCCAGCACCCCGATCAGGATCGCGCCCTTGACCCGCTTGGCCACCAGGATGCCGGTGACCACCAGGCCGAACACGAACACCGCGGTCGGCCAGGACGCGATCGAGCCGTTGATGCCGAGCCCGACCGGCACGGTGGTCTTGGCCGCGTCCGGAATCCGCCGCACGAACCCGGCGTCCACCAGCCCGATCAGGCAGATGAACAGGCCGATGCCGACCGCGATCGCGGCCTTGAGCTGGTTGGGCACCGCGTTGAACACCATCGTGCGCACCCCGGTGACCACCAGCAGCAGCACCACCAGGCCGTTCACCACCACCAGGCCCATCGCGGCCGGCCAGCTCATCTGCGGTGCGATGCTCACCGCGAGCAGCGAGTTGATGCCGAGCCCGGTGGCCAGCGCGAACGGGTAGTTCGCGACAAGGCCGAACAGGATGCTCAGCACCCCGGCCACCAGCGCGGTCACCGCGGCCACCTGCCCGGCCGGCAGGATGCCGCCGAAGAGGTCCTTGTGCGCGCCCGCGTCCTCGGCCGAGAAGCTGCCGATGATCAGCGGGTTGAGCACCACGATGTAGGCCATCGTGACGAAGGTGACCAGCCCGCCGCGCACCTCCCGGCCGGTGGTCGAGCCGCGCTCGCTGATCTTGAAGAACCGGTCGAACCTCGACTTCTCGGCTGTGCTGGGCTCGGCCATCGCTTCGCTACCTCTGCTCTGCTGGAACGCGTCTGCCGGTACCCTTCCCGACGTGGGCGAACCGATCAATGCCGGGGAAGTCAAGGGTCCGTTGCGGCCGGTGCCCGAGCTGCCGCAGCGGCTGATCGACATCTGGCCGGTGGTCATCGTAGGCACCGGGTTGTGGCTCGTCGGCTTCGTGGTGACGCTGGTGAGCTATCTCTCCTCGGACGGCCCGCCCAGCGTCGCGTTCTGGACCACGGTCGCCGGACTGGTGATCAGTTTTCTCGGCATGGGCGTGATGACCTGGCAGAGCACCGCCGCCCGCCGCGGCTCCCGCACCGCCCAACGCGGCATCTGACCCACCCCTCCCGTGTTTGCCGTTCCCGGCGCCGTGTTTGCCGTTCCCGACGGCGAGTTGGCCGTTCGCGAACCGGCAGCGTGGCGACGGAACCGGCCAACTCGATGACGTGGGCGGCCAACACAGTGACGTGAGCGGCAAACACGGAGGTGGCCGGGTTAGGCGAGGAGTTGGGTGGGGTCGTCGAGGAGGGCGGCGATCAGGTGGCGGTCGGGCCAGCGGGCAGCGGCCCAGGCGAAGGCGCGGGCCAGGCCGGCCGGGCTGTCCTCGGCGTGCAGCCGCTCGCCGGACCACCAGGGCACGACGTGCGTGTCGCCGTCGAGTGCCACGGTGAGCCGCTCGTGCACCAGCAGGCCGCCCTCCGGCAACGGCAGGTCCAGCAGCTCGGCCACCTCACCGATCGCGGGCAGCTCCCGCCACGGCAGGTACTCGCCGGGCGAATCGACTTCGGCCTTCGTCCGCTCTCCTGCCAGCGGCAGGTCCAGCAGCTCGGCCAGCCGGTGCGCGCGGCCGTCCCCGTCCGCGGCGGCGACCAGCCGACCGGACGGCCACACGCCGAGCAGCCACGGCTGGTCCAGCACCATCGCGCGGTCGGCGTCCACAACGGACCCATCCAGCGTGCGCACGTTCTCCGGCGAGATCGGCTCACCCGTGAAAGCGTCGGCCAGCGCGGTGTAGGCGCGCAGCACCAGGCCGGGTGAGGGCTTCCGGTCCTGGTCGCCGAGGCGGTCCAGCAGATCGGCCACGTCCTCCGCGTCCGCCAGCACCAGCCGTTGCCGGACCCCGGCCGCGGCCAGCAGCTCCGGGCGCAGGCCCAGCTCGGGCACCGGGTCGAACAGCCCGGCAAGGCCATCCGCATCGGCGGCCCGCCAGTCCAGCGGCGCGCGCCCGGCCAGCAGCGCGTACCTGGCCAGCCACCAGCCGGTGTGCCCGCCGGGCACGGTCAGCGCCCGCCAGGTCTCCGGCTCCGACGCCAGCAGCCGGAGCGCGGCCGGCCAGGCATCGTCGGCGACCAGGTCCAGATCCCGCACGGCGAGCAGCCTGCCCGGCGGTTCCTCGTGCGACGCCCACCAGTCCGCCTCTTCCGGCAGCCCGTGGTCCGGTTCGACCGGCTCGTCGTCGGCGAGCACCTTGAAGCCGCCGAGCACCCCGGCCGCCTTCAACGTCTCTTCCGGCCAGTCCTCGGCGAAGTCCCCTTCGAGCACGTCGAGCGCGGCGTCCGCACCGAACGCCTCGGGATCGAACACCTCCAGCAGCGGCGACCCCGGCAGCACCAGCTCGTCGGCCCGGCGCCAGCCGTCCTCCGCGGGCAGCGCGAGCGCGCCGAGCCAGCCGGTGTCCACCGCGCCGACCTCGGCCACCAGCCGCAGCACCGCGCCGGCCAGCGGCAGAGTGTCCAAACCAGACAGTGCATCCTCGACGCTGCGCTGCACGGCGTCGCGCAGCGCTGGCGCGTCAAGCAGGTCCGCGGCCTCCACGTGCTTGGCGCCCAGCTTTTCCAGCAGGGCATGCGCGGCGTCCGGGTGCACCAGCCGCAGCCCGGCGACGTCCACTTCGGACAGAAGCTCGAGCAGCCCCGGGTCGGCACCGAACAGCAGCGCGCCACGCGGACCCGGCAGCGTGCGGCCATCGGCCAGCGGCACCGGCAGCCCGCCGAGCTCGTCCGCGGCCATCGTGTGCGCCTCGACCAGGGGAAGCAGCGCGTCGTAGAGCGACCGCCACCAGCCGGGCTCCCGGTCGACGCCGGTGAGCAGCTCGACCACCTCGGCCACGGTCAGCTGCTCGGCCCCGGCCACGGCGAGCACCCTGGCCGGCTCGTGGCCGCAGAACGGCACCGCGGCGAGCCCGGTGACCAGCTCGGCCAGCAGCGGGATCAGCGCCGGGGAGTCGGCGGACAGCACCTTCGCGCGGGTGCCGGTCAGGTCGGGTCCCGCCGCCGAGGGCAGCCACGGCGTGTCCGCCAGCCTGGCCAGTACCAGCTCTCGCAGCTCACCGTCCACTTCGGACAGTGGGAATCCGGCGCGCGGCACCAGCGCCATCCGGTGCCGGGCAGGCAGCTCGCGGACGAGGCCGGGGTAGGCGGCCGCCGCCGCGGACAGGGCTGCGCGCACCCCTGCACCGGGCAGCACCCGCCGCCGGGACGGCTCGATCGGCACCGAGGCGATCAGCCTGGCCGGCAGGGAAAGCCGCTCGTCGGTCGGCGTCGGCGCGTGCAGCACGCCGGACTCCAGCGGGACCGGGGCGCCGTCGCCGGTCACCGGGACCGCCCAGACGCAGGTTTCGGTGGCGTGGGTCAGCCAGCGCCGGGTGCCGCCGTCCGGCGCGCCCACCACCAGCACGCCGTCCGACTCGGTCCTCGTCCAGACATCCTCGCCGAGCTCGATCCTGGCCAGCCACGGCAAGGCCAGCAGCAGGTCCTCTGCCTCCGCGGACAGCCGCTCCAGCAGGCCGTCATCCGGCGCGGACAGCGGCAACCGGACCTCGGTGTCGAACCCGGCCGGCAGCGCGGGCTCCCGCTCGTCCACCGGCCACGGCAGCCGCAGCACCGGCACCACGCCGGTACGCCCGGCCGCGGCGCGGGTGCGTTCCTCGGAGAAGGCCACGCCGCCGGTGCGCGAGACCACCCGCGGCGCGGAAGTCACCGCGAGCACCGCGGCGAAACCGACCCCGAACCGGCCGACCGTCTCACCGCTCTTCGCGGACGCACGCAGCGAGGAGAGCGACGCCACCCCGGCCGCGTCCAGCGGCGCGCCGGTGTTCGCGGCCCGCAGCTCACCGTCCACAACGGACAGCCGGAGCACGCCGGGGGTGCCGGCGGCCGCGGCCGCGTCGGCGGCGTTCTGCGCCAGCTCCACCAGCAGCCGGTCGCGGTAGCCGCCGGCGCGCAGGTCGCCCTCGGCGTTGGTGTCCTCGGTGAACCTGGTCGGCGAGTCCCGCCAGGCACGCAGCACCGAGTCGCGCAACGCCTCGGTGCCGAACGGGTCAGGCCCGTGCGGCAGGCTCACTGGCTCGCTCAAGCTCCTCTACCGGTTCCATGTCGAGCAGCGAGTCGTCGTAGACCAGCTCGGCCACCGGGATCGACGAGCTGACCTCGACCTCGATCTCGGAATGCGCGCCGCAGCCGTACTCCACGTTCACCGCGTGCCCGTCAGCGGGCGAGATGTCGTTGGCGCAGACGCCGAACGCGCCGCGCATCGAACCGGCGACCGGCAGGAAGAAACCACAGGTGCCGCAGACGTCCGGCGCGCTGCGGGCCATGTCGGACCGCGGGCCGAACTCGCCGGCACGCCAACGCGAGGCCGCGTCTTCCCTGCCGTAGCGCGAAAGCACGTGCACCCGGCCGAGCCCGACGTCGCGGGCGACCTCTTCCACCGCCGGATCGTCGGAAGCCAGATAGGCCGGCGCCAGCCTCGGGTCGTCGGAGTCGGTCGGGAAGATGTCGCCGACGCCGAGGTCGCCGGGGCGCACCCGGCGTTCCCACGGCACCCACTTCGGCGCCACCCGCGCGTCCGGGCCGGGACGCAGCACCACCTCGCTGACCGTCACGGGTTCGCCGGGACCCGCGGTCGCCACGGTGACCGACCAGTGCCAGCCCCGGTAGCCGGGCACCTCCGCCTCGAACAGATGGGTGGCCGAAACCGCGTCCTCACGCTCGACCCCGGCGTGCGCGCCGACCTGCGCCGGATCGGTCTCCTCCACCGCGGCCGCGCGCGCCGTCTCCACGGCTTCGGCCAGTGATCGCTGGATCGAGCCGTCATCGAGGGTGAGCAGCAGGGTCATGTACCCAATTGTGCAGCACGCACCGCCGCCCGGTCGTGTCAGGCTGGAACGCGTGCGCTGTCTTTTGCTCATTCCCGCCGTTGTCGTCGTGGCGCTCACCGGCTGCGCGGCCGCCCCGGCGCCGTCCAGTGCCGCCCCCCGTACCGAATCGCTGCGGGCCGAGGTGGTCGAAGTGTTACCGCACGACTCCGCAGCGTTCACCCAGGGCCTCGAACTTTCCGGCGGCACCCTGTACGAAGGCACCGGCCTGGAAGGACGATCGTCCGTGCGCGCCGGCCCGCCGGGCGCCCAGCCGGTGACCAAGGTCGAACTGCCATCGCCGCTGTTCGGCGAGGGCATCACCGTGACCGGCCCGTCCCTCTGGCAGCTGACCTGGAAGAACGGCGTCGCCATCCAGCGGGACGCGCGCACGCTCGCCGAGCAGCGCCGGGTCGAATATCGGGGCGAGGGCTGGGGCCTGTGCCACCAGCAGGGCCGCGACCGGCTGGTGATGAGCGACGGCTCGGCCGAGCTGACCTTCCGCGATCCCCGCGAGTTCACCGAGACCGGCCGGGTCCGGGTTCGGACCGCGGACGGGCCGGCCGATCAGCTGAACGAACTGGAGTGCGTCGGCGACGCGGTCTACGCAAACGTTTGGCACTCGGACCGGATCCTGCGGATCGACCCGGACACCGGGCAGGTCACCGCGCAGATCGACGCCTCCGGCCTGCTCACCGATGCGGAACGGCGGGGCGCGGACGTGCTGAACGGCGTCGCGGCCATCCCGGGCACCGACCAGTTTCTGCTCACCGGCAAGCTGTGGCCCAAGATGTTCCGGGTGAAACTGGTCCCGGTCTCGCCGTGAACCGGCGAGATCACCCCTGAGTACGGCAGGATTGAAGGTATGACGCGTTCTGGTGGCTCCGGCGGCCTGTTCGGCCGCTCGGGCAAGGGGCGTGCCGGGCGCAAGAGCAAGCGCAAGTGGACACCCGAGCCCGGCTCCGGGCGCGCGCCGTCCTGGCGGGCGCCGGTCGAGCCGCCGAGCCGGTTCTACGACGACAGCCCCAAGCCGCCTACTCGGCAGATGCCGGCAGAGCCACCAGTGCCACCGGTACCACCAGTGCCACCGGTGCCCACCGCCGACGAGGCGCCGACCGGGGCCATCCCGCTTGGCCACGCCCCACCCCCGCACCGGGGCGCGCGGCCTTACCCGCCGCCTCCGCCGCCGGACCCGTCGATGTGGCGGACCCAGCCGGTGCACCGCGAGCCACCACCGCCACCACCCCCGAGGCGCGAGCCACCGCCGCCGCCCGGCGGCTACTACGGGAACTCCGGCGACTACGAGCGGTACAACACCGACGGCTACGCCGGTGAGCCGCGCGACGCGGAACCCGAAACCGAGCACCGGACCACGGCCGGCGCGGGCAGCCTGCCGCGGCTGCCGAAGAAGATCACCGTCACCAGAGTGGCGGCGCTGCGCGGCAGGCAGCTGACCGGACAGGCGGTGGACGCCTTCCAGCGCGCCACCAAGGCGGACGGCGCGGACCGTTCCGGGCTGACCTCGCTGACCTACGCGACCATGCTGAACTACGCCAGCGACGCGGCGATGATGATCGCGCTGGCGAACACCCTGTTCTTCGCCGCGGCGAGCGGGGAGAGCAAAGGCAAGGTCGCGCTCTACCTGCTGATCACCATCGCGCCCTTCGCGCTGGTGGCGCCGGTGATCGGGCCGGCGCTGGACCGGATCCAGCGCGGCAGGCGGCTGGCCCTGTGCGTGGTCTCCGCCGGCCAGGCGTTGATGTGCGTGCTGATGGCGCTGCACTTCAACGACTGGGGGCTGTACCCGGCCGCGCTGGGCAAGATGGTGCTGTCGAAGTCGTTCATGGTGCTCAAGGCGGCGGTCACACCGAGAGTGCTGCCACCGGAGATCACCCTGTCCAAGACCAACGCCAGGCTGACCGTGTTCGGGTTGATCGCCGGCGGGGTGTTCGGCGCGATCGCGAGCGGGTTCAACGGCATCTTCGGCTCGTCGGGCGCGCTGTGGTTCGCCGCCGCGATCTGCGCGGTCGGCGCGGTGCAGGGCATGCGGATCCCGTCCTGGGTGGAGGTCACCGAAGGCGAGGTGCCCGCGTCCTTCGCCGCCCATCCGGAGCGAAAATCCGCGAAGAAGAAACGCCAGCCGATGGGCCGCCAGATCGTGGTTTCGCTCTGGGCCAACGGCACGATCAGGGTGCTCACCGGGTTCCTGATGATGTTCGCCGCCTTCGCCGTGAAGGCGCACGCCGAACAGGACGGGGTGAGCCCGTTCATGCAGCTGCTGCTGCTCGGCGTGGTCGGTGCCGCGGCCGGGATCGGCGGGTTCGTCGGCAACGCGATCGGCTCCCGGCTGCACTTCGGCAAACCGGACCAGGTGGTGCTCGGCTGCGTGGCCGCCGCGCTGGCGTCCACCATCCTGGCGGCGATCCTGGACGGCCTCGCCACCGCCGCGATCGTCGGGCTGGTCGGCTCCACCGCCAGCGCACTGGCCAAGATCAGCCTGGACGCGGTGATCCAGGAGGACCTGCCCGAGGAGTCCCGCGCGTCCGCGTTCGGCCGCTCGGAGACCGTGCTGCAGATGGCATGGTGCTTCGGCGGCGCGATCGGGCTGCTGCTGCCGCCCACGTACTGGATCGGCTTCCTCACCGTCTCGGCGCTGCTGGTGCTCGGTCTGGTGCAGACCTACCTGGTGCGCAAGGGCACTTCGCTGATCCCCGGCCTCGGCGGCGACCGGCCGCTGCGGCCGCAGGCCACCGACAGCCCACCACCAGTGCGCCCAGCCCGCTCGTGAGTGAAAAGTGTTGCCAAGGCAACACTTTTCACTCACGACGTAGTCGCCAGGGATCCGGCGCGGGCCCCGCGATATCTTCCGGGTATGCGACTTCGTCTGCCGCTCCTGTTCGCCGCCGCCGCGCTGGTGCTCGCCGGGTGCTCGACGCCGGGCCCACCCCAGGTGACCTTCTTCGCCGACGGCAACACGGTGGAGGCGGCGCCGATGATCCACTGCGACGCGAAGGTCCAGAAGTGCGAGCAGAACGACGGCGCGAAGGCACAGCTGAAGGTGCGGGCCGGCCAGCCCGTGCAGATCTCGGTGCCCTCCGAGGTCGCGGAGACCCCGTGGGTGGTCAACGTCCAGTACACCAACGCCAAGGGTGAGCTGCAGCCGGTGAAGCAGGAGACCTTCACCAACGGCAAGCAGTTCGCCTACACCGCGTCCGCGAACGGCTCGGACGGCCAGCTGGTGGTGGTGGAGGTCCAGCAGCTCGGCGCCGCCTACGCCGCGGACGAGTCCGGCCAGCCCGCCCTCGACGAGGACGGGCAGCCGCAGCTCGTCGCCAGGGCCGTCTGGTCCCTGCAGGTCCAGCCGGCCTAGCGGATCACGGGTCCAGGTCCCTGGCGACCGCGCGCATCACTTCGGCGATGCGCTTGGTGTTCTTGCGATCCGGGTAGCGGTTGCGCCGCAGGTCCGGCTGGACCTTGAGCTCCAGCAGCTTGATCATGTCCTCGATGAGGCCGTGCAGCTCTTCGGCGGGGCGGCGGCGCGCCTCCGCGACCGAGGGCGGCGGGTCGAGCAGCCGGACCGAAAGGGCCTGCGGGCCGCGCCTGCCGTCGGCGACCCCGAACTCCAGCCGCTGACCGGCTTTGAGTGCGGCCACGCCTTCCGGTAGCGCAGTCTTGCGGATGTAGACGTCGTCGCCGCCATCCTGGGTGACGAAGCCGAAACCCTTTTCCGCGTCGTACCACTTGACCTTGCCGGTCGGCACTGCCCTCACCGTTCCTTCTGTGTTTCCGCGGTCGAATCGCACGCGCCAATCGGGCCGTGCACGACGAACGCGCCCAGGGCGTACCCAGGACGCGCGTCCCCCCAGCCTATCCCGCCGCCGACTCCGGGGAGAAGGAAGATATCTACCAGCTACCCTTTTGCCCATGGATACCGAGACGTCTTCGGCAACGGCACGGCCGGAGCCGCGCAAGTCGTTGCTGATGCGGCTCGGCATCGGCCTGTTCGCGTTGGGCATGGCGGCCGTGGTGGCGGTGTTCGTGCTGTTCGCCGCCGGCCTGGAAAACCTGCCGGTCTGGCTGAGCCTCGGCGCCGGGGTGGTCACCCCGCTCGGCCTCGCGCTCGGCCTGATCGCGCTGGTCCGCGAGGCGCGGCAGCAGGACTAGAGGGACACGCCGGCGAACAGGCCCTCGTTCGCGGCCAGCCAGCCGGGGAACTCGTCCAGCCCGTCGAAGACCACGTCCGCGCCCGCGTCCAGCAGCTCCGCCCGGTCGCAGGGCCCGGTGGTCACGCCGACCGCGACCGCCCCGGCCGCCCGCGCACCGCGGATGTCGCCGAGATGGTCGCCCACGTACGCGACCGCGTGGTGCGCACGAAGCGCCGTCGCCTTCTCCGTGGACCACAGCTCGCCCACCAGCTCGTCCACCTCGAGGCCGAGCGCCTCCAGGTGCAGCGCCGCGTTCGGCGCGTACTTGCCGGTGACCACCAGCACGGTGCCGCCGAGCCCGCGCACCGCGCGCAGCGCCTCGGCCGCGCCGGGCAGTCCGACGGTGCGCGGCACCACGATTCCTGGGTACAGCTCGCGGAAGCGGTCGATCAGCCCGGGGATGCGCTCCTCCGGCGCCTCGAACCCGCGCAGCACGTGGTCCAGCGGCGGGCCGAGGTTGGCCGCGAACGCCTCCCCGTCCAGCGGCAGCCCGCACTCGTCGGCGAGCGCGTTCATCGCCGCGACCATGCCTGGCCGCGGATCGATCAGCGTCATGTCCAGGTCGAAGCCCACGGTGATGCCCACCAGACCAAGGTAACCATTCGACCAGCGCCGGAGCCCGGCCGACTACCTGGTGGACTTCTGTACAAAACCCTGGACTGGGTACAAGAACTTGACACATACGGCTCACGTGTCAAGCTAAGGGTGTGTCAGAGGTCACCAGCTTCACCGAACGGACCAGGGCTTCCCTGCGCGAGACGCTGCTCGACGCGGCCACCGCGCTGCTGCCCGAGAAGGGCTACGCCGGCCTCCGGATGGCCGACGTCGCGGCCGACAGCGGGGTGAGCCGGCAGACCGTCTACAACGAGTTCGGCAGCAAGTCCGCACTGGTGCAGGCGGTCGCGCTGCGCACCGCGGCGGAGTTCCTCGACGGCATCGGGCAGCGGTTCGCCGAGGCCGCCGATCTGCCCGGCGCGATCCGCGCCGGGGTCACCTTCACCATCGAGCACGCCAGGGAGAACCGCCTGGTGGCCGCGGCACTTGGCACCGAGGCCGGTGAAGACCTGCTGCCGCTGCTGACCACCAAGGGCGAGCCGATCCTGCGCGCGGCCACCGAGCTGGCCGCCGGCCACTACCGCGAGCGGCTGCCCCAGCTGCGCCCCGAGTACGCCGAACTGCTCGCGGAGAGCGTGGTGCGACTTTCGCTGAGCCACCTGGTGCTGCGCACCCATTCCCCCGGCGAGGCGGCGGACGCCGTCTGCGCGGTGCTCACCCCTGCCATCCGGCACTATTCGTCCATAGTGGACACAAAGAGCGCAGTGGACACAACGAAGTGACACGAAAGGCGTACCGATGACCGACACCGTTTCCGCGCACCGGACCGGATTCACCACCCTGAGGGCGGGCGGGCTGAACTGGGACTCGTTCCCGTTGCGGCTCTTCGTCAAGGGGAACAAGAAGTTCTGGAACCCGGCCGACATCGACTTCAGCCGCGACGCCGAGGACTGGGCGGCGCTCAACGACGAGCAGCGCCGGTCCGCGACCTACCTGTGCGCGCAGTTCATCGCGGGCGAAGAGGCGGTCACCGAGGACATCCAGCCGTTCATGAAGGCGATGTCCGCCGAGGGCAGGCTCGGCGACGAGATGTACCTGACCCAGTTCTGCTTCGAAGAGGCCAAGCACACCGAGGTGTTCCGGCGCTGGATGGACGCGGTCGGGCTGACCGCGGACCTGCACCCGTACGTCGCGGACAACCCGCACTACCGCAAGCTCTTCTACGAGGAGCTGCCGGAGTCGCTCGGCGTCCTGGAGTCCGATCCCAGCCCGCGCAACCAGATCCGCGCCAGCGTCACCTACAACCACGTGATCGAGGGCACCCTCGCGCTGACCGGCTACTACGCCTGGCAGAAGATGTGCACCGAGCACCGGATCCTGCCCGGGATGCAGGAGCTGATCCGCCGGATCGGGGACGACGAGCGGCGGCACATGGCATGGGGCACGTTCACCTGCCGCCGGCACGTGGCGGCGGACGACAGCCTGTGGGCGGTGGTCGGCGAGCGGATGGGCGAGCTGGTGCCACAGGCGCTGAACATGATCCAGTGGCTGAACGACCAGTTCGAGGAGCATCCCTTCGGCATCGATCCCGAGGAGTTCGTGCACTACGCGGCAGACCGGGCGCAACGGCGGCTCGGTGCGATCGAGTCGGCCCGCGGCGCGGATCCGGCGCAGATCGACCTCGACTACTCGCCGGAGCGTCTGGAAGAAACCTTCGGCGAAGAGGACGCCCAAGCCTTCGCCACCACTTAGCCCGTATGCAGCGAAGGCCACCTTCGCTGCGTTGAACGCAGGCAAGGTGGCCTTCGCTGCGTCGGAAAAGGTGCAGCCTGCTCTACTGTGCGAAGGCGCCGGAACTGGTCGGATAGCAGGGTGACGACCATCGGCGACCTGGGGGAAAGATGAGCGCGCTCGCCAAGCGGCTGTTCCGGGACGTGCCGTACCTGCTGGCGTTGGTGCCGGCGTCCATGGTGGCGCTGCTGATCCCGTTGTTCCTGGCGATGGCCGGGATGTCGGTGGCGGTCGCCGGGCTCGGGCTGGTGCTGGTGCCCTTCGGCTTCGTCGGCCTGCGGATCTGGACCGACCTGCACCGCACCTGGGCCGGGTACGTGCTCGGCCGCCGGGTGCCGACCCGGCTCCGGCCGCTGGAGGGCAGCATCCTCAGCTGGTGGCGCCAGCTGTTCACCGATCCGGCCACCTGGCGGGACCTGCTCTGGCTGCCGGTCCAGTGCGCCCTCGGCTTCGCCGTCGGCATGCTGTCGTTGATCTTGTGCGCGCTGCTGCCCGCGTCGATCCTGGGCATGTTCTTCTGGTGGGCGCCCGGCACCGGCGGGGTGACGCTGATCCCGAGCTTCCCGATCCACGACTGGGGCACCGCCTTCGGCACCGGAATTCCCACGCTGCTGGCCGGAATCGGCGCGCTGGTCTTCGTCCTGCCCACGCTCGCCCGCGGCTGGGCGCACCTGACCAGGTCGATCCTGGACCGCTCCGGCACCGAGCAGCTCGCCGAGCGGGTGGACGAGCTCACCGAGACCAGGGCCGAGGCGCTGGACGCGCACGGCGCCGAGCTGCGCCGGATCGAGCGCGACCTGCACGACGGCACCCAGGCGAAACTGGTGTCCATCGCGCTCCGGCTCGGGATCGCGAAACAGACCCTGCGCGACGAGCCGGAGACCGCGGCGACCCTCCTGCAGGAGGCGCGCGACGGCACCGAAGCGGCGATGGGCGAGCTTCGAACCATCGTGCGCACGATCTACCCGCCGATCCTTTCCGACCGCGGGCTGGTGGGTGCGCTGCGGTCGCTGGTCGCGGACGCCGCCGTCCCGGTGCACGCCGACCTGGAGGAGGTCGGCCCGCTGCCGGCTTCGGTGGAGGCGGCCGCGTACTTCGTGGTGTCCGAGGCCCTGACCAATGTGGCCAAGCACGCCGGCGCACGGCTGGTCATGGTTTCGGTGCGGCGTGTTGGCGACCGGCTGGACGTGGAGGTCACCGACGACGGCCGCGGCGGGATCGACGAGACCGCCGGCACCGGCGTCAACGGCATCCGTCGCCGGGTCGCCGCGCTGGACGGGATCGCCACGGTGCACAGTCCGGCTGGCGGGCCGACCACGATCCGGGTGGAGCTGCCGTGCGCGCCGTGATCGCGGAGGACAACGTGCTGCTGTCCGAGGGGTTGACGCTGCTGCTCTCCCGCGCCGGGTTCGAGGTGGTCGCCAAGGTGCCCGACGGCGAAGGTTTCGTCGACGCGGTCACCACTCACCGACCGGACATCACCGTGGTGGACGTGCGGATGCCGCCGACCTTCCGCGACGAGGGCATCCGGGCGGCGATCGAGGCAAGGCGGCTGGTGCCGGGGCTGCCGGTGCTGGTGCTGTCCCAGTACGTCGAGACCAGCTACGCGGCCGAACTGCTGGCCGACGCCGCCGGCGGGGTCGGCTACCTGCTCAAGGACCGGGTCGGCCAGGTCGAGGAGTTCACCGACGCGCTGGCCAGGGTGGCGGGCGGCGGCACGGTGATGGACCCGGAGGTGGTCGCCCAGCTGCTCACCAGGCGGGCCGACGACCCGGTGGAGACCCTCACCCGCCGCGAACGCGAAGTGCTCGCGCTGATGGCCGAAGGGCACGGCAACACCGAGCTCCGCCACCGGCTGCACATCGCGGAAACCTCGGTGCAGAAGCACATCGGCAGCATCTTCGCGAAACTCGACCTGCCCGCATCGGACACCGGCCACCGCCGCGTCCTCGCCGTACTCGCCTACCTCAACAGCGTCCGCCGCTGATCCGGTCAGGCGTGCTTGGTCTGGGTGAGGGAATGCAGGCCGAGGAGATCGACGGCGCGCTCGCGCATCTCGATCTTGCGGACCTTGCCGGTGACGGTCATCGGGAACTCGGTGACCACGTGCACGTAACGCGGGATCTTCTGGTGCGCCAGCTTTCCGGTGCAGAACTCGCGCAGGGACTCCGCGGTCAGCGGCTCGGCGCCCTCGCGCAGCCGCACCCAGGCCATCAGCTCCTCCCCGTAGCGCTGGTCCGGCACGCCGATCACCTGCGCGTCCAGGATGTCCGGGTGGGTGTAGAGGAACTCCTCGATCTCGCGCGGGTACAGGTTCTCGCCGCCGCGGATCACCATGTCCTTGATCCGGCCGGTGATGTTCACGTAGCCGGCCTCGTCGAGCACCCCAAGGTCGCCGGTGTGCATCCAGCGCGCGGCGTCGATCGCTTCGGCCGTCTTCTCCGGCTCCTCCCAGTACCCCAGCATCACCGAGTAGCCCCGGGTGCACAGCTCGCCCGGCGCACCGCGCGGCACGGTCAGCCCGGTCTCCGGGTCCACGATCTTGATCTCCAGATGCGGCCCGACCCTGCCCACTGTGGACACCCGGCGCTCCACCGAGTCGTCCGCGCGGGTCTGCGTGGACACCGGGGAGGTCTCGGTCATGCCGTAGCAGATGGACACCTCGGCCATGCCCATCCGGTCGATCACCTGCTTCATCACCTCCACCGGGCAGGGCGAGCCCGCCATGATCCCGGTGCGCAGGGTGGACAGGTCGTAGGACTCGAACTCCGGCTCGGCAAGCTCGGCGATGAACATGGTCGGCACGCCGTACAGCGACGTGCACCGCTCGGCCCGCACCGCGTCCAGGGTCGCCTTCGGGTCGAAGGACGGCGCCGGGATCACCATGCAGGCGCCGTGCGTGGTGGCCGCCAGGTTGCCCATCACCATGCCGAAGCAGTGGTAGAAGGGCACCGGGATGCAGATCCGGTCCAATTCGGTGTAGTTGCACAGCTCGCCGACGAAGTAGCCGTTGTTGAGGATGTTGTGGTGGCTCAGGGTGGCGCCCTTGGGGAAGCCGGTGGTGCCCGAGGTGTACTGGATGTTGATCGGGTCGTCCGCGCCGAGCGTGCCGGCCACCTCGGCGAGCCGGCCGGCGTCCGCGGCACGGCCGTTGTCCAGCAAGGAGTTCCAGTCCCGCCCGCCGATCAGCAGCACGTGCTCCAGCGCCCGGCAGCGCGGCCGAACGTCGGTGATCATGCCGGCGTAGTCCGAGGTCTTGAACTTCTCCGCGGCGACCAGCAGCCGGATGCCGGCCTGGTTGAGCACGTACTCCAGTTCGTGCGTGCGGTAGGCCGGGTTGATGTTGACCAGGATCGCGCCGATCTTCGCGGTGGCGTACTGGGTCAGCGTCCACTCGGCACAGTTCGGCGCCCAGATGCCGACCCGGTCGCCCTTGGTGATGCCCAGCTCGAGCAGGCCGAGCGCGACGGTGTTCACCTCGGCGGCCAGCACGCGGTAGGTCCAGCGCCGCCCGTCCGTCCGGTCCACCAGGGCGTCGCGGTCGCCGAAGGCGGCGGCGGTGCGGTCGAAGTTGTCCCCGATGGTGTCGCCGAGCAGGGGGACCTCCGAGACCCCGGACGAGTAGCTCGGCACGGCAGGTGCGCCAGCCATGATGCCTCCCCTTTCTCCGTCGACGTCGACCTCCCGACCCTAATTCCCCTCCCCCTCCCCAGCCATCTGCACATGGAGGGGTCCGGACGCAGCGAAGGCCACCTTGCCTGCGTTGAACGCAGGCAAGGTGGCCTTCGCTGCATACCGCCGCTCAGGTGAGGGGGCGGAGCCAGAGGTTGCGGAATTGGGCGTGCGTGGTGGGGTCGTGGTTCTGCAGGCCGACGTAGCCGGTGCGGCCCCGGTCCGGGTGGGTGCCGGTGAAGTCGTTCACCAGCTCACCGTTGAGGAAGACCTGGTACCGCTGGCCGACCACCTTGATCAGGTACGAGTTCCACTGCCCGACCGGCTTGGACGCCCGCCGCGCCGCCTGCTGGAAGTTGTAGACGGCGCCAGTCTTCTGCGGGTCGCCGGCCGGGTTGTCGTTGATCTGGATCTCGTAACCGGAGTTCACGCCCACCCACGGATCGCCGCCGGGGTCCGGGAACCGCAGGAACACCCCGGAGTTGTCGGTCGCCGACGTGACCCGCCAGTCCAGGGTCAGGATGAAGTCGCCGAACTGCCTGCCGTGGTACCAGAGCAGCCCCATCCCGTCCCGGCTGGTCAGCTTCCCGCCGCCGACGTCGAACCCGCCGGGGCCCGCCTGCGACCAGCCCTCGGTGGAGGTGCCGTCGAAGAGCCGGACCGGCTGGGCCGCGTCCGCCGGCGCCACCAGCACCGCGCTGAGCGCGACTCCCGCGGCCAGGACCATCAGCCGTCGCATCGCCTGGGACATCACTGCCCTCCTTCGATCGAGGTGATGACCGTGTCGGCGTCCCTGGTCAGCACCGCCCGGATGTCCGGTGCCCTGACCAGTGCCGCGTCCCCGGCCAGTGCGGTGAACTTCCGCAGCTCGGCGATGGTGGCCAGGTCGTCGCCACTCGCCTCGGCCAGCCGCGCCTTGCGAAGCTGGTCACCCAGCTGCGTATACGCGGTGAGCGAGAGCCGGTTGCTGGCCCGGAACCGGTCGATCAGCTGCCCGAGGTCTCGGGTGGACGTCGAGGTGGCGAAGGACAGGTTCTGCTCGGTGCGGTTGCCGGCGTTGTCGGTGGCCACCACGGACAACTGCTGCAGGCCGAGGTTCAGGGTGTGCAGCGGGAGGTACGCGCCGGAGGACAACGCCTGCCCGTTCAGCGTCCCGGCCACCGAGGCGACGCCGGAGGACGCGTCCTCCGCCCGCCAGCTGAGCACCAGATCGCTGGCGTCGCCGTAGACCCGGCCGTTGGCGACCCCGTCCACCAGCAGGGTCGGCCGGGTGGCGTCGATCAGGATCGTCGCGGCCTTCTCCGCCGAGACGTTCCCCGCCACGTCCACCGACCGGTAGAGCACGGTGTGCTGGCCGTCGCCGCGGACCGGGATGACGCCGGTGTACGGCGTCCACGGCCCACCGTCCACACTGGACTCGACTAGGGCGAGCCCGGAGCCGCCGTCCTCGCCGGACAGTGCCAGCTCCACCACACCGTCGTGCCAGCCTCCGTCGCCCGGTTCGCCGAAGCTCGCGGTGACCGACGGCGCGCCGGTGTCGATGTTGACCGGCAGCGACCTGACCTCCTCAACGTTGCCCGCCTTGTCCTTCGAGCGGTACTGCACCGCGTGCGCGCCTTCGCCGGTCACCGCGAACGGTGCGGTGTAAGCGGTCCACGGCCCGTCGCCGATCCGGTACTCGCTACCGGCGACCCCGCTGGCGCCCTCGCCGGGGTCGGTCGCGGCGAGGTTCACCGTGACCGGGCCGGAGACGAACCAACCCTGCGCGCCGTCCGGCGCGGACGGCTGGGTGCTCGCCGTGCTCACCGGCGCGGTCACGTCCGGCGCGGTCAGCGGCTTGATCTTGATATTGCGGAAGCGCAGCGAGTCGTTGGCGTTCTCGATGCCGATCCGCTTGCCGGTGCCGCGGCTGCCGTCGCCGGTGTACTCGGTCACCACCTGCCCGTTCAGCGTCACCGTGTAGGTGTTGCCGACCACCCGGATGGAGAAGGTGTTCCACCCGCCGTAGGGCGGTTTGGCCGCCAGATGGGTGGCCGCCTTGACCCCGGAAAGCGAGCCGGTGCGGTTGATCTGGTTGTCCACCCGGTCCAGGATGGCCACCTCGTAGCCTTCCCGGCCCGCCGCGCCCGGGTTGTCGAAACGCTGGTACAGACCGGAGTTCGCGCTCACGTCGAAGCTTTCGTAGTCCGCTTCGAGCACGTAGTCGGTGAACTGCTGGTCGGCGTACCACAGGTTGCCGTAACCGCCGCGTGGCTGGAGCAGCCCGTTCGTCACCTCGAACCGCCCGTTGCCGGCGTGGTCCCAGCCGGCCAGCGTCTGGCCGTCGAACAGGTTCACGAACCCGTCCGCGTCGGGTTTCGCGCTCCACACCACACCGGCGGTGTCCACCGCCACGTCGGTGCGGAGGTTCGCCGCACCCTGGTCGGTCACCGCGAGGGTGCCGTCACCACGGCCGCACGAGTCTCCGTACGCGGCACAGGCGACCACCAGATCGGTCGACGCGACCGTGCTGGTGTACGGCATCTTCACGGTGCCGGTGTCGTCCGCGGGCAGCACCTTCCGTTCCGCCCGCAGATACGGCGTGCCCTGCAGACCCGGGGGCAACGGGCTCGCCTCGGACTTCCGGTAGACCTCCACGGTCACCGGCTGCCCGGCCGCCGAGCCCGATTCCGGGGTGAACTTCGCGGTCACCTCGTGCGGGGTCCCGGCCGGCAGCTCGGCCGACTCCGGGGTGACGGCCACCGCGCCCCGCACCGGATCGACCACGCCGACCGCGGCACTCGCGGTGCCGCGCGCCTTCCCGTTCGCGTCGGTCAGCGTGACCTTCGCGGTGTAGTCACCCGTCGCGGCGTAGGTGTGCTTCGCCTCGGCACCGGTGCCAGTGGTGCCGTCGCCGAAGTCCCAGGTGTACTTGGCCCCGGCGGGTGCCGGGGTCGCGGTCGCCCGGAAGGTCACGTCGAGCGGGACCGAGCCCTTCTTGACGTCGCTGGTCGCGTGCACGTTCAGCGGACCGGTGGCGCCGAGACCGTTGAACTTCAGCGAGTCCAGCCCGAAGGCGTTGTCCGCACCGGTGAACACCGCGAACAGCTCCATGCTGCCGCCGGGGTCGGTCACCGGTATCGGCGCTATGTCCACAAAGGACCCAGCGGTACCGGCGGGCACCTCCGCCTTGCCGAGCACCGGACCATCCGGTGCGCCCTGGCGCAGTTCGATCCCGCCGCCGACACCGGTGGTCTTCGCCCGGAAGCTCACCGTGTCCACCGACTGCAGGCTCAGCGGGTCGAAGGAGATCCAGTCCCCGCCGGTGATGCCGCCGACCAGGTTGCGGCCCTCGGCCTGCTCGTCCGCGGTCACCTGCACGCCTTGCGCGCGGCTGTGGTGCTCGGCCTGCTTGTGCTTGGGCTGCAGGATGATCTCGTGCGTGCCGGAAGCGGAACCGACGTCCTGGCCGCCCTTGTCCGCATAACTGGCGCGCAGCACGGTGAACAGGTTGGCGTCCCCGCCGTGCCCGGCCTCCTCCTGGATCTTGATCACCCCTTCGCAGCCCTGCTTGTTGGACTGCGGATGGGCGTGCGAGTCGTGCCCGAGCGCCAGCTGCACCTGGACCGCGCTGCAGTCCACGCCGTTGCCGATCGTGCCGTCCTCGGCGTCGGTCACCTTGACCCGGTAGGAAACTTCGTCCCCGAAGGAGAAGGTGGCGCCGTCATCGGGGAACTCCAGCACCACCTCGGGCGCGTGGTTGCCGACGGAGATGTCCACCCGCACCACGCTGAACCGGCCGGTGTCATCGGTGACGGTCAGTTTCGCGCTGTAGGAACCGTTCTGCCCGTAGGCATGGGACGCGGTCGGGCCCTCGGCGTCGTTCACCCCGTCGCCGTTGAAATCCCAGGCGAAGCTGATCGCGTCACCGTCGGCGTCGGCCGACTTCGAGGCGTCGAAGCCCACCTGCAGCGGCGCGTCACCCGAGGTCGGGGTCGCGGTGACGGTCGCGGTCGGGGAATGCTGGCCCTGCGTGTAGTCGATCCGGTACAGCCCGGCATACGGGCCGGGCGTGAAGAACCCGCCGCCGTACTCCAGCACGTAGAGCGAACCCTCCGGACCGAACTCCATGTCCATCGGCTGGTTGAAGTCCAGCTCCGCAAGGAATGGGTCGATCGACTTCAGCGCGCCCTGGTCGTCGGTGCGCACCGTCTTCACGAACCCGCGCGAGTACTCGTAGAAGAACTCGGCGCCGTCGTAGTCGGCCGGGAACTTGGTGTTGGACTCCAGGTTCGGGTCGAACCGGTAGACCGGGCCGCCCATCGCGGTACCGCCGCCGGGGCAGTCGATCTGCGGGAACTTGTCGAAACAGGCGTAGGGATACCAGATCAGCGGGTCGTCGGACGGCGGCAGGTCGGTCAGGCCGGTGTTGTTCGGCGAGTCGTTGACCAGCTTGTCGCAGTCGAACTTCGGCCCGGAGGTGCCGGTGGCGAAGTCGAAGTCGTTGTACGGGATGTCGTCGGCGATGCAGTACGGCCAGCCGCTGTTACCGGGTTCCTTGATCAGCAGCAGTTCGTCGTACTGGCGCGGGCCGCGGTCCGGGTTGTCCGCGCTGGCGTCCGGGCCGACCACGCCGATGTAGACCCAGCCGGTCTTCTTGTCCACCGAGAAGCGGAACGGGTTGCGCAGGCCCATGTAGTAGATCTCGGGCCTGGTCTTCTCGGTGCCGGGGGCGAACAGGTTGCCATCAGGGATGGTGTAACTGCCGTCCTCCTGCATCTTGATCCGCAGCAGCTTGCCGCGCAGGTCGTTGGTGTTGGCGGAGGAACGCTGCGCGTCGAAGGCGGACCGGCCTTCACGTTCGTCGATCGGGGTGTAGCCGTCCGAGGCCCAGGAGTTCGTGTTGTCCCCTGTGGACAGATAGAGGTTGCCGGCGGCGTCGAAGTCGATGTCCCCGCCGACGTGGCAGCACAGGTCGCGCTGGGTGGTCACCTCGATGATCACCTGTTCGCTCGCGGGCACCAGCGCGTTGCCTTCGAGCTTGAAGCGGGCGAGCCGGTTCTTCGGCTCCGGCCCGGCCGGCGAGTAGTAGACGTAGACCCAGTGGTTCTCGGCGAAGGCGGGGTCGATCGCGATGCCCTGCAGGCCGTCCTCTTCACCGGTGTAGACGGCGATCCGGCCTGCCTCGACGACGTTGTAGGTGACCGGGTCGAACAGGCTCACCACCCCGCGGCGGTCGGTCATCAGCACCCGCGCGTCCGGCAGCACGGCCAGCGCCATCGGCTCCCCGACGTCCGCGGTCAGCTTCTTCTTCTCGAAGTCGTCCGAGGGGTGGTGCAGTTCGGTGTTGCCCGCGGTGACCGTGGTGGACGGGCCGGGATCGGGCGGTGGCGCGGCCGTGGCAGGCTGCGCGGCGGACGGGCCCGCCAGCGCGAACACCATGGCGAGGACGGAAAGGACGACGAGCAGTGTTCGGCGTAAAGACATCGTTGTCTCCCGGGAGAACTCGGCATTAGTCCTGGGATGACCCGCCCGGCATGTGATCGCCGGAAACTGTCATACGCCTCATACGGTACGGCTTCTGCACACAAAACCCGGAAGTATGTCTCCTTTTGTCATAAGTTGCGCTGGATGGCGTAGTTGCGGCAGGGGGCGGCCCGGCCCGGCACAATGAACGGGATGAACGCGATCCTCAACGTGATCTGGCTGGTGCTGTGCGGAATCTGGATGGCGATCGGCTACCTGCTGGCCGGCATCGTCTGCTGCATCCTGATCATCACCATCCCGTTCGGGCTGGCTTCCTTCCGGATCGCGAACTACGCGCTCTGGCCGTTCGGCCGCACCCTGATCGCCCGGCGCGACGCCGGTGCGCCCTCGGTGATCGGCAACCTGATCTGGGTCATCGTGGCCGGGATCTGGCTGGCGATCGGGCATGTCATCACCGGCGTCGCACTGTGCATCACGATCATCGGGATCCCGCTCGGCCTTGCCAATTTCAAGATGATCCCGGTGTCGCTGGTTCCGCTTGGCAAGGAGATCGTGGCTACCGGACGCTGAGCGGTTCCTCGGTCAGCAGCACGCCCGGGGTGACCTGGGTGGAGAAGCCGTTGGCGAAGTTGCGCTCCACCTCGGCCGCCTCGGCGGCGTTCGGCTTCGGGTTCTTGCAGCTGGTGCCCGCGCTGGCACCGGACATCAGGTCCTCGCACAGGCCGGTGCGCCGGTCCGGCAGGCCGAAGATGTGGCCAAGCTCGTGCGCCGCGATCCGGATCGTGTCGTGCCCTTCGTTGACCGCCTGACGGCCCATCCAGATGGTGCCGGCGCCGAGGCCGCGCGGCTGCGCCCGTGGCCAGCCGTTGTCGGCGACGATGGTCACCGTGGACGGGCTGCCCTTGACCAGCTTCACGTTCTTGACGGTGTCGTTCCAGACTTTCGCGCCGGCGTCCACCGCGTCCTTGAACTCGGCCGCGCCGTTCGAGTTGTAGTAGACGGTCCGGACCTGGATGTGGGCGTCCTGCGCGGAAGCGGCCGGGCCGGCCACCAGCAGGGCGAGCAGAAAGGCGAACACCGCGAGCAGCGTCCGCCGGGTTTTGGCGAGCACGTCGAACTCCTTGGATCGGCGACGGTTTGCAGCTCGCAAGCTAGTGTCGGAAGGCGCCCGCCCGTGGCGGCCGTTTTCAACAACAGGCACGGCACCGCAGGTGAACGGGCACCGGCTGTTAATAACGCACTACGAAAGTAGGCGGTTCAGTCCTCCGGCTCCCACGGCAGCGGGACCACCAGGCAGGGCCCGCCGACGAACAGTCCGCCGTCCACGCCGAGCGCCTTGCCGCCCGCGTAGAGATAAGGCCCCTCGATCTGCATCGGGTGGATGCCGAGCTGGTCGGCGATCACGCTGTGCCCGTGCACGATCCGCTCGCCGCCGAGCTGGTCCATCAGCCGCTGCGCCATCTCCGGCCCGTCCGGGCCGCGGAAGGCGTACCGGGTGGTCATCCGGCGCCAGACGTCCCACCATTCGGCGAGGTCGTTGCCGGCCAGCACTTCGCCGAGGTTCTCGTTGATCTCCTCGATCGTGCCGCCCCAGTCCAAGTACTCCATGGTGTCCGAGTGCATCAGCAGGTGCTCGCCGGCCAGCGCGAGCGCGGGCCGGGTGCTCAGCCATTCGACGTGCTCGTCGGTCAGGCCCTCCTGGTCCGCTGGCATCCCGCCGTTGATCTCCCAGCTGCGCGCGAAGCTGCGCGGGCCGAAGTCCGAGGGCACCT
Source organism: Amycolatopsis nigrescens CSC17Ta-90 (assembly GCF_000384315.1). Taxonomy (GTDB): domain Bacteria; phylum Actinomycetota; class Actinomycetes; order Mycobacteriales; family Pseudonocardiaceae; genus Amycolatopsis; species Amycolatopsis nigrescens. The sequence goes on along the minus strand of NZ_ARVW01000001.1, from coordinate 4,373,942 downwards.
CGGTGTCACCGAAGTGGTACATGCCGAGCAGCAGGATCTCGTGGTTGCCGAGCAGCGTGCTCACCGAGCCGCCGTCGGCGTTCGCCTGCTCCTGCAGCCGCATCACCAGATCGATCACGCCGACCCCGTCCGGACCCCGGTCCACGAAGTCGCCGAGGAACCACAGCGTCGTCTCGCCGCCGGACCAGTCACCGGAGTCGTCGATCAGCCCCTGCGCGCGCAGGGCGTCGGTCAGCCCCTCCAGGTGGCCGTGCACGTCACCCACCACATACGCGGTGACGTCCGGCTGCTGATCGTCGCTCACCCCCACGACGATAAGCCCTCGCTTCCTGATCGATCAGGTCAACCCGCGAACGGATCCTTGGTGTGCCCGATCAGGTCCGCGATCGAGTCGATGACCCTGGTCGGCCGGTACGGGTAGAGCTCGGCGGACTCCCTGGTGGAAATGCCGGTGAGCACCAGGATGGTCTGCAACCCGGCTTCGATCCCGGAGTGCACGTCGGTGTCCATCCGGTCGCCGATCATCAGCGTGCTCTCCGAATGCGTGCCCATCGACCGCAGCGCCGAGCGCATCATCAGCGGGTTCGGCTTGCCGACGTAGTAGGGCTGGCGGCCGGTGGCGCGCTCGATCAGCGCCGCGATCGAACCGGTGGCCGGCAGCGAGCCCTCCAGGCTCGGGCCGGTGGCGTCCGGGTTGGTGGCGATGAACTTCGCGCCGGCCTCGATCAGCCGGATCGCCTTGGTGATCGCGGTGAAGCTGTAGGTGCGGGTCTCCCCGAGCACCACGTAGTCCGGCTCGCGGTCGGTGAGCACGTAGCCGGCCTCGTGCAGCGCGGTGGTCAGGCCGGCCTCGCCGATCACGAAGGCGGAGCCGTTCGGACGCTGGCTGGCGAGGAACTTCGCGGTGGCCATCGCGGAGGTCCAGATCGACTTCTCCGGCACGTCCAGCCCGGTGCGCTCCAGCCTGGCCCGCAGGTCGCGCGGGGTGTAGATCGAGTTGTTCGTGAGCACCAGGAAGTTGATCTCGTTGGCCCGCAGCTCGGCCAGGAACTCGTCGGCACCGGGCACCAGGTGCTCCTCGTGCACCAGCACCCCGTCCATGTCCGTCAGGTACGTCCAGCGGTCCGTCTGCTCGCTCATGCCCGCCAGCCTATGCGGGAGACGCGGGATGCACAGCGACCGTGGTGGCCTTGATCGACAGCCGGACCCGGCTGCCCGGTTCCAGGCCAAGCTCGGCCACCGCCTCCGGGGTGAGGTCCGCGCTCAGCCCCGCGGCCCAGCCGCCGGTCACCCGCAGCCGGATCACCGGCCCGTGCGGTTCGGCGGACTCGACGGTGGCCGCCACCGTGTTGCGCGGGCTGCCGGGATGCTCGCCGTCGGCCGGGTACACCGCGACCGCGCTTGGCGCGAACACGGCGACCGCCGGCTCGCCCGGCAGCACGTCCGCGGCCGGCATCCCGGCGATCTGGCCGCCGTCCGCGGTGCGCAGCCCGTCCGCCGTCGCGGTGCCGGCGACCAGGTTCAGCCCGGCGATCCTGGCGGTGAACGCGGTCCTCGGGGCGGACAGCACCTCCCTGGTCGGGCCGCGCTCGACGATCCGGCCGCCGGCCAGCACCAGCACGTGGTCGGCGAGCGCCAGCGCGTCCAGCGGGTCGTGCGTGACCAGCACCGTGCACCGCGCGGACGGCTTGCGCAGCACCCGGCGCAGCAGCCCGCGCACGGCCGGCGCGGCGTCCACGTCCAGCGCGGCGAGCGGCTCGTCGAGCAGCAGCAGCTCCGGCTCGCCGGCCAGTGCCCGCGCCACCGCCACCCGCTGCGCCTGGCCACCGGAGAGCCGGCCTGGCCGCCGCCCGGCGAGCTGCCCGGCGTCCACCTCGGCCAGCCAGCCCCTGGCGAGTTCCCTGGATTTCGCCTTGCCTTCGCCGCTGGACCTCGGCGCGAAGGCCACGTTGTCCAGCGCGGACAGATGCGGGAAGAGCAGCGGGTCCTGGGCGAGCAGGCCGACCCCGCGCCGGTACGCGGGCAGCCCGGCCAGCGACCGCCCGTTCAGCGTGATGGCGGCCCGGTCCGGGCGCACCAGCCCGGCAAGGCAGCCGAGCAGGGTGGACTTGCCGGAGCCGTTCGGGCCGAGCACCGCGAGCACCCCGCCGCCGGGCACCTCGAACTCGACGTCCAGCCCGAAGCCGCCCCGGCTCAGCGCCAGTTCCGCGTGCAGGGTCATCGGACGCCCTCCAGCGCCCGCGGCCGCGCCACCGCGATCACCAGCACCGCGACCACGATCAGCAGCAGCGCCAACGCCACCGCACTGTCCACATCGGACTCTGCCTGGGTGTACACCTCGAGCGGCAGCGTTCTGGTCACGCCCTCCAGGCTGCCCGCGAAGGTGATGGTCGCGCCGAACTCGCCGAGCGCCCTGGCGAAGCTCAGCACCACCCCGGAACCGAGCGCGGGCAGCAGCAGCGGCACGGTGACCCGGCGGAACACCGTCCACGGCCGGGCGCCGAGGGTAGCCGCGACCTGCTCGTAGCGGTCACCGGCGCCGCGCAGCGCGCCCTCCAGGCTGACCACCAGGAACGGCATCGCGACGAAGGTCTGCGCGATCACCACCGCGGCGGTGCTGAACGGGATCTGCACCCCCGCGGTGACGTCGAGCAGGTAGCCGAGGAAGCCCTTCCGGCCGAGCAGGTAGAGCAGCGCCAGCCCGCCGACCACCGGCGGCAGCACCAGCGGCAGCAGCACCACGGCGCGCAGCAGCCTGATCCCGCGCACCGCGGACCTGGCCAGCACCACCGCCAGCGGCACACCGAGCAGCACGCAGGCCGCCGTGGACATCGCCGCGGTGGTCAGCGACAGCTCGAGCGCGTGCAGCGACGCCGGTGCCGTGATCAGCTCCGGGACGCGGGTCAGGTCCGTCCGCACCAGCAGCCCGGCCACCGGCAGCACCACCAGCGCCAGCGCCACCCCGGCCGGAATCCACAACACCCACGGCAGCCCTGCTCGTGAGTGGAAAGTGTTGCTCCGGGAACGTTTTCCACTCACGAGGTCAGGGGGCGCCAAATCCCACCTTGGCCAGCTCTTCCCGGCCGGCGGCGCCGAGCACGAACTCGGTGAACCGCCTGGCGAGGTCGGCCTCGGGCGCGTCCCGCACGGTGACGATCGGATAGGTGTTGACCGCGCCGGCCGCCTCCGGGAAGTCCACCCGGTCCACCTTGCCCGGCGCCGAGCTCGCGTCGGTGACGTAGACCAGTCCGGCGTCCGCCTCCCCGGCGATCACCTTGGTCAGCACCGCCTTGACGTCGGACTCCTCGCTCTTCGGCTTCAGCGCGACACCGCTGTTCTGCTCCACCTTGTCCGTGGCCGCGCCGCACGGCACCTGCGGCGCGCAGGCCACGACCGTCAGCTCCGGCATGGCCAGATCGGCGAAACCCTTGATGGCCTTCGGGTTCCCCGGCGCGACCGCGATCGCCAGCCGGTTGGTGGCGAACGCGGCGGGCTGCCCCGCGGCCCGATCCGCCTTGACCACCTTGTCCATATTGTTCTGGTCGGCGGAAGCGAACACATCCGCCTTCGCGCCCTCGTTGATCTGCTGGGCCAGCTTGGACGAGCCGTCGAAGCTGAGCTTGACGTCCACTCCGGAGTTCTCGGCCTCGAAACGCTTCTCCAGCGCGCCGAAGGACTCGGTGAGCGACGCGGCGGCGAACACGGTGAGCGTCTTCGCCTGACCACCACTGGCTCCCGAGCCGCAGCCCGCGACGGCCAGCGCGACGGCGGACAACGCCGCCACCGCCTTGAGCCGCCGGGTCCTCTTCCTTGTCAACACGTGTGTTCTCACCGGGTTCCCTCCGGGGTTTCCACCACGACCGTGGTGGCCTTCACGACGGCGACCGCGAGCACGCCGGGCCGCAAGCCGAGCTCGCGGACCGCCTCGCTGCTCATCAGCGACACCACCCGGTGCGGCCCGCACTGCAGCTCGACCTGCGCCATCACCTTGTCCGTGACCACCTCGGTGACCAGCCCGACGAAACGGTTGCGGGCCGAGCGGCCGACGCCGGAGGGGTCGTTCTGGCCGGTGGCCTGCGCACGGGCGAACGCGGCCAGCTGCGCGCCGTCCACCACCTTGCGCCCGGAGGCGTCCTCACCGGCGGTCAGCTGACCGGCGCGAACCCAGCGGCGGACCGTGTCGTCACTGACGCCGAGCAGCTGAGCGGCCTCGGATAACCGAAATTGCGGCATGACGGAAACATTAATGCCGCAGCTGCGGATCTGTCATCCGGCTACTCGGCCGGTGACCGCAGAATTTCCGCGCGCATGCTCTCCAGCATCTCTTTCTGATACCGCTCGAGCACGGTGCGTTCGGCCGGGGTGAACTTCGCCAGCACCGCGGCGATCGCCGCCTCCCTTGCCGCCGACCGGCTGGCCAGCTGGATCCGGTCGCGCACCAGTATCTCCACCAGCACCCGCCGCCGGTCGCGGGGATCCCGTGCCCGGCGGACGAAACCGGCGCGTTCCAGCCGGTCGATCACCCCGGTCACGGCGCCGGTGGACAACCCGGTCAGCCGCGCGATCCGGCCCGCGGTGAGCGGCCCCTCGTCGCCGCAGGCCAGCTCCAGCGCCTGCAGGTCGGTGCCGCTGAGGCCGAGCCGTTCGGCGAGCACGGCCTGCCGGAACACGGTCAGCGTGGTCTGTTCGTGCGCGAAGGCGAGGAAACGGGCCAGCTCGCCGGACGGCACCGAGAACCCAGCAGACAACGGGATCCTTCCGACAATCGCGCGCGGCGGTTTTAATGACTCCCTATTAGATATACCGCGTACGAGCTTGACGGTGCTCAGCGGAGATAAGCTGGTGGTAATGACTGCGGTAAATCTCGGCCTTCCCCACGTCCCTAGCGTTTCCAGCCCCGGTTCGGCCCCGCGCCCGGACAACCCCGCGCTGATCGACACGTTCGGCCGGGTGGCCACCGACCTCCGGGTCTCCCTCACCGACAAGTGCAACCTGCGCTGCACCTACTGCATGCCGGCCGAGGGGCTGGACTGGATGCCGGGGCGGGAGATCCTCAGCGACGAGGAGATGCTCCGGCTGCTGCGGATCTCGGTGGAACGCCTCGGCGTCACCGACATCCGGCTGACCGGCGGCGAGCCGATGCTCCGCCCCGGGCTGGAAGGCCTGATCGGCGAGGTCGCCGCACTGCGGCCGAGGCCGCGGCTGTCCATGACCACCAACGGAATCGGGCTGGCCAAACGGGCCGCCGGGTTGGCCGCGGCCGGACTGGACCGGATCAACGTCTCGCTGGACACCGTGGACGCGGAGATCTTCCAGCGGATCACCCGCCGCGACCGGCTCTCCCATGTGCTCGCCGGGCTGGCCGCGGCCGCCGACGCCGGACTGGCGCCGGTGAAGGTGAACGCGGTGCTGCTGCGCGGGATCAACGAGTCCGAAGCCGTGCCACTGCTCAGGTTCTGCCTCGAGCACGACTACCACCTGCGGTTCATCGAGCAGATGCCGCTGGACGCCCAGCACGGCTGGAACCGCGGGGAGATGGTCACCGCGGCCGAGATCCTGGACCTGCTGCGCGCCGAGTTCACCCTGAGCCCGAGCCCGGACGCCCGCGGCGGTGCGCCCGCCGAGCGCTGGCTGGTCGACGGCGGCCCCGGCGACGTCGGCGTGATCGCCTCGGTCACCAGGCCGTTCTGCTCGGCCTGCGAACGCACCCGGCTCACCGCGGACGGCGCGATCCGCTCCTGCCTGTTCAGCAACGACGAGACCGACCTACGCGCGCTCGTGCGCGCGGGCGCGCGCGATGAAGAGGTGGCGGACGCCTGGCGCGCGACCATGTGGGGCAAGCTGGCCGGGCACGAGATCAACGAGGCCGGCTTCGCGCAGCCGATCCGGCCGATGAGCGCGATCGGAGGCTGAGCGGTGACGACTTCCGTGCGGCAGCACGCGACCACGGTGCAGGTGCGGTACTTCGCGTCCGCGCGTGCGGCGACCGGGATGGACAGCGAGGTGCTCACCCTGCCGGCCGGCTCCTCGGTCGCCGAAGCGGTCCTCGAGCTGCGCGGCCTGCACGCCGGCGCGCTGTCCAAGGTGCTGGACGCGGCCAGTTTCCTGCTGGACGGGGTCGCGGTGCGGGACACGTCGATCCAGCTGCCGGACGGCGCCGAGCTCGACGTGCTGCCGCCCTTCGCCGGCGGCTGAGAGTTCCCTTGTTCGTGACCGGCCCGCGATGACCTGTTCACGTGCTGGTCGCCATCGCAACGTTGGCTACCCGCCATGACCGCACCCGGCCGCCTGCTGACCGTTCTGCTCACCGGGCTGGCGGCGCTCGGGCTGGTCACCGCCCCGGCGGGCGCCGCCCCGGCACACCAGGTCCGTCCCCTCGCGCAGGCGCACGCGCACAACGACTACGAGCACCCGCGCCCGCTGCTCGACGCCCTGGACGCCGGTTTCACCAGCGTCGAAGCCGATATTTACGCCGAAAGCGGACAACTTCTGGTCGGCCACGACCCGGACGACCTGACCCCGGACCGCACCCTCGAGCGGCTGTACCTGGAGCCGCTGCGGCAGCGGGTGCTGGCCAACCACGGCCACGTCTATCCCCGACGGGCGCCGTTCCAGCTGCTGGTGGACGTCAAGAGCGCAGCGGATCCGGCGTACGCGGCGCTGGAGCGGCGGCTCCGGAACCCCCGGTTCTCCTTCCTGTTCACCTCGTACGACGCGGGCCGAGTGCGCCAGGGGGCGGTGACCGTGGTGCTGTCCGGCAATCGCCCGAAGGACGTCCTGCTCGCCCAGCGGTCCAGGCTGGCCTTCTACGACGGCCGGATCGCCGACCCGGCCGACCTCGGCCCCGGCTCGGACGCGCGCGTGACGCCGCTCGTCTCGGACAACTGGACCAAGCTGTTCAGCTGGACCGGTACCGGCGAATTCCCGTCCGCCGAGCGGACACGCCTGCACGAACTGGTCCGCGTCGCGCACCGGGCCGGCCAGCGGGTGCGCTTCTGGGCGACCCCGGACACGCCGGGCCCGGCCCGCACCGCGGTCTGGCAAGAACTGGCCACCGCCGGAGTTGACCATCTAAATACGGATGACCTCGCGGGACTGGCGGCATTTCTGGGAACGCGCTAGATTCCGCCGCCCCGCACACACCAAACGGCCCATTGCTTCCGAATCGACGTGATCCAAGCCTCACGATCAGTGAAATATCTCGGCCAGGCTACGGCCAGATAACGGCCAGCTGACCTGCGAAAACGGCATCATCGATTGAGGTTGCGTCATGTTACTGTGACGTAGGTCACAGCCTGAATAATTTCCGATCACGCTCGTCGTTACGTACCGTCGCTTCTCGGTTGGCCCCGACCGACCAGCAAGACCGGGATTCCGTAGCGCCAAGCCCTGTCCGGCGGAATCCCGGACCCGATACCCCGAGCGAAAGAAAACTTCCGGACAGGGACGGAGGGGGACTAGGTCCGCGGCTAGATGCGGGGACCGAGTCAGCCGGTCAAGACGACCGGCCGGACCATTCAGGTCTGCCCACGAGCAAGGCCGTAGGCGCGGGAGCCGAGACAGATCCGAAATGTCTTACCGTGGCAAGCACCGCAAGATGTCCGCTGCGTCCAAGAACATCGCCCGCGTCGCGATCGCGGGCCTGGCAGTGGGCGCCCCTCTCGCCATCGCCGCGACCCCCGCGCAGGCTGCTGGCACCGACTGGGACGCCATCGCGAAGTGCGAGAGCGGCGGCAACTGGAGCACCAACACCGGAAACGGCTACGCCGGCGGCCTGCAGTTCTCGCCGAGCACCTGGAAGGCCTACGGCGGCCAGGGCAGCGCGCACAACGCCTCGCGTGACGAGCAGATCGCCGTCGCCGAGCGCGTGAAGGCGGGCCAGGGCATCGGCGCATGGCCGGTGTGCGGCAAGAAGGCCGGTTCCGCCGGCTCGTCTGCCAAGAGCAAGGCTCCGGCCAAGTCTCAGCAGAAGAAGAGCACCCCGAAGAAGTCGACCGAGTCGGCCCCGAAGAAGCAGCAGGCCCCGGCCCCGTCCGGTGTTGCTTCGTCGAACCCGAACGGTGACTACACCGTGGTCGCGGGCGACACGCTGAGCAAGATCGCCGGCGCGCACAACGTGCAGGGTGGCTTCGCCAAGCTCAAGGAGCTGAACTCCCAGTACATCCCCGACGCCGACTTCATCGTCGTCGGGCAGAAGATCGCCACCAAGTGACTCTCATCCCCTGAGTCACCGGGCTGATCGTCCGAAAACAGCGCAGGGCCCCACCGCATTTCCCCCGGGCGGTGGGGCCCTGTGCTGTCTCCGGTGAACTGCTCGCCCCGGCTAGTCGTGCTCAGATGGCCGCAGAGCCCTTCTCACCCCTCCGCTGGCCCCAGAGAACCGACCCCGGCCGGTTAACGCGCGTACAAGCCGACTCAGCCCTTCCGGCGAGACGATCCGTCTCGTAGTGCGGTTCAGGGGGAGTTGACCCACTCGTCGGAGCCGTCGGCGAAGTGCTGGTGCTTCCAGACCGGCAGCCGCGCCTTGACCTCGTCCACCAGCTCGGCGCAGGTGGCGAAGGCTTCGCCGCGGTGGTCGGCGGCCACCGCGCAGGCCAGCGCCACGTCCCCGATCTCCAGCGCGCCGAGCCGGTGGCTCACCGCGATCGCCCGCACCGCGGCGCGCCGGCCCGCAACCTCGGCGACCACCCTGGCCAGCACGTCGGATGCACTCGGGTGGCCTTCGTAGTAGAGCGTGCGCACCGACTTGCCGCCGTCGTGATCTCGCACCACACCGCCGAAGGTGACGACCGCGCCCGCCGAGGAATCGGCCACCAGCTCGCCGTGCTCCTCCACCGACAGCGGGGTCTCGGTCACCTGGGCCAGCGCGATCCGCGGCGGAGCGGCCTGGCTCGGCGCTGCCGCGGTGACCGGCTCCGGCGCGGGGCGCGGATGGTCGGCACCGTGCAGCTGGTCCACCGCGTGGTCGAGAATGCCCTCCAGCACGCCGAGTCCGTCCCGCACGCCGCCGCGGGAACCCGGCAGGTTCACCACCAGCGTCCGCCCGGCGACCCCGGCCACGCCCCTGGACAGCACCGCGGTGGGCACCGACGGCAGCCCGGCCGAGCGGATCGCGTCCGCCACCCCCGGCAGCTGGTAGTCCAGCAGCGGGCCGGTGAACTCCGGGGTCCGGTCGGTGGGTGAGATCCCGGTGCCGCCGGTGGTGATCACCACCCGCACCTCGTCGTCCAGGCAGTCGCGCAGGGCCTTGCCGACCGGCTCGCCGTCGGGGACCACGAGCGGCTCCGGCACGTCGTAACCGCGCTCGGCGAGCCATTTCGCGATGATCGGGCCGGTGCGGTCCGCGTAGACACCGGCGGCCGCGCGGTTCGACGCCACGATCACCCTTGCCGTGCGCTTCATGGTCGCTCCCAGATACCGGCCTTGCCGCCGGTCTTGCGTTCCAGCCGGACGCCGTCCAGCGTGGCGGCCGGGTCGACGGCCTTGATCATGTCGTGCAGGGTGAGCCCGGCGACCGCGACGGCGGTCAGCGCCTCCATCTCCACGCCGGTGCGGTCCGTGGTGCGCGCGGTCGCGATGATCCGCACCTCGGCCTCGCCCAGCTCGAACTCCACCTTGACCGAGGACAACGCGATCTGGTGGCACAGCGGGATCAGCTCGGGCACCCGCTTCGCGCCCATGATGCCGGCGATCCGCGCGGTGGCGAGCGCGTCGCCCTTGGGCAGGTCGTCCGCGGCCAGCAGGCCGAGGACCTCGGCGGTGGTGCGGACGACCCCGCCGGCCACCGCGGTGCGATCGGTGGCCGTCTTCGCGGAGACGTCGACCATGCGAGCCGCGCCGGAGGGATCGAGGTGGCTCAGTTCACTCACGCCCCGACCCTACTGCCGGATCAGGAAGGGACGTTGGCGAGGCGTTCGCGCTGGGCGGCGAGCTTGACCGCCTCGGCGACCGCGGGGGACACCGCGCTGTCGAACACGCTGGGCACGATGAAGGACGCGTTCAGCCGGTCGTCAGCCACCACGTCCGCGATCGCGTTGGCCGCGGCCAGCAGCATCTCGTCGTCGATGTGCCGCGCCTGCGCGTCCAGCAGGCCGCGGAACACGCCGGGGAAGGCCAGCACGTTGTTGATCTGGTTCGGGTAGTCGCTGCGGCCGGTGGCGACCACGGCCGCGTGCCGCTGCGCCTCCATCGGGTCCACCTCGGGGTCCGGGTTGGCCAGCGCGAACACCACCGCGTCGGAGTTCATGGTGGCGACCTGCTCGGCACCGAACAGGTTCGGCGCGGAAACCCCGATGAACACGTCGGCCCCGCGCAGCGCGTCGTGCAGGGTGCCGGACACGTTGTCCTTGTTGGTGCGCTCCGCGATCGAACGCAGGTTGTCGTCCAGGCCGGCGCGGCCGGTGTGCACCACGCCGTCGATGTCCGCGGCCACGATGTCGCCGGGGTTCTTGCGCAGCAGCAGCCGGATGATCGCGGAGCCGGCCGCACCGACCCCGCTGACCACGATCTTGCAGTTCTCGATCGGCTTGCCGACCACCCGCAGCGCGTTGCGCAGCGCGGCGACCACCACGATCGCGGTGCCGTGCTGGTCGTCGTGGAAGACCGGGATGTCCAGCGCCTCGCGCAGCCTGGCCTCGATCTCGAAGCAGCGCGGCGCGGCGATGTCCTCCAGGTTGATCCCGGCGTAGACCGGCGCCAGCGCCTTGACCGTGCGGATGATCTCCTCGGTGTCCTGGGTGTCCAGGCAGACCGGCCAGGCGTCCACGTCGCCGAACCGCTTGAACAGCGCCGCCTTGCCCTCCATCACCGGCAGCGCGGCGGACGGGCCGATGTTGCCGAGTCCGAGCACGGCCGAGCCGTCGGTGACCACGGCGACCGTGTTGCGCTTGATGGTCAGCCGCCTGGCGTCCTCGGGGTTGGCCGCGATGGCCTGGCAGACGCGGGCGACGCCGGGGGTGTACGCGCGGGAGAGATCGTCCCGGTTCCGCAGCGCGACCTTGGGCGTGACCTCGATCTTGCCGCCGAGGTGGATCAGGAAGGTGCGGTCGGAAACCTTGCGGACCCGCACCCCTGGCAGGGAATCGAGCTCCCGGCGGATGTCTTCGGCGTGGTCGGCCGAGAGCACGTTGGCGCTGATGTCCACCACGATCGCGTCGGCGTGCGACTCGACAACGTCGAACGCGGTGAGCACCCCGCCGACCCGGCCGACGGCCGTGGTGAGGTCACCCGCGGCGCTGGCCGAAGGTGGCGCTTCCACCCGGACGGTGATCGAATAACCGGGACCGGGAACCGGCATGGCGTTACCCCCGCTACGGAGCTGGATCGATGACTGATCAGACCCTAGACCCGTGACCGGGGGCACCCTCGAGCTGGCGGTTTACCCGTGAGTAACTGCCTCAGTCGAGGTTGATCTGAGTCTCCGGGTGCACGTAGGGCACCGAGTCGAGCGGGAACGTCACCTCACCGAACGGGGACAGCGCGCCCTGCCGGTCGGCCGCGAGCTCCGAAACCGGGTGTCCGTCGCTACCGGCGTGCGGCCAGTTCGGGTCGACCCCGTTCTTCGCCTTGCCGTTTTCGCCCTTCGCCACGTCGTCCTCCCAGAAAGGTTCGGCCGTTCACGCACAGTGTGCCCGAGCGGGGGCAAGACCTGTCACCCGCCCGCACTATCGCACGAACACCATCATCTCCTGTTGTGTCCCGCAGGACCAGGCAACCAGGGCTGCGCGAGTATCGGCCGCCGCGTCCTCCTGTGTTCTGCGGGACACCCGCACCCGGTCGGACCCGGCAGCCAGGGCTGCGCGAGTATCGGCCGCCGCGTCCTCCTAGTCTGAACCTCACTATGGCCGCGACCTCACTTGCGGACTGGCTGCGTTCCGCGTCCGACGACGCACTGGCCGCGCTGCTGCGCACCAGGCGCGATCTGGCGACGCCTCCGCCCGCCGACACCGGTGTGCTGGCCACCAGGGCCGGCACCCCGGGCTCGGTTACGCGCGCCTGTGAGGACCTGGACACCTACACCCTTTCCGTGCTGGACGCGCTGCTGCTGGCCGGCGGCGACACCGGGCCGGTCACGCTGGCGGCGGTCACCGAACTGGCCGGCACCGACGTCCGCGCCGCGGTGGACCGGCTGCGCGGGCGCGCGGTGGTCTGGGGCGAGGACGACGCCCTGCACGTCGTACCGGCGGCGAGAGAGGTGAGCGGCCCGCATCCGGCCGGGCTCGGTGCCGCCGCGCCCGAACTGGACGGGATGGACCTCGACGCGATGCTGGCCGAGCTCGGCGACGGCGAGCGGGCCGCGCTGAACACGCTGGTCGCCGGGCCGCCGATCGGCCGCACCCGCGACGCCGCGGTACCGGTTCCGCTGGAGCGGGCGACCACCCCGGTGCAGCGGCTGCTGGCCCGCGGCCTGCTGGTGCGCCGGGACGACAGCACGGTCGAGCTGCCGCGGCAGGTCGCCATCGCGGCCCGCGGCGGGCGGGTCTTCGGCCCGAACGCGCTGACCGAACCCCTGCTGGAGTCCCACCCGCATCAAGTGTCCACAGTGGACCAGGCCGCGGCTGGCGAGGCGATGGAGTTCCTGCGCCAGCTCGAGTCGCTGCTCACCGCCTGGTCGGCGCAGCCGCCGCCGGTACTGAAGTCGGGCGGCCTCGGCGTCCGGGAGCTGCGCAAGCTGGCCAAGGATCTCGAAGTGGACGACGTCAGGGCGACCCTGCTGGCCGAGCTGGCGGTGGCCGCCGGCCTGGTCGCGGACAGCCAGGCGAGCAGTCCGGAGTGGGTGCCGACCACGCTCACCGACTCCTGGCTCGCGTCGGCGTCCGCGCAACGCTGGATCACGCTGGCCCAGGCTTGGCTGGAGCTGCCGAGGCTGCCCGGTCTCGCCGGACACCGGGACGCCAAGGACAAGCCGATGGCACCGCTTTCCGAGGAGCTGCGCCGCCCGTTGGCGCCGGCCGGCCGACGCCGGGTGCTGGACGCGCTGGCCGAGCTGCCCGCCGGAGCCGGGGTGAAGAGCGCCGAGGAACTGGTCACCGTGCTGGCCTGGCGCGCCCCGCGCCGGGGCGGCCGGCTGCGCGACGAGACGGTGCGCTGGTCGATGGCGGAGGCCGCCGCGCTCGGCGTGGTCGCGCTCGGCGCGCTGACCACCGCGACCGGCGCACTGCTCGCCGGCGACCGTTCCGGCGCGCTGGCCGCGATGATCGACGCGCTGCCGAAGCCGATCGACCACGTGCTGGTGCAGGCCGATCTGACGGTGGTCGCGCCCGGCCCGCTGGAGCCGGAGCTGGCCGCCGAGATCATCGCCGTGGCCGACGTCGAATCCGCCGGGCACGCGACCGTCTACCGGGTGACCGAATCCTCGGTGCGGCGGGCGCTGGACGCCGGGCGCACCGCGGGCGAGCTGCAGGAGCTGTTCAGCACCAGGTCGGCGACCCCGGTACCGCAGTCGCTGAGCTACCTGATCGACGACGTGGCGCGCCGGCACGGGAAGCTGCGCGGTGGCGCGGCGGGCTCCTTCCTGCGCTGCGACGATGAGGCGCTGCTGGCCGAGGTGCTGGCCAGCCCGGTCGCCGCCGAGTACGAGCTGCGCAAGATCGCGCCGACGGTGCTGGTCAGCCCGCTGTCACTGGCCGAGGTGGTGGACGGGCTGCGCGCCGCCGGTTTCGCGCCGGCCGCGGAGGGCCCGGACGGCCGGGTGCTCGACCTGCGGCCCAGCGGCAGGCGGATCCCGGCGAGGCCGCGCAACACCAGGCGGGTGGCCACCGAGCCGGGCGGCACCAACCCGGACCAGCTGGCCGCGGTGATCGCGCACCTGCGGGCCGGGGACAAGGCGGCCGGGAAACGACGCGGCGCTGAGGTCCGGCTTTCCCGGGGCGGCGGCCCGGACACCTCCGCGACGCTGGCCCTGCTCGCGAAGGCGACCAGGGAGCAGCGCGAGGTGTGGATCGGGTTCGTCGACTCGCGCGGTACCGCCACCCAGCGGGTGGTCACCCCGGTCCGGGTCGGCGGCGGGGTGCTGGAGGGCAGCGACTCCGAGCGCTACCCGCTGCACCGGATCACCTCCGCCGCCCTCGTCGAGGACTGAGCGGCAAATAGCCGGCTTTTTGCCCTTTGGCGGGAAGGTCAGAGGGCGCGGAGGCCTTCGAGGACGCGTTCCATGAACTCGCGCGAGGAGCGGTCGCCGAACATCAGCCCCGACTGGTGGATCAACACCAGCCCCAGCTCGGCCATGTCGCCGACGATCACCTTCACCACGCCGAGCGGCAATTGCAGGTGCGCGGCGATCTCGGCGACCGAGTGCGTGTCCACGCACAGGTCGCAGATGATCCGGTGCTCGGCGGACACCGCGCCCTGGTACCGGCGGCCCTGCTCGCTGGTGGACACCAGCGCCTCGATGGCGAGCTCGTGCTCCGGCCTGGTGCGGCCGCCGGTCCTGGCGTACGGGCGGACCATCGACCGCTGGTAGGCCCGTTCCAGCACCGGCCTGGTTTCGAGGACGTCTTTCGCGCGCCGGAGCTCGAAGGTGCCGATCGGGTCCGGCCGGTGCGCGCGTTCACGTGGCGTCCGCATCACCGGCTACCCACGTACGCCGCCCTGGAGCTGCGCGCGCAGCTCCGGGGTGAGCTGCTGGCCCACCCGATCCACCAGCATGGTCATCTCGTAGGCCACGGTGCCGATGTCGCAGTTCGGCGCGGCCAGCACGGCGAGGCAGGAGCCGTCGCTGATCGACATCAGGAACAGGTAGCCCCGCTCCATCTCCACCACGGTCTGGTTCACCGCACCGGCCTCGAAGCACCGCGCCGCGCCGAAGGTCAGGCTGACCAGTCCCGACGAGACCGCGGAGAGCTGGTCCGCGCGGTCCTTCGGCAGCCCTTCCGAACCGGCCAGCAGCAGGCCGTCGGCGGACACGACCACGGCATGCGCGGCGCCGGGAACCCGGCGCACGAAATCGGTGATTAGCCAGCCGAAGCTCCCCGACTGCTGTGCCGACGCTGTCACTAACCCCTCCTCATACGCTGCCGTCCCGGACGGCGTCGCGACACCGTCCCACCGCACCGCGGACGTCGATCGCAAGCGTATTCGTCCGGTCGACCCTGTCGAGCCCTCGGCACGGGGGGCTTGGCATACCGAACGTGTGCACTTGAGCGCGGGCCGCGACAGCACGTGCAGGCGCATGAGAGAGGAACCGGCGGAAAGCTCGCCGGAAAACGTTATAAAGAAATACATCTTCGCAGCTCAAGGGCTACGAGATGAGTCCGATTGAGGGGTTCTTGGTGCGGCCGCCCTGGGGACCTGATCAACAGCGAGTCACCATCGACCCCTAGTTGTCCCCGAACCGGGTGATTACTGCCTAGTTCACCCCAACGGCCGCATCCAAACGGAGGCGACTACCCCGGTTGCATCGCCGAGTCACGGGAAATGGCGTGCTGGACGACCGAAATCAGCACCTGTTTGGCCGATTCGCGCTGCCGGGCGTCACAGGCCATGATCGGCACCGACGGCGAGATCGTGAGGGCGTGCCGCACGTCGTCGATCTGGTGGTGCAGGAGCCGGTCGAAGCAGTTGATCGCCACCACGTAGGGCAGCCGCCGGTTCTCGAAGAAGTCGATGGACGCGAACGCGTCGGACAGCCGTCTGGTGTCCACCAGCACGACCGCACCGATCGCACCGAGCGCCAGGTCGTCCCACATGAACCAGAACCGGTGCTGTCCCGGCGTGCCGAAGACGTAGAGCACCAGGTCCGAGTCCAGCGAGATCCGGCCGAAGTCCATCGCCACCGTGGTGGTCGTCTTGTTCGGCGTCGCGGACACGTCGTCGACCGAAACGCTGGCCTCGGTCATCGATGCCTCGGTGGTCAGCGGATCGATCTCCGATACCGCCCCGACCAACGTGGTCTTTCCAGCTCCGAACCCACCGGCGACAACGATCTTGGCCGACGAAGTCGGTCCGGCCGCCGCCGACGTGTTCGCGTCGGAGTCAAATTCTCCGAAGCCCACTGAGCACCCTTTCCATGAACTCGATACTCGGCCGGTCGCCCACCGCGGAGCTCGCGGAGTGCACCAGGACCAGGCCCAGACCTGCAACATCACCGATCAACACACGCACCACACCGAGCGGCAGCCGCAGGTACGCCGCCACCTCGGCCACCGACCTGGTGTCCAGGCACAGGTCGCAGATGGACCGGTGCTCGGGTACCCGGACCCGGTCCAGCACCCGGCCACGCTCGCTGGTCGAGATCAACGCCTCGATCGCGAGGTCGTAGCTCGGCCGGGTCCGGCCCTTGGTCCGGAAGTACGGCCGAACCAGCCCGGACCCTTCCTCCGGCTCGTCGGCCGACTGCACCGGCAGTCCCGGCACCGACGGCAGGTCACCGGTGTCCGGCGGCGAACCACCGAACGCGGTGAAGTCCCGCGGAGTCTCCGGGTACTCGGTACGACGTCCACCGAAGAGCTCGGCGCCAGGACCGCTGAGCAGCCGGTCCCGGAAGTCCTCCACGCTGTACTCGGCCGGGCCGGGGATCTCACCCGGATCCGAGCCGAGCCAGCTGCCTTCGGCCGCCTCCGCCCGCTGCTCGCCGCTGGAGCGGCGTGAACGCCACTCGCGGTCGACGCGGTCCCGGAAGGCCGCCCAGTCCTCGCCGTCGGCCGCGTTGTCCGAATGACTCGGCCAACGCGCGCCCGCGGCGTCGTCATCGCCGAGCCGGCCGTCACCCCTCGCACGCCCCGCGTCCACGCCAGTCCCTCCGAACCCGACGCGCGCCTAGGGGCGCGCGGCTCCTTGCAGCTGTGCGCGCATCTCCGGCGTCAGCTGCTGGCCGACCCGGTCCACCAGCAGCGTCATCTCGTAAACCACGAGACCGATGTCGCTGTCCGGTGAGCCGAGCACGGCGAGACAGGAACCGTCGGAAACCGACATCAGGAACATGAAGCCGTTGGCCATCTCGACCACGGTCTGCGCGACCGCACCGCCTTCGAAGACCTTCGCCGCACCCCGCGCCAGGCTGGTCAGCCCGGAGGCCACCGCCGCCAGCTGGTCCGCCCTGTCCTTGGGCAGCCCGCGCGACGACGCCAGCAACAGCCCATCCGCCGAGACCACAACGGCATGTGCCGCGCCAGGGACGCGATGCACGAAATCCGTGATCAGCCACGCGAAACTGCCCGGCTGACCTTGTTGCTGCCTGGCGCCTCCCGGCTGAACTGCGTCCGCCCGAGTCACTCCTCGCTCCTCACTGCGTTTCCATGTACTCCCGCACGGGAGTCTTCCACCGCTGTGTCTGGTCCGGACGGCTGTTCCCCGCCCCACACCGAAACGCTGTCTCCCGACTGAGTCTCGGCCGGGCCTTCCTGGAGTGCGTGCCGGCCGGTGGTGTAGCCACGCTGGAAGCTCACCATCCGACTGCGCGCGGCCGTCGCCGACCTGGCGATGGCCCCTTGCCCCGGGGTGCCGACCGTGGTGTCACGGAAGGCATCGGTCTCACCCGTGTTGACCGAACCCGGTACCAAGTATGCGTTGGGCACCCGCTTGGGCAGACCGGCCGGGGTGATCTCCTCGTCCTTGGTCTCCAGCAGGGACTGCGCCGCCTGCCAACCGCTGTCGGACGCACTGCGCCAGCTGTCGGCCACGACCGGCCCTCCGAGCTCCTCTTCGGTGCCGACTTCCTGCTGCTCCGGCGACACCACCGGCTCCTCGGCCGCTGCCGGTTCGACCGCCGCCTGCTCGGGTGCGGCCTCGGCCGCGTCCTCCTCGCTGAACCAGCGGGACAGCACCGACTGGTAGATCGGCAGCCGCTTGGTCGGCACGTCGTCGTCCAGCGCGCTCGGCTCGCCGGCTGGCGGCTGCGCGGCCTTCGGCTCCTCGGCGGCAACCGGCACGTAGCGCGGTTCCCGCTTCGGCAGGGCCAGCGAGAACTGGGTGTCGCTGCTGTCCCCGCCGGCAGGCGCGGCGGGCGCCGCCGGTGGGCCGTTGCCGTTCCCGTTGCTGTTGTGCACCAAGGTGTCGTCGAAGGTGGCACCGGGCTGACGCGGCGACAGGAACGGGCCCGCGGCACTGGACGAGCCGCTGACCAGGTCGTCCAGGCTGATCGGTTCGTCCAGCGGAACCAGCCCGCCCACCTCGGTCGGCTGCTCGCGGGACGGCGGCGGGCCGGCCGGTGGCGGCTGCTGCGGTTGCGGCTGCTGCGGTTGTTGCTGCGGCGGCGGGGCCGAGGACGCCGGCGGAACGGGCGGCAGGCTGGGCAGCGACGGGCTCGAGGTCTCGTTCCGGCTCGGTGGCCGCGGGTTCATCTCCGCGCTCACCGGGACCAGCAGGTCTGCCGGGACCACCACCCTGGCGATCACCCCGCCCTCGATGTCCTCGTTCTCCCGCAGCCGGACCTCGATGCCGTGCCGCTGGGCCAGCCGGGCGACCACGTACAGGCCCATCCGCCTCGTCACCGCGACGTCCAGGTCGGGCGGGTCGGCCAGCCGCCGGTTCGCCTCCTGGATCTGATCGTCGGACATGCCGACACCGCGGTCGGTGATCTGGATGGCCAGCGCGCGTTTCCTGGTGACCACCGCGCGCACGCTCACCTTGGTCTCCGGCTCGGAGAAGTAGGTGGCGTTGTCCAGCAACTCGGCCAGTACGTGCACGAGGTCGTGCAGGGTCAGGCCGCGCACCGCGACCTCCGGGATCACGCCGACCTCGACCCTGGCGTACTGCTCGATCTCGGACACCGCGGCGCCGATCACGTCCGCCGACGGCACCGGCTTGGGCACCGACTTCGCCAGGCCAGCGCCGGAGAGCACGAGCAGGCTCTCACCGTTGCGCCGCAACCGGGTGGCCAGGTGGTCCAGCTCGAACAGGCTGGCCAGATGGTCCGGGTCCTGCTCGTCGGCCTCCAGCCGGTCGATCACGCCGAGCTGGCGTTCCACCAGCCGCTGCGAACGGCGGGACAGGTTCACGAAGATCCCGTTGACGTTCTCCCGCAGCATGGCCTGTTCGGCGGCCAGCCGGACGGCCTGGGTGTTGACCACGTCGAACGCCCGCGCCACCTCACCGATCTCCTCGGTGGTGTGCACCGGCACCGGGTCGATCGCGGTCTTCGCCGCGGCCGCCGGGTCGGATTCGTGCATGATCCGGTCCACCGCGGCCGGCAGGTGCACGTCCGCCACCTGGAGCGCGCTGCTGCGCAGGGTGCGCAGCGGGCGCAGCAGCGAGCGGGCGACGAAGTACATCAGCACCAGCGCCAGCAGCAGCACGCCGAGAATGATCGCCGAGGTGATCAGCAGGTTCTGCCGCTCGGAGCTGACCAGCGCGGAGGTGTAGCTGCCCGCATCGTCCAGCAGCCGCTTCTCCACCTGGGCGAACAGGTCCAGGGTGACCAGCGAGGACTCCGCCACCGCGTCCGGCGAGATGCTCACCGGCAGCGGCTCCGGCGCCTGCGCCCGCAGCAGCGCCAGCGTCTGGAGCGTGAACCGCTGCTGGACCTTCTCGCCGGAGATCGTGTTCGAGTAGTCCAGCTGCGCCTGCGGGGTGGCCACCGCGTTGAACCGGTCGATGGTGGCCAGCAGGTTCGACTGGGCGGTGGTGATGTTCTTCAGCTCGGCCGGGTCGAAGGCGTTCTTGATCGCCGCGTTGCGCAGGTAGGAGTTCTGCTGGGCGGAGAACTCCTTGCCATCCGCGAGGAAGGTCAGCGCCTCGTGCCGGGCTTGCAGCCCCTTGTCCGTTACGTCCGCACCGAACTCCTCGGAGACCCGCAGCAGGGCGCTGATCACGCCCGCGTAGGACTCCTGCGCGGCCAGCGGCGGGAAGGTCGAGTCGGCGGCGGAGACGCGCAGCTGGGCAAGACCGTCCAGCCGGGCGATGCTCTGCTGGTACTTGCTGGTGGTCACGTCGTCGCCGATGTCCGCGACGTCGCCGGAGGCGTTGCGGACGGTGTCCGCGGCGGACTGCGCGGCCCGCACGGCCTCGTCCAGTACGCCGCGATCGCCCGGCCTGCCGGCGGCGATCCAGGCCGCCATCGCCTCACGTTCGGCCTGCAGCCCGTTCACCGCGACGGCGATCTTCTCGCTCAGCTCGATGCGCTGCGCGGCGCGCTGGTAGACGGCGGTGTTGGCGAACCCGTCATAGACTCGCAGTCCAGCCAGGAACAGCGCGGCAACGGTCGGGAGCAGGAACACCGCGATGAGCTTCTTGCTCAGCCGCCAGTTGGCCAGGCCTCGGGCGCGATGAGAGTCCGGTCCGGCGCCGGTACTTCTCGGCGGCCCACCGATCGAGCCTGCTCGTTCGGCCGCGTCGCCAGTTGCGTCTTGGCTGACACGAGAATCCATCGAGGACACCGCCTTGCGACCGCGCTCCCCGCTCGTGAGCTGGGGCACCGAAGACTTCCTTCCCAGGTTGGAGGTCAGCAGTTCGTCTCATCAGGTTCCCACGGTACGAGAGCTTGGCGAGCGGGGCTCCGTATCGGCGGGGCGAACCGACACGACCTCAGACGCTGACGTGAATGGTTGACATGGGTCACCCGATTGGGGGTAGAGGGTATCGACTACGCGTGAGAAACGGAAGTGCAGGGTAGGGCGTCACTCATAAGCACTAGACCAGCCAGCACAGACCGTAGGGCATGAAACTCTACGTGATCAAGGTCAGTACACAGTTAACTGTGGATTTATCTCCCGACCTGCAGATTTTCGGTGATTTCTCATCATGTGGGAGCACTGATCACCTGCCGGAACTTCGCTCCTTCAGCCGTCTTGACGTAGGGCGGATCGGCTCATCACGTTGACCTTTTCGGCCGGTTGACGACCGAATGTGGTCTAGGCCATCCTCGGCCCCCACGGTTTTCACGAGCTTTTCACTCGATAGGTCCTCAGGCTGACCGAAACTCACTACCTGACGTATTCCTGGTCGGCGGGGACCAAGGAAGGGACGACTCCACTCATGAGTTTGGCGTCTTCGAAGGGCAGACTGGTCGCCGCGATCTGCGCGATCTTCGCCCTCGTCAGCACGGCGGCTTGTTCCAGCGGGAGCGACGCCGTGCCCGGTCCGCCCGGCAGCGGCGACCGGCTGCTCGACCGGGCGCCGGTGGCCAGCGACGAGGAGATCGCGCAGAGCCCGACCGCGAAGGCGATCAAGGACCGGGGGCAGCTGCTGATCGGCAGCACCCTGGAGAACCCGCTGCTGTCCCAGCAGAACCCGACCACGGGCATCACCGAGGGCTTCGACGCCTCCCTCGGCAGGCTGCTCGCGAAGTACATCCTCGGCCAGCCCAACGCGAAGATCGTCAACGCCACCGCGCAGACCCGCGAAGCGTTGCTGCAGAACAACACCGTGGACACGATCATCTACACCTACAGCATCACCGTGCCCCGCTCGGAGAAGGTCACCTTCGCCGGCCCGTACTTCATGTCGGGTCCCGCCATCGCGACCCTCAAGTCGACCAGCGGCATCACCAAGCCGTCGGACCTGAACGGGAAGAAGGTGCTGGCGAACGTCAACACCACCGGGGCATCGCTGGTCAAGCAGGTGGCCCCGCAGGCGGACCTGACCACCTTCGCCACCACCCCGGAGTGCATCCAGGCACTGGAGCAGGGCCGGGGCGACGCCTATGTCAACGACCTCACCATCCTCGCCAGCAACGCGGTGCTCAACGACAAGCTCAAGGTGGTCGGCGGCTCCTTCGGCCAGGACCCCTACGGCATCGGGCTCAAGCACGGTGACGACACCTTCAAGAAGTTCGTCAACGACTGGCTCAAGAAGATCCAGGACGCCGGTCTTTGGCAGGAGGCCTACAAGGAGTCACTGGGCACGGTGATCGAGGGCGACCCGCCTGCCCCACCTGCGATCGGCTCCGTGCCCGGTTCGTAACCCAACGCACAGTCGGCTACTCGACCGCCATATGGGTGATTTAACCCAGCTCGGAGGCAGTTTTTAGCACCCCCGGACGGTGGCGGAGATCAACCCTTGTCCGCCACCTCCACAAGGTCACCCTCCCGAACGGCTTGACGACGGACTTGGACTGAACCATTCTGCGGCCGGGAGCCGCGAAAGATCTTCACCCGATGGGTTCAGCGCCGGTCTCACCAACTACTAAGCGTAGCTAACTGGTGGGGCAGACCGAGGAAGGAACGAGCCGACAATGGCAAAGGCGTCTTCGACGCGCAGGATGATCATCACCGCATGCGCGGTGGTCAGCCTGGGGGCGGTAACCGCATGCTCCGGGGGCACCGATGCCGTCCCCGGCGCGAACAGCGACCAGCAGAACATGCAGAACTTGCTCGACCGCGCGCCGGTGGCCGGCGACGAAGAGCTCGCCAAGAGCCCGACCGCACAGGCGATCAAGCAGCGTGGCCAGCTGCTGATCGGCGGCTCACTGGAAACCCCGTTGATGTCCCAGCAGAACCCGACCACCGGCGAGACCGAGGGCTTCGACGCCACGCTCGGCAAGCTGCTCGCCAAGTACATCCTCGGCCAGCCCAGCCGGAAGATCATCAACACCACCCCCGCCATCCGCGAGGCGCTGATCCAGAACAACACCGTGGACATGGTGATCCAGAACTACAGCATCACCCCCGCCCGCGCGGAAAAGGTCGCCTTCGCCGGTCCGTACCTCATCTCCAGCCAGGCCATCGCCACCCTGAAGGGCAAGCCGGACATCACCAAACCGGACCAGCTCAACGGCAAGGCGGTGTGCGCCGCGACCGGCAGCACCGGCGCCAAGACCGTCCGGGACGTGGCACCGCAGGTCAACCTGCAGACCTTCGCCAGCGACCCGGAATGCGTACAGGCGCTGGAGCAGGACCGGGTCGCGGCCTGGGTCAAGGACCAGACCGTGGTGGCCGGTGAGGCCAAGCTGAACGACAAGATCCAGCTCGCCACCGGGACCTTCGGCTCGGACCCGTACGGCATCGGGATCAAGCACGGCGACGACACCTTCAAGAAGTTCATCAACGACTGGCTCAAGAAGGTCCAGGACGCCGGTCTTTGGAAACAGGCCTACGACGAATCGCTGGGCACCGTCATCCCCGGCGGCGCACCGGCGGCGCCGGCCTTCGGCTCCGTGCCCGGTTCCTGATCGGCGCGGAACAGTACTTAGGGCGGCGGCTTCCGGTGCACCGGAAGCCGCCGCTTTGACTCCCCCGTCAAGACCGGAAGCAGAATGCGACCCTTTTCGGACTATCTCGCCGAGTTCGGCCACGGCCTGCTGCTCACCGTCGAACTGACCGCGTGGTCCTTCGTCGGTGCCGCGGCAGTCGCGGTCGTGATCGTGGCGTTCCGGGTGTCACCGGTACGCCCGCTTCGCATGTTCGGCACCGCCTACGTGGAGCTGTTCCAGAACATCCCGCTGCTCGTCTGGCTGGTGCTGCTGGTGTTCGGCTTGCCGGAGATCGGCATCAAGTTCGACCTGTTCACCACCGGCGTGATCGGCACCGCGCTGTACTCCGCGTCGTACTACGCGGAAGCCCTGCGGTCCGGGGTGAACACGGTCTCCAAGGGCCAGGCCGAAGCGGCCCGCGCACTGGGCCTGAGCTTCGGCCAGTCGCTCGGCACGATCATCCTGCCGCAGGCGCTGCGCAGCATCGTGCAGCCGCTGGGCAACATCACCATCGGGCTGATGATGAACACCGCGCTGACCGGCGCCGGTGCGGGGGTGGTGGAGCTGACCGAGGTGGCCAACCGGGTCAACCTCGACCTCGCCGAACCGATCCTGATCTTCACCGCGGTCGGTGTGGTGTACGGGCTGCTGGCACTGGTGATCTCCACGATCAGCGGTGCGCTGGAACGGAAACTGGTGATCCACCGATGAGCAAGGACGCCGCCGAGCTGCTCTTCGACGTACCGGGGCCACGGGCGAAACGCCGGATCCGGATCGCCACCGTGCTCGCGATACTCGCCGGGCTGGGGCTGGCCGGGCTCGCGGTGCGCCAGTTCGCCGTCAACGGCCAGCTGGACGCGGACAAGTGGGCGCCCTACGGCACCGGGGTGATGTGGCAGTACCTGCTCGGCGGCCTGCGCGACACCGCGATCGCGGCCGCGCTCTCCGCGGTGCTCGCCGCCACCATCGGCCTGCTGCTGGCCTGCGGGCGGCTGTCCAGGCTCGCCGTGCTGCGGGTGCCGGCGAAGATCTACGTCGAGGTCTTCCGGGTCATTCCCACCCTGCTGCTGGTCTACGTGATGCTGTTCGCGCTGCCGCGCTACGGCATGGACGTGCCGCTGCTGTGGAAGCTCGTGATCCCGCTGACCATCTCCCGCTCGGCGCAGTTCGCGGAGATCTTCCGGGCTGGCATCCTTTCGCTGGAACGCGGCCAGGGCGAAGCCGCCTCCGCGCTGGGGCTGCGGCCGGCGCAGGCGATGGTGCACGTGCTGTTCCCGCAGGCGATCCGCCGGGTGGTGCCGTCGCTGATCAGCCAGCTGGTCGGCATCGTGAAGGACACCTCGCTCGGTTTCGTGGTGAGCTACGCCGAGCTGCTGTTCAGCGGCCGGGTGCTGGCCACCTACAACCACCTGCTGATCCAGACCTACCTGGTGGTGGCGCTGATCTACTTCGTGATCAACTACTCGCTGTCCAGGTTCGCCAGGTGGCTGGAGGCCAGGCAGCGGGCCAACCCGAAGGTCTCGGTCACCGAATCCGACAAGCCGCTGGTGCCCGCTCTCGATCTTTCGGCCGAAGCGAAGGCCGCCGCGGAGGACGCCGCCGAATGGGAGCTGGCGGAGAAGACCGCACCGGCCGAGCCGAAGAAGGCCGCCGAACCCCGCTGAGCCCGCCGTTTCCCCAGCTCAACGGTCGTGAGTGAAAAGTGTTGTCCTGGCAACGCTTTTCACTCACGACGTCAGGCGGCGATGAGGTCGGCCCAGCGGCGGACCGCGGCCACGTCGACCGGCTCGTCCCAGCCCGCCGGGCGCACCCCGCTGCCGACGTGGAAGGCGCGCACCCCGGCCGCGCGCAGCGGGGCCACGTGCTCGGCCCGCAGGCCGCCGCCGGCGAGCAGCTGGGGCGGCGCCTGCCGTCCCGCCATCGCGCGCAGCGCGGGCAGCCCGGCCTCCGCGCCGGCCGGGTGGCCGGCGGTGAGCACCGTGTCGCAGCCGAGCCCGGCCAGCGCCAGGTGCGCTTCGAGCACGTCCCGCGCGTGGTCCAGCGCGCGGTGGAAGGTCCAGCGCAGGCCGTCCAGTTCCGCGGCGAGCGCGTGGCAGGCCGCCACGTCCACCTCGCCGTCCGGGGTGAGGAAGCCGAACACGAACTCGCGGGCGCCGGCGTCGATCAGCCGCCTTGCCTTGCCGCGCACCGAGTCCAGCTCGGTCGGTGCGAAGGAACCGTTGTCCCGCAACATGACCCGCACCGGAAGGTCGGTCGCCGCGAGCACGTCCCGCAGCACGCCGACGTCCGGGGTGAGCCCGTCCGCGGCGATGTCGGTGACCAGCTCCAGCCGGTCCGCGCCGCCTTCCTGCGCGCGCTCCGCATCACGCGGCCCGAGCGCGATCACCTCGAGTAGCACCGTGCTCAACGCTCCGTCTCCCCCAATTCGTAGTTCTCCTCGGCCCTGGCGTGCCGTCCCCGGCGGACCCCGTTCTGCAGGCTGGACATCCGGCCGCGCACCGCTTCCGGTTCGCGGGTCAGTCCCGCCCGCCCGCCGGTGAACGGCACCCGCTCCGGTTCCGGCTCCGGCACGGTCTCCAGTCCAGGGGCCAGCCTCGCCTTCGGCACCCGGCGCGGCAGCCCGGCCTCGGTGTGCCCGGCCTCCTGCTCCTGGATCGCCACCTCGAGATCGTTCTGCCCCGGCCACGGCGGGTCGCCCGGCCGCTGCCAGCCGTCCAGTGCCAGCGTGCCACCGTCCGCCCGCGGCGGCGGCACCGGGCCGTCGGCGGTGCCATCCTCCACCGCCTGGAACCACTGGGAGAGCACGGCTGCATACGCCGGCATCCGCTCGGTCGGCGCGTCCCAGTCCAGCGGGTTCGGCTCGTCCTCGGTCGGCCAGGCCGGCGCGGGCTCGTCGGCCACCACCGGTGCCCGCCGCGGCGGGTTCAGCGGCTCGGCGAAGACGGGCAGCGACGGCGGCTCCTCCGGGGGCGGCGGGGTGACCTCGACCGGCGGCGGTGGGGGCGTGGCCTGCGAAGGCACCACCGCGACCGGGGCCGGCGGCACGGCGGGGGTTTCCGGCAGGGTGATCAGCTCGGGCGGCACCAGCACGGTCGCGGTCAGGCCGCCCTCGGCGGCGGCGCTCAGCCGCACGTGCACCCGGTGCCGCCTGGACAGCCGGGACACCACGTAGAGCCCCATCCGGCGGGAGACCTCGACGTCCACCTCCGGCGGCTCGGCCAGCCGCGCGTTCGCCCTGTCGATCTCGGTCTGCGGCATGCCGGCCCCCCGGTCGGTGATCCGCACTTCCCAGCCGGCGGGGGTGATCGCGCTGGCCAGGGTGACCACGCTTTCCGGCGCCGAGTACAGGGTCGCGTTCTCCAGCAGCTCGGAGATCACATGCACCAGGTCGCTGCCGGTGTCGCCGCGCACGGTCAGCTCCGGCGTCGCGGCCAGCTCGATCCGCTGGTAATGCTCCACTTCGGACAGTGCGGCGCCGATGATCTCGTCCGCGGCCACCGGACCGGACACCTCACGGCCGAGATCGGTACCGGAGAGCACCAGCAGGTTCTCGCTGTTGCGCCGCATCCTGGTGGCCAGATGGTCCAGTTCGAACAGTCCGCCGAGGGTGTCCGAGTCCTGTTCGTCCGCCTCCATCCGGTCCAGCACGGAAAGCTGGCGTTCGACCAGATCCTGGCTGCGCCTGGACAGGTTGACGAACATCGAGTTCACGTTCTCCCGCAGCAGCGCCTGCTCGCCGGCGAGCCGGACCGCCTCGCCGTGCACCGCGTCGAACGCCCTTGCCACCTGGCCGAGCTCCTCGCGGCTGAACACCGGCACCGGGGCGACCCCGCGGCGCGCACCGTCCCGCGGCGACCGCGGACCGCCGGGATCGGCCAGGATGTCGCTCACCGCCTCGGGCAGCCGGTGCTCGGCGGCCTCGAGCGCGCTGCGCCGCAGCACCCGCAGCGGACGCAGCAGCGACCTGGCGATGATCACCGCCAGCACCGCGCCGACCAGCAGCACGCCGAACACCAGCCCGGCATCGGAAATCGCCGACGCGCGGGCCTGCTCGGCCAGCGAGTCGGTGCGCTCGCGCGTCTGCTCCTGCATCGCGGTCTGCACCTGACGGGCCAGGTTCACCGTGTAGGTGGCGGAAGTGTCCCATTTCGCCGGATCGAGACCGGCCAGATCGGTGCCCTTCTCCGCTCGGGTGAGCGCGGACTCGACCAGCTCGTTGCCGATGTCCACGATCAGCCCGATCACGGTGTCGTCGTACATCCGCTGCTGTTCCGGGCTGGCGAACTTGCGGAAGTCGTTGCGCGCGGCGGAAAGTTCGGCCTCCGCGCCGAGCAGCGCGCGCAGCCGGTCGCCGGAGAGCCTGCCGATCTCGAGCGCCTCGGCCAGCACCGCGCGTTTGACCGACAGCTGGTCCTTGACCCTGGCCAGCGCGTTGGAGGCGAGCCGCAGCCTGGCCAGCTCCGGGTCCTTGATGTCGGTGACGGTCTGGTCGCTGAGGTCGAGCAGCCCGGAAATCAGCTCGCTGTAGGAACGACGGACCGCCTCCGGCGGGAAAGCCGAGTGCTCGCCGGCGAACCGGAGCCCGCTGAGCACGCCGAACCTGGCCTTGGTCTGGCGCAGGCCGTCCAGGCCCTGCGGCGACAGCCTGGACTCGTTGACGGCCAGCTCGCGGTCGAAGGTGCCAATCGCGGCGTCCACCCGCTCGCGCTGGCCGCGAAGCTCGCCGGGATCGGCTTTCCGGTCGTCCGCCACGAACCGGACGGTGAGGTCGCGCTCGCGCTGCAGCTGATGCACCACCTCGGACACGGTGTCGTCCACCGTGGCATGCGCGGACAGCTCGGCGAGCTGGGTGGCGTGGTCCAGGTCGCCCTTGACCTGCACGCCGATCAGCGCCAGCACGGTGAGCGTGGGAATGAGCAGCACCACCAGCAACTTGGTGCGCAGCCGCCAGTTCCGCAGCCGCCAGAGCCCGCCCGCTTCTTCGCCTGCACGCGCGTACGGCCGGTCGCCCGTCACGTCACCTCGGCGGGGACGACTTTGCCGACGGGTCACCTGGCTTCCTTCTCTAACCGCTCTGCCGGCGGTGGGTCTGCTACCTGCCAGCGAGTAAACCTACTGGAGAGTAGCGATATCTGACAGCATCCGAAACTCTGGCGCGGCCCCGGGCGATGGTATTGCCAGCGGCCCTTAAGCTCCAAGCACGAACTCAACATTCTCCCCCGGGGCTGAGAGGTGGTCATGCGAACCGGCACGCGACTCGTCGCGACCTTGCTGGTAGTCGCGTTGTGCACGCTCAGTGGCTGCGGACTGTTCTCCGGCCGGGAATCCGCGACGCCGATCACACCCGAACGCACCAGCCTGAAAGTGGGCGTCGGCAGCGCGATGGACACCGCCCCGCTGCGGATCGCGGTGGCCGACGGCAGTTTCGCCAGGGCCGGACTCCGGATCGAACTGGTCGAACAGCCAAGTCACGCGGACGGGCTGGCCAAACTCGCCTCCGGTGAACTGGACGTCGCGTTCGGCAGTGACACTGCCATTTTCAAGGCGGCCGCCGGCGGTCAAGCCGGACTGCAGCTCCAGGGCGAGGCGTACACGTCGGCCGCGTTCACCATGGCGCTGGTGACCTTGCCCGGTTCGAAGTACACCGATCCCGGCGGCAAGAAGGCACCGGTGATCGCGGTGGACACGATGGACGACCTCGGCACGCTGGCCGCGCGCTCGATGCTGGTGCCGGCCGGGGTGGACCCGGCGAAGATCAGTTTCATCCAGCGGCCCTTCGAGCAGATGCCGCAGGCGCTGCGGCGCGGGGACGCGGACGCGGCCCTGCTGCTCGAACCGTTCATCACCAAGGCGGGCAAGGAACTCGGCGCGCGGATTCTGGTGGACAGCGCGCGCGGCGCGACGCTGAACTTCCCGATGTCCGGTTATGTGGCCAATGGCGCGTTCGCGCAGGCGAACCCGCACACCCTCGCGCTGTTCCGGCAGGTGCTCAGCGCCGCCCAGCAGCAGGCCGCCGACCCGGCCACGGTGCGCCAGGCGCTGCCATCGATCGCCGGTATCGACGAGACCACGGCCGCGCTGGTAGCGCTGGGCTCGTACCCCACGTCGCTCAACGGCGTTCGGCTGCAGCGGGTCGCCGACCTGATGCACAGCTCGGGGCTGCTCACCGACCGGCTGGACGTGCAGTCGATGTTGCCACCGAAGGGAAACCTGTCCTGACGGGCTAGATGCTGGTCAGGCGGAGCTCGCCGAGGCAGACCGTGCGCGCCGGCGGGCCGGGGTAGACGAAGGCGTCGTCGCCGGGCAAGCAGAGGAGCTGCTCCGCGAGCCGTTCGTGCACGGTCGCCTGCATCTTCGCCTCCGGTCGGCCGCACCCGACCTTCCTGGTACTGGTCCGGTCCTCGAAACCGGTAAGGCACTCGCCATCGGCCACGTTCAGCTCCATGCACAGGGTGAGCTGCAGCTCCTCGCCCGGCTCGCCGGCGGTGAACGGCGCGTAGTCGCCGCCGCAGCCCCCGCGGTAGCCCTCGTGTTTGTCCTGCACCCGGTACAGCGCCAGTTCGTCGGAACAGGCCACGTCGGTGATCTCGCCGTGTTCCAGGTCGTCGACCAGCACGCGCACGCAGTCACCCACCTCCGGGGTCGCGAAGGTCCCGCCCGCCTGCACGAACACCAGCACGGCCAGCACGACCATCGCGGCGAAACCGAGCACCCCGGCCACCACGCCGACCTTCGCGGCGGTGGTGTACGGCTGCTTGCCCGGCGGCGGGGGCTGCGGCCAGTACTGGACCGGGAGGCCGGGCGGCGGGTACGGGTCATGCTGTGGTGGTGTGCTCACGATGTCGGCCTCCCCCATTCAGGCCGGTCCATCATCGCACCCAGCGCGGCACTGTCGGGGGTGGAACGTATAAAGGTGGAGTGACCGATGGCCCGCTGATCGTCCAGTCCGACAAGACCGTGCTGCTCGAGGTCGACCACCCTCGGGCCGATGACGCCAGGATCGCCATCGCCCCGTTCGCCGAGCTCGAGCGCGCCCCGGAGCATGTGCACACCTACCGGGTGACCCCGCTCGCGTTGTGGAACGCGCGCGCCGCCGGGCACGACGCCGAGCAGGTGGTCGACGCGCTGACCAGCTACTCCCGGTTCCCGGTGCCGCAGCCGCTGCTGATCGACGTGGTGGACACCATGGGCCGGTTCGGCAGGCTGCAGATCACCCAGCATCCCGCGCACGGACTGGTGCTCAGCACCATCGACCGCGCGGTGCTGGAAGAAGTGCTGCGCAGCAAGAAGATCAGCCCGATGCTCGGCGCCAGGATCGACGACGACACGGTGCTGGTGCACCCGTCCGAGCGCGGCAGGCTGAAGCAGGCGCTGCTGAAGGTGGGCTGGCCCGCCGAGGACCTGGCCGGTTATGTGGACGGCGAGGCGCATCCGATCTCGCTGGACGAGTCCGACTGGCAGCTGCGGGAGTACCAGCGGCAGGCCGCGCGGGCGTTCTGGGCCGGCGGTTCCGGGGTGGTGGTGCTGCCCTGCGGCGCCGGCAAGACGCTGGTCGGCGCGGCCGCGATGGCCGAGGCGCAGGCCACCACGCTGATCCTGGTCACCAACACGGTGGCGGGACGGCAGTGGAAGCGCGAACTGGTGGCGCGCACGTCGCTGACCGAGGACGAGATCGGCGAGTACTCCGGGGAGAAGAAGGAGATCCGGCCGGTCACCATCGCCACCTACCAGGTGGTCACCCGCAAGACCAAGGGCGAGTACCGGCACCTGGAGCTGTTCGACTCCCGCGACTGGGGCCTGGTGGTGTACGACGAGGTGCACCTGCTGCCCGCGCCGGTCTTCCGGATGACCGCCGACCTGCAGTCCCGGCGACGGCTGGGGTTGACCGCCACCCTGGTGCGCGAGGACGGCCGCGAGGGTGACGTGTTCTCGCTGATCGGCCCCAAGCGCTACGACGTGCCGTGGCGCGACATCGAGGCGCAGGGCTGGATCGCGCCGGCGGAGTGCATCGAGGTGCGGGTGACCCTCACCGACGCCGAGCGGCTGGCGTACGCGACCGCGGAGGCCGAGGAGCGCTACAAGCTGGCTTCCACCGCGCACACCAAGACCGCGGTGATCAAGTCCATTGTGGACAAACACGCCGGTGAGCCGACGCTGGTCATCGGCGCCTATCTCGACCAGCTGGAGGAACTCGGCGTCGAACTGGACGCACCGGTGATCCAGGGGTCCACCCGGAACAAGGAACGGGAGAAGCTGTTCGACGAGTTCCGCCGGGGCGAGATCGGCACGCTGGTGGTGTCCAAGGTGGCGAACTTCTCGATCGACCTGCCGGAGGCGTCCGTCGCGATCCAGATCTCCGGCACCTTCGGCTCCCGGCAGGAGGAGGCGCAACGCCTCGGCCGCCTGCTGCGCCCCAAGGGCGACGGCCGCCAGGCGCATTTCTACTCGGTCGTCTCACGGGACACCGTGGACACCGAATACGCCGCGCACCGCCAGCGCTTCCTCGCCGAACAGGGCTACGCCTACACCATCGTCGACGCCGACGACCTCCTCCGCCCCCTCTGACCCCCACCCCGCGAGTCCCACACCCAACCCCCGCGAGTCCCACACCCAGCCCCCGCGAGTCCCACACTGGGACCGGGCGAGTCCCACATTCGCGGGCACGCCGCCGGGTAAGAAGCTTTACGACCCGAGCGAGTCGAGGACCTGCGCGGCCTGATTCCTGGCTCCGGCGGCGTTCGGGTGCACGGGAGCGGCCGGTGCGGACGGGAAGATGCCCTCCACCCATTTCACGCCGGGCGCCTTGCACATGTCGTGCCCGACGCTGCTGCGGTAAGTGTCCACAAAGGACGCATCATGCGCGGCGGCCTGTTCCGCCAGCACGGTGTTGAGCAGCTTGGTCACGTCCCGCAGGTAGGGCGCGTCGCCGTCCGAGATCGGCACCAGCGGCCAGCAGTTCGTGCCGTCGTCGGGCAGCAGGGTCGGGTAGCCGACCAGCACCACCTTCGCCTGGGGCGAGCGCTGGTGGATCCCGGCCAGTACCGCACCGACCTTCACCCCGGCCGCACGCACCTTTTCGGCCAATCCGTCGGTCCCGCTCGACGTGTAGAAGTCCTTGCATGGCGAGCCGTGCGGCACCAGCAAGCCCATCCCGCCGCAGGTGAGCACCACCTCGGCGAAGGGCACGTCGTTGCCGCCGATGCCCACCGTGACCAGTTCGGTGTCCGGCTTCAGCGCGTCGAACTGCGGCGGGTTGGAGGTGAGCAACTGGCTCGCCGTCATGTCCGCGGTGGTCGCGCCGCCGCAGCTGACGTCGGTCACCTCACCCGGCTCCAGCGACTCCGCGACCAGCGACGGGTAGTTGCGGTCGGATCGGGTGCAGAGCAGGTCGACCTGGTTCGGGATCAGCGACCCGGAGGTGTACGAGTCGCCGAGCGCGACATACGACGCGAACTCCGGCGCGGCCGAGGCGGCCGGCGCGGTCAGTGCGGCGGCGGCCAGCGCCGCGGCGAAAACGGTCAGAACCCGGCGCATTGGCACTCCTCGACGGTGAGGTGACAATTAGATTGCGATCGATCACTCGCTAACGCGGGTCGAACCGTATCGTGACGACAAGCCCCTGACAACACCCGAGGACGACGTGACCCAGCACGACCCCGCCCCGCGGCGCACCCAGCAGTCCCGCCGCGAGAACACCGTGGCCAAACTGATCGAAGGCACCATCGAAGCGATCGGCGACGTGGGTTACGCCCGCACCACGATCCAGGAGATCACCCGGCGCGCCGGGCTCTCGCACGGCGGGCTGTTCCGCCACTTCGACACCAGGCTGGACGTCATCGTGGCGGCCGCCGAAGAGGCCGGCCACCGGCAGGTCCGCGAGGTGACCTCCCGGCTGACCGGCGCGACCGTCGACCTGACCGACGTCGGGTCGATCGTCCAACTGCTCCAGCTACTGCGGTCCGCGACCAGATCCCCGACCAGCGCGGTCTGGTACGAGCTGGTGGTCGCGGCCCGCACCGACGACGAACTGCGCATCCGGCTGGCGCCCACGGTCGAGCGGTACGGCGCCGAGATCGCGGCCGCCGCGCTGAGCATCCCGGTGCGCAAGGAGCTCACCGAGCACACCCGGCTCGGGCTGCTGTTCACCGCGCTGAGCACCTTCGACGGCGAAGCGATCTTCGCGCCGGTCTTCCTCCCGGCCGAGCTCGCCGAGCAGCGCCTCCGGCTGCTCGCCGAATTCATCCGGCACATCGCCGCGACAAGCTAACGGAAACTGTCGTACCCTCGAACTAGTGTTCGAACGCGTTGGCGAACATCGAGTAAGGGGGCACCATGACCGTCCTGCCGCTGCACTGGGAAACCCCGCTGCCCGAAGCCTCCCTGCCGGCCGGCCGCTGGCACGGCAGGCTATGGGTGTCGGACGAGAATCTGGCCGATCCGGCGCAGTACCGGGCCTGCGTGGCCGGCTACGAGCGGTCCGGGCTGTGGCCGGTGCTGATCCCGCACGACCCGCGGTTCGCCGAGAACGGCGAGGACTGGATCGACGATCGGGGCCGACTCGCCCCGGCCGAGCACCGGATCGAGGCCGCGGACCCGGCCGAGGTGCTGACCCGCTGGTGGGACCCGCTCTGCTGCGGCGGCCCCTGCCTGCGCCCGTTCACCAACGGGTTCCCCGGGCTGGCGAGGCGGGCGGGCCGCCGGCAGGACGACCCGCTCGCGGAGGCGGGCAACACCGGGTCGGTGCTGGCCGCCCGCGGTCCGCACCGGCTCGGGCTGGTGCACACCGAGCGGCCCGCCGACATCCCCGCGCTGCTCGGCTGGACCGGCATGATCAAGTCGACCGACCAGGTCGCCGAGCTCTCCTCGGTGCTGCGCAGCTGGGAGGACCGGTTCGGCGCCACGCTGATCGTGCTCGGCTTCGACCGGCTGGAGCTGTCCGTCTCGGCGCCGCCGCGGAACCAGGGCAGGGCGCTGGTGGTGGCGGCCGAGCACCGCGCGTTCAGCCTGCCCAGCTTCACCGGGCAGCCCGGCAACCTGCGCGAGTTCGCCGGCGGGCTGGTGCACCGGCGGCACTGGCGCTTCAGCTGGGACTGAGCGGGTATCCCTCCGACAAAGGGAGGTGACCGGCGATCGCGGAGAAACGAGTCGGTACGTCGGGCTGGCTCTACCCGCCGTGGCGGGGCACCTTCTACCCCAAGGGCCTCGTCCGGCGGCGGGAGCTGGAGTACCTGTCGCGCCGGGTGAACACGGTCGAGATCAACGGCTCGTTCTACTCGCTGCAACGACCGGAGCGCTACCGCGGCTGGTTCGAGCAGACCCCCGAGGACTTCGTGTTCGCGGTGAAGGGCGGGCGGTTCATCACGCATCTGAAGCGGTTGCGGGACTGCGAGGTGCCGCTGGCCAACTTCTTCGCCTCGGGTGTGCTCGCGCTGGGCGAGAAGCTCGGGCCGATGCTGTGGCAGCTGCCGCCACGGCTGGAGTTCGACCCGGATCGGCTCACCGAGTTCTTCGGGCTGCTGCCCCGGAACACCAAGGAAGCCGCGAAGCTGGCTCGGCGGCACGACGGCAAACTGAAGGGAGAGCCCCATACCGAGGCGGGAAGGAACCGGCCGGTCCGGCACGCACTGGAGGTGCGGCACCCCAGTTTCGATACCGACGAGTGCAGGAAACTCTTGCGGGACAACGGAATCGCCCTGGTCGTTGCCGATTCCGCCGGCACCTGGCCGCAGCTCGAGGCGGTCACCTCGGACCTGATGTACGTCCGGCTGCACGGAGATGAGGAGCTGTACGCGAGCGGGTACCCGAAGAGCGCGCTGAAGAAGTGGGCAGCGAAGGTCGAGCATTGGGCCGGCAAGCAACACCAGGACGTGTTCGTCTACTTCGACAACGACATCAAGGTGAAGGCGCCGGGCGACGCCATGACGCTGGCGGAGCTGGTCGGCACCGGCCCGGAGGGTGTCCGCTGAACGGACGCCAGGTTCCGGCAATCGGGCGCATACCCTTTCGCCGGGAGTTTGCCGTTGCCACAATCGCCGCTATGACGACCTCACAGCCAGCCGGTGAATGGGCGCCCATCTACGGCGAGCCGTATCAGCCGGTGCCCTACCGCCCGGCCCGGATGCCGGCCGAAGAGTCACTCCGCAACTCCGCGGACCTGCGGCAGCGGATGGAGGCCCGGCGCACGGTGCGCATGTTCTCCACCGAACCGGTGCCCGAGCAGGTGGTGCTGGACGCCATCGCGACCGCGTCCACCGCGCCCAGCGGCGCGCACCAGCAGCCGTGGACCTTCGTGCTGGTCGAGGACCCCGGCCTGCGCAAGCAGATCAGGGCAGCGGCCGAGGAAGAAGAACGGATCTCCTACCAGGGCAGGCTGGGCGAGGAGTGGCTCTCCGCGCTGCGGCCGCTTGGCACGGACGCGGACAAGCCGCACCTCACCGACGCGCCCTATCTGATCGTGGTCTTCCAGCAGCGGTACTACCTCGAAGAGGACGGCAGCACGCACAAGCACTACTACGTGGACGAGTCGGTGGGCATCGCGGTCGGCATGCTGCTCACCTCGCTGCACGTGGCCGGCCTGGCCGCGCTCACGCACACCCCGTCCCCGATGCGCTTTCTCGGCGAGGTGCTCGACCGGCCGCGCAACGAGAAGGCGTTCGCGGTGATCCCGGTCGGCTACCCCGCCGAGGACTGCGTGGTGCCGGACATCCGGCGGAAGTCCCTGGACCAGGTGCTGGTCCGCCGGTAGGCCTCAGGCGCTGCGGGCCTGCGCCCGGTGCTTGCCCTCGGCGACCTCTTCCACCAGCTTGGCGCAGAAAGCGGGCAGGTCACCGGGGTTGCGGCTGGTGACGAAACCGGAGTCCACCACGACCTGCTCGTCGACCCATTCGGCGCCGGCGTTGCGCAGGTCGGTTTGCAGGCTCGGCCAGGAGGTCATTCGGCGGCCCCGCACCACGTCGGCCTCGATGAGGGTCCACGGCGCGTGGCAGATCGCGGCCACCGGCTTCCGCTGGGCGAAGAAGTCGCCCGCGAAGCGCACCGCCGCGGGCACCGTGCGCAGGTGGTCCGGGTTCGCCACGCCGCCCGGCAGCACCAGCGCGTCGTAGTCGTCGGCGGAAACATCGGTGACCACCTTGTCCACCTCGAAAGTGTCCGCCTTGTCCAGGTGGTTGAAGGCCTGCACCTTGCCCGAGTCGGTGGACACCAGCTCCGGCACGCCACCGGCGTCCTTGACCGCCTGCCACGGCTCGGTCAGCTCGACCTGCTCGATTCCCTCCGGCGCGACCAGAAAAGCGACGCGACGTCCGGCCAAAGTGTCCGGCACGGCCAACACTCCCTTCGATCTTGGTTCCGGACGGGGTGTACCCGGCGCCCGGCTGGTCCGAAACATCCGACGGCAGGCGCCTAAGCTCGCCCCATGCACGTCTACGCCATCGGCATGCGAGACCGGTTCCGGGCGATCACGGTCCGGGAGGGTGTGCTGATCCGCGGCGCGGCCGGCTGGGGCGAGTTCTGCCCGTTCAGCGACTACACCGACACCGAGTGCGCGCCCTGGCTGGCCGCCGCGATGGAGGCCGCCGAACTCGGCTGGCCCGCCCCGGTGCGCAGCCGGGTGGAGGTGAACACCACGGTGCCGGTGGTCACCCCGGAACGCGCCTACGAACTGGTCGCCGCCTCGGGCTGCCGGACCGCGAAGGTGAAGGTGGCCGACCCGCGCTCCTCGGCGTCCGACGACTGCGACCGGGTCGCCGCGGTGCGGGCCGCGCTCGGGTCCACCGGGGCGATCCGGGTGGACGCCAACACCGCGTGGGACGTGGACGCCGCGGTGGCCGCGATCGGCGACCTGGACCGGGCCGCCGAAGGGCTGGAGTACGTCGAGCAGCCGTGCGTCACGATCGAGGAGCTGGCCGCGGTGCGACGCCGGGTGGACGTGCGGATCGCCGCGGACGAGTCGATCCGCCGCGCCGAGGACCCGTTGCGGGTGGCGGTGGCCGGGGCCGCGGACATCGCGGTGCTGAAGGCCGCGCCGCTGGGCGGGGTGCGCCGCGCGCTGGAGGTCGCCGAGGCCTGCGGGCTGCCGTGCGTGGTGTCCTCGGCGGTGGAGTCCAGTGTCGGCCTCGCCGCCGAACTGGCACTGGCCGGCGCCATCCCGGAGCTGGATTTCGCCTGCGGGCTCGGCACGATCTCCTTGCTGGAAGGCGATGTCAGCACCCAGTCACTGTCCCCTGTGGACGGTTACCTGCCGGTGCCGGAACGCGCGCCCGAGCCGGACCTGATCGACGCGGTGGCGGCGGGCGAACCCGCCCGCACCTGGTGGCTCACCCGCCTCGACCGCGTCCGGCTGGCCGCGCACGGAAACGGCCCAACGTGACGTTTGGCCAATAGAACGAGCCAAACGTCACGTTGGGCTCGTGCGGGTCAGCCGAGCCAGGGGGTGGTGATGCGGGTGAAGGTGCCGTCGTTGAGGGCCAGGTGCAGCCACTGGTCGACCCACTCCTGCAGCACCACGTCCCCGCGCGGCAGCAGATAGGCCTTCTCCGAGAAGGTGAACGGCTGGTCCGGGTGCACCGCGCACAGCTCCGGATGCTGTTTGGCCTGCCACCGCGTCTCGGTGGCGTCGGTGATCATCAGGTCCGCCCTGCCGGCGATGACCTCCTGGAAAATCGTGTTGTTGTCCGGATGCCGCACGATGGTGGCCTGCTTCAGGTTGGCGTCCGCGAACTGCTCGTTCGTGCCGCCGGGGTTGACGATCGCGCGCACGCCCGGCTGGTCGATCTGGGCCAGTGTCTGGAACCGCCCGGCGTTCTC
Organism: Amycolatopsis nigrescens CSC17Ta-90; assembly: GCF_000384315.1. Classification (GTDB taxonomy): domain Bacteria; phylum Actinomycetota; class Actinomycetes; order Mycobacteriales; family Pseudonocardiaceae; genus Amycolatopsis; species Amycolatopsis nigrescens. The sequence continues at coordinate 4,336,072 of NZ_ARVW01000001.1, read as the reverse complement.
GCAACGGGTGATCGGGGTCTTGCCGTCCCGCAGGTACGGCTCGCTGAAGAAACCCGCCTTCGCCCGGTCCAGGGTCACCGAAATCCCGCCCATGCCAAGGTCGCACTTGCGGCCGAGGTCGTCCATCAGGGTCTTCCAGGTGGTCGGCACGATGGTCGCCCGGACGCCGAGCCGCTGCGCCAGGTCGGCGGCCAGCTCCAGGTCGATCCCGCTCCACTGCCCGGTGGCCGGGTCCAGGTAGGTGAACGGCCGGTAGTCCCCGGTGCTGCACACCTTCACCTCACCGCGCTGCAGCACCAGATCCAGCCTGCTGCGCGGCCCGCCAGAGGAATCGGTGCCCGCGCTGGCGGTGCCGAAACCCAGCACCGCCAGCAGCACCAGCCCGGCCGCGGCGAACTTCGATCGCATCAACTACCCCATTTCGCCCGACACCTGCCGAGGTCCACGGACACGCGTTCGCCGCGTGCCACCTGCACCTGCACGGTCTGCAGCACCGTACCGTCCGGCTTCGCGCATTTCAGCGTCCAGTTCTCCGCGATGGTGTGCCCGGTGCGGTCCGGCCGGATCGACGGGTTCACGTCCCAGCTGAACGTGCCGGCTGGCGCGGTCATCGACGAGCTCAGCCTGCTGGTGAACGGCAGCCGGGGGCCGCTGCTGCCGTCCGGCCGCTGCACCGGCGCGGTGTACTGGGTGAAGGTCTTCTGCACGCTCAGCTTCGCGCCGGCGGGCGCGTTCCCGGTGAGCACCGAGTGGTAGCCGCGGTCCGCCGCAACCCCGAACTGGCGCAGCAGCGCCTCGCGCACGCCGCCCTGCGCGTTGGTCACCGAACCGGTGCCGAAGTACTGGTCGATCACGCCCTGCTGGTAGGGGATGTGGAAGTTGTCGCCGCCGAGCTCGAACTCGAAACCGAAGCCGCCGGTGGTGAAGTACGACCATTCGCCGGTGCTGCCGCTGGTGTCGTAGAGCTGGTACGACGGGATGCTGCGGTAGCCGCTGGCCTCGCCGAGCCGTCCGCCGATGGCCGAGTAGGCGGTCTCGTCGGCGGTCAGCGGGGTGGCCGCCTGCTGCGGTGGGCGCAGCACCAGCGCACCGTAGTTGTGCAGGCTCTGCACCGAGGTGGCCTGGCGGGTGGAGGCCAGCTCGACCACGTTGCGCACCTCCGGCTCGGAGAACGGGCCGGCACCGCGGTAGGTCTGGCTGGTCAGGCTGGTGCTGGCGCCGGAACCGCCCCAGTTCCCGCCGTAGTTCCGGTTGAGGTCCACACCGAGCTGCGCGTTGTCCGCGTCCGCGCACTGGGCGGGGGTGGGCACGGCGCCGTCGGTGACGCGGCAGTTCTTGCGCTTGTACTCGGTGATGTAGCTGCGGGAGATGTCGTAGCCGTCCGCGTTCACCACCGGCACCACGATGATCCGCGCCTGGGACAGCAGCCCGGTGATCCTCGGGTCCTCGCCTTCGCCCCGGACCAGTTCGGTGGCGAACTCCATGGCGATCTCGGCGGTCGGCCACTCGCGTGCGTGGTGGGTGCCCACCAGCAGGAACACCGGCCTGCCGTCGTCGACCGCCACGGCACGGCCGATCTCGACGGCGGGAATCTTCTTGCCCAGCAAGGACTTGTGCGGCAGGTCGATGGGACGAACCAGGTCGGGCCGCTCCGCCGCCAGCCCGGCCAGCTCGGTGCCGTAGTCGGCGTAGGTGCGGTAGGTGTTGCGCCCGGTCGGCAACGGCGACGGCGCCAGGACGCGTGCCCTGGCCTCGTCCTCGGCGAGCAGCTTCCTGGTGTGCGCCACCAGGTCGCCGACCACCACGGAGTAGCCGAAACCGGCCGCGGTGAGGCGCTGGAGGTCGGCCTGGCCGTGCGCGTAGACGTCCAGGTAGTTCGGGCCGCGATGCTCCGCCACGTCCGCGCCGGTGGCGGCCAGCCGGTTCGCCTCCGCGTCGGTCGGGGTGCTGACCCGCACCAGTGAAACGGCCTCCGATCCACCCGGCGCCGGTTGCGCCGCGGCGGTGGCGGTCAGGCCGCCCGCCGCCATCGCCACCAGCCCGGCGAACAGTCCCGCACGTCTGAACCGAACCCGCATAGCCCACCTCCGTGTCAGACCCAGCCTGATCACAAGCTAGACCGGTTAGTTAGCGACACAAAAGGTCCATTGGGAGGCAAACCTCAGGGGTGAACCTCGGGGTTCGTTCCGGGTCGTTCCCGGATGTGACCATGCCGCCCGGCGGGCGAGCATTGAGCCATGACGAACAACGTGTACTCCCCGGAAACCAAGAAGAAGCTTCGCCGGAGCTCCAGCGACAAGATGGTCGCCGGGGTGTGCGGCGGCTGGGCCAAGATGCTCGGCGTGGACGCCGCGCTACTGCGGATCCTGCTGGTGGCGGCCACCATCTTCGGCATCGGCACGCCGGTGCTGATCTACGCGGCCTGCTGGATCCTGATGCCGGAGGACGAGACCGGCTGACCGCCCGTCAGCGCGAGGGGCGGACATCACCGTACTGGGGGTGCTGGTGACCGGCCGGCCGGGAACACCGGGGGCGCGAAAACGAAAAGCCCGGATGCGCGGAGTGCGCATCCGGGCTTTTCGCCGACTGAACTCAGAAGTCCATGCCACCCATGCCACCGGACGGGTCGCCCGCGGGAGCCGCGGACGCCTTCTCCGGCTTGTCGGCCACAACGGCCTCGGTGGTCAGGAACAGCGCCGCGATGGAAGCGGCGTTCTGCAGCGCGGAACGGGTGACCTTGGTCGGGTCCGGCACACCGGCCGCCAGCAGGTCCTCGTACACGCCGGTGGCGGCGTTCAGGCCGTGCCCCTGGGGCAGACCCTTGACCTTCTCCACCACAACGCCGCCTTCGAGGCCGGCGTTGACCGCGATCTGCTTGAGCGGAGCCTCAACCGCAACCTTCACGATGTTGGCACCGGTCGCCTCGTCGCCCTCGAGCTTGAGGCCGGCGAAGGCGGTCTCGGCAGCCTGGAGCAGAGCCACGCCACCACCGGCGACGATGCCCTCCTCGACGGCGGCCTTGGCGTTGCGCACCGCGTCCTCGATGCGGTGCTTGCGCTCCTTGAGCTCGACCTCGGTGGCGGCACCGGCCTTGATGACGGCCACGCCGCCGGCCAGCTTCGCCAGGCGCTCCTGGAGCTTCTCGCGGTCGTAGTCGGAGTCCGAGTTCTCGATCTCCGCGCGGATCTGGTTGACCCGGCCCTGGATCTGGTCCGCGTCGCCGGCACCTTCGACGATGGTCGTCTCGTCCTTGGTGATGACGGCCTTGCGGGCCCGGCCCAGCAGCGACAGGTCGGCGTTCTCCAGCTTGAGACCGACGTCCTCGCTGATCACCTGGCCACCGGTGAGGGTGGCGATGTCCTGCAGGATCGCCTTGCGGCGGTCACCGAAGCCGGGGGCCTTGACGGCCACGGACTTGAAGGTGCCGCGGATCTTGTTGACGACCAGGGTGGCCAGCGCCTCGCCCTCGACGTCCTCGGCGATGATCAGCAGCGGCTTGCCGGACTGGATGACCTTCTCCAGCAGCGGCAGCACGTCCTTGACGTTGGAGATCTTCGAGCCGTACAGCAGGACGTAGGGGTCCTCCAGCTCGGCTTCCTGACGCTCCGGGTCGGTCACGAAGTAACCGGAGATGTAGCCCTTGTCGAAGCGCATACCCTCGGTGAGCTCGAGCTCGAGGCCGAAGGTGTTGCTCTCCTCGACGGTGACGACGCCTTCCTTGCCGACCTTGTCCAGCGCCTCGGCGATCAGCTCACCGATGGTGCGGTCGGCGGCGGAGATCGAGGCGGTAGCAGCGATCTGCTCCTTGGTCTCGATCTGCACGGCGGCCTTGTGCAGCTGCTCGGTGACGGCCTCGACGGCCTGCTCGATCCCGCGCTTGAGTGCGATGGGGTCGGCACCGGCGGCGACGTTGCGCAGACCCTCGCGGACGAGAGCCTGGGCCAGCACGGTGGCGGTGGTAGTGCCGTCACCAGCGACATCGTCGGTCTTCTTGGCAACTTCCTTGACGAGCTCGGCCCCGATCTTCTCCCACGGGTCCTCGAGCTCGATCTCCTTGGCGATGGAGACACCGTCGTTGGTGATGGTCGGCGCGCCCCACTTCTTTTCGAGCACGACGTTGCGGCCACGAGGGCCAAGCGTCACCTTGACGGCTTCGGCGAGGGTGTTCAGGCCGCGCTCAAGACCACGGCGGGCGTCCTCGTCGAACGCGATCAGTTTGGCCATTGCGGTGTGGTCCTCCGGTATTGGGCGCTGCCCCCGCGAAACGGCTGGGGCAGCAGGACACGTCCTCGGCCAGGCTCGGTGCCCGCGACGGACGACTTCACCACCGGGTTCCCCCCGGACAGTGCAGCCTCACCGTCCCGACCTTCAAGCGAACGATCGGTGATCATTCGCTTGGCACTCGACGGTGCCGAGTGCTAACCCCGGTTTTAGCACTCTCCGTCTGCGAGTGCAAGAAGCCCTGGTCAGCACCGCTCAGCTGGAGGGCCTGATCGGAATCGAGGTGGGCGGCGGGTTGTTCGAACGAGGCGCGGAAGGCGTGTTCGGCTGCGAGCCGCCCGGTCCGACCGGGATTTCCGGAGCCGGGCTGTTCGGCGTCGAAGGAGCAGGCTTGTCGTCGCCCCCGCTCATCAGCAGGATGACCGTGATCACCGCGCCGACCACCACCACGGCGGCGATCGCGATCCACACCCATTTCGTGCCGCTGCTCTTGCCCTTGGAGAACGCGCCGGCCCCGCTGGCCGGGGCGGGCGGGCGGACCCGGACCGGGTCGGCCGGCGGTGGGCGGTAACCGGGCGGCGGTCCCTGCTGCGGCTGGCCGTGCGGCGGCGTGCCGAAACCCGGCGGGGGCCCGCCGTAGCCCGGCGGCGGTCCCTGCTGCGGTCCCTGCTGCGGATAGCCCGGCGCGGGCCGGTACTGGCCCTGCCCCGGCTGGGGCTGCTGTTGTCCCGGCTGGGGCTGCTGACCCGGCTGGCCGTGGCCGAACTGCGGATTGCCCGGCTGCTGCCCGTACGGATGCATCTGGCCGCCCTCTCCGTGTTGCACCGGGTGGCCGGCACCCCCGGCGGCCTGCGGTTCCGGCCGCGCGATCGCCTGGCGGGCGGCCGCGATCAGCTCCCCGCAGCCGCTGTAGCGGTCGGTCGGGTTCTTGGCCATGCCCTTGCGGATGACCTCGTCGATCGCGGGCGGCAGCCCACCGGCGCGAGCCACCGACAACGGCTCGCCACCGAGATGGCCCTTGATCACGGCCGGCACGTCACCCTGGTAGGGCGGGTTGCCGGTGAGACAGGCGTAGAGCACGCAGGCCAGCGCGTACTGGTCGGTGCGACCGTCCAGCGGCTCGCCGCGCAGGTGCTCCGGCGCGGCGTAGGTCGGCGAGCCGAGGAAGTCCCCACCCCTGGTGCGGTGCCCGGTGGCGCCCCGCCTGGTCAGCCCGAAGTCGGCGACGTAGACGTGCTCGCGGGCGGACTCGCGCGAGGTGACCAGCACGTTGGCCGGTTTGACGTCGAGGTGCACCAGTCCGCGGCTGTGCAGGCTGTCCAGCGCGTCGGCGACCTGGTCGAGCAGCTTGAGCGCGCGGTCCGGGGCCATCGGGCTGCCCCCGATCAAGCTCGCCAGATCGGGCCCGTCGACCAGCCGCATGGCGATGTAGAGCATGCCGTCGAGCTCGCCGAAGTCGTAGAGCGGCACCACGTTGGCATGGTCGATCGCGGAGGTGTTGCGGGCCTCGTCGACGAACCGTTCCCGGAACTCGGCGTCGGCGCCGAGGTGATCGCCGATCACCTTCAGCGCCACCTTGCGCCCGAGACGCACGTCGGTGGCCTTGTACATCACGCTCATGCCGCCCTTGCCCAGCACACCGTCAATGCGGTAGTTGCCGAGCCGGCGACCGGTGAGGTCCCCCGACACATCGCCTGTCACGCTGCGCAGCCTAACGCCCGCTGTTCCGGGGCCGCTGGGGGTTGGTGCTTATCGCGACGGGGCTTATACCTTCCGCACGTCCGCGGCCTGGCTGCGGCCGTCCCGGCCGGCCTGCACTTCGAACTCCACCCGGTCCCCTTCGTCGAGGGTGCGGAACCCGTCCGACTGGATGGCCGAGTAGTGCACGAACACATCCGGGCCTTCCGGGGATTCGATGAACCCGTAGCCCTTTTCCGAGTTGAACCACTTGACCGTGCCGACAGCCACGGCGTCCTCCTTGCGACCGGCAAAATCTTCGATCACGCTACCCGAAGAACGGGCCTCAGCAATGCCCCATTTGCGCTGAAAGTCAGGCCTTGCGGGCCTGCACCAGCACGGTGCCGGGGCCGGCGAAGTCGAGCACCAGCCCCTCGCCGGTGCGCACCGACTGCGGGCCGGACGGGTCGACCGCGCGCAACCGGCACTGCACGGTGTCCGGGTAGGCGAGCAGGAAGCCGGGCCGCAGCGTGATCACCTCGCGCGCGCCCAGCTTGAACGCGTCCACCGGGCCGGCGCAGGCCAGCAGCAGCGGGCCGACCCCGCTGTAGTGCTCGAGGAAACCGGAGTCCCCGCCGAACAATGCCTGCAACCCCGGCCAGCCGTGGTCCGTGCGGACCGTGGCCGGCCTGGCCAGGAACGCGTCCTTGGCCACGCACCAGCCGGTCTTGCCGTCGAACTCCAGCGGGTAGACATCACCGGCGCCGGCCGGGGCCAGGTCGATCCAGCCGCCCTCGGCCGGGGCGGTGAACACCGAGGGCCCCGGCTTGCCCTGCGCGCGGATCCCGCCACGGGACGCGGACACCTCGGTCACCCCGAAACTGGTCGCCAGCATGGTGTCCGGGCCGGCCTGCACCGCCTCACCCGGCCGCAGCACCACGCGGGCCACCCCGAACGCGGGCGTGTGCCGGGTGTGCACCTCCACTGCGCTTCTCCCCGTCGTCAGCGCGCCGGTACCTGGGCGATCACCCAGGCGGCGAGGCCGGACGGGTTGCGGGTCTGGGTCAGCACCTGGCCCGGTCCGGCGAAGTCGAACACGAGTCCTTCACCGCTCTTCAGCGACTGGATCATGCCGGAGGCGACCTTGCGGGTCTGCGACTGCACGGTGTCCGCGTAAGCCACCACGTGCCCGGAGTCGATGGTGATCATCTCGCCGGGCTGCAGGGTGACCGCCTCCAGCGCGCCGTAGCAGGCGACCACCAGCTGGCCCTGTCCGGTGGCGTGGGTGAGGAAGCCGCCTTCGCCGCCGAAGAGCTTGCCGAAACCGCCCCAGCGGGTCTCCGTCTGCACGCCGTGCGAGGAGGCCAGCCAGGAGCCCCTTGTCACGCACCAGCCGGTGCGGCCGTCCAGGTTGAGCACCTGCAGGTCGCCGGGCAGGTTCGCGGCCACGTCCACCCAGCCGCCGTTCTGCGGTGCCGTGTAGGTGGAGATGAAGAACGACTCGCCACTGAGGAAGGCGCGCCCGAGGCCCTTCATCACGCCGCCCTGCGACTGCGACTGGACGTGGACCCCGTAGCTCGTCGCGAGCATCGCCCCCGACTCGACCTGAGCCGGCTCACCGGGCTGGAGCATCAGCCTGGCCACGGCGAACGACGGCTGGTGGCGGATACGGACCTGCATGAACCTCTCCCCTGAACGGCCTGTGCGCCCGGAGAGTGTTGCACGCCGGGGTGAGTGAGCGAGGATGTTCCGCGTGATCTCCGTCGATGAGTACCGTGCCACCGTCACCGAGCTGCTGGACAGCGCCGTTGTCGCCGAACTGCCCCTCGCGGACTGTGCCGGGCTGGTGCTGGCCGAGGACGTGCACGCCGGGGTTTCCCTGCCGCCGTTCGACAACTCCGCGATGGACGGTTACGCGGTCCGTTCGGTGGACGTGACCGACGCCGCGCCGGAGCGGCCGGTGGAGCTGCCGGTGGCCGAGGACATCCCGGCCGGCCGGATGGACATCCCGGTCCTGCTGCCGGGCACCGCGCACCGGATCATGACCGGTGCGCCGATGCCGCCCGGCGCGGACAGCGTGGTGATGGTGGAACGCACCGACGGCGGCACCAGCCGCGTCCGGATCAGCGAAGCCAGCACGCCCGGCGCGCACGTGCGGCGCACCGGTGAGGACGTCGTCCGCGGCACCATCGCGCTGGCCGAAGGCAGCGTGCTCGGCCCGGCGCAGCTCGGTCTCGCGGCCGCGGTCGGGCTGGACCGGCTGCCGGTGCGGGTGCCGCCGCGGGTGCTGGTGGTCTCCACCGGCACCGAGCTGGTGACCCCGCCCGGCGAGCTGCGGCACGGCCAGATCTTCGAGTCCAACAGCGTGATGCTGGCCGCCGCGCTGCGCTCGCTCGGCTGCCGGGTGGAGATCGTGCGCAGCGTGGCCGACGACGTGGCCGAGTTCCGGGCCGCGGTGGAGCCGAAACTCGCCGAGGCCGACCTGATGGTGACCTCCGGCGGGGTGAGCGCCGGCGCCTACGAGGTGGTCAAGGACGCGCTGACCGGGGCCGGGGTGACCTTCGCCAAGGTCGCCGTGCAGCCGGGCGGGCCGCAGGGCTGCGGGCGCTGGCACGACACGCCGGTGGTGACCCTGCCCGGCAACCCGGTCAGCGTGCTGGTCTCGTTCGAGGCATTCCTCCGACCGGCGCTGCTCACCGTGCTGGGCCACCGGGACGTGGACCGGCGGCGGGTGCCGGCCAGGCTGACCGAGTCGATGCGCTCACCGGCGGGCAAACGTCAGTTCCGGCGCGGTTTCTACTGGCACGAGGACGGCCAGGTGACCGGCATCGTCGGCCCGCGCGGTGGCCCGGGCTCGCACCTGCTGGCCGCGTTCACCCAGGCCAACTGCCTTATCGTGCTGGACGAGGACACCACATCGGTGGACAAGGGTGACGAGGTCGGCGTGCTGCTGCTTTAGGAGTCCGCAGAGGTTCTAGCCTGTGGCCATGGGCTTCTTCTCCTGGATCGTGTTCGGCGCGCTGGCAGGCTGGGCGGCGAACCTGCTGATCGGCGGCCGGGACCGCCGCCGCGGCTGCCTGTTCAGCGTGCTCGTCGGCGTGGTCGGTGCCGCGCTCGGCGGGCTGATCTACCGGCTGGCCACCGGCAAGGAGAAGACCTTCGACTTCGACTTCCCCAGTTTCGGGGTGGCCGTGCTCGGCGCGGTCGTGCTGCTCGCGCTGCTCAGGCTGGTGCTCGGCGGCCGGCGCGACCACAGGCAGTCACGTGACCGTTTGTAACTTTTGACTCACGGCTGGTGACTAATCTGGGGCAGGCGTACTAAACTCGCCGTTCCCCCCACCGTTCCCATGACCGCGACCGGGCGGGTGCGCCGGTCGGGGGTGCACCCGCCCGTTTCGCCAGGCCGAGCACGTGCAACGCGGTCCCCAGATCGATCAGTTCCGGCATCGGCTCACTGTCCACGTCCCGTCGCCAGGCCTGGAAGAACTCTTCCAGGCGGTCGTTCGGAGCCTCCATGACGGCGCTCACGACAGCCCCTTCCTGCACTTACCACGTAGTGCATCGGCCAGAGTGACTGTCTGTTACCGAGCCTCCCCCGGGTGAGGGTTGCTCAGTCGAGGGAGAAAACAGAGTCACCGCGTAAGGAGTACCCAGAGCAGGCGTCTTTGACACGTGACCACTTGAAAGGGGAGCGCCGCGACCGGACGGCCGCGGGGGTGGTGACAGCGGTACGCCGGAGCCCAGCAGCCGGGAGGGGGATGCTGGGCTCCGGCACCCGCACCCTCGCCGGGTCGCGGTAGCGTGGGCGCGCACGAGCCGGCGGCACCTGATGCGCCGCCGGGTGATCACCTCCGCCAAGGACCTGACAACGGGGAACCCCGAACAGATGAGCGCCACCCGGTCGCCCGCGAACGGCACGACCAACCCAGTCACCCACGCCGTGCAACTGGCCCGCGAGACCCTGCCGCCCATGCACCCGGCCGGCCGGCCGTTCGTGCTCGGCGGCGCCGCGGCCACCCTGCTGCTGCGCCGGCTGTCCAAGCCGCTCGGCGCGCTGGCCGGCCTTGCCACCGTGGCCACCGCCGCCTTCTTCCGCGAGCCGCGCCGGGTGCCGCCGGCCAGGAGCGGGCTGGCACTGGCCGCCGCGGACGGGCTGGTCTCGCTGATCGAAGAGGCCACCCCGCCGCCCGAGCTCGGGCTGCCCGCCGAGCCGCGGATGCGGGTCAGCATCTTCCTTTCCGTGTTCGACGTGCACGTCCAGCGCGTGCCGGCGACCGGGGTGATCCAGCGGATCGCCTACCGGCCGGGCAAGTTCCTCTCCGCCGACCTGGACAAGGCCAGCGACGACAACGAGCGCAATTCCGTGCTGCTGCGCACCGAAGACGGCCACGACCTTGTCGTCGTGCAGATCGCCGGGCTGGTCGCGCGGCGGATCGTCTGCCAGGCCAGCGAGGGCGAGGCGGTGGCGGCCGGCGCCACCTACGGCCTGATCCGGTTCGGCTCCCGGGTCGACCTCTACCTGCCGCCCGGCAGCGAGGTGCTGGTCAGCAAGGGCCAGCGCACCATCGGCGGCGAGACTCCGATCGCCGAACTGCCCGCCGTGTCCGACTCGAAGGGTTGAGTCCATGTCCCGCGTCACGCCCAGTGTCCGGCTGCTGCCGAACGCCATCACCGTGCTCGCGGTGTGCTCGGGCCTGTCCGCCGCCCAGTTCGCGCTGAACAAGCAGTGGTGGCTGGCGATCGGCGCGATCGGGGTGGCGGCGGTGCTGGACAGCCTGGACGGCCGGATCGCCAGGCTGCTGGACGCGACCTCGAAGATGGGCGCCGAGCTGGACTCGCTGGCCGACGCGATCTCCTTCGGCGTGGCACCGGCGCTGGTGCTCTACATCTGGCACGCGGACGGCGAGCGGGTCGGCTGGGTCGCCGCGCTGATCTTCGCGGTCTGCATGATCCTGCGGCTGGCCCGGTTCAACACGCTGCTCGACGACACCGAGCAGCCGCCGTACGCCAACGAGTTCTTCGTCGGCGTGCCGGCACCGGCCGGCGGGCTGCTCGCGTTGCTGCCGCTGATCATCACCACCGAGTTCGGTGAGGGCTGGTGGTCGTCGCAGCCGGTGGTCTGGGTGTGGACGGTGGCCATCGCGGCGCTGCTGATCAGCCGGATCCCGACCCTGTCGCTGAAGACCGTCAAGGTGCCGGCCAAGGCGGCGGCCCCGCTGCTGGTCGGCGTCGGCCTGCTGGCCGCGGCGATCATCCAGTACCCGCTGACCGCGCTGGCCATCGCGCTGGTGCTGTACCTGGCCCACGTGCCCTACGCGGTGTACCGCTACCGCTGGCTGGCCGGCCACCCGGAGGCGTGGGACGTACCGCCGCGCGAGCGCCGGGCGATCCGCCGGGCGCGGAGCCAGCGCCGGCTCGGGCTGCGCCGGCCGCTGAGCCGCCGGGTCGCGGGCGCGGCCGGTGCCGCCAGGCGCGCGGTCCGGCTGCCGCGCAACGGGCACACCGACCACGTCGCCCGCAGCACGCGCACCTACTCCGCCGACCCGAAGACGGGCGACCGCGGCTCCCGCCGCCGCACCTGGCGCCGCACCGGCCTGCGCCACCGCGGCGACGAATGACCGACGTTTCCGCAGGTCAACGGTCGTGAGTGAAAAGTGTTGCCAGGGCAACGCTTTTCACTCACGACGTGGTGGGGCGGCTCGCTAGGGTGGGCGGCGTGACTTCCCCGCAGATCACGCTGACCGTCCGGCACACTCCCTCCGCAGTGGACACCAGGCGCGGGGTGGTGCGCCTGCACCCCGAAGTGCTGGACGCGCTCGGCCTGCGTGCCTGGGACGCGGTGCGGCTCACCGGCGCCCGTGGCAGCGCCGCGCTGGCCGCCCCGGCAGCGGGTGGCGGAACCACCGGGGTGGTGCTGGTCGACGACGTGACGATGTCCAACCTCGGGGTCGCCGAAGGGGCCGAGATCGTGGTGAGCCCGGTCGACGTGACCGCGGCGAAGACGGTGACCGTCGCCGGTTCGCGGCTGGCTTCGATCTCGCTCAGCCCGGAGACCCTGCGGCTCGCGCTGATCGGCAAGGTGCTCACCGTCGGCGACGCGGTCTCCCTGCTGCCGCAGGACCTCGCCCCGGCACCCGGCGCGGACGCGATCGCGGTGCGCGGCAAGCTGTCCGCAGCGATCGGCATGACCTGGACCAACGAGCTGCTCACCGTCACCGCGAGCGACCCGGACGGCCCTGTCGCGGTCGGACCGTCCACTGTGGTCAGCTGGCGCGGCGGCGCGAAGACAGGGGAGGCCGCACCGCCGGTGCCCGGCCGCGCGTCCGGCGAGCTGATCGCCAGCACCCGCGTCGCGGATGGCACTGGTGACTACCTCGACGCCGAGATCGTCGAGGAGGAGGAAGCGGAGACGCCGATACCGGCGCTGACCGACCTGGTCGGCGCGGAGGCCGCGGCCAGGCGCCTCGGCGAGTGGTTCGACCTCGCCTTCCACCGGCCGGAGCTGCTGGCCAAGCTGGGCACGTCGAGCAGGCTCGGGGTGCTGCTTTCCGGGCCGGAAGGGGTCGGCAAGGCGACGCTGGTGCGTGCCGTGGCGAAGGCCGAGGACGTGCGGGTGGTGACGCTGGCCGCGCCGAACATCGCGGTGCTCGAACCGAACACGGCCGCAACCAGGGTCAGGGAGGCGATCGGCCGTGCCCGCGCGGAGAACGGCGCCGGCCTGCTGCTGATCACCGACATCGACACCCTGCTGCCGTCCGCCCAGCCGCCGCCGGTGGCCACCGTGCTGCTCGAGGAGCTGCGCACCGCGCTGGCCAGGCCCGGTTTCGCGGTGGTCGCGACCACCGCGCACCCCGAGTCGGCCGACCCGCGGCTGCGCGGGGCCGATCTGCTGGACCGGGAACTCACCCTGGCCCTGCCGGACGGCAAGCTGCGCACGGAGCTGCTCCGCGTGCTGATGCGGGAGGTGCCGCTGGAAGCCGGGGTGGACGTGGCCGCGATCGCCGAGCGGACGCCCGGTTTCGTGGCCGCGGACCTGATCGCGCTGCGCCGGGACGCCGCCCTCCGCGCGGCCCTGCGCCAGCGGGAGGCGGCCGAGCCCCGGATCTCCCAGCAGGACCTGCTGGACGCGCTGGACACCGTGCGCCCGATCTCGATGTCCACTTCGGACACCCTGGCCACCGGCGGGCTGAGCCTTGCCGACGTCGGCGACATGACCGAGGTCAAGCAGTCGCTGACCGAGGCCGTGCTGTGGCCGCTGCGGTACCCGGACTCCTTCGCCAGGCTCGGGGTCGAACCGCCGCGCGGGGTGCTGCTCTACGGGCCGCCCGGTGGCGGCAAGACGTTCCTGATCAGGGCGCTGGCCGGGGCCGGGGCGCTGAACGTGTTCGCGGTCAAGGGCGCCGAGCTGATGGACAAGTGGGTCGGCGAGTCCGAGCGGGCGGTGCGCGAGCTGTTCCGCCGGGCCGCCGACGCCGCGCCGGCGCTGGTGTTCCTGGACGAGATCGACGCGCTGGCCCCGCGCCGCGGACAGTCCAGCGACTCCGGGGTGGCCGACCGGGTGGTGGCCGCGCTGCTCACCGAGCTGGACGGGGTGGAGCCGATGCGCGAGGTGGTGGTGCTCGGCGCGACCAACCGGCCGGAGCTGGTCGATCCGGCGCTGCTGCGGCCGGGCAGGCTGGAACGGCAGGTCTACGTACCGCCGCCGGACGCCGAGGCGCGGGCGGCGATTCTGCGCGCCACCGCGAAGAACACTCCGCTGGCCGCGGACGTGGACCTGGCCGAGCTGGCGTCCACTTTGGACAAGTACTCGGCGGCGGACTGCGCGGCGCTGGTCCGGGAGGCCGCGCTGACCGCGATGCGGGAGTCGCTGGAAGCCACCGAGGTCACCGCGGCGCACCTGGCCGCGGCCCGCGACGCGGTGCGCCCGTCGCTGGACCCGGCACAGCTCGCCGCTCTCGAGGCCTACGCCAACCGGAGCTGACCCGCTGCCCGCTATGCAGCGAAGGCCACCTTGCCTGCGTTGAACGCAGGCAAGGTGGCCTTCGCTGCGTGGGGAAGGGTCAGCTGCCGACCTTGCCGCTGGCGCCCTTGTAGTCGTTGGTGACGATCACGATCACTCCGGGATGGGACTGCTGGATGCCCTCGAACCTGGCTTCCACCCGCATGCCGAAGGTGATGCCGAGTGCTTTCGCGGCGGCCTCTTCGTCCGTGCCGGGGCGGTAGTAGGCCGTGGTGGTCGGGATCTTGCCGGAGGGGTAGTTGCTCACCTCGGCGACGTTCCAGCCCTGCTTGCGGAGGTCGTCCCCGGCGCGCTCGGCCAGCCCGTGGATCAGGCTGTTGTTGTAGACGCGCACGGTGACCCACTTGGAAGAAGCCTGCTGGTCGCCAGGCTGGCCACCGTCCTGGCCGGGGGTGGCGCCCGGCTGGCCCGGTGCCGGGCTGCTGGGCGCGGGACTGCTCGGCGACGGCGGCGGCGTGCTCGGTGAGGGCGGCGGGCTGCTCGGCGGCTCGGACGGCGGCGGGGACGACGGCGGCGGCACCTGCCCCGTCTCCGAAGGCGCGGTGGAGGACGACGGCGGGGCGGCGGTGTTGTCGGAGCCACCGGTCAGTGCGGTCGTGGTGCCGATGACGGCCGCGACCAGCGCGATCCCGATCAGTGCGACTCCGGCCAGCTTCATCGGGCGTGACAGCCCGTCCAGAAGGCTCATGGCAGTTCGATCCCCAGTCGCCGGGCGGCCCGGTTGCGCTGCCGCGCGGCCCGCAGCTTGCGCAGCCGCTTCACCAGCATCGGGTCCGCGGCGATCGCCTCTTGTTTGTCGATGAGTTGGTTCAGCACCTGGTAGTACCTGGTCGCGGACATGCCGAAGAGCTCGCGGATGGCCTGCTCCTTGGCGCCGGCGTACTTCCACCACTGCCGCTCGAAGGCGAGCACTTCCTGCTCGCGCGGGGTGAGTCCGTCCATTCCTCCGGCGGCCGGATCGGGCGGCGACGGCTGGCGACCATCAGCCATCGACTCCGCGGCGTCCATCTGACTCCTCGCAATCAGGGTCCGGTGCTCCGGTAGACCACGAAACGACGAAATACACGGTTGTCATTCCGCGGCCGCCATTGAACCACGCGCCGGACGGCCACCGTGGGCATCACGCCCGGCGCGTCATGGTCTACCAGAAACCACCGACAAAGATGCCTCCCGAACGGGGAGGGACCCGGCCGCCACGGCGCGCGCTTTGCCGAAGGCTCGGATGAGCGGAGGCGGGCCGCCGTCCAACCCGACGGGAGGAGACATGCCAGGTCGCGGCCTGGCTACGTTCATACGATCGCGCGCCCTGAAAGACACAGCCTAAAATGCCGCCGTGACCGTTCACCCCATCCGGATCGCCGGCGACCCAGTGCTGCACAACCCCACCCGCGAAGTGACCGAGTTCGCCGACGAGCTGAGGACGCTGGCGGAGGACATGTTCGAGACCATGTACGCCGCCGAGGGGGTCGGGCTCGCCGCCAACCAGATCGGCGTCGACCTGCGGATCTTCGTCTACGACTGCCCGGACGACGAGGGCACGCAGCACAAGGGCCTCGTGGTCAACCCGAAGCTGGAGACCTCGGAGATCCCGGAGACCATGCCGGACCCGGACGACGACTGGGAAGGCTGCCTGTCCGCGCCGGGCGAGTCCTATCCGACCGGGCGGGCGAGCTGGGCCAAGGTCACCGGGTTCGACCTCGACGGTCAGCCGATCGAGGTCGAGGGCACCGGCTACTTCGCGCGCTGCCTGCAGCACGAGACCGATCACCTGAACGGTTACCTCTACCTGGACCGCCTGGTCGGCAGGCACGCCCGCGCGGCCAAGAAGATGCTCAAGGCGAACCGCTGGGGCGTCCCCGGCAACTCCTGGCTGCCCGAACCCGCCGCGTCCTGACCCGCGTTTCCCCACCCCATACCGGCCCAATGTGACGTTTGGCCAATAGAAGACACCAAACGTCACATTGGGCTCGTACGCCGGGGCAGGAAAGCGCTGTTGGCGGGTGGTCAGCAGCCGAGGTAGCGGCAGCGGACCACCCGCGGCTGCTCGATGACCTCGCCCTGCTGCACCACCCAGGCCAGCCGGACCAGCTGGGCGTGCGTCCAGGCCAGCGGGGTCGCCGACGCGGTCGGCGTGCCGGGCGCGAAGCCCGGTCCACCGCTGGGCGGATGCTGGTCCCAGACCTGCTCCGGCATGGTCTCCCCGGCGCCGCTCGCCATGGCAAGGTCGCGCAGCCGGCCGGTGGCGGACGCGTGGTCGCCGTTCGCCACGTCGTACTCCCCGCGTTCCCCGGCCAGCAGCGGCCACAGCCTGCCGAAGGTGGTCCGGCTCTCCGGCGGGAACGGGTAGTCCCACTGCTCGCCGGTGGCCGTTTCGCCGTAGCCGTCGGCGGTGTAGCGGTGCCAGTACTCGCCCTTAGGCGTCTTGAAGCCGATGTCCTCGTCGGTGACCCGGATGCTGTTGCGGATCACCGGATCGTCCGGCGCGTAGATGCCGAGCCGCACCAGGTCGAGGAAACCGGCGTCGGTCACCGCGCGCTGGTCCAGGGTGATGCTGGAGTTGCCGACGTTGTACTTGGTGCCCGCGTTCGCGTCGCCGTCCTTGGTCAGCCGCAGGAAGTACGGCTCCGGGGACAGCGGGCCGTTGGTGGTCACCGTCCAGCCGGGCAGCTTGGCGCGGAACCCGTCCGCCGCGGCCAGGTACCGCTCGGCGTCCGCGGCCGCGCCGTTGTGCCGGGCCAGCTCCGCCGCGCAGACCAGGCCGGCGATCACCGAGGCGATGGTGGACGGCGAGTACCCGTCCTGCTCCTCCCAGCGTTCCTGCTGGGTGTACGGCGACGCCAGGCCGTTCTCGCCGCGGTAGGCGAGCAGGAACTCGGCCGCCCTGCGCACCGACTGCCAGGTCTTCTGGTCGGTCCGGCCGAGCTGCTCGGCCAGCACGATCGGGAAGGCAGTCTCGTCGAGCTGGATGGACGTCCAGTACGGGGTGCCGTCCACCTGGGTGTTCTGCGGCAGGTGGCCGTCCGGCTGCTGCTGGACGCCGAACATGTAGTCCAGCGACCGTTCGGCCGCGCCCCGGTCGCCGGCGGCCAGCATGCCGGTGGCGATCTGGTAGAGGTCGCGCGGCCAGACCAGGTGGTAGGTCCCGGACGGCGAGTACTCCGGTCCGTTGTTGCCGAACTTCCACGGCATGCTCGGCGACGCGATGAACGCGCCGGGGTTCTGCTTGTCCTCACTGGCCGCCAGCATCAGCACCGACGCCCGGTACAGGTCCCGTTCGCGGCCCGGTTTCAGCGACGCCGGTGGCCGGTTGACGGTGCCGAGATAACGCCGCCAGCCCGCCTCGTTCGCCGCGGCGGCCCGGCGGAAACCTTGGCGCAGCGAGGATTTCGCGGCATCGGCGGCGTCGGCGGCGGCCCGCTCGCCGTTGCCCATGCCGATCGCCAGCTCGACCTGCCGCGAGCGCACCCCGTCCGCCGAGGTCCGCCCGGTCTGCACCACGTTGCCGCTGCCGGCGCGCGGGTACGACTCCAGCTGGAAGCCCTTCTTCAGCTGCGTCGTGCCGTCCGAAACCCCGGCGTAGCCGCTGCTGGTCGCGGTGAACGCGGGCCGCGCGGCGAAGGCGGCGGCCATGGTGGAGTCCTCGGCCACCAGGGTGCCACCGTCGGAGCGGGCCGAGTCGTCCGCGCCGTTGTTGGCCAGGTCCGGGTCCAGCACCGCGTAGAGCTGGTACGGCTGTCCGGTCAGCGACGTGAAGTCCACGCTGACCAGCACGGTGGACCGCGCCGGGTCGGTCACGTAGGTCTTGCGCAGCCGCCATCGCCGCTGCTCGTCGGTGGCGGTCTGCTCGTAGGTCAGCCCGTCGGCACTGGTGCGGCGCACCTGCTGGCCGGGCACCTCGGCGTCCACGGTGGCGAAGCTGCGGCCGTCGGTGACCACGAAGTTCAGCGAGCGCACGCTCGGCGTGGACAGGTCCGGGTAGTACACCTCGGACAGCTGGCCGGCCTGCAGGGTGAACCAGACCTTGCTCGCCGCGTCCCGCGAGCCGCCGAAACCGGTCTTGTCCGCGGGCAGCCAGCTCGGATGCGCACCAGGGGCACCGGGGGCATCACCGGCAGCGGCACCACTGGCCGCCGGCAGGAAACCCGTGACCAGCAGCCCGGTCAACGCGGCAACAGCGATATTGCGCATGCGCACCCCCACGTCTGCACCGTTACAGAAGAATGCAGTTTCGCGCAGATCGGCCACTTCCGCATGCGCCATTCGGATGGTCGTGCCCGGGACGGACGCCCGCCAGGAAACCTCGTTGCCGGGCGGGAGGCGGGTCGCGATCATCGGGGGATGCCGAACCTGCTCGCTTTCATCCCCGCCGCCTTCCTGATCGCGCTCGTGCCGGGCCCCGCGACGATCATGCTGATCAAGCAGTCCGCACGAGGCTCGCGCCGCAACTCGATGGCCACCATCGCCGGGATCGAGGCGGGCGTGCTGTTCTGGGGGCTGGCCGCGGTGTTCGGGCTGTCCGCGCTGCTGGTCGCCTCCGAGGTCGCCTACAACGTGCTGCGCATCGGCGGCGCGGTCTTCCTGGTGTACCTCGGCATCAAGGCGCTGTTCTTCAACCGGCTCACCCCGGACGAGGAAGTGCGGCCCGGTGCCGGGTTCCGGTCCGGGTTCCTGGTCAACGTGAGCAACCCGAAGGCCGGCGTTTTCGCGATCTCGTTCCTGCCGCAGTTCGTGCCAGCCGGCTCCGGCCCGCTGCCCCTGCTGCTGTGCGTGCTGGTCTGGCTGCTGGTCGACATCGTCTGGTACACCTCGCTCGCCCTGCTGCTCACCAGGATCGGCCAGTGGCTGCGCAAGGCGTCCGTCCGGCGCGCGCTGGAGCGCACCTCCGGCGGATTGTTCGTGGCGTTCGGGGTGACGGTGGCGCTGGAGGGTTGATGTTTGCCACCCCGGCGTGGCATGGTCGTTGAGACAACACACAGCGGGAGCTCGCGCTTTGGCGGGCTGAGAGGGTGGCTGGTGTCCGCGTCCGGACCCGGTGCCGCCGACCGCATGAACCTGACCGGGTAATGCCGGCGTAGGGAGTGATTTTCGTTGACCATGCTGGAAAACAACGCTGACATCAAACCGTCCGTGACCACCGGGCCGATCGTCGGCTCGCACAAGGTCTACCACCACACCGAGTCCGGACTACGGGTACCGGCCCGCCGGATCGATCTCTCCAACGGCGACCACTTCGACGTCTACGACACCTCCGGCCCGTACACCGACCCGGACGCCGACATCGACGTCCACAATGGACTGCACCGGCTGCGGGCCGGCTGGGCGGACGGCCGCGAGCACAACACCCAGCTCGGCTGGGCGAAGGCGGGGGTGATCACCCGCGAGATGGAGTACATCGCCGCCCGCGAGCGGATGGACCCCGAGTTCGTGCGCGCCGAGGTGGCGTCCGGCCGCGCGGTGATCCCGGCCAACCGCAGGCACCCGGAGTGCGAGCCGATGATCATCGGCAAGAACTTCCTGGTGAAAATCAACGCGAACATGGGCAACTCCGCCGTCTGGTCCTCTGTGGAGGAAGAGGTGGACAAGATGGTGTGGGCGACCCGCTGGGGCGCGGACACCATCATGGACCTGTCCACCGGCAAGCGGATCCACGAGACCCGCGAGTGGATCATGCGCAACTCGCCGGTGCCGGTCGGCACCGTGCCGATCTACCAGGCGCTGGAAAAGGTCAACGGGGAGCCGGAAAAGCTCAGCTGGGAGATCTACCGCGACACCGTGATCGAGCAGTGCGAGCAGGGCGTGGACTACATGACCGTGCACGCCGGTGTGCTGCTGCGCTACGTGCCCCTGACCGCGAAGCGGGTCACCGGGATCGTCTCGCGCGGCGGTTCGATCATGGCCGCGTGGTGCCTGGCGCATCACCAGGAATCCTTCCTGTACACGCATTTCAGCGAGTTGTGCGACATCCTGCGCGAGTACGACGTCACCTTCTCGCTCGGTGACGGGCTGCGCCCCGGCTCGATCGCGGACGCCAACGACCGGGCCCAGTTCGCCGAGCTGGAGACCCTCGGCGAGCTGACCCACATCGCCCGCGCCAAGGACGTGCAGGTGATGATCGAGGGCCCAGGGCACGTGCCGATGCACAAGATCATCGAGAACGTGCGGCTGGAAGAGGAGCTGTGCGGCGAGGCGCCGTTCTACACCCTCGGTCCACTCGCGACGGACATCGCACCTGGCTACGACCACATCACCTCCGCGATCGGTGCCGCGCAGATCGGCTGGGCCGGCACCGCGATGCTGTGCTACGTCACGCCGAAGGAGCACCTCGGCCTGCCCAACCGGGACGACGTGAAGGTCGGCGTGATCACCTACAAGATCGCCGCGCACAGCGCCGACCTGGCCAAGGGGCACCCGCACGCGCAGGAGTGGGACGACGAGCTTTCCAAGGCGCGCTTCGAGTTCCGCTGGCACGACCAGTTCAACCTGGCGCTGGACCCGGACACCGCCCGCTCGTTCCACGACGAGACGCTGCCCGCGGAACCGTCCAAGACCGCGCACTTCTGCTCGATGTGCGGGCCGAAGTTCTGCTCCATGCGGATCACCCAGGACGTCCGCAAGTACGCCGAGGAGCACGGACTGACCTCTGTGGACGCTATCGAGGCCGGCATGAAGGAGAAGGCCGAGGAGTTCGCGGACAAGGGGAAGAAGGTCTACCTGCCGGTGGTCGGACCGTGAGTGCCACCCCGCGCACTGCGCTCACCATCGCCGGCTCGGACTCCGGTGGTGGCGCGGGCATCCAGGCGGACCTGCGCACGTTCTTCGCCTGCGGGGTGCACGGCATGACCGCGATCACCGCGGTCACCGTGCAGAACTCGCTTGGCGTGCAGGGGTTCGCCGAGATCGACGCGGAGACGGTCACCGCGCAGATCAAGGCGGTGGCCGGGGACATGGGCGTGCACGCGGCGAAAACCGGCATGCTGGCCACCGCGGAGATCATCGGCGCGGTGGCCAAGACCCTGGACGAGGTCCACATCGGACGGGACGCGGACGTCCCGTTCGTGCTGGACCCGGTGGCCGCCTCCATGCACGGGGACGCGCTGCTGCGGGAAGAGGCGCTGGAGGCGATCCGGACCGAGCTGTTCCCGCGGGCCAGCCTGGTCACGCCGAACCTGGACGAGGTGCGGCTGCTCACCGGGCTGCTGGTCACCGACGCGGAAAGCCAGCGCGCGGCGGCGAACGCGTTGCTCGAGTTCGGCCCGCAGTGGGTGCTGGTCAAGGGCGGGCACATGTACGACGACCCGCGCTGCGTGGACCTGCTCTCCGACGGCGTCCAGTACGTCGAGCTGGACGGCCCCCGGCACGAGACCGAACACACCCACGGCGGCGGCGACACGCTCGCGTCGGCGATCACCGCGTCGCTGGCGAAGGGCCTCGGCGTGCCGGACGCGGTGGCGGCGGGCAAGCGCTTCATCGAACGCGCCGTCGCCGAGTCCTACCCCCTCGGCGCCGGCATCGGCCCCGTTTCCCCCTTCTGGCGCCTGGCCCCGGAAACGCCGTGAAGGCCACCTTGCCTACCTTCAACGTAGGCAAGGTGGCCTTCACGGGCATCCGGCCCGTCGCTCACACTGGTCGGTATGAGTGAAGCTACGGGCCCGCCGGCCGCACTGACCATCGCCGGTTCCGACTCCGGTGGCGCCGCCGGGCTGCAGGCCGACCTTCGCACCTTCCTGACCTGTGGCGTGCACGGCCTGGTCGCGGTGACCGCGGTGACCGTGCAGAACACCCTCGGCGTGCACGACCGCGCCGACATCCCGGCGCGGATCGTCGCGGGCCAGATCGAGGCGGTGGCCTCGGACATGGGCGTGCAGGCGGCGAAAACCGGCATGCTGGCCTCCGCGGATATCATCCACGCGGTGGCCGAAGCCTGCGACAAGGCGGAGATCGGCCGGGACGCGGCGGTCCCGTTCGTGGTGGACCCGGTGGCCGCCTCCATGCACGGCCACCCGCTGTTCGACGACGCCGGGCTGGCCGCCCTGCGCGACGAGCTGCTGCCACGGGCCACCGTGCTGACCCCGAACCTGGACGAGGTGCGGCTGCTCACCGGGATCGAAGTGACCGACCGCGACCAGATGCACCAGGCCGCCGTGGTGCTGCACCGGCTCGGGCCGCGCTACGTGCTGGTGAAGAGCGGGCACCTGGTGTCCGATCCGGAATGCGTGGACCTGCTCTTCGACGGGTCCACCTTCGTCGAGCTGCCCGGCACCCGCTTCGCCACCCCGCACACGCACGGCGCCGGGGACACCATGGCCTCCGCGCTCACCGCCGGCCTCGCCCGCGGCATGGACATGGTGGAAGCGGCCCGTTTCGGCAAGTGGTTCGTCGCCAACGCGGTGGCCAACGCCTACCCGATGGGCGCGAAAGTGGGACCGGTCTCGGCCTTCTGGCGGCTCGCCGCCGAGGAGCGCGGATAGGATTCCGCCCGTTGACTTTCCCCAGCCAGGGAGCGGTGTGATCAGTCGGGACCGGGTGGCGGCGTTCGTGGAACACCGCCGTTTCCAGAACTTCATCATCTCGGTGATCGTGTTCAACGCGGTCACCCTCGGCCTGGAGACCTCCACCAGGATTCTGGCCGAGTACGGCGGGCTGCTGCACACGCTCGACTACCTGGCGTTGTCGATCTTCGTGCTGGAGCTGCTGGCCAAGTTCTACGCCTACCGCCACCGGTTCTTCACCGATCCCTGGAACGTGTTCGACCTGCTGGTGGTCGGGATCGCGCTGGTGCCGGCCACCGGCCCGTTCGCGGTGCTGCGCGCGCTGCGGGTGTTGCGGGTGCTGCGGCTGATCTCCGTGGTGCCGTCGATGCGCAAGGTGGTCTCCGGGCTGCTCGCCGCGATCCCCGGGATGGCCTCCATCGCCGCACTGCTCGCGTTGATCATCTTCGTCGCCGGGGTGATGGCCACCAAACTGTTCGGCGGCATCTCCGCGGAGAATTTCGGCGACCTCGGCACCTCGCTGTTCACGCTGTTCCAGGTAATGACCGGCGAGGCATGGCCGGATATCGCAAAAGAGATCATGGAACAAGCGCCGATGGCGTGGATTTTCTTCGTGATCTACATCCTGGTGTCCAGCTTCGCGGTGTTGAACCTGTTCATCGCGGTGGTGGTCAGCGGGATGGAGGACCAGTTGCGCGACGACATCCGGGAAGAAGAGGCGAAGCAGACCGAGGCGCAGGCCGCCGCGAACCTGGAGATCCTCGGCGAGCTGCGGGAACTGCGGGCCGAGGTGGCGCGGTTACGGGAGGCTACGGCTCCTCATCGGTGAGCAGCGCCTCCAGCGCCGGCAGTGCCGCGGTGAGCGACTCGCGCAGGTGCTCCGGCAGCCGGTCGATCCGCTTGCCGAGCTCCTGCACCCTGGTCGAACGCACCCCGGAGACGACCCGCTCGCCCTCGTCGGTGGCGGTGGCCAGCCAGGCCCGCCGGTCCAGCGGGTCGGACTCCCGGCGCACATAACCGGCCTCGACCAGCGCGGCGACGATCCTGGACATGGTGGCCGCGGCGACGCCCTCCTTGGCGGCCAGGTCACCGAGCCGCAGCTGGCCATGGCTGACCAGGGTGGCCAGCGCGGAGATAGCGCCGTGCCCAGGACCCGGGGTGCCAGCCTGGCGCAGCGACCTGGACAACCGGCCCACCGCCAGAAACAGTCTTCCCGAGACATCCTGCGTCGACGACGTGGTCACCTCGGGGCTCCTTCTGCACGGTTACGGGTAGACGAAACAATAAGTGTCGTCAACCTTACGTGCTCAGTGCGTGCCATCGGGGTGAAAGGTGACGCGTGTCAGCATCGGGTTGAATCAAACGGCGTTCTAAAACGTTTTTTCACCTCGGTGGACTGGAAGCCTGCGCCCAGAACCGCTTCGGAATACGGCCGGCGGCACGGGCCAGCCTGCCGCCGGTGACCGCGGACCGCATGGCGTATGCCATTCGCTCCGGGTCCTGCGCCCTGGTCACCGCGGTGGCCAGCAGCACCGCGGCACAGCCGAGCTCCATCGCCAGTGCGGCGTCGGACGCGGTGCCGATCCCGGCGTCGAGCACCACCGGCACCCCGGCCCTGGACACGATCAGCTCGATGTTGTGCGGGTTCCGGATGCCGAGCCCGGTGCCGATCGGCGCGCCGAGCGGCATCACCGCGGCACAGCCGGCCTCTTCCAGCCGGAGGGCGAGCACCGGATCGTCGTTCGTGTAGGCCAGTACGGTGAACCCGTCCGCGACGAGTTGTTCCGCGGCGTCAAGGGTTTCCAGCGGATCCGGCAGCAGGGTGCGGTCGTCCGCGTGCACCTCCAGCTTGATCAGGTCGGTCTCCAGCGCCTCCCTGGCCAGCCGCGCGGTGAGCACCGCCTCCGCCGCCGAACGGCAGCCTGCGGTGTTCGGCAGCAGCCGGATTCCCAGCCGCCGCAACAACTCCAGCACGCCGGAGCCGCCATCGGTATCGGCCCGGCGCATCGCCACCGTGGTCAGCTCGGTACCGGACGCGACCAGCGCACGTTCCAGCACGCTGAGGTTTGCCGCACCACCGGTGCCGATGATCAGCCTGGAGCGCAGCTTGTGCGCACCGATCACCAGCTGGTCATCGGTGCCGTCGAAGAACTCGGTCATCTTTCCTTCACCCGCCCTGTACCGCGACCAGGATTTCCAGCTGCGCGCCGTCTCGTACGGTCACGCCGGCCCACTCGCCTCGCGGCACCACCGCACCGTCCAGCGCGACCGCGACCCCCGGCCGCGCGGCGCCCAGTTCTTCGAGCACCCCGGCTACCGTGCTGCCGTCCGGGAACTCCCTGGCGTCGCCGTTGACCTGTATTTCCATCATCAGTTCCTTTCCCGGTCGGGCAGCCGCTCCGGGCTTGCCGCGAGTGCCTGCTCCGGGGGTTTCTCCCCGGCGAGCATGGCCACTACCGCGTCCGCGGTGACCGGGGCGAGCAGCAGGCCGTTGCGGTGGTGCCCGGTGGCGGCGAGCACCCCGGGGGACAGCTCGCCGAGCACCGGCAGGTTGTCCACGCTCGCCGCGCGCAGGCCGGCCGTCACCTCGGTCAGCTCGTACTCCGCGATGCCGGGGAACACCCGCTCCGCGCCCTCCAACAGCTCGCGCACGCCACGCGCGGTGACCGTCTCGTCGAACCCGGACTCGTACTGGGTGGCGCCGAGCACCAGCTCGCCGCCTTCGCGGGGCACCAGGTAGATCGGCCTGCCCTCGACCAGGGCGCGCACGGTCCGGCCGGGTGGCGCGAGGCTGCTCCGCCGGGCCCGCAGGCGCAGGATCTCGCCCTTCAGCGGGTGCACGGCACCGGCCAGTGCCGGATGCAGCCCCGCGCTGCGGGCACCAGCGGCGATCACCGCGGTGTCGCAGCGCAGTACCGAACCGCCGGTGCGCACCTGACCGTCGCCGATCTCGCTCGCGGTGTCCTCGACGAACTCCACGCCCCGGCGCTTCGCCGCGACCTGCAGCGACCGCAGCAGTTTCCGGTTGTCCACGGCCAGATCGCCGGGCACCAACAGTCCACTTCGGAGCGACCCGGCCAGTCCCGGCTGGGTACGGCTCAGCTTGCTGCCCGGCACCGGCCGCACTACGCGGCCCAGTGCGCCGAGGTATTCCGCCAGCACGTCGAGCTGCTCGGCGTCGGCGCGGTCGAAGGCCACCACGATGGTGCCCGCTTCGGACAGTCCGGGATCGCCACCGTCCGTGGTCAGCGCCTCGGCGAACTCCGGCCAGCGGCGCAGCGACTCCTCACCGAGGGCGAGCACGTCCTCCTCACCCGGCCACGCCTCGGTGACCGGGGCCAGCATGCCGCCGGCCACCCAGGAGGCGCCCCGGCCGGGGCTGGGATCGACGAGCCGCACGTGATGACCCGCGGCCGCGGCGCGCCAGGCCACCGAGAGCCCGATCACGCCACCACCGATGACGACCAGGTTTTCACTCACGAGATCACGCTCCCTGCGCCGGCATTATCCGGATCAGGTTCCACGGTCGGAGCTTCGGCTCCCTCTCAACCTGCGAATCAGGCTCCCGTGCGGACACCCCCACCGTAGCGCGAAGGTTAGGGTCGTGTCATGCCCGGCCTCAGTGGTGAACAGATCAGGAAACGACTCGACGACGCCCGGTTGTACCTGTGCACCGACGCCCGCTCGGCCACCGGCGACCTGGCCGCGTTCACCGACGCGGCGCTGGCCGGCGGGGTGGACATCGTGCAGCTCCGGGACAAGACGGACGGCTCGGGGATCGAGGCGAAACAGGAGCTGGCGGCGCTGGAGGTGCTGGCCGAGGCCTGCGCCAAGCACGGCGCGCTGCTCGCGGTGAACGACCGGGCGGACGTGGCGCTGGCGGCCGGCGCGGACGTGCTGCACCTCGGCCAGGACGACATCCCGGTGGCGCTGGCCAGGCGCGTGCTCGGGGACGAGCCGGTGATCGGCCGCTCCACGCACTCGCCCCGGCAGGCGCGCGACGCGGCGGACGAGCCGGGGGTGGACTACTTCTGCACCGGCCCGTGCTGGCCGACCCCGACCAAACCGGGCCGGCACGCGCCCGGCCTCGACCTGGTGCGCGAAACCGCGGCCTTCGGCGCGGTCCGGCCGTGGTTCGCGATCGGCGGCATCGACCACGCCCGACTGCCCGAGGTGCTGGCCGCCGGGGCGACCCGCGTGGTCGTCGTCCGCGCCATCACCGGCGCCGAAGACCCCGAGGCCGCCGCCCGCGCCCTCCGCTCCCACCTCACCTGATCCCCAACGGGCAAAAAGTCGGCTATTTGCCCGTATCGGAGCCGGCGGGGGCTCGGTTGCCCTGGGGCTGTTGCTGCTGGGTGCCGCCGGGCTCGCCGCTCTGCGTCGGGGTCGGCGTGCTGGACGACTTCGACGGCTGGCTCGAGTTGCCGGTGGAGGACGGCGGGTCCGGCTGGTTGCTCGGGGTCGAGTCACCGCTGTCCGGCGTGCTGGACGGCTTCGGCGTGTTGGACGGCCGCGCACCCTTGTTGTCCTGGGTCGCGGGCGGCTGCTCCTGCTGCTGCTTGTCCTGATCGGACGTGCCGGTGCCACCGCCCCGCACGATGTGGCCGAACGTGGTGCCTTCACCGCCGGAGATCGGCTTGCCGGTGACTCCCTCGATACCGGTGATGGCCAGGAACGCGATTACGAACCCGATCAGGCTGGTGCCGATGACCAGCGGCCAGCGCAGCTTGCCCAGCCTGCTGAACCGGCCGGCCTTGTCCTCCGGCGGGCCTTCCACGATCGCCGGGCCGACCGGGTCGGTCGGCGGCTGCGGTCCACCCGGACGGGGGATGAGCACGGTTCGCTCGCCACCATCGGACTGGCCGGTGCCCGCGGTCGGCAACCGCTGGGTGCCGTCCGCATCCGTCAGGTCCTGGTCCGCGACCGGCCAGGCCTGGGTCGGCTGCTGGTTCCCGGCGAACTGCCGCTGCGGCGAAGGCTGCGACCTGGTGCGCTGCGGTCCGGTCGGCGGCGCGGGCGGCACCGGCCTGGTGACCCCGCGCTGCGCGGGGAGCACCGGTTTCGCCGCGGGCACGACCTTGGTCTGCTGCCGCAGCGACGGATCGGCCAGTGCCTTGGCCAGGTCCTTGGTGCGCTGGGCGGCCTCCTTGCTCGCGCGCAGCGAGCGCAGGTACAGCTCGCTGCCGACGGTGGTCACCACGCTCGCGATGCCGGCCCCGATCACGGTGCCGGCGACGCCGAGGGTGGAACCGAGGAACGCGGCGGTGACGGCCGCCAGCGCCGCCGCGGCCACCTGCGCCAGTTTGATCCCGGACTTCCCCGAGCCCGTCTCGTCTTCCTTCTTCTCCTCGCTCATGATTCCGATCTGCTCGTCCCCGAAGTCTCTCCACTCCCAACGGTTAAGTCGCACGAGCGGGTTCCACAGTTGCCAGAAGGTGAGCGCCGCCACTATGACCATCCACAATGGACGGTCTGTGGGCTTACCTTGCCTTGACGTACTTAAAGAAACTCAGGAGTGATGGGCCGAACGGACGTGTGTCGGCGGTGCGTCGACACCGCAGTGCAGGCACTCCCCCGGACGGGGATCCTCCGCGGCGGGTAGCTCTTCCGGCCCACCGAGCACGTTGTTGCGGACGCCGAGCGCGAGCAGTCCGCCCGCCACGGCGAGCCCGGCGCAGACCAGCAGCGCGCGCTGCCAGCCCGCGGTCAGCGCCGCCGGGTCGGTGTAGGACGCACCGCTGAGTCCGGCGATCGCCGGCAGCACCGCGATCGCGAGCAGTCCGCCGGAACGGGCGATCGCGTTGTTCACCCCGGAGGCGACCCCGGCGTGGTGGTCCGGCGCGGCAGCCAGCACGGTCGCGGTCACCGGCGCGACCACGATGACCAGCCCGAGACCGAAGACCGCCACCGCGGGCAGCACCGAGCCGAGGTAGGAGGCGCCGGGACCGACCCGGAGCAGCAGCAGCATGCCGGCCGCGATCAGCAGCGGACCGGTCACCAGCTGGAGGCGCGGGCCGATCCGCTGGGCCAGCCCGCCGGAGCGGCCGGAGAACACCAGCATGATCAGCGTGATCGGCAGGCCGGCCAGCCCGGCCGCGGTCGGCGAGTAGCCCAGCGAGACCTGCAGCTGCATGACCATCAGCATCATCACCCCGCCCAGCGCGGCGTAGACCACGAAGGTCAGCGCGTTGGACACGGTGAACGTGCGATCGCGGAAGAGCTCGGGCGGCACCAGCGGAGCCGCCGAACGCAGCTGGAGCCGGACGAACGCGGCCATCCCGAGCAGCCCGGCCACCCCGGCGGCCAGCACCACCGGGTCGCCGATCCCCCTGGCCGGCGCCTCGACCAGTGCGGCGGTGACCCCTGCCAGCCCGACCGTGCCGAGTGCCGCCGCGCCGAAGTTCGGGCGCCCCCGGCCCTGCAGCTCGTCGTCGCAGGACTCCGGCACGTACTTGCTCGCCAGCCACACGCAGAGCACCGCGAGCGGCAGGTTGATCAGGAAGGCCAGCCGCCACGACCACAGCTGCACCAGCACACCGCCGAGCAGCGGCCCGATCGCGGCGGCGATACCGCCGAGGCCGGACCAGGCGCCGATCGCCCGTGCCCGGTCCTCCCTGGCGAAGGCGGTCTGCAGGATGGCCAGCGAGCCGGGGGTGAGCAGCGCGCCGCCGATGCCCTGCAGCACCCTGGTGGCGACCAGCATCTCGGTGGACACCGCCGCGCCGCAGAGCACGGAGGCGACGCCGAACCAGACCACGCCGATCACGAACACCCGGCGGCGGCCGTACCGGTCGCCGAGCGAGCCGGCGATCAGGATCAGCGCGGCGAGGGAGAGCAGGTAGCCGTCCAGGATCCACTGCAGACCGGCGACCGAGGCGTGCAGCTCCTCGCCGATCCGGGGCAGCGCGACGTTGACGATGGTGCCGTCCAGCATCGCCATCCCGGACCCGAGGATCGTGGTCGCGAGCACCCCACGCGCCGCCGGGCTCCCCCACCGCACCACGTCGGCCGAAGCCGCGGGACCGCTACTCACCCGGACCACCCCTTCCCGGTCGTGAGTGGAAAACGTTGCCCTGGCAACACTTTCCACTCACGACGCCTGACCTGCGATTACGGCTTGAGCAGGGTCGTAACAAACTTATAGCGGTCGCCGCGGTAGATGGAGCGGACGTACTCGACGGGCTTGCCGTCCTTGGCGAAGGAGTGCCGCGAAAGCAGCAGCATCGGCAGGCCGACGTCCGCGCCGAGCAGCTCGGCCTCCTGCGGGCCGGCCAGCGCGGTCTCGATGGTCTCCTCGGCCCGTTCCATCTCCACGCCGTAGTGCTCCCGCAGCACGGCGTACAGCGAACCGCCCGCGGAGACGTGCTTGCGCAGCCCGCGGAACCGGCCGAGCGGCAGGTGCGTGGTCTCCAGCGCCATCGGCTCGGCGTCGGCGAGGCGCAGCCGCCGGAGCCGCAGCACCTTGGCACCGAGCCGGATGCCGAGCAGCTTGGCCAGCTCCGGCTCGGCGGTGAACTCGTCGATCTCCAGCAGCTTCGACGAGGGCTCGCGGCCCTGCGCCCGCATGTCCTCGGTGTACGAGCTGAGCTGCAGCCGCTGGGCCAGCTTCGGTTCGGCGGCGAAGGTGCCCTTGCCCTGCACGCGGTGCAGCCTGCCCTCCGCGGTCAGGTCGGCGAGCGCCTGGCGGACGGTGGTGCGCGAGACGGTGAACTCGCCGGCCAGTGCGCGTTCGGTGGGGATCGGCGAGCCGGCCGGCAACGCGTCGAGCAGGTCGAGCAGGTGCTGCTTCAGCGCCCAGTACTTAGGTTCCCGCTGACCGCGCAGCCCGCCGGGGCCACCGGGCTCGCCGGGGGTAGGTGTCTCCAACATTCGCGACTCCTGCTCTCCTCACCTCGCTGTTGTCAACAGCATGCCTGGTCCGCCAGGCTTGGCGATCGTCCGACACGGAAAACTACCCTTCACGGACCAGCGTCCGCCCGGGTTAGTATTGGTCTAGACCAGGTTTCGCAAGACGAGTGCGAGGGGCCAGATGACCAGCAGCGAGGTACGACCCGGCGAACACATGGCCGCGGAGATCGCCGAACAGCCCGATGTGCTGGCCGGGCTGGTCGAGCGGCGACCCGGGATCGCCGAGGTGGCGGACGTGATCGCGGAGCGGAAACCGCGGTTCGCGCTGCTCGCCGCCCGCGGCTCCAGCGACCACGCCGCGCTCTACGCCAAGTACCTGATCGAGGTGCTGCTCGGGCTGCCGGCCGGGCTGGTGTCGCCGTCCACGGTGACGCTCTACGGCGCGCGGCCGGACCTGCGCGACGTGCTGCTGGTGTCGGTCAGCCAGAGCGGCGGCTCGCCGGACCTGCTGGAGGTCACCCAGGCCGCGCGCGAGCAGGGCGCGCTCACCGTCGCGGCCAGCAACACGCCCTCGTCCCCGCTGCACTCCGCGGCCGAGCTGGCGGTGGACATCGGCGCCGGCACCGAGCACGCAGTGGCCGCGACCAAGACCTACTCGGCCACCCTGCTCGCGCTGTACCTGCTGATCGACGCGGTCCGCGGGGGCAAGGGCGAGGACGCCCGCGAGATCGGCGAGCTGGCAAGGCAGACCCTGCACGGCGCGCAGGACGGCGTGCAGCGCGCGGTGGACCGCTACCGGTTCGTGGACAGGGTGATCACCGCCGGCCGCGGCTACTCCTACGCGACGGCGCTGGAAGCGGCGCTGAAGCTGGCCGAGACCAGCTACCTGGCCGCGCGGGCGTACAGCGGGGCGGACCTGCTGCACGGCCCGGTCGCGGCGATCGACCAGGAGACCGCCGTGCTCGCGGTGACCGGGGCCGGCCGTGGCGGCGCCGCCATGCACGAGGTGCTGGCCGCGGTCGCCGAGCGCGGGGCCGACGTGCTCGCGGTGGGCTCGTCCGCCCAGGACGTGCCGGCAGCGCTGCGCATCCCGGTGCCGCAGGTGGCCGAGGAGCTGGCCCCGGTGCTGGAGGTGCTGCCGGTGCAGCGCGTCGCGCTCGGGCTGGCGCTGGCCCGCGGCGGCGACCCGGACCGGCCGCGCGGGCTGAACAAGGTGACCAAGACGCGATGAGCCGCGGGCAGGTGGTCGGGGTGGACGCCGGCGGCACCTCGACCAGGGCGCTGGCGGTGGACTCGACCGGCGCCGTGCTCGGCAGCGCGCACGCCGGCGGCGCCAACCCCAACTCGCATCCGCCGGAGGTCGCGGCCGGGCGGATCGCCGATGCGATCGGCTCCGCACTGTCCGGCTTGGACCCCGGCCGCACGCTGGCCTGCGTGGTCGGCATGGCCGGGGTGAGCAAGCTGACCGACCCGGCGATCGCCGCGGTGTTCGACCGGGCATGGGCTGGGCTGCGGCTTGGCTGCGCGGTGCGGACGGCCACCGACGCGGAGGTCGCCTTCGCCTCGGCCACCTCCGCCCCGGACGGCACCGTGCTGGTGGCCGGCACCGGCTCCATCGCCGGGCGGATCCGCAAGCGCCGCCTGGTGTCCACCACCGGCGGCTACGGCTGGCTACTCGGCGACGAGGGCTCCGCGTTCTGGATCGGCCGCGAGGCCGTCCGGGTCACGCTGACCGCGCTGGGCGACGGCAGCCCGCTCACCGGGCTGTTCGCCGCGGTGCTCGCCGAAGCGCTGGATCTGTCCGATTTAGACGGTATGTCGGATGATCAGCGGCTACTCGTCTCCCGGCGGCTGATCACCACGGTCAACGGGGAGCCGCCGATCCGGCTGGCCCGCTTCGCCCCGCTGGTCAGCACGGCGGACGCGGCCGGGGAGCCGGTCGCGCTGGAGATCACCGCGCGGGCGGCGGAGCTGCTGGTGGCGAACGCCGTCGCCGGCCGCGAACCTGGCGAGAACACCCCGGTGGTGCTGGTCGGCAGCGTGCTCGGCGCGGACAGCCCGGTCGGCGCCAAGGTGCGCGCCCGGCTGCCCGGCCTCGACGTGCTGGAAAGCACCGACGGCGTGCTCGGCGCCGCCTGGCTCGCCGCCGTGGACGCCTGGGGTGAACACGCCCCCCGCCCCCAGCGCTCATCCGCCCCTTAAGGCCACCTTAGGGGCGTTGAACGCCCTCAAGGTGGCCTTAAGGGACGGTCAGGTCTCGGGGGGAGCCGGGGAGGAGGTGCGGTCGGCAGGGATAGCGAGGCGGAGGCCGGGGTGGTCGTCGGGCAGCACCTTGTAGAGCACCCAGCCGCTGACCGCGATGGTGAGCGCCTGCAACGGCCAGGTCAGCGCGGTGCGCGCGACGCCGAGCGCGACCAGCTCCCCGGCCCACCAGAGCGGCACGTACACCAGGACCCGCAGTACGTACTGGCTCGACCAGACCAGCGTCGCCCAGGAGTACGCGCGCAGCAGCGCCGGGTCGCGCCGCCACCTGGCCTTCTGCCCGAGCAGCAGGCCGACCACCACGCCGAGCAGCGGCCAGCGGACCGCAACACTGGCCGCCCACAGCAGCGCGCTGGCCACATTGGACAGCACCTGGATCAGGAAGAAGTCCTCCGCGCGGCCGGTGTGCAACGCGATCAGCGCACCGGCGATCACCGCGGTCAGGCTGACCACCACGGCCCGCGCCCTGTCCCCGCGCAGCAACCGGAACGCGCCGGTCAGCACCGCCGCGGCGATCGCCGTCCAGGCACCCCAGCCGATGGACTGGCCGGAGATCAGCCAGCCGGCGACGAACGCCGCCGGCGGCACGCTCGCGTCCAGCGCGCCACGACGGCCGCCGAGAACACTGGCCAACGACTCGCGGGCGGGCGTCGTTTCGTCGGTCACGCCCTATAGCCTGCCTGAAGCCGGTGCGCTGGTCACGAGCTGGGGAGAGGTTGTTCACACCAGGCCGCCGGTCCCGCCATCTGGGCGGAAAACCGCATGTCGATCTGACGAATCTCGGTAATAGGGATGCGCGGGTGACCGACAAGGGAAGAAACTGGGACGTCCTAGGAAACCAACGGTGGCGTAGGTCGGGATTGCCAGGGCATTCTCAGGTGTTGCTAAGCAGTGCGAACCATTTCCGGGGGCGCCAGCGAAAGGGGACTCAGGCGTGTACGGCTATGACAGCTACGTAGCGATCGGTGACAGCTTCACCGAAGGCTTGAACGACGAACTCCCTGATGGCACCTTTCGCGGGTGGGCGGACCGGCTGGCCGGCATCCTGGCAGGTGGGCGCACCGACTTCCGGTACGCGAACCTGGCCCTGCGCGGCAAGATGCTGGACGAGATCGTGGACGAGCAGGTGCCGCTCGCGCTGGAGGTCAAGCCCGATCTGGTCACCTTGTGCGCCGGCGGGAACGACATCATCGTGCCGGGGGCCGACGTGGACGCGGTCGCGGCGAAGTTCGAGACCGCGGTGGCCGCGTTGCGCGGCGCCGGGATCAGGGTGGTCATCTTCAACGGCCCGGACACCAAAGCTTTGTCCGTAATGCACGTTCTGCGCGGAAAAGTGGGGATTTACAACGCGCACCTGTGGGCGATCGCGGATCGGCACGGCGCGAAGGTGGTCGATTTGTGGGCGATGGAGCCGCTGCACTCCCGGCACGCCTGGAGCGACGACAGGCTGCACTTCACCCCGGAAGCGCACCACCGGATCGCGCTGCGCACCGCGGAGGTGCTCGGGATGCCCGCCGACGGCGACTGGCGGGAGCCGTGGCCGTCGGACGGCCAGCACGTCAACTGGATCACCTCGCGGCGCTCGGACCTGACCTGGACCAAGGTGCACCTGCTGCCGTGGATCCGCCGTCAGCTGCGCGGCGAGTCGATGGGTGACGGGCTGGCCCCCAAGCGCCCGGAGCTGGCGCCGTTCGTGACCCCCGAACCGGCCGTGGTTGCGCAGCCGGACCGGGTCACCGACACCGCAACAGCGGGCTGACCTCCGCTTTTCGGGTCGCGCCGCCGCTTCCGGCGGCTTATGGTCCGGTCATGTCCGGGCTACGCGGCTGGGTCTGGCCGGCTTCACTGGCGCTGCTGGTGACCGGCCTGCTCGCGCTGGCCGTGCTGTGGGTACAGGCGGACCGGATCGAATCGGACCTCGCCGACCGCACCCGCGCGGCACTGGCCGAGGCCGGTGTGGGCGCCTCGGTCTCCTTCGACGGCAGGGACGCGACCCTGCGCGACGTGCCGGCCGAGCAGGCCGGGCGGGCGGCCGACACGGCCCGCGGGGTGCCCGGGGTGCGCGCCGCGGCCGTCACGGCGGCACCGGCCGTCGAGGGCTACACCACCCGCCCCGGTCTGCAGGCGGAGCTGGACCGGCAGCTGGCCGCCGAGCCGGTCACCTTCGAACCGGACAGCGCCGAGCTGACCGCCGCCGGCGAACGCGCCGTGCGGCGGGTCGCCGAGCTGCTGTCGAACGACCCACCGGAGTTCGAAGTAGGCGGCCATGTCGCGCGGGCGCCCGGCGGGGAAGCGGCCGCGGTCGCGCTCTCCCAGGAACGGGCCGACGCCGTCGCGAAGCGGCTGGTTGCCGCCGGAGTGCCCGCCGACCGGGTGACCGCGAAGGGGTATGGCGACAGCCGGCCGGCCACGAAGGGCGACGACCGGCGAGTGGAGCTGAAGGTGCGTTAGGAGGAGGGGCGATGCTCTGGTTGTTCGGCCAGATCTGGCTGTGGCTGCTGCTCGCGTTCGCACTGGGAGCCGCGCTGACCGCGCTCTCGCTGACCAGGTTCCGCCGGCGGCCCGGCGCGCCACCGGAGAGTCCCGCCGAGCGGACCGGGGTGATCTCGGAGCGCCCGCTGGCCGCGGAACCCGAGCCCTACCAGGCGAAGGACGAGCCGGACTGGGAAACGGTGTCCCGCACCGAAGGCGATCTCGGCTACCGCGAAGGTGTCCTGCCGGACCTGGCGGACCCGGCCCCGGAGCCCGCGGTTCCCAGCCAGGCCGAGTGGTCGTCCGAACCGGCGTGGCCGCGGGACGAGGACCGGCCTGAGCGCGGCCGGTAGGTGGCGCGCTGGTAAATTCGGTCCCCCGAACGTGATCTCCGAGCTCTGCTCCGTGTCTGTAGCCGGGGCGTACCCCGCCGAGGTGCTCGCGCGTTCTCCGGAACGGAAATTGAGGAGGCTGGATGCCGCTACCGCACTGGACCGCGGAGCAGGTGCTCCCGCCAGGGCGGCATCCGGCCGATGTCGCGGACATCTACGAGCGGCTGGTCTTCGACGCACCGCACCAGAACGCGCGGGAGATCCTGTTCAGCGCGCTGAACAGCTACCTCGGCGTGGTCACCAGGGTGATCCCGGCGGGCCGGGCCTGGGTCGGCGGCGCGTTCACCACCCGCGGCGAGACGGTGCCGACCGGATTGGACGTGGTGCTGCTGCCGGAGGACTGGGGCAACCTCAAGCGGCTCACCGGTCCGGCCCGCGACGCGCTCTACGGGCTGCTCACGCTGCGCGGGGTGATCATCGGCCAGCCGGTGATGTACCTGGACCAGGTGCAGCCGGTCGGCGGGCTGCTGGACGGGTTCCTGTGCTTCCCAGGAGACGAGGAGACCTGGGCCGCCGCCTGGTCCGGCGACACCGGAACCGGTGCCGTCAAAGGCTTTCCCGAGGTCGTGTGGTGACGGCACCGGGTACCGCAATCGGCCGCGCGCCGGAGAGGACACCGTGAGCTTCAGAAGGATCGCCGACGAGATTCCCGGCGGCACCTGGCTGGACGACCTGGCCAGGGCGTCCGCGATGGCGGCATACGCGAAGTTCGAGCGGACCTGCCGTTCGCCGCTGCTGAAGGTTTCGGTGATCGGTTCGACGCAGGCCGACGCGTACACCTTCTCCGACATCGGCCGGGCGCTGCAGGACGCCACCGCGAAGATCGGCCACATCGTGCGCAACCCGGCGGCCGAGGTGACCATCGTGCAGCCGGCGGACCGGGACAAGGCGCCGCTGATCCAGCGCGGCCAGGCCGGGAACACGATCTTCTTCGGCTTTCCCGAGCCCTGCCCGGACGACGCGCTGATCCACGACGGACTGGAGACGCTGTCCGAGCGGGCGGTCAAGGAGTTGTGCGACTTCCTGCCGGCGAACGGTTCCGACGACGGCGCGCTGGACGCCGTGCTGCTGCAGCGCGACACCGTGCGCAACGCGGTCAGCGACATCGTCACCGCGGTGACCAAGAACGCCGGGATCGGCCTGCAGCTGACCCCGACCTCGGGCGAGGACGTGGCCAGGAGCATGACCGCGGCACAGGCGCGGGTGCTGCACGGCAGCCTGCGGGAGTCGCGGGAGGAGATCGGCTACGAGACCGTGTCCGGGCGGCTGGACGGGGTGCGCACCCGGCGCCGGATCTTCTACCTCGAGCGCGACTCCGGCAGCACCATCCAGGGCGCGGTGGCGCCGGATCTGCTGGACAAGATCAAGGAGAACCTGGACCGCCCGGTGACCGCGCGGCTGCGGGTCGTCCGCACCACCACCATCGACGGCAGGCGCGGCCGCCCGGTGCACGAACTGCTCGAGATCACGCCCGAAGTGAGCCTCTTCGACCAGGAATTGGAACAAAACCATACCATCTAGCCAAGAGGTGGTATGGTTTTGTTCCAGTCTTCTGGAGGGCCCGTGAGCGGATACGACGAGGCGCTGGCTCGGCTGCCGCGCACGTTCACCACGCGGACCGCGCAGGCGAACGGCATCTCGCGCACCGGATTGCACCGGCTGAAGCTCGCCGGCGCGGTGGTGGAGCTGTCACGGGGGGTGTACCGGAACGCCGACGCCCCGGAATCCGCCCACCTGGACCTGCTGGCGGTCGCTCATCGCGTACCGAGGGCCGTGGTCTGCCTGATCTCCGCGCTGGCCCTGCACGAGCTGACCGACGAGGTGCCGGTGGCGGCACAGTTCGCGGTTCCACGGCCGCGGAACCTGCCGGTGGTCGGCTACCCGCCGGTGGAGTTCGTGCGATTCGACGCCGAGACCTTCGACCTGGGACGCGGAGAGTTCGAAGCGGCTCCAGGGGAGCCGGTACCGGTCTACGACGCGGCCCGGTCGGTGGTCGACGCGATGCGGTTGCGGCACCGCGTCGGCGAGCCGGTGGCACTGCGGGCTTTGCGCCACTACCTGACGCGCCGGGACGCACGTCCGGGCGACCTGGTGTCCTACGCCCGGCAGCTGGACGTGGAAGGCCCGGTGACCAAGGCGGTCGACGTGGTCCTGAGCTGATGCCGGACCCTTCGCGCGACACCATCGCCGGCGCGGTGTTCCAGGACCTCCGCAACCTGGCCCGTCGGCAGCGACGTGGCACCGACGAGCTACTCGTGTTCTACGTGCTGGAGCGGTTCCTCTACCGGTTGTCCAGATCGCCGTACGCCGACCGCTTCACCCTCAAGGGCGGTCTGCTGCTGGCCACTCTGGACGCCCGGCGGCCAACTCGGGACGGCGACCTGCTGGCGGAACTGACCCGCGACGAAAGCAGCGTGCTGGACGGCATCTCAGCGATCGCGCGGATCGAGGACGACGACGGGGTCGAATTCCTCGCCGAGGAGATCAAGTCGACCACGATCCGAGAAGGTGATCTGTACGAGGGCCTTCGGGTGAGCATGCCGGCGCGCGTGGCGACCGCGCGGGTGAAACTGCAGCTGGACATCAACTTCGGCGACCCGGTGACCCCCGGGGCGATCGTCACGGAGTACCCACAACTCCTTGCTGCCGGTGCGTTCCGGATCCAGGGCTATCCGCTGGAAACGGTACTGGCCGAGAAGCTGACCACCGCGATGTCACTGGGTGACGCCAACACCCGCGACCGGGACTGGGCCGACCTGTGGCGTCTGACCGGTCAGCACGAGCTGAGCGACTCGGCCGTGTACCGCGCGCTCGAGCGCACCGCCGCCCATCGCGGCGTCGAGCTGCGGCCGCTGTCGCACGCGATCACCAGCCTGCCCACCCGGCGGGCAGGCGCCTTCCGCGCCTGGCGCACCCGACAGGGAGTCGATGGCGCGGAATATCCCGAAGCCTTCGCCGATCTCGTCGCCGACGTGGTGGCCTTCGCCGACCACTTGATGACCGAAGACATCGGCCGGCGAACCTGGGATCCGGTCGAGCGGCGCTGGACAGCCACACCAGGCGTCTGACCAGCGTCACCGGCGGGTCGGTGCTGGTCGGCCGTCGTGAGTGGAAAGTGTTAGCCCGGGTGCGGGTGTCCCGCACGACACAGGCAACGCCTTCCACTCACGACCCTCCGCAAGCCAGCCCCCAGAAAAGCAGACGGCCGGCGCTCCCCCATAACACCGGCCGACCGTCCACCGTGCGCCCCCATACGCTGCGATGGAGCACCACGGACGCCCCGCCCCGGGCTCCGTAGATGCGACGCCGGCCACGGCAAGACCTCCCCGCCATTGCCAAGCCGACGCTGAGTCGGACATTACGCGGAATGGCGCAGCGCCCACTAAGAATTCGCTAACCGCCTTCCGCGCTCAACCCGGCCAGTTCGGTATGCAGCTCCGGCACCTGCCCCGGGTTGATCCGGCGATGCAGTTCGAGCGACCTTTCGAGTTGCTCGCGGGCCTCGGCGTGGCGTCCTTGGGCGCGCAGGGTCCGGCCGAGGGTGAGCCTGGAAACCGCTTCCTGCAAGGTGAACTCGCGGCTGACAGTGAGCTCGATGGACTCCCGCGAGAACCGCTCGGCCGCCTCCAGCTCGCCGATCCGAAGGTGCAGTTCGGCGAGGTTGTTCAGCGACACGACCACATAACTGTCGTCGCCGAGCTTGCGGTCGATGTGCAGTGAACTGAGCGAGTGCTCGATCGCCTCGGCGAACCGGCCGGCCCTTTTCTCAGCTTCCGCACAATTGTTCAGCGCCTGGCCACACAGCGCGAGATCGCCGGTACGTTCCGTCTCCGCGATCGCCTGCCGGAGTCGTTCGATCGCCTCGGCGTAGCGCCCACTCAGGCTCAGCGCGCAACCGAAGTGGATGGTCGCGGAGATCATCAGCCGGTCCTGACCGAGCCGTTCGGCGAGCCGCAGCGCGGCTTCCGCGTCGGCGAGGCTGCCCTCCACCCGTTCGAAGGTGAGCGCGACCGCGCAGCGCGAGATCAGCATCCAGCACCGGCCGAGCTCGCTGCCGGCCGCGACCGCCGCGGTCATGCCGATCTCCACCAGCCGCGTCCAGTCGTCCCACAACGGCCGCACCACCCGGTAGGTGTGCATCACCCTGGCCAGCCGCCAGACGTCTTCGTGCCGTCCGGCGGCACGGGCCGCCTCCAGGGTAGCCATCAGGTTCGGCCATTCGGTGACGAACCAGTCCAGTGCCTGCTCGGTGCCCTCCGGCCCGGCGAGCCCGGCGACCCCGGAGGCGCGGGTGAAGTCCAGCGGGTCGACGATCCGCAGCAGCCGCCGCCTCGCCAGGTCCGCGCTCACCTGGTAGTAGCGCACCGACCTGGCGAGCACCTGCTCGCGCTCGACCGCGGTGAGCTCGCGTTCGGCCAGCTCACGCAGGTACAGCCGAACCAGGTCGTGCTGGGCGAACACGTCCCTGGCCCGTTCCGCGAGCAGGTTGTGCCCGGCCAGCACCCGCAGCCGGCGCCGCGCGTCGGCGAGCGGGATCCCGCAGGCGGCGGCCACCAGCGGCGGGCCCACCGTGTCGCCGGTGAGCACGCCGAGCCGGCGGGCGGTGTCCGCCACGTCCTCCGGCAGGCCGCGCCACGACACGTCCAGCGCGGCACGCACGCTGGTGTCCGCCCCGTCCACGTCCAACGCGGCCAGCCTGGTCCGCTCGTCCGCCAGCTCCGCGTTCAGGTCCTCGATCGTCCACTGTGGACTCGCGGCCAGCCGGGCGCCGGCGATGCGCAGGGCCAGCGGCAGATAGCCGCACAGCCGCGCGAGCCGGTGCAGCTCCACCCGACTCTGCTCGGCGTCCTCGTCGTCGATCAGCCGCACCGCCTCGGCGGGCGAGAGCGTGTCCAGCGCGCACACCCTGGCCGCGTTGGACACCACCAGCCCGTCCAGCCTGGACCGGCTGGTGATCACCGCCATCGAGCGCTTGCCGGTGGGTAGCAGCGGCCGGACCTGCTCGGCCGAGCGCGCGTCGTCCAGCAGCACCAGCACCTTGCGCTCGGCCAGCAGCGAACGGTAGAGCGCGAGCCGTTCGTCCAGCTGGTCCGGCAGCTCGCCGAGCGGCACGCCGAGCCCGAGCAGGAACTGGGTGAGCACGTCGGACGGCTCGGCCGGCGGATGGTTGGGGTCAGCCCCGCGCAGCGCGGCGAACAGCACCCCGTCCTCGAACCGGCCGGCCACCCGGTGTGCCCAGGACACCAGCAGCGTGCTCTTGCCGACCCCGGCGATACCGGTGATCACCCCGATCCCGCCGAGCCCGCGGGTGGCGCGCAGCAGCAGGTCGTCCAGCCAGCCGAGCTCGGTCAGCCTGCCGGACAGGCTGGGCACGGTCGGCGGCAGCTGGGCCGGCGCCACCGCTGCCACGCTGAGCGCGGCCGGCGGCTCGGACCGCTGCCCGTCGGCGGGCGGCAGGTCGTCGTTGAGCACCCGTTCGTGCAGCTCGGCCAGCTCGGGACCGGGGTCGATGCCCATGGTCTCGACCACGTTCCGGGAAACCCGCCGGTACACGCTGAGCGCCTCGGCGCGGCGTCCCGAGTAGTACAGCGCGCGCATCAGCTGGCCGACCGTCCGCTCCGCCAGCGGGTTCTCCCGCACCATCGCGGCCAGCTCGGAGATCAGCTCCGCGTGCCGGCCCAGCGCCAGTTCGGCGTCCACCCTGGCGCCGTGCACGGCCAGCCGCAGCTCCTCCAGCTCGGGTGCGTGCAGCGAGCCGGGCACCCCGCCGAGCACCGGGCCGCGCCACAGCGCGAAGGCCTCGGCGAGCAGCTCGGCCCTGGCGGCGAGCGGCTTGCGCTCGGCCCGTTCGAGCAGGGCGCGCACCTTGGCCGCGTCGATCCGGTCCTGGTCCACGGTCAGCTGGTAGCCCGGCGCGGCGGTGCGGATCCGCACCTCGTCCGCGCCGTGCGGCTGGATCGAGCGCAGCACCCGGCGCAGGTGCGAAACGTTGCCGTGCACGATCGTCCGTGCCGTCGCGGGCGGGTCGTCGCCCCACAGCGCGTCGATGATGTCGTCCAGCGCGACGACCTTGTTCGCGTTCAGCACCAGCATCGCGAGCAGCCCGCGCACGCTCGGGCCGCCGATCG
The DNA here is from genome assembly GCF_000384315.1 of Amycolatopsis nigrescens CSC17Ta-90. Taxonomy (GTDB): domain Bacteria; phylum Actinomycetota; class Actinomycetes; order Mycobacteriales; family Pseudonocardiaceae; genus Amycolatopsis; species Amycolatopsis nigrescens. The sequence goes on along the minus strand of NZ_ARVW01000001.1, from coordinate 4,294,563 downwards.
GTACCGGGCGGGTCCCCGCCAGCAGCTGCACCGGACCGAGCAGCTGGAAACGGACCTCGGCAGGCTCAGCCTCCCGGGAAACGTCGCCGGTCCCCTTTTTTGCGGTGCCTTCATCCCCCTCTTGCACGCTCGCCTCCCCGATCGAGCTAGCAGTACTCCCTCAAAGGCGGGCTCAGCCGGATGTTTTCGCAGCCAGGACCAACGCGGTCTCCCCTTAGACCTGATCCCCCGCCCACATCGTGGCCGAGCCTACGGCCGTCAACCTACCGCGAACGCAGTTCAACCGGCGGCAGTTTCTCCGCAGAACTCCTCCGGCGCGCGGCCCGCCGCTCAGCGGCGCAGCCGGACCCGCAGCGCCGCCGGGCCGCGCAGCGCGGCGCCAAGCCTGCCGCCGATCCGCGCGTCCGCCCCCGCCACCAGGCGGATCTCCGGCAGCCGGTGCAGCAGCACCTTCAGCCCGGCGCGCACCTCGGCCAGCGCCAGCCAGGTGCCGAGGCAGGTGTGCGGGCCGTCGCCGAAGGCCAGCGTCGCCATCGCACGCCGGCCGATGTCGAACCGGTCCGGATCCGGGTAAACGCCGGGGTCCCGGTTGGCCGCGGTGATCCCGAAGATCATCGGCGTGCCGGCCGGGATGGCGATGCCGTGCCAGTCGGCCGCCGCCGGGCAGACCCTCGGCAACAGGGCCACCGGCGGCTCCCAGCGCAGCGACTCCTCCACCGCCCAGGACAGCTCGGTGTCCGGGTCCTCGCGCACCCGCAGCAGCTCGTCCGGGTGGGTCAGCAACGCGGCGAGCACGTTGCCAAGGGCGAGCGTGCTGGTGTCCGCGCCGGCAGGGAAAAGCAGTCGGAGGAAGGAAAGAATCTGTTCGTCGGAGAGCCGCTCGCCTTCGACCTCGGTGCCGGCCAAGGTGGAGATCAGGTCGTCGCCCGGCTCCCGGCGCCTGGCTTCGATGACCGGCGTCAGGTACGCGGTGAACTCGGCGGACGCGCGCTTGGCGTCCGCCGGCCGCATCGGGTAGTGGAACAGATCGCGGGCCCACCGGTGCAGCACTTCCTCGTCCCCGGCGGGCAGCCCGAGCATCCTGGTGATCACCAGGACCGGGTACCGCTCGGTGAACTCGGCGACCAGGTCCACCTCGTCGCGCCGGTGGAAGCGGTCCACCAGGTCGTGCGCGAGCGGTTCCAGCAGGGTGCCGGCGTAGCTCGCGACGAGCTTGCGCCGGAAGGCCGGGGTGACCAGCGCGCGGTTGACCCGGTGTTCCCGGCCCGCCATGCACTGGATGGTGTGGCCGAGTACCGGGCCGGTGGTCAGCGGGTAGATCGCGGACGCGGGGAAGGTCGCCTCGTCCTTGAACGCGGCGGTGACCAGGTCGTGCGTCAGCAGCAGAATCGCCCGCGTGCCGGCGAAGGGCACCACCGCGTACGGCTTACGCGCACGCAGCTCGGCGAGCGTGCCGTGCAGATCCGGAATGTCCGATGCGGTGAAGCCCGCGAAGTCGATGTCCTCCACATCGAGCACATCGAGCACCATGCCGACTCCCCGGTGACGAATATTCGCCGCGATCATGATGAATAGCTATTGTGCACTGACGATAGGTCGACAAACGCTTCGGCACAAGGAGAATTGTGACCGGTTCACCGCCGACCGAGCGGGTCGTGGGCATCGTCGAGCTGCTGGCCGGGCATCCGGCTGGTTGCTCGGTGGCCGAGGTCGCCGCCCGGTTGAACCTCAACCGCTCCACCACGACCGCGGTGCTGGCGGAGCTGGAGGCGGCGGGCTGGGTGCGCCGCCTGCCCGGCCGGGACTACGTGCTCGGCCCCGGGCTGCTCGGCGTGGCCGAGGCGGTCCGGGTGCGGAACGGGGCGGTCACCGGCGAGGTCACCGGCAGGCTGGCGGCACTGGCCGCCGAAGTGGGCTGCGGAGTCGCGCTGACACTGGCCGAACGACGGCATCTGACCTATCTCGCCTGTGAGAGCGGGCCGGGACGGTTGCCAGCCGGGATCGAGGTCGGTACCCGGCTGCCGCTGCGGCCGCCGGCCGGCGCCGCGGTGATGGCCTGGCGCGAAGACGCGGAGCAGCGCGCCTGGCTGGCCGGCGCACCGGCGCGGGACCGGCCGCCGCTGCGGGAGCTGCTGGCGCTGGTCCGGGCGGGCGGCACCGCGGTGTGGCGGCTGGAGCCCGGTGCGGCCGGCCTGCTCGAGGTGCTCGGCGACGTGGTGGAGCTGCTGGACGAGCATCCGGCGAGGCACCGGCTGCGCACCCGCGTGCTGACCCAGCTGGCGCAGGTGACCGGACGCGCCTACACCGCCGACGAGCTGGCCGCGGACGAGCCGCTGCCGATCAGCTACCTGGTCACCCCGGTCTTCGACGCCACCGGCACCGCCCGCTACGAACTCCAGCTCGGCCCACTGGCCCAGTCCGTCGACAAACCCCGTCGCGACACCCTCACCCAGGCCCTCACCACCGCCGCCGCCAACCTCCGCCACCTCTGACCGGCAAATAGCCGGCTTTTTGCCCACTCCCAAAGGGCAAAAAGCCGACTATTTGCCGCGTCGGGCGCCGGCCCACGCTCAACAACCACCGACCACCGCGACGAAGGAGCCCCCCAACCACCCCGTGCTCCAAGGTCCCGTGCCCACCGCGACGAAGGAGCAGGCGGCTTCTTTTGAAGTGGCGCCGCGGGCCGAAGGCCCTCGCGCCATAAAAAACACGAGTGCGGCCCCGCACCATCAGTCCCGATCTGATGGTGCGGGGCCGCACTCGGTGATGACGCCGGTGTGAGCACGGGCCCGCACCGAACATCGCTGTCAGCCATGGCATGGGACTCACCCCGAGCAAGGAGGAACCCGTACCGCGATGACAACATCTGCCACTCCAGCCACAGCCGACCGAAGCAGTCGCGACAAGGTAACAGGGCGCGATTGGTCGGCTACCACCGACCCGCCGGTTGCCGCCGGTGGCACCCGTCACCCGGCGGCAACCCGCGGGATCGTTAGCGGACCACCGGGGTGAAGTCCCTGGCTCCGATGAACTCGGGCCGGCGGGTGGTCGCCGCATACGGTTCGCCGAGGGTGTTCTCCACGCTGCTGAACACCAGGAAGATGTTCGACCGCGGATACGGCGTGATGTTGTTGCCCGAGCCGTGCATGATGTTCGAGTCGAACCACAGCGCCGAGCCGGCCGGACCGGTGAACTGCTCGATCCCGCACTCCGCGGCCAGCTTGGTGATCTCGTGCTCGTCCGGCAGGCCGATCTTCTGCTCCTTGAGCGAGCTCTTGTAGTTGTCGTCCGGGGTCTCGCCGACGCAGGGCAGGAAGGTGCGCTGGGAGCCCGGCATCACCATCAACCCGCCGTTGAACGGGTAGTTGTCGGTGAGCGCGATCGAGCAGCTGACCGCGCGGGGCTTTGGCATCCCGTCCTCGGCGTGCCAGGTCTCGAAGTCCGAGTGCCAGTAGAACCCGGTGCCGCGAAACCCGGGCATGTAGTTCACCCGGCTCTGGTGGATGTAGACGTCCGAACCGAGGATCTGACGTGCCCGGTCGAGGATGCGCGGATCGCGCACCAGCTCGCCGATCAGCGGGCTGATCTTGTGCATCTCGAAGATGGACCGGACCTCACCGGAGGACTTCTCGGTGATCACCCGCTGGTCGCTCTTGAAGTCCTCGTCGCGGGTCAGGTGCACCAGGTCCTGCCAATACGCCTGCACCTCCGCGGGGGACAGCAGACCTTCGATGATGGAGAAACCCTTGGCGTCGTGGGAAGCGAGACTGGCCGCGTCGATCGGGCCGTCGGACTCGCCGCCCCAGACCGTCGGGTCCAGGCGTTCGATGGGCTTGGGCTCACCGGTGATCCGGGTCGGATAACTGTCCTCGATCCGGGTGTCCATGAGCGTCAAGTTGCTCGCCTCCTCAGGCTTCGCTGTTTACTTGCCCCTTCATTCGGGTGGTGGCGCCGTTCGTGGTGGGAAAGGCGTCAGTCTTCGGTGACCAGCGGGTATACGCCGTTCTCGTCGTGCACTTCCCGGCCGGTCACGGGCGGGTTGAACACGCACACCGTGCGCATGTCGGTCTTCGGCCGCACCTGGTGCTTGTCGTGGTTGTTCAGCAGGTAGAGCGAACCCGGCTTGAGCTGGTGCACCTCGCCGGTCGCCTTGTCCTCGATCTCGCCCTCACCCTCGAAGACGAAGACCGCCTCGACGTGGTTCGCGTACCAGAAGTCGTTCACGGTCCCCGCGTAGAGCGTGGTCTCGTGCACCGAGAAGCCGACCTTCTCCTTGGCCAGGACGATCCGCTTGCTGCGCCAGTTCGGGGTCTTGATGTCGGCGTCGGTATCGGTGATCTCGTCGATGGTGCGGACGATCAAAACACTCTCCTTCGAGTTTCTTCGCGAGGTGGTTACTTGCTCAGTACGGTCTGCACGGACTCGGCGATGATGTCCAGCCCCTTGCCGAGCTCGTCGTCGGTCAGCGTCAGCGGCGGCAGCAGCTTCATCACCTCGCCGTCGGGACCGGAGGTCTCCATCAGCAGGCCGCGCTCGAACGCCGCGGCGCAGACCTTGCCGGCAAGGTCGCCGCTGGCGAACTCCAGGCCCCTGGCCAGCCCGCGGCCCTTGGCCAGCAGGTTCGCCTCCGGGTAGGCGGTGACGATCTCGTCGAAGGCGGCGCCGATCCGCTCGCCCTTGGCCTTGGTCGACTTCTCCAGCTCGTCGTCGCTCCAGTAGGTGCGCAGCGCCGCGGTGGCGGTGACGAAGGCAGGGCTGATCCCGCGGAAGGTGCCGTTGTGCTCGCCGGGCTCCCACACGTCGAGGTCCGGCCGGATCAGGGTGAGCGCCATCGGCAGGCCGTAGCCGGAGATGGACTTGGACAGGCAGACGATGTCCGGGGTGATCCCGGCTTCTTCGAAGCTGAAGAACGGACCGGTCCGGCCGCAGCCCATCTGCACGTCGTCCACGATCAGCAGGATGTCGTGGCGCTTGCACAGCTCGGCGAGGCCCTTGAGCCATTCGATCCCGGCGGCGTTGATGCCGCCCTCGCCCTGCACAGTCTCCACGATCACCGCGGCGGGCTCGTTCAGCCCGCTGCCGGAGTCCTGCAGCAGCCGCTCGAAGTACAGGAAGTCCGGGTACGCGCCGTCGAAGTACTGGTCGTACGGCATCGGAGTGGCGTGCACCAGCGGGATGCCGGCACCGCCGCGCTTCATCGAGTTACCGGTGACCGACAGCGCGCCGAGGGTCATCCCGTGGAAGGCGTTGGTGAAGTTGATGACCGACTCGCGCCCGGTCACCTTGCGGGCCAGCTTCAGCGCCGCCTCGACCGCGTTCGCGCCGCCGGGACCGGGGAAGACCACCTTGTAGTCCAGCTCGCGGGGCTTGAGGACCCGCTCGTTCACCGTCTCCAGGAAGTCCCGCTTGGCCACGGTGAACATGTCCAGCGCGTGGGTCACCCCGTCGCGCTGGAGGTAGTCGATCAGCGCCTGCTTGAGGGCCGGGTTGTTGTGCCCGTAGTTGAGCGCCCCCGCGCCGGCGAAGAAGTCCAGATACGGGGTGCCGTCCTCGGCGAACAGCTGGCTGCCCACCGCACGGTCGAACACCACCGGCCACCCTCGGCTGTAGCTCCGCACCTGCGATTCGAGTGCTTCAAAGATGCTCACTCTGTCTATCTCCTGCTCTTGCTCACTCGGGCCGCCCCTTGACGATTAATTAACGCTCATCGCCGATTTTTTGTTGCTATTTCAGGTTTAGCGGGCCGATCCGGTAGAGGTCTTCGGGTTCATGTTGCTCGCCGTCGTCCGGAAAGTCCCCGGGGGCGAACAAATCGAAACGCTCCAGTGCCGCCCCCCAGCGCTCGGCGAACGAGCTGAACAGCCCGATGGACGCCTTGTTGTCCGGGGTGATGGTCGTCTCCAGGTACCGGACGTCCCGCCGCACCAGCCGGGTGAACAGGGCGTCCAGTAGCGCGCCGGCCAGCCCCTTGCCCCGCTGCGACGAGTCGACCGCCACCTGCCACACTACCGCCGTATCAGGCGCACTCGGTCGCCGGTAGCCGATCACGAATCCCACCGCTTGGCCATCGACTTTCGCCACCACCGAGGTGTCGGCGAAATCGTGGCACCACAACAGATATGCATAGGGCGAGTTGAGATCCAGCTTCTTCGAATCACGCGCGATTCGCCAGAGCTCGGCACCATCTGCCTTGGCCGGGGATTCGATCAGGTGCTTTCCGGACATATTCAAACAACCTAACAGAGGTTTTTCGCCCCTTCAGCCCAGCCGTCCGGACGCCAGGTGGGCTACCTGCGACGATGAAAAAATACGTGTGACAATGCAGACATCAACGTATCGCCAACGCCCTGACCTGGGCTAAGATGTACAGCTTTGTCCCGCCGGGTTCACCACCGGCTATTCGGTCACGGTAGTGGCACCATTCACCAAATGCGAGGGGGCAGCCGGGCGAACGGCCCGAGACCCCGGCCACGGTAAGTCACCGCACGCGCACCGCGCTCAACCGGCGAACTGCTCCAAAAGGAGTACTTGGAGCTCACCCACCGCGAAGCCGAGCAGCGCACCGGTGGTGATCAGGATCCACTCGTCCTGCTGGAAGGCCGGCCGCAGCAGTCCCTCGAACTCCTCCGGCGGCAGCTCCTTCATCTTGGTCACCAGCATGTTCCTGATGTCCATCGCGTCCTCGGCGTAGTCCTCCACGTAGCTCAGCGTCTCCGGCAGCCTGGCCATGATCAGCCCGGCGATGGTCTGCTTCATCTCCTGGTAGCGCTTGCCGCCGACGGCCAGCACCACCAGCGGTTTCGCCAGGCTGGTGTGCTTGGCCAGCTCCTCGTCCACCTGCCGCTGGATGAGCGCGAGCACCCGGTCCGAGAGCGGCCCGCGCAGCACCGCCTCGATCACGTTGTGCGGGGTGATGATCTCCTTGGCGATCAGCTCGCCGTAGGCCTCGGACACCTCGGCCCGGCGCTTGAGGAACAGGCCCTGCCATTCGAACAGCCCGAAGTACCGCACCGGCTGCTTCGGGTGGAAGATCATCTTCAGCGCCAGCCAGTCGGTGAACCAGCCGGTGAACAGGCCGAACAGCGGCATGATCAACGGGAGCTTGAACAACACCCAGGCGATCATCTGGACGATCCCGATCAGCCCGCCGAACACGATCCCGGACCTGGCGATGAACTGGAACTCCTTGCGGCCGGCCTCCTGGAAGATCCGGTTCAGCAGCGCCTTGTCCCGGACCAGGTTGGTGACCACCATGTCCTTGAGGTCGAACACGCTGTCTACATTTCGCTGGATCAGTTCCAGCACCGCGGCAACCATCTTCGGTGCCTCGGCCTGCACCCGGTGGATCACCATCCGCTGCGCCCTGGCCGGCAGCGACTCCCACAGCCCGGCCTGGTACTGCCCGGCCACCTCGCGGACGATCTCCTCGACCGCGGCCATCAGCGGCTTCTCGATCTCGCTCGCCACCCGGCCGGCGTCCAGCCTGGACACCACGTCGGCCGGGCTGATCAGCTGCTGGGTCATCGTGTCGCAGGCGATGCCCGCCATCCGCGCGGCCCGCTTGGGCACGATGCCCTGCCAGCCGAGGAACGGTTTGACCCCGATGAACTCCAGCGGCCGGAACATCATCCGGATGGCAACCAGCTTGGTGCCGTAGCCGATCAGCGCGGCGACCACCGGGATGGAGAGGTAGAGCGGCCAGTGCCGGGCGAGGTCTTCGAGAATCGCCCCCATGACCACCTCCGCCACTCGACTGCGTGACCATGATCACACAGGCGGGTGGACTTCACAGGAGACAGAAGAGGTCACCCGGTCGGGTCGCAGGCCAGCCAGAACTGGGCGCCGAGCCGGGAGAGCCGGACCGAACCGCGGAGGAACTTGGCCCGCTTGACCGTGCTCTCCGCGGCGCGCACGGTCTCATCGGTCAGCAGGATCTCGTACTGCGTTTCCAGTCCGGGCAGCTCGTCACCGAGGTCGGCAAGGCCGAACCCGATCAGCCTGGTCAGGTAGCCGGGGGTGTGCTCGACCAGCGTCACGCCGGCCGCCTTGCCCACGGTGGAGGCGTTGCGCAGCACGACCTGGCCGACGCCGAGACCGCTGCGCTCGGCGACGTCGATCACCGGATACGGCGAGCCGTCCGCGAGCGCGGCCAGGATGCGCGCCTCGTCCGGGGTGAGCTGGCGCAGGATGAGCGCGTAGAGGTACTCCCTCGCCCGCTCCCTGGTGAACTCCACGGACCGGTTGAGCAGTTCCGCCATCGCCGCCCGCAGCGGTTCGACCTCGCCGACCACCAGCGCCGAGCCCGCGGTGGAGGTGCCGGAGTCGTTGTCGTGGGACTGCGAGGTCAGCGCGGCGAGGTAGGGATCGTCCACTTCGTCCAGTCGCCGCCGGAGCTCGCCGAGCACCTGCTTCTCCACCTGGCGCAGGCCGCGCTCGGCCGCCTCCGCGCCGGGGATGCGCTTGGACAGCGAATAGCCGGTCCTGGCCGCCCAGCCCACCAGCCGGCCGGCGCGGCGGGCGAGGCCGTCGTTTCCGGCGCTGTCCTCGGCCCCGGAGTCGAGCAGTCGATCTTGCGGGCTCAAAGTCTGACTCCCCTCGCGTTCGGACCGCATGCTACCCGCGGGTAGACGTTGTGCCTGGTGAGGCGGTGAAAATCCGCGTCAGGTGGTAGTCCACCACCTCGATCACCTCCTCGATCGTGCGCAGCCCGAGCAGCACGTCCGGGCCGAAGCCGCCGACCAGCGCGAGCAGGCTGTCCGCCTCCCTGGCCAGGTCCAGCCCCGGCGCGGTCAGCCCCTCGCCGGCGGCGGCCAGCAGGATGCCGGTGAAGATCTCCTCCAGCGACGGCCCCGCCGGGTTCTGGAAGGCGGCCTTCAGCTCGGCATCGCCCATCGCGCGGACGAAGTAGGCGATGTGCACCAGGCTGGCCACGGTGGCTTCTTCGTCCACCGGCAGCATGCCCACCAGCACCTCGCGCAGCACCGCCCGCGGCTCGGGCGACGCCGGGATCCGCGCTTCGATCCGGTGCTGCTGCCGCTCGTTGAGCAGCTTGAGCGCGCCGAGCAGCAGTTCCTGCCGGGTGCCGAAGTAGTACTGCACGAGCCGGGTGGACACCCCGGCCTCGGTCGCCACCTGGCGCAGCGTCACGTCTTCGAGCCCGCGCGTGCTCGCGATCCGCCAGACCGCTTCGGCGATCTGGCGGCGTCGCTCGTCGTGGTCGACCCTCTTCGGCATACCCCTCCTCCCGGTGCCCGTATCCTTCCATCGCCGTTATTTGATACGATCGAATCATAAAACAGGCACGGGGAGGACTCATGACGGACGACGGGAAGAAGAAGCAGCCGGGCGGCCTGGAGATCATCGGCGCGCTGCTGGTGATCCACGGCCTCATCTCGACCGTGATCCGCCTTGCCGGCGGGCAGGACGTCGCACTGCTCGCGCTGGTGGACAAGTTCGTGGTGCCGACGGCGTGGTGGGCCGGGCTGGTCTGCGCGCTGGTCGGCCTGGCCTTCATCTTCGCGCAGCAGCTGCGCAAGCCCGCGGTATCGCGCTGATCAGCGCACGCTCACTAGCCACTCGGATGGGGGAAGGACTTGGCAGGCCCGCAGGGGGTACGGGCCTGCCAAGTCCGCTCAGGGGGCGGCGCCGAGCCAGGACTGGGCCGCTTCCACCCCGGCGAGGGTGAGCTGGTGACCGCCGGGATGCCGGTGAGTGGTGACCTCCGCCGACCGCGAGCGCAGTTTGTCGATCAGCACGCCGGTGGATTCCAGCGGGGCCATCGGGTCCTGCTCGCCGTTGGACAGGAAAACCCTGCTGCCGCTCAGATCGTGCGCCGGCGGGTCGGGCACCGGCAGCATCGCGGCGAACAACGCCGCCTCGCGCAGCACGTCCGGCCGGAGCAGGGTGAGCGCGGCCGCGATGTTGGCACCGTTGGAGAAACCGACCGCGACCAGCCGCCGGTCCGCAACGCCGTAGTGCTCGGTGGCGGACCGGACGAACTCGGCCAACTGGTCCGCCCTGGCCACCACGTCTTCGTGGTCGAAGACGCCCTCGCGAAGCCTGCGGAACCAACGGGCCGCGCCGTTCTCCGAGACCGGGCCGGCCGGGGCCAGCATCGCGGACGCCGGGCTCAGCCTGGGGGCGAGCCGGATCAGGTCCTCCGGGCTCCCGCCGGTGCCGTGCAGCAGCAACAGCACCGGTGCGGCCGGATCGCCTTCGATGAACCGATGCTCCAACTCCAGCGAGGTCATACCCGCTCCGGATTGTCGTCCGCCGGGAGTTCGAGTTTCGGCAGCATCTGCTGGATCTGCTGACGGTTCGGCTCCAGCCACGGCGGCAGCTTCAGCGCCCGGCCGAGTTCGAGCAGCGGCTCGTCGATCGCGAACCCCGGCTCGTCGGTGGCCACCTCGAGCAGCGTGCCGCCCGGTTCGCGGAAGTAGATCGAGCGGAAGTACTGCCTGTCCAAAATGGACGTAACCTGCACCCCGCTGTCCACCAGCTCCTCGCGCCAGGCGGCCTGGGTCGGCTCGTCCGGGGCGCGCCAGGCCACGTGGTGCACGGTGCCGGCGGCAACCAGCCCGTCCTGCGCCTCCGGGGTGACCAGCACGTCGACCAGCGCGCCGGGACCGCCTTCGCCCGCGGCGAACCGCAGCCGGTTGCCGTCCTGCTCGCCGAAGCGGAGGCCGAGACCGTCGGTGAACATGGCCGCGGTGGCGTCCTCTTTGGACACTGACAGGGTGACCGAGTGCAGGCCGCGGATCGCGTGCTCGGCGGGCACCTGCCCGTTGTCCCACGGTTCGCGCGGGTCGCCCTGCGGGTGCGCGACCAGCGCCAGGCGCAGGCCGTCCGGGTCGCGGAAGTTCAGCGTGCTCTCCCCGTCCGCGTCCACCACCGGCTCGGCGGGCACCCCGGCGGCGGCGAGCTGCCGCTGCCACCAGCCGATCGAGGCCTCGGGCACCGAGAAGGAAGTCTTGGTGGCCTGGCCGTTGCCGTGCCGACCGCGCGGCGCGTCCTTCCACGGGAAGAAGGTCATCAACGTGCCGGGCCGGCCGGACGCGTCGCCGTAGTAGAGGTGGTAGGTGCCGGGGTCGTCGAAGTTGACCGTGGTCTTGACCAGCCTCAGGCCGAGGGTGCGCAGGTAGAAATCGGCGTTGCGCTGCGGGTCACCACCGATCGCGGTGACGTGGTGCAGACCGCTGGTCCGGATGCTGGTGTCGAATGCCGACATCGTGTCTCCTCGTTGGCTGGTACGGCTCAAGCCTACCGGATAACCTCTCGCGCGCAAGATATATTCCGTGCAGACATCGCCGGTACAATCGCCGGGTGAACGATCCGCACACTGACGACGATGAGATCGTGACCTGGTGGGGCCTGGTGATCGAGGGTTACCTCGCCACCCAGGACACTCTTATGGGTGAGATCGAAGAACGCTTCGGACTCGCGCCCGCCTCGTTCGACATCCTGATCAGGCTCGTTCGCTCGACCGAGCACCGAATGCCGATGACGAAACTGGCGAGGGAGGCCGCGCTGTCCAGCGGGGGGTTCACCAAGGTAGCGGACCGGCTCGTCGCAGCCGGCCTGATCACCCGGGTACCCAGTCCGGACGACCGGCGGGTCACGTTCGTGACGCTGACCGGCCACGGGCTGGAGATCGCCGGGCAGGCGCGCAAGGCCTGCGCCGAGATCCTCCGGCGCACCGTGCTCAGCCCGCTCGGGCCGGAGAAGTCGGTGGCACTCGCGGAGGCGATGCGGACCCTGCGCCGGGTGAACGGAGGGGCGTCATGACCGGGCAGCATCCGCGGCTGAGCCGCCGCCGCGAACTCGGCCAGACCAGCGCGCGCTCACTGCTGATGACCGTGCTCGGGGAGTTCGTGCGGCCGTCCGCCAGCCCGGTGTGGACCGCGACGTTGGTGGACGCGCTGGCGCTGTTCGACATCGAGGAGAAGTCGGCCCGCCAGTCACTGGCCAGGACCGCGGGCGAAGGTTGGCTGGTGTCCGAGCGGGTCGGCCGCCGGGTGCGCTGGTCGCTGACCGAACCTGGCCGCAAGATGCTCACCGAAGGCGCCGACCGCATCTACCGGTTCGGCCGCGGCGAGCTGAAGTGGAACGGGCAGTGGCTGATCGTGCTGGCCTCGGTGCCGGAGGTGAAGCGGGACCTGCGACACCGGCTGCGCACGCGGCTGAGCTGGGCGGGTTTCGGCTCCCCGGAGGCCGGCGTGTGGATCACCCCGGACACCACGCACGAATCGGAGGCGCAGCAGATCCTGGCCGAGCTCGGGCTGGACAGCGCCATCTCGTTCCAGGCGTGCTACGGCCGGATCGGCGCGCAGGAGGACATGGTGGCCAAGGCGTGGAACCTGGACGAACTCGGCGCGAAGTACGACGAGTTCACCGACGCCTTCGCCGAGCTGGACCCCGGCTCCGGGGACGCGGCCTTCCTCGCGCAGACCCGGCTGGTGCACGCGTGGCGCCGGTTCCCGTTCCTCGACCCGCGGCTGCCCGCCGAACTGCTGCCACAGCCGTGGAGCGGCGACAAGGCGGCGAGGCTGTTCCACCAGAAGCACATCGAATGGCACGACGCCGCTCAGCAGCGCTGGAAAGAGCTGGTCAGCGCTCGTGAGTGAAAAAGGTTGCTGGGGCAACATTTTTCACTCACGACATCAGGCCGGGGAAAAGGCGTAGTGCGTTGCCGCTGAGGACGTCGCGGAGCACGTCGTCGGGGAGGCCGAGCTCGGCCAGTGCCCGCACGTTGCGGCGGTGGCCGGGCAGGCCGGGCCAGTCCGTGCCGAAGACGAACTTTCGCGCCAGCTTGGCGAAATCGAACCGGGCGTAGTAGCCGGGCAGTTTCGACGGCGGCAGCCCGGCCAGGTCCAGCCAGACGTTCTCCCGCGCCAGCGCCATGAACGCGGCCACGTCGTACCACCAGCCGCGGCCGCCGTGCGCGAGCACGAACTGCACTTCGGGAAAGTCCTCGATCACGTCGGAGAGCAGCTGCGGGTCACCGAAACTGGTGCGGGAGCCGGGAAAGCTGCTGGTCCCCGAATGCAGGATCACCGGCAGCCCGCGTTCGGCGCAGAGCCGGTAGGCCGCGTAGAGCTCCTTGTCCGCCGGTGAGAACGCGCCGTGCACCGGATGGATCTTCAGCGCCACCGCGCCCAGCGCCAGCTGACGTTCCAGCTCCGCGGCCACCGGGTGGTGCAGAGCCGGGTTGATGTTGGCCACCAGCCGGAACCGCTCCGGGTCGTGCCGCACCATCGGCAGGTTGTCCTCGATCGGCTGGATGCCGGTGGCGCGCGGGCTGTACTCGCAGAACAGCAGCGCCCGGTCCACCCCTTCGGCGGCCATCAGCCCGGACAGCTTCGCCGGCACCGGGTCGCCGTCCGCGTCGTAGGCCGACTGCCAGTCGGCCGGACCGGAGAACCGCTCGGCCCATTCCAGCCAAGCCGGTTTCAGGGTGCGCAGCCTCGGCGCGTGCACATGCGCGTCGATCAGCAGCTCGCCGGCTATCACTCGCCGCCCGTCCTCAGGGTGTCGCGGACCAGTTCGCGCACCACGTTACGGCGGATCTTGCCGCTGGCCGTCTTGGGCAGCTCGGCGAGCTGCACCACCGCGCGCGGCCGCTTGAAGGAGGCCAGCCCGGCCCGGCAGAACTCGGTCAGCTCCAGGGTGTCCACGATCCGCCCCGGCACGCCGACCACGCAGGCCACCGGTTTGTCGATGCCGTCCGCGTCCGGCGCGGCCACCACCGCGACCTCGGCGACGTCCGGGTGCTGGAGCAGCCGCTCCTCCACCTCCGCCGGCGACACCCAGATCCCGCCCGCCTTGAGCAGGTCGTTGAACCGGCCGAGGCAGCTGTAGGTGCCGTCGGCGTTGCGCAGGTAGCTGTCCCCGGTGCGCAGCCACTCGCCCTGGAAGACCCTTTTCGTGGTCTCGTAACGGGTCCAGTAGCCGGTGGCGGTGGACGGCCCGCGCACGTAGAGCTCGCCAGGACGGCCGTCGGCCTCGATCAGCATGCCCGTTTCGTCGCGCAGCTGAACGTCGTAACCGGGAACCGGGACGCCGGTGCTGCCCGGCCGCACCTGGCCGCTGCGGTTGGACAGGAAGATGTGCAGCGCCTCGGTGGAGCCGATGCCGTCGAGGATCTCCACCCCGAACCGGTCGGCGAACCGCTCGAACAGCACCGGCGGCAACGGCTCGCCGGCCGAAACCGCCTGCCGCACCGAGCCGAAGGTGTCGTCCGCGATGTCACTGGCCAGCAGGGCCGCGTAGAAGGTGGGCACCCCGAAGAACAGGCTCGGCCGCCGTCGCCGGATCAGCTCGGCAATCGAAGCCGGGTCCGGCCTCGCCGGTTCCAGTACGGTGGTGGCACCGGCGGCCAGCGGGAAGAGCGCCGAGTTTCCCAGCCCGTAGGCGAAAAAGAGCTTGGCCACGGAAAGGCACCGGTCCTCCGACCGCATCTTCAGCACGCCTTCGCCGTAGCAGTCGGCGACCGCCCGGATGCTGGCGTGCCGGTGCATCGCGCCCTTGGGCAGGCCGGTCGTGCCGGAGGTGTAGAGCCAGATCGCCGGCGAGTCCTCCCAAGTCCGATATGGACTGTCCATTGTGTCTTCAGCGACCAGTTCGGACCAGCGGGTGGTGCGCACGTGGCCAGGTAGCTCCAGGCCGTCGGCGCGGTCCAGCACCACGTCGGTGACCTCCGGCGCCAGCTCGATCGCCGCCTTGGCCGGCGCGGTGAACTCGGTGGACACGCACAGCACCCTGGCGCGCGAGTCGGCGAGCACCTTCCCCAGCTCCGGGCCGGTGACCATGGTGGAGACCGGGACCGGCACCACACCGGCGTACATCGCGCCGAGAATGCCGGTGAGCAGCTCGACGCCGTCCACCATGCACAGCATCACCCGCTCCTCTGGCCGCATGCCGAGCCGGATGAGCCCGGCCGCCACGCGCCGCACCTCCTCGGCGAGCTCGCGGTAGCTCAGCGCACGTTCCCCGGCGAGCACCGCGGTGCTCGCCGCGCGGCCGTCCCGCACCTGCCGGTCGACCAGATACTCCGCGGCATTGAACGTGCCCATCGGGGCCCCCTCTAAACCAGGTGGACGTACTCGTAGTCGAACGGCTTGCCGTTTATACCCTGACGCGGTGGCGCCACCCAGCCGGCGATCTTGCCGCGCTGGTACACCGGGTGCATGAGCGAGCGGACGAAGGCGAGGTCCTCGCTCGTCGGCAGCCACTTTCCCCGGTTCGCCTCCCAGGACACCTCGTCGACGATCGTGCCGTCCGGGGTCACGTGGTGCCCGGCGCTGACCCCGACCTCGCGGTTGAACCCGGGATGCGGCAGCGCGAACCGGAACGAGATGCCGTTGTCCTCGAGGATCTTGTTCCAGCGCTTCACCCCGGTCCGGCAGTCCGCGATGTACTCGCCGCGCAGGTCCAGGTTCAGCAGCAGGATGGCCTGCAGCTCCTCGGACTCCCAGGTGCCGTCCTCGCGCGGGCGATCGAGGCGCGCGCTGTCGTCGGTGAGCCGGTGGTCGTCCTTGCGGCGCTGCTCCTGCCAGCGCCCCTTGAGCCCGGCGGTGTAGTAGTTCGCCGCGTTCGTGGAGGTCTCGCTACCGAACAGGTCCAGCGAAACGGTGTAGTGGAAGTTGATGTACTTCTGGATGATCTCCAGCGGGATCCCGCCGTGCGGGGCGATGTCGCCGGTGTCGTGCTCCCGGATCAGCTCGGCGCTGCGCTGCACCACCCGGTCAACCCCGGTGGTGCCGACGAACATGTGGTGCGCCTCTTCCTTGAGCATGAACTCGCAGGTACGGGACAGCGGGTCGAACGAGCTCTCCTTCAACGTGCCGAGCTGATATTTGCCATCCCGGTCGGTGAAGTAGGTGAACATGTAGAACGCAAGCCAATCCGCGGTCTCCTCGTTGAACGCGCCGAGGATGCGCGGGGCGTCCGGGCTGCCGGAGTTGCGCAGCAGCAGCCCTTCTGCCTCGTCCCGCCCTTCGCGGCCGAAGTAGGCGTGCAGCAGATAGACCATCGCCCAGAGGTGCCTACCTTCCTCCACGTTCACCTGGAACAGGTTCCGCAGGTCGTACAGGCTCGGCGCGGTCAGGCCAAGCAGCTTCTGCTGCTCCACCGACGCGGGCTCGGTGTCGCCCTGGACCACGATCAGCCGCTGCAGCTCCGAGCGGTACTCCCCAGGCACCTGCTGCCAGACCGGCTCACCGCGATGCTCACCGAAGGCGATCCGGCGATCCGGGTCGCGTTCGGCGAGGAAGACGCCCCAGCGGTAGTCAGGCACGTTGACATGATCGAAATGCGCCCAACCCTCCCGGCCGACGCTGACCGCGGTGCGCAGGTAAACGCCCTGTGTCTCCAGGGTCGGGCCCATCTCGCCCCACCAGTTCATGAACTTGGGCTGCCAGCCCTCCAGCGCCCGTTGCAGGCGGCGGTCGTCGGACAGGTTGACGTTGTTCGGGATCTTGGCGTCGTAGTCGATCTTCTCCGGCATGTCAGACTCGCTTCCCGTCGAAAACGGCTTTCTGCCCGGTGCCATAGCGGCGCAGCGCACCCTCCGGGCCGGCCGCGTTGGGCCGGGTGAAGATCCAGTTCTGCCAGGCGGCCAGCCTGCCGAAGATCTTGGTCTCCATCGTCTCCGGCCCAACGAACCGGTGGTTGGCCTCCATCCCGGTGAGCGCGTCCGGGCTCAGCGCCGCCCTGCCTTCGAGCACGATCCGGATCTCGTCCTCCCAGTCGAGGTCGTCCGGCGCATCGGTGACCAGGCCGAGCTCCTGCGCCTCGGCGGCGGACAGCGGGCGGTCGCGTTCCCGGCGCAGCCAGTCCAGGTGCTCGTGCTCGCCGTAGAACCGGGACTCCAGCCGGGAGATCCCGTTCCCCATCGGGAAACCGCCGAAGTTGGCCTCGGTGAGGAAGATGGCCGCCCTGTCCTCGCCGGCCTCGTCGTCGATCGGCGGTCCGTCCAAAATGTACTGACGGTCGCAGGCAAGCGCGAGCTCCAGCAGCACCCCGGCGAAACAGCTGCCCGGCTCGATCAACGCGATCAGGCTGCGGCTGGTCACGTCGAGTCGCTTCAGGGTCCGCTTGTAGTAGTGCAAGATCTCGTTGCACAGCCAGTCCTCCGGCGCGGCGGCCAGCACCGCCCGCTCGTGCGCGAGCACGTCGGCCGGGTCGCCCTCGGTGCGGATCACCCAGGTGCCCAGTTCGGGCTCGTTGGTCCGCAGCCGCAGCACCAGATCGTCCAGCTCGCGGGTTAGCGCCAGCAGCCAGCTCCGGTCACCCTGCGCGTGCAGGTCGCCGGGCGGTTCGTCCCGCGGCCCGCACACGGTGATGGCGACCAGGCCGCGCTCGCGTTCCAGCTCGGCGGTGACGTGCGGGTAGGCGATCCGGTCCGCGGTCTCCTCGCGCTCCAGCGGGGCCAGCCGGATACCGGTGCCACCGCGCGGGCGCGGGCTCGACTCGGCCGCGGCCAGCGCCCGGTTCCGCACCACGTCGGCGAACTCGCGGCGCGGGACGAGCTCGTCCACCAGTTTCCAGTCCACCGCGGTATCCCCCTTGACCCCGTCCTGGCGGGTGGCGAACACGTCGGCGCGGTCCTTGCGCACCCCGCGCTTGTCCACCACCCTGGTCAGCCCGCCGGTGCCGGGCAGCACGCCGAGCAGCGGCACCTCGGGCAGCGCGACCGTGGACGAGTTGTCGTCCACCAGCAGGATCCGGGAACAGGCCAGCGCCAGCTCGTAGCCGCCGCCGGCGCAGCTGCCGTTCACCGCGGCCAGCCAGGTCTGGCCGGAGTGCTCGGTGGCGTCCTCCATCCCGTTGCGGGTCTCGTTGGTGAACTTGCAGAAGTTCACCTTCCACTCGTGCGTGGCGCCGGCCAGCATCCGGATGTTCGCGCCGGCGCAGAAGACCTTGTCCTTGGCGCTGCCCAGTACCACCGCGCGCACCTCGGGATGCTCGAAGCGCAGCCGCTGGGTGAGGTCGTAGAGCTCGATGTCCACGCCGAGGTCGTAGGAGTTGAGCTTGAGCTCGTAGCCGGGGCGGAGGCCGCCGTCCTCGGCCACATCGAGGTCCACCCAGGCGACCGGGCCGTCGACGCGCAACCGCCAGTGCAGGTAGCTCCCTGGATCCCGGTCGAAAGAGACCTTGGCCGGGGGTTTCACCTGGGGGTCCGTTGTCGCGACCGGCATCGGCGCGCCTCCTCGCTGTGGTGGGTGTGTCTAAGTGGGCGAGCGAGCCGCGACCAATTGTCTACTTACTACTTCCGTTCGTCAACTTTGTGTAGAACCTAGACCCGCCGGTCGCAACCGGTCCTGACTCGCCGACCACACCACAAAAGCCCAGAGTGCGAGCGAGGACAAGACATCGGTGAAAATCGTGCCGAGCCAGAAGGCGCTCACGTCGGGCACGCCGACCAGGAAATGACCGAGGCTGGCGAGCCCGGCCAGCGAATACACCAGCAGCCAGGCCCTGGCCGGCCAGTGCCTGCCCTGCCGGTAGCGGCGATATCCGATCAGCCCACCGGCGGTGAACACCAACCCGCCCAGCACCACCATGACCTGGGTCAGGGTCAGGCTGAGACCTTCGAACTGGGGGTACCGCTCGATCTCGACCACGTTGTGCGTGTAGTGCAACGTGGTGGTGAGCAGGGTGAACAGCAGGATCACGCGCAGCGCGGTCAACTCGCTCTGTCGTTCCGCCATGACCTCTCCCTAGCACTAGATAGATCGTTCTAGCGGAAGAATAGGGCAGCGGGCGGCACCGGGACAAGCGGCTGGAATGCGGCCCCACGGGCTGGTTGCACAACCCGCGGGACCTAGGTCAAGTCAGCGCCCGGGCACGAACCCGACCTGCCCTTCGGGTACCCGTCACGACCAGGCCGAATCAAGGCGCAACTGCCGGTCGTGCACGCGGCGCCACAGCAGGAGGGACAGCACCGCCCCGCACAGGCAGAGGAACATGTCCCACTGCGTGTCCCAAATATCGCCCTGCGTGGCCAGACGCAGACGGAGAGGAAACCGATCCAGTTGCGCTGAGTGCCCAGCAGGTCCTGCACCCAGTTGCCGACCGGGGTTTCCGCGTAGGTGTACTGCCCGCCGTAGCAGAGCACCAGCGCGTGCAGGAACAGAAGCCAGCACAGCAGCCGCGTCAATGGGAACCGGTGCCGCAGAAGTAGCACCAGTGGCAGCCCGGCGAGCACCCTAAGTGCGCCTTGCCGTGGACCGCTGATCTCTCACGGATGGGCTAGTCCATTCGCCGTAGTTCGCGACACAACGTAGTCACGATTCGGGACCTAACCCGGTGAAGCTGCAACTTACTCCTCCATGCGAGCGACCTGGAGGTAACGCTCAGGCAGGAGACCACAATGTACAGACGAAGATTCAAGCGGACGGTGAGCTACCTCGCCTGCGTCATGCTGGCCGCCACCGGACTCGTGCTGGCCACGCCCGCCGGACCGGCCGCCGCCGCGCCAGCCCTGCCGACCGGGTTCGTCTTCCGCGACCAGGCCAGTGGGCAGGGACCCGGCAACCTGACCGACTTCGCGTACCTGCCGGACGACACCGTGCTCACCGTGGGCAAGAACGGCACGGTGTCCTGGCTCGGCCCGTCGGCGGTGCCGAAAACGCTGGCCGTGCTGCCGGTGCTGAACACCGGAGACGTCGGGCTGACCGGCATCGAACCAGCGGCCGACTACGCCACCTCCAAGCAGATCTACCTGGCCAGGGCCATCGCCACGCCGACCGGTTTCGTCCAGCGGGTCTCCCGCTGGCAGGTGACCGGTGACCTCGGACCGTCCGGGCTGAGCGGCGAGCAGATCGTGCTCGAACTGCCGGGGGACATCCCGCTGCACGGCATCTCCGGGTTGATCGCGGACGACGACGGCACGCTGTGGATCTCCCTCGGGGACAGCGCGGACACCGGCTACTCGGACCCGCGTGCGCTGCGGGCGCTGGACCTGAACTCGTTGTACGGCAAGATTCTGCACGTCAGCGCCACCGGCGCGGGAGTGCCGGGCAACCCGTACTACGACCCGGCCGCGCCCGACTCGGTGCGCAGCCGCGTCTACGCCAGCGGTTTCCGCAGCCCGTTCCGGATGAGCAAGGACCCGGACAGCGGCAAGCTGCTGGTCGGGGACGTCGGCTGGAACGGCTGGGAGGAGATCGACTACGTGCAACCGGGGCAGAGCTATTCCTGGCCTTGCTGGGAAGGGAAAACGCCGACCCCCGGGTTCGCCGCGATGGCGCAGTGCGCGGGCGTGCCCAATAACAGTCCATTGTGGATGTACCAGCACGGGTCCGGCAGCAACCAGGGCAACAGCGTCACCGGCGGCATCGTCTACACCGGAAGCAGCTACCCCGAGAAGTACCGGGGCGCTTACTTCTTCGGCGACTACGTGGGGCAACGGATCTGGGCGCTGCGCTACGACGGCTTCGGCGCGCTGACCGAGCAGCCGGAGACCCCACCGTTCGGCGGCGGTATCGGCGGTCCGGTCAAGTTCGCCCCGGCGCGCAACGGCGACCTGGTCTACGCGGACATCCTGTCCGGCAACCTGCGCCGGCTCAGCTACGCCGCCGGCAACGCCGCGCCGGTGGCCAAGGCGAGCAGCAGCACCGACCCGTCGACCAGGACGGTGTCCTTCGATGGCGCCGAATCCTTCGACTTCGACCGCGAAAATCTCACCTACAGCTGGAATTTCGGGGACGGCGGCACGGCGACCGGAGTGACCGCTTCGCATACCTACGCACCGGGCACCGACCGGTTCACCGCGACGCTGACCGTCACCGACCCGCTGGGCGGCACCGGCAGCACGGAGTTCGCGGTGGTCCCGTCGAACCATTCGCCGGTGCTGCAACTGTCCGCACCGGCCACGAACACGTTCGCGGTGGACCAGCAGATCTCGCTTTCCGCGACCGGCGCGGACCAGGAGGACGGCGCGCTGACCGTGGACTGGACGACCAGCGTGGTGCACTGCCCGGACGCGGCGACCTGCCACGCGCATCCAGGGCCGCCGGGCACCGGCGCGGACATCACCATGCCGTTCACCGATCATGCCGACTCGCGGGTGGAGCTCACCGCGACGGTGACCGACAGCGAAGGGGTCAAGGCCGCCACCACGTACGTGGCGAAACCGCGCGAGCACCTGTTGAAGCTGACCAGCAACGTGCCGGCGACCCTGCAGATCCCGGCCGAAGGCGGGGCGTCCTCCGGCATGGTCACCGAAGGCGCCACGCTCGACGTGGTGGCCAGCGCGTTCTCGGCCGACGGCAGCTCGCCGTTCGGCAGCTGGGAGAACGGGTCGCTCAGCACGTCCCGGCAGCTGACCATGGGTGCCGCGGACACCACGCTGAACGCCATCTTCACCACCCCGATCGACGCCCGGTACGCCGCCGGGCCCGTCATCGGGCAGCTGCTCGGCGCGCCGACCGCGCAGGAGGTCACCGACGTCGGCATGCACTACCGGAACTACGAACGCGGCCGGATGTACTGGACCCCGGCCACCGGCGCGAAGTTCATCTTCGGCGGCATCTTCGCGAAGTACCTGACGATGGGCGCGCACAACGGTTTCGGCGTGCCGGTCACCGATGAACTGAGCACCGCGGACGGCATCGGCCGCTTCAACCACTTCACCAACCGCGGCTCGATCTACTGGACCCCGAGTACAGGTGCCCAGTCCACCTGCTGCCAGATCCGCGAGGTCTGGCAAGCGCTCGGCTCGGAGACGGGTCTCGGCTACCCCACCACCAGCGAGCTGACCACCCCGGACGGCGTCGGCCGCTACAACCACTACACGAACAACGGCTCGATCTACTGGACCCCGTGGACCGGCGCCCAGTCCACCTGCTGCCAGATCCGCGACAAGTGGGCGTCCATGGGCTGGGAGTTCGGCCTCGGCTATCCCACCACCAGCGAACAGTCCACACCGGACGGAAAGGCCAGGTACAACCACTACACCAACCGCGGCTCGATCTACTGGCGCCCGGAGACCGGCGCGCAGTCGACCTGTTGCCAGATCCGGGAACGCTGGGCCGCACTCGGCTGGGAGTTCTCGTATCTCGGCCACTTGAAGAGCAGCGAGTACAGCATCCCCGGCGGCCGCCGCTCCGACTTCCAGTACGGCTACATCACCTGGAACGCCGCCACCGGCCAAGTCCAAGACCGCCGCTACTAACCCCCGCATGTGGGACTCGCGGCGCCCGAACGCGGAACTCGCAGTGCCCGAACGTGGGACTCGCGGGGCGCGGGTGTGGGACTCGCCGGGCGCGGGTGTGGGACTCGCCGGGCGCGGGTGTGGGACTCGCCGGTGCGGCCGGCCCGGGTCGGCGAGTCCCACGTTCGGCCTCGGCGAGTCGAACGTTCAGCCTGGGCGAGTTGGCCATTCCGGTCGGCGAGTTTGCCGCTCGGGTCGGCGAATTGGCTGCTTGGGCGTGGAGCCGATCTTTTCAGTGCGGGGTACCGGAGCGAAATTTTGCCTCGCGTCGCCTGCAAGGCGACCACCCACCCCGGGCCGGAAAGTTAGAAGGGGGGTGGTTCGTCGGTGATCTCCGGGGGTGGCGGCTGCGGGTCGACGAGGGGCTCCGGTCTGGTCGAGTAGCTGCGGCCGGTCGGAGTCGTGACCGCTAAATCGGCCGTGGCGGGATCGAACTCGAAGGTCCAGCCGGGTTCGTCCTTCAACCGGTGGTGGCGGCGGCAGAGGCAGCACAGGTTGTGGCCGCAGGTACCCCCGTTTTGTGACCACGCGGTGCAGTGGTCGGTGTCGCAGCGTTGGGCGGGGCGGTTGCAGCCCGGGGCTCGGCAGGTGCGGTCGCGGACCCGCACCAACTCGGCGAGGTCTGCGGGTGGCCGGTAGCGGGTGCGGCCGAGATCCCGGACAGTGCCCGACACCGGATCGGTCAACACTTTCCGCCACACCGAGTTGGGCTGGTTCATGAGTTGACGACCGAGGTCACCGGGGATCGGACCGTGGCCGACCAGTTCGCAGCCGTCGTTGCGGATGCCGAGGGCGGTGTCGAGCGGGATGTGGATGAACACCTGCGCGGCTAGGCCTTCCCAGCCTTTGCCGAGCAGCAACTCCGCCAACACATCGGCCCGAAGTTGGTCCATGGTACGAACCTCATCGCCACCCCGGAGCTTCCGCGCCAACCTATCGATCCGGGCGTAGACGGCGGTCGCGATCTCGGCTGGGAGATACGCCCACAACGACGCCATCGCATCGGGCTCGTGGTGGAGCTCGACGCGGCGTTGCTTGCGTCGGGTCTCTGCCCGCGCCTGCTGGCCTTCCGGATCGTGGGCCGCGACAACACGCGTGACCGTTTTGCGCCAGTTACTCGGGTTCTTCGCGCACCACCACGAACACGACTCACCCGCGCAATCGCCTGCGCCTGCACCGCCTGCGCACGACAGATCGCCCGCCGCGCCGAAATCACCACCCCCACCGCCTGCGACGCATCCAGATCCTCAATCTCCGCCACATCCATCGAACACAACCAGTTCGGCGAAAGCTCACTGAAATCAACGCAGAACACAGGAAACCTCCCTAGTCCCGAATACCCCTCAAGAATATCCCAACCCACCGACAAAAAGAGCCAAACAAAAGGAAATCAACCTTTCGCACCGCGTACGCGCCCCCTTCACGACGCGTACGCGCCGCGGTCGCCCGGCCGCCGCGCCCGCTTGGTTAACCATTGACAATCGAGGAAGGCGTGGGTGAGGGTGTGCGGCGGACGGAGCGAGGTGCGATGAATCTGTGGCAAGGGCTGGCCGCACGGGAGCGGCCGGTGCGCTGTGCGGTGATCGGCTGCGGGAAGTTCGCCACGATGTTCCTCAGCCAGGCCTCCCGGCTGGAGAAACTCGAGGTCGTGGCCGTGGCGGACCTGTCCGCGGACCGCGCCGCGGCGGCGCTGGCGCAGGCCGGGCATCCGCCGGTGAAGGTCACCGAGGACCCGCACGAGCTCTTCGGCGACGCCCGGATCGAGGTGATCGTCGAGGCCACCGGCAGCCCGCTCGCCGGCACCGAGCACGCGCTGGCCGCGATCGACGCCGGGCAGCACGTGGTGATGGTGACCGTGGAGGCGGACGTGCTGGTCGGCCCGCTGCTGGCGGAACGGGCCCGTCGCGCCGGGGTGGTCTATTCGATGGCATACGGCGATCAGCCCGCGCTGATCTGCGAACTCGTCGACTGGGCCCGTACCACCGGCTTCGACGTGGTGGCCGCCGGAAAAGGCACCAAGTACCTGCCGGAATACCATTATTCGACACCCGACACGGTATGGAGCCACTACGGTTTCACCGCGGAATACGCGGCCGAATCCGGGCTCAACCCGCGTATGTTCAACTCCTTCCTGGACGGCACCAAATCGGCCATCGAAATGGCCGCGGTGGCCAACGCGACCGGCCTTTCCGCACCCGACGACGGGCTCACCTTCCCGCCCTGCGGCGCGGACGACCTGGCGTCGGTCTGCGTCCCGACCGAGCACGGCGGCGCGCTGGACGGCAGCGGCGTCGTGGAAGTGGTCTCCAGCCTGCACCGCGACGGCACCGACGTGCCCCGTGACCTGCGCTGGGGCGTGTACGTCACGCTCGAAGCGCATTCTCGGTACGTCCAGGACTGCTTCGCCCAGTACGGCCTCGCGACCGACCGAAGTGGACGGTTCACCGCGATGTACCGGCCGTATCACCTGATCGGGCTCGAACTCGGGGTGAGCGTGCTGGCCGCGGCGCTGCGCGGCGAGCCGACCGGGGCGCCGGCCGGGTTCACCGCGGACGTGGTCACCGTGGCCAAACGCGACCTCGCTCCAGGCGACCAGCTGGACGGCGAAGGCGGCTACACGGTCTTCGGCAGCGTGCTCCCGGCGGCCCGTTCGCTGGCCGGCGGGCTGCTGCCGATCGGACTGGCCCATGGCGCAACAGTCACCTCCAAAGTACAAAAAGGACAGCCGGTGCGCTGGGCGGACGTGCGATTCGAGAGCGAGTCCACGGCGATGCGGCTGCGCCGGGAACTGGAGACCACCGGATGAACGAGGTGCTGTCCGCCGGGCTGAGCGACGAGGTCACCCGACGGTTGCGCGAGGCGATCCTGACCGGCCTGCTGCGCGACGGCGAGCGGGTGGTGGAGCGCGACCTGGCCAGCACGCTGGCGGTCTCCCGCGGCCCGGTCCGCGACGCGCTGCGCCGGCTGGCCGACGAGGGGCTCGTCGTGTCCGAGCCGCGCCGCGGCACCCGGATCGCCTCGCTCACGCTGGAGGACGGCGAGGAGATCATGGCCATCCGGCTGGCCATCGAGCCGCTGGCCGTGCGCTACCTGGTGCGGGACGCCGAGTCGCCGCGGTTCGAGTCGCTGCACCCGATCCTCGACGCGATGCGCGCGGCCTGCGAGCGCCACGACTGGCCGGAGGTGATGGCGCAGGACTTCGCGCTGCACAGCCAGCTCTACCGGCTCTGCGGCCGTCGGCGGCTGCTGCGGCTTTGGGAGAGCATCAGCGAGCCGTTGCTGCACATCTTCCGGATGAACCTCGGCCTATACGAGAACATCGGCCAGGTCTACGAAAACCACCGGAAACTGGTGGCGGAACTGGAATCCGGCGATCCGGCGCGGGCCGAGGACGCGATCCGCGAGCACATCACCCACTTCCAACCGCAGCTGCGTGCCCTGATGATCGACCGCGAACGCAAGCTCGCACAGGAGGGTTATGCACGTCGAACCGACGGGGGCCGCCCGGAGGGTGGCTCGCGTCGGTTCGATACCGGCGGCACATCTACAACAGACGCGCCAGCCGGGGTGCATAACACTCCTCCGCATCAGACACAGGAGGGTTAGACCATGGCAGATCTGAAACCCCGCAGCCGGGACGTCACCGACGGGATGGAACGGGCCGCGGCCAGGGGCATGCTGCGCGCGGTGGGCATGGGCGACGACGACTTCGCCAAACCGCAGATCGGCATCGCCTCTTCCTGGAACGAGATCACCCCGTGCAACCTCTCGCTGCAACGGCTCGCCGAAGCGAGCAAGCAGGGCGTGCACGCGGGTGGTGGCTTCCCGATGGAGTTCGGCACCATCTCGGTGTCCGACGGGATCTCGATGGGTCACGAAGGCATGCACTTCTCGCTGGTGTCGCGCGAGGTGATCGCCGACTCGGTGGAGACCGTGATGCAGGCCGAACGGCTGGACGGCGCGATACTGCTGGCCGGCTGCGACAAGAGCCTGCCCGGCATGCTGATGGCGGCGGCCAGGCTGGACGTGGCCGCGGTGTTCCTCTACGCCGGTTCGATCCTGCCCGGCACGGTGGACGGCCGCGAAGTCACCGTGATCGACGCCTTCGAGGCGGTCGGCGCCTGCGCTCGCGGACTGATCAGCCGCGAGGAGGTGGACCGGATCGAGCGGGCCATCTGCCCCGGTGAAGGCGCCTGCGGCGGGATGTACACCGCGAACACGATGGCCTGCGCAGCGGAGGCGATGGGCATGTCGCTGCCCGGTTCGGCCAGCCCGCCGTCGGTGGATCGCCGCCGCGACGGGTTCGCCAGGGCCGGTGGTGAGGCGGTGGTCGGCCTGCTCGCCGCCGGGCTCACCGCCCGCGACATCATGACCCGCGAGGCGTTCGAGAACGCGATCGCGGTGGTGATGGCGTTCGGCGGCTCCACCAACGCGGTGCTGCACCTGCTGGCCATCGCGCACGAGGCCGAGGTCGAGCTGACCCTGGACGACTTCACCAGGATCGGCGACCGGGTGCCGCATCTCGCCGACGTGAAGCCGTTCGGCCGGCACGTGATGCCCGCGGTGGACCGGGTCGGCGGGGTGCCGGTGGTGATGCACGCGCTGCTGGAGGCCGGGCTGCTGCACGGCGACTGCGTCACGGTGACCGGGAAGACGGTCGCGGAGAACCTGGCCGAGCTGTCCCCGCCGGAGCTGGACGGGGACGTGGTGCGCAAGCTGAGCAACCCGATCCACCCCACCGGCGGGCTGACCATCCTGCACGGCAGCCTCGCGCCGGAGGGCGCGGTGGTCAAGAGCGCCGGTATCGACTCACCGCGTTTCGAAGGCACGGCAAGGGTTTTCGACGGCGAGAAGGCGGCAATGGACGCGCTCGGCGAGCTGAAGACCGGGGACGTGGTGGTGATCCGCAACGAAGGCCCGCGCGGTGGTCCGGGGATGCGCGAAATGCTCGCGGTCACCGGCGCGATCAAGGGCGCCGGGCTCGGCAAGGAGGTGCTGCTGCTCACCGACGGCCGGTTCTCCGGCGGCACCACCGGACTCTGCATCGGGCACGTGGCCCCGGAGGCCGCGCACGGCGGCCCGATCGCGTTCGTCCAAGACGGTGACCCGATCGTGCTCGACATGGACGCGCGCACCCTGGACCTGCTGGTGGACGACGCCGAACTGGCCCGGCGCCGGGAGGGCTGGCAAGAACCGCCACCGCCCCGCCGCACCGGAGTGCTCGGCAAGTACGCGCGGCTGGTCGGGTCCGCCGCACAGGGCGCCGTCTGTTCCTGAGGGCAAAAAGCCGGCTATTTGCCGGTGATGAGGCGGGGAGAGGGAAGGGCATGACAGAGACGGCAGCGCCGCAAGTGCGGGCGGGACGGATCGCGGTGGCCAGCTTCATCGGCACCGCAATCGAGTTCTACGACTTCTACATCTACGGCACGGCCGCCGCACTGGTGTTCGGGAAGCTGTTCTTCCCCACCGTCTCGCCACTGGCCGGCACGCTGGCCGCGTTCGCCACCTTCGGCGTCGGCTTCGTGGCGAGGCCGGTCGGTGCGGTGGTGTTCGGCCACTTCGGCGACCGGATCGGCCGCAAGACCATGCTGATCACCTCGTTGCTGGTGATGGGCACCGGAACCGTCGCGATCGGACTGCTGCCGACCTACGGCGCGATCGGCATCGGCGCCCCGATCCTGCTGGTGATCTGCCGTTTCCTGCAGGGCTTCGGCCTCGGCGGCGAGTGGGGCGGCGCGGTACTGCTGGCCACCGAGTACGCGCCGAAGGGCAGGCGCGGGCTGTGGTCGAGCTTCCCGCAGATCGGCCCGGCGATCGGGTTCGTCATCGCCAGCGGCTCCTTCCTGCTGCTGTCCGGCACCCTGTCCGACGCGGACTTCGAGGGCTGGGGCTGGCGGGTGCCGTTCCTGGCCAGCGCGGTGCTGGTGGTGGTCGGCTACTACATCCGGATGAAGATCGCGGAGACACCGGTCTTCGAGAAGGCCATGCGGGAACAGGAAAAGGCGAAGGCGCCGATCGTCGAAGTGGTCAAGCGGCAGCCCAAGACGCTGCTGCTGGCCACCGGTGCGTTCATCCTGGCGCACACGCTGTTCTACACGATCACCACGTTCTCGCTGTCCTACGGCACCACCGAGCTCAAGCTGAGCCGGAACATGCTGCTGATCTGCGCGATGGTGGCGGCGACCGTGATGGGCATCGCGACTCCGCTGCTCGCGGTGTACTCGGACCGGGTCGGCAGGCGCCGGGTGTGCATCGCCGCGTCGGTGCTCGCGGCGGTGTGGGCGTTCCCGTTGTTCGCGTTGATCCACACCGGCAACCCGCTGCTGATCGGGGTGTCGCTCTCGGTCGGGCTGATCGCCTTCGCCGCGCTGTTCGGGCCGATGGGCGCGTTCCTGCCGGAGCTGTTCGCCACCCGCTACCGCTACACCGGCGCCTCGGTGGCCTACAACGCGAGCAGCATCGTCGGCGGCGGCATCACGCCGCTGCTGGCCACCCAGCTGATCGCGTCCACCGGCTCGTCGGTGCCGGTGTCGCTGTACCTGGCCGGGATCGCGGTGATCTGCGGGCTGTGCGTGTACTTCCTGCGCGAAACGTACACAGTGGACCTCACCACGGACGCGGGGCTGCATCGGTGACCCTGGTGGTGACCGGGGGCGGCTCCGGGATCGGGCTGGCCACCGCGCGGCTGGCCGTCGCGCGCGGGATCAGGGTCGCCGTGCTGGACCTGGATGTGTCCGCTGTGGACGGAGAAGTCGACCTGGCTATCCCGGTCGATGTCACAGACGCCGATCGGGTGCACAGCGTGGTGCACTCGATCGGCCCGGTCAGCGGGCTGGCCACCTGCGCCGGGATCGCGCCGCCCGCCGGGTTGCTGGACACCGGCCCGAGCGGGCTGCGCGGACTTTTCGAGCTGAACGTATTCGGCACGGCGTACGCGATGCAGGCGTGCGTGCCGGCGATGCGGGCGGCCGGGGACGGCG
Source organism: Amycolatopsis nigrescens CSC17Ta-90 (assembly GCF_000384315.1). Taxonomy (GTDB): domain Bacteria; phylum Actinomycetota; class Actinomycetes; order Mycobacteriales; family Pseudonocardiaceae; genus Amycolatopsis; species Amycolatopsis nigrescens. The sequence goes on along the minus strand of NZ_ARVW01000001.1, from coordinate 4,265,367 downwards.
CGATGGTCACGGTGTCCTCGGTCGCGGCGCACCGCGGTGGCGGCCTGCTCGGCGGAACCCCTTACGCGGCAAGCAAAGCGGCCGTGCTCGGGCTGACGAGGGCGGCCGCCCGCGAGCTGGCGCCGTTCGGCATCAGGGTGAACAGCGTCGCGCCGGGCCCGGTGGCCACGCCGCTGCTGGCCGACGACCCGCGGTTCGCGGAGTCGACCCTCCTCGGCCGGGTGGCCCCGGCCGAGGAGATCGCCGAGGCCGTGCTGTTCCTGCTCGGCCCCGGCGGGCGCAACATCACCGGGGAGACGCTCAACTCCAACGGCGGCGCTTATTTCGCCTGATCAGAGGTCGTGAGTGAAAAGTGTTGCCGGGGCAACGTTTTCCACTCACGACGTCAGAGGTCGTCGAGGGCGCCGGTCTGGTCGTTGCTGAGCCACTTCTCCGGGCGCATCCGGATGAGCAGCGAACGTTCGCCGAGCGCGCCCCGCACGTAGTTCGCGGCCTGCGACGGGCTCAGGTAGCGCCCGGCGATCTTCAGCGCCTGCTCCTCGGTCGGCGGCCCGTCGGCGGCCACCACCGGGCCCTCCGCGGTGACGTACTTGTACGGCAGGGTCTCCACCTGCGCGACGATGCTGAACCGGCCCGCCTTCGCGATCAGCTTGTCCTTCACCGTGTCTCGTTCGATCCAGAGCAGCACCTCGCCACCGGGGGTGTAGTCGTACCAGATGGGCACCGCGAGCGGGGCCCGTCCCTCCCGCTCCACCGCCAGCACGCCGATATGTACCTCGGCGAGAAAGGCTTCGCGCTTCTCGGCGGTCATTACCAAAGACATCCAGTGCTCCCTCAGGTGGCGCGGGCGTACCGCGCGGCCAGCGTCTTGATGTACTCGACGAGTTCCGTCGGTTGGGTAACGTCGAAGTCCACGCCGAGCATTCCGAGGTAGACGGCCATGGTCTCGATCGAGTCGGCGCCGGTGTCCAGCTGGCAGGTCCGCTCGTCGATCACCTCCACCACACCGACCGCGGGGGTGATCCGCGCGACGATCTGCTCCGCCGGCGCGTGCACCCGCACGGTGGCCCGGTACCGCCAGGCCGCCGAGGACACCCGGCCGGAGACGTAGGCCGCGAGATCACCGCCGGGCGGCTCGCGCGGGGTGAACTTCGGGCCGGTCGGGATCTTCGGCTCGATCCGGTCCGCGCGAAAGATGCGCCAGTCCGCCCGGTCGACGTCCCAGGCCACCAGGTACCAGCGCCGGCCCCAGTTGACCAACCGGTGCGGCTCCACCACCCGCAGCGAGGCCTCGCCGTGGTGGTCGCGGTAATCGAAGCGCAGCCGTTCGGAGTCGCTGCACACGTTGGCGAGTGCGGAGAGCACGTCGGCGGACAAGGTCGGGCCAGGCGCGGACGGCACCTTCACGGTGTACGCCTGCAAAGTGGTCACCCGGTGCCGCAACCGCGACGGCAGCACCTGCTCCAGCTTCGTCAGCGCGCGGACCGAGGTCTCTTCGAGGCCGGTCACCGAGCCACCCGCGGTGCGCAGCGCGACGGTGACCGCGACCGCTTCTTCGTCGTCGAGCAGCAACGGCGGCAGCGCGGCGCCCGCACCGAGCCGGTAGCCGCCGAAGGTGCCGGTGGTGGCGTGCACCGGGTAGCCGAGCTCGCGGAGGCGGTCGACGTCGCGGCGGACGGTCCGGTCGCTCACCCCGAGCTGGTCGGTGAGGTCCTTGCCGGTCCACTCACGCCGTGACTGCAACAGGGACAGCAGGCGGAGCAGTCGAGCCGAGGTCTCCAGCATTTCGCCAGTCTGCCACCGCTTTAGGACAGCCTTTGACCGCTACGCCGGAAGATTCAGGGGGTGAGTTCGAGGTGTTCGGCGACTCCGGTCAGTTCGATCACGCGGCGGACCTGGCGGCTCGGCACCACGGACAGGGCGACCTGCAGCTCCGCCGCCTGACGCTGGGCCTGGAGCAAAACGTTCAGGGCAGAGGAGTCGAAGAACGTGACTCCGGTGAGGTCCGCGATGATCCGCGACGAGCGCCGCTCGTCGAGCAGTTTGGTCAGCGCCTCCTGCAGCTGGGGGCCGGTGAGCAGGTCCAGCTCGCCGGTCACCACCACTCGTGCACCGTCGGCAACGGTGACGGTGAAGCCTGGCGTTGGGGCGTTCGACTCAGCAGCAGCGGCCATCCACTCTCTCCTCAGGGTCTACCGATGACAACCGGTACACGCCTGTGGGCTCAAGCGCAACGGGTTCGGGCTGAGCCTAGCCCAGCGCGCCGGGGCGAGCGGATCACCATCGAGCCCAAGTCACTCCGCCGTTTGCAGGGTCCTGGCCTTCCTGCGCTCCTGGAGGAACAGGTCACGACGTTCCATTTCGCCGAGGCCACCCCAGATGCCGTACGGCTCTTGCACGGCGAGGGCGTGCTCGCGGCACTGGCGCAGTACCGGGCAGCCGTGACAGATCGCCTTGGCGCGCGCTTCGCGCCGCTCCCGTGCCAGTCCGCGCTCGTTGTCGGTGTGGAAGAACAGGCTGCTGTCCACCCCGCGACACGACCCTTGGAGCTGCCATTCCCATTCCTCTGAGACCACCACCGGCAGCCTGCTCAGATCAGCCATGTCGGTCCCCGCCTTCCTCGCAAACTAACCTCGACAGCGTTCTGCTACCCGGAAGTCCGCACATCGAAACCCTCCTTCGTTTAGATTTCCCCCAAGTGGGGCATTAGCCCGTGGACCCCGCGCCAGCTGGACGGATGGAGGACCAACGAGTGCCGAATGACCCCTCCGACAACCACGCAGGTGATGCGGCCGACGCACGAGTCTTCGAGGTGCGCACCTCGGCGATGCCGGACTCGGTGCCGACGCTGCGCACCATCGCCGCCGACCTCGCCATGCGCCAGGACTTCGACCTGGACGCGGTGGAGGATGTCCGGATGGCCGTGGACGAAGCGTGCAACCTGCTCGTGCCGGCCGCTTCCGACGGCTGGCTGAACTGCGCGTTCACCGCGTCCGCCGGCAGCCTGGCGGTGCGGGTCTCGGTGCTGTCGGACGGTCCCGGCCTGGTCCGGGACGACGCGCTCGGCTGGCAGTTGCTGACCGCGCTGGCCACCACCGTGCGGCGTTCGGTGACCCCGACCGACCAGGGCTACGTCTCCCAGGTGGACCTGGTCCGCGAAAGCGAGACGACCGGCCGGTGACCGCGGGATCGGGCGAAGAGCCGGATGTGACGGCTCTTTTTCGGGAGCTGCACGGGCTGGACGAGCGGGGCTCGGAGTTCGAGCGGCTGCGGGAACAGCTGGTGCGGCTGCATCTGGATCTGGTGCGCAACCTGGCCCGCAAGTTCCGCAACTCCGACGAGTCGATGGAGGACCTGGTCCAGGTGGCCACGGTCGGCCTGCTGCACGCCGTCGACCGGTTCGACCCGGAGTACGGCAGCGACTTCACCGCCTTCGCGGTGCCGACCATCACCGGGGAGCTGCGCCGGCACTTCCGGGACACCAGCTGGTCGGTCCGGGTGCCGCGACGGCTGAAGGAACTGCACGCGATGATCGCGTCGGCCCGTGAAGAGCTGACCGTGTCACTGGCCAGGGCGCCGCGGCCGAGCGAGATAGCGAAGCACCTCGACATCAGCCGCGAAGAGGTGCACGAGGGACTGGTCGCCGGCCAGGGCCGCTACGGCGCCTCGCTGGACAGCATGCTGGAGGACGCGCCGCACCAGCCGTTCGGCAGCGCGGACGAGAACCTGGACCAGGCCGAACTGCGCGAATTGCTCCGGCCGGTGGTGGAGAAGCTGCCGGAGCGGGAACGCAAGATCGTGCTGCTCCGGTTCGGCCTCGGACTGAGCCAGGCCGACATCGCGCGCCGCGTCGGGGTCTCCCAGATGCAGGTCTCGCGGCTGCTGTCGGCGACCTTGAAGAAGCTTCGTACCGAGATAGGCGAAATTCCCGGTGAACCCTGACGGTTCAACTTGCCCGTCACCGGGTAGTTGAGGGAGTGGTCACCGACACCGCAGGAGGTGGACAGGGCATGAGTCCTCAGGGGCTGCGCGCCGCGGATGCCGGGCAGACCGGGCTCACGGTCCCCCTCGACACCCATCCGTCGGCCGCCGCCACCGCGCGCCGCGCCGTCGGTGACGCCCTTCGTGTCTTCGGCATGTCCGACGAGCTGGTGGACGACCTGCTGCTGGTGACCTCGGAGCTGGTCACCAACGCGGTCGAGCACAGCGCCGGCGTCGACCATCTGGAGCTGGCGATCGACCGGGATGCCCTGCTCGTGCGGGTCTACGACCGCGGTCCGGGGCTGCCGGCGATCCGGCTCAGCGCGCCGGGCTCGGCCCGCAGCCGCGGCCTGCGCCTGGTGGACGCGCTGGCCACCGGCTGGGGCTACGCGGAATACGAAGGCGGCAAGTACGTCTGGGCCGAGTTCACCAGGAAGGCCCACGACTGACCGTGACCCGCATCACATCAGGTTTCGAGCGGTGGCGGCCCGGGTAGTCCATCGCCGGCCTGCGCGTGGACAGGCCACCAAACTTCGCGAGAGAGAGAAATGCCGGCGGCCTGGAGGCCGTCGGCATTTCGTTCTCCTGGCCCGTTCGGAACCGGGCCGATGCGACCCCCACCGCCGCACCGAACCGTCACGAACCATTCGTGAACCGACCTATTTTGCAAGAAGGTTCTTGCCGAAGCAAGAGTAGGCTGTAGCTCCATGGCGAAGGGCACGCGGGAGCGGATCGTCGAAGTCGCAGTTCGCCTGTTCGCCGAGCGCGGGGTCGCTTCGACCCCGGTGACGGCGATCGAGTCCGCGGCCGGGCTGTCCCCCGGCAGCGGCAGTTTCTACCGGCACTTCAAGGACCGGACCGAACTGCTCGCCGCCGTGGTGGAGCGGGAACTGACGCGGGTGAAGAAGAACCCCGCGGTGCAGGTGTCGCAGGCCGGCACCCAGCGTCCGCCCGCCGAGGCGCTGGCCGCCCAGTTGCTGGCGGATCTGGACTTCCTGCGCGAGCTTCAGCCGCTGATCGCGATCCTGATGTGGGAGCGGCAGCGGGCACCGGGGGTTGCCGAGCGGGTGCGCACGCTGATGGTCGAACGCGGGGTGGAACTCGGCATGGCCGACCTGCTCTTCCGCGCGCCGGCAGACGCGGTCGGGGAGGATCCGGCCGCCGCGGCCACCGTGATGATGTCCGCGATGGTCGGCTACTTCCTCTCCGTGGAGTACTTCGGATCCGCACCGGCCGAAGTGGACGGGCAAAGATTCACCAATACCCTCGCAAAGCTGCTCACCGCCAAATAGCCTGTCCCCGGCAGTTGGGAGAGACATGCGGTGGCAGAACAAGCTTGAGCGGCGCGAACGGCTGGACGAGCTGACCGCGCGCACCAGGTACGAGGTCCGGCTGTTCCTCAACGGCGCGGCCCCCGGCAGCGCGTACGACGAGATCGCCGACATCTTCGTGCTCGGGCACGGCGAATGCGCCGAGTTGTTCGAGCACGCCAGGCGGCTGCCCGGCTGGGAGCGGATCCTGCTCGGCCGCTACGCCAGGCGGATCTACGGAAAGGCGACCCTGGACACCGTGCGCGACGTGCCGCTCGAACGCACCGCGGTCGCCGGGCGTTTCCCGGACGGCCATGACCCGGTGCACGCCTTCCGCGACGCGATCGCGGGTCTGGCCCCGGCGTCCGGGGACACCGGGGCAAGGTACGACCTGCAGGGCCGTGGCCAGCTCACCGTTTTCCGGCTGGCACTGGGCAAAGCGGGCGAGCAGTGGCCGGACCGGGTGGACGTGGCCACCATCTCCGCGCGCACGGTGCTGACCTGCTCGGACCGTTTCCTGCGCCGCAAGCCGTGGCACCTGCTGTGGCCGGTGTACCGGGTCCGCGGCCTGCGGCTGTGGAAACTCTGACCTTCACGCCACCGGGATCCGGTTCGCCCTGCCGCGCCGGATCCCCAGCGCCACCCCGGCGGTGGCGAGCGCGAGACAGAGCAGCAGCGCGCTGACCCACAGCGGCGAGCGAAAACCGAAGCCCGCCCCGATGGCGATTCCGCCGAACCACGGGCCGGCCGCGCCGCCCACATTGAACGCGGCCGTAGCCAGCCCGCCGGCCAGGGTCGGCGCGTCGGTCGCGACGTAGAACACCCGCGAGATCAAGGTCGACCCGACCGCGAAGGAAAGCGTGCCCTGGACGAAAACGAGCGGGATCGCCACGACCGGGTTCGCCGCCGTCATCGCGAAGAGGGCCCAGCCGGCGAGCAGGGCCACCATGCCGAACCCGAGCAGTGGAACGGGCCGCACGTCGGCGATCCGGCCGCCGGCCGTGACCCCGGCGAACGAGCCGAGGCCGAAAAGCGCCAGCATCGCGGGCATCCACCCCTCACCGAGCCCGGTAACCCCGGTGAGCAGCGGCGCGAGGTAGGTGAAGGTGCAGAACGTCGCACCGTTCACCAGCGCACCGAGCAGCAAGGTCACCAGTAGCCGCGAACTGCGCAGCGCCCGGAGTTCCCCGCGCGCACTCGTGCCCGCGCCGGCGTCGCCGGCCGGAATCGACCGCAGGATCGCCACGATGGCGGGCAGTGACAACAAAGCCACCGCCCAGAACGCCGAGCGCCAGCCCCAGTACTGACCGAGCAGCGCCCCCGCGGGAACACCGGCGACGCAGGCCACGGTGACCCCGCCGACCACGATGGAAGTGGCCCGCCCCTTGGCATTCGGTGCGACCATGCTGGTCGCGGTGGCCAACGCGGTGGCCCAGAACCCGGCGTTGGCCAGCGCACCGACGACCCGCGTGCCGAGCAGTACCGCGTAGCTGGTGGTGATCGCGCCGACGACGTGCACGAGCACGAAGACGACCAGGAAAAGTGTCAGCGAACGGCGCCGCGGCCAGCGCAGGCTCAGGATCGCCATCAACGGCGCCCCGACCACCATCCCCACCGCGAAGGCCGAGGTCAGCAGCCCCGCGGCCGGAATGGACACGTGCAGGTCTCGGGCGATGTCCGGCACCAGGCCGGACAGCATGAACTCGGAGGTGCCCTGGGTGAAGACGGCCAGTCCGAGCAGATAAACAGCAAAAGGCATGACAAAACTCCGCAACCACAAGGATCGATTTCCGGCGGCACCAGGGCACGCACGGGAAGGGACGAAAACAATCCGGATCACGGCATGAGGCGGCGTGCGGTCGCGTCAGAACGCCGTGGCTTCAAGCCACGGCGGACACGACGACAGGGGTAGCCACCTCGCCGGTGGCTACAGTCTCCACGCCTCGGGACTGAACATGGCCGCAGGCTAGCAACGCCCGCGGCCCGCTGTCCAAGCATTTGCCCGCACTGGGCTCACCTTCGTGAAACCTGGTAGCCGCCCCAGCGCAGCGGCAGCTCCGGGGCCGGGGCCATGCACTTCGGCAGTTCAGCGACCGGCATCGGGCCGGAGGAGCCGACCATGGCCCGCTCGCCGGTACTTCCGCTGTAGATGCTCACCCCGATCCGCTTTCCGCGCCAGTCCGCGATTTCCGGTGCGGTGTCGTCGACGACTGCGGTCACCGTCGCGGACCGCCCGCCCGCCGTCACGCAGTCCACAGTGGCCTCTGCCCACACGGTGACGTCCGGCTCGGAGAAATAGTGGGAAATCCTGGCCGTACCCCACGCGTGCGTCGGAACCGACGACGGCGAGTCGAATACCGCATGCGCGTCCAAAGTGAGCCGGACGTCGTCCGCCGCTGTCACGTAGTCCAGGCGGGCCGTTCCGGTCACACTCGCGTAAGACCTGTCCCCTTCCGCCGCCTGAGCCTGCACGGCACCACCCGCGACGAACACCGAAGCCAGCACGGGCACCATTGCTCCGAGCACCTTCTTGACCATCGAAATCTCCCCCTCTGACGTCGCGGGCCTCGTGCCCGCTACCGCCAGCATGCGCGCCGAATCCGCCCGTCACCTCCCTCTGCAGGGCGAGTCCACTACCCCTCCAGGGGGAGCGGTTATCCGTCCAGGCCGAGCAAACCACGAATGCCGGTGACCAAAGGGTTTCCGCCACCGAGAACCCCGGGCAGCCCCGGCTCGGCGGCAACGGAAGGAGCAACCGCAGGAGCAGGAACCTCCCGCACCACCCCGCCATAAGGCGCGTTCTGCGCCCCCCGCACACCGGTCAGACTCCCCGGCGGCTCCGCGCAGTAAGCCTGCGTATTCGCCGCCACCTCGGAAAGATCCGAACCGGCCCGTTGCTGAGTGCCTTCGTAACCCTTCGTGCAACCTGGCGGGTTCCCGAGGTTCAGCACCAGCCCGAGATGCGCCGTCCCGTCCCCGGGGAAGACCGACCTGCCGATCACCGGCAGGTACGGGTAGAGGATGAGGCCCTGCTCCAGCCCGTCGATCCGGCTCAGCATCAGGTTCGACGTGGTGAGCAGATTGGCGAACAGCACCGAAAGATCCGGCCCGGACTGGGCCAGTATCTCCCCGGCCTGCGCGGCCAGCGGTGGCCCCACGTTGATCAGCTTCCGGATATCCGGGTCGGACGCCTTCAGCTGCCCGGCCAGCGAGCGCAGGTCTTCGGCGAAGGTGGTCACCGGCTCGGCCAGGTCCTGCTGGGTGGCCAGCACGGTGCGCCCGTCGGAGAGCAGGGATTTGGTCTGCGGCAGGTGTTCCATCGCGGTGGGCAGGAACGAGTTCGTGCTGTCCAGGATCCGCTGGAGATGCGGCCCCGACCCGGACAGCGCCTTGTCCAGCTCGTCCACCACCGTGCGCAGCGAGTCGAGCGGCAGGCTGGTCAGCAACGCGTCCGCGTTGGCCAGCAACTGCTCCGGACGTGGCGGCAGCGCCGAGGCGTCCTGCGCGATTCGCGAACCGGCGTCGAGATAGGGTCCGCCGTCCACCTCCGGGCGCAGGTCCAGGTACTGCTCCCCGATCGCCGACCGGTTGGCCACCACCGCCTTCGCGGACACAGGCACTTTCGGCGCGTCGGGGTCGATGTCCAGCTGCGCCTCCACCCCGGCACCGGTCAGCCGCAGCTCGGCGACCCGGCCGACGCTCACCCCGCGATAGGTGACGTCCGCGCCGGGGAACACCCCGCCGCCGCGGGCGAGCTCGACGGTGACCAGATAGCCGCGATGGCCGAACAGTCGGTCCAGGCCGGCATAACGCCAGCCCGCATAACCGACGCCAAGCACCGCGATCAGGAAGAACAGCCCGATCTGGAACCGCACGCGACGCAGCAGCATCACAGGCCTCCCAGCAGCCCGCCGAGCAGGTCGCCCACCAGCGAGCCCTGCGCGGGCGCCGCAGGCGGCAGCGGCAACGGCGGTGCCGAGCCGGGGAGCTGCGCTGGCGGGTTCGGTGTCGGCGTGGTGCCGGGCAGCGGTAGCACCGGATGCGGCGAAGAACCGAGGTTGCCCAGCAGTTCGTCCAGTTTCAGGTCCGCCTTGATCTGCCCGTTCACATAGTCGCCCTTGACCGCGTCCACGATCGAGTCCGGCAGCGGGTAGGTGAACAGCAGCTGCAGCGACTTCGGCAGCGCGTCCCCGGCTTCGGCGAGCTTGCCCAGCGTCGGCGCCAGCGCACGCAGGTCGGCCACCAGGTCGTCCCTGCTGCGGTGCACGGTGTCCACCGCGACCCCGGAAAGCTCGTCCACCGCTTGCAGCATGCCGACCAGCTGGTCGCGCTGCTCGGTGAGCACCCGCAGTCCCGGCGCCAGATCGTCCAGCGCGCCGGCGATCGTGTCCCGCTGCCCGGCCAGCGTGCCGGACAGCCTGGCCACCCCGTCCAGCGCGGCGGTGATACTCGCTTTCTGCCCGTCCAGGGTGCGCGCCAGTGTGTTCACATTGGACAGTACCGAGCGGATCCGGCCCTCGTTGCCGGACAGCGCCGCGTTCAGCTCGGTGGCGATCGACTGCGCCTGCTCGATACCGCCCCCGTTGACCAGCAGCGACAACGCGCCGAGCACCTGTTCGATCTCGGTGTTGCGCGCCGTCCGGTCCAGCCCGATCACCGCCCCGGCCGCGAGCCGGCCCTGCGGCGGCTCCCCGGCCGGCGGGGACAGATCGACGAACTTCTCCCCGAGCAGGCTGGACTGGCGCAGCCGCCCGGTGGCGTTGGCGGGCAGCACCACCGAGGCGTTCAGCGTCACGGTCACTTCGGCGGTGTGGTTGTCCGCGGCCAGCGCGATGTCGTCCACCCGGCCGACCCCGACGTCGTTGACCTTCACGCTGGCCTGCGGCACCAGGTCCGAGACGCCGGTGAACAGCACCTTGACCGAGTACGGCCGCGGCCCGAGATCCGCCCCGCCGGGTAGCGGCACGTCGTACATCCCGCCGCACCCGCCGGCCAGCAGCACCAGCACCAGCAGGAAGGCCCGGCGCATCAGTTGCCACCGGCCTGGGGCGGTCCGACGATCGTGCTGCCGCCGGGGGTGTTCACCAGCGGCAGCGGCAACGGCGGCAGCTTGCCCTGCTGGATCGAGGTGAGGGTGTCCGCCACCGAAGGCAGCTTCAGCGTTCCGTCCAAAATGGACGAAACCCGTGCGCAGGCGTCCGAGAGCACGGCGGGCACCTGCGCCGGCGCGGTCTGCCGCAGCAGCTGGCAGACCATCAGCACCGGCGGGCTGGACAGCTCGTTGAGGTTGGCCCGCACCTGCTGGGTGCCCGACGCCGGGTCGTAGGCGTTGATCGCGTTCGCGGCCACCATCGGAGCCACGTCCATCACCTCGGCCAGCGCGCCGCGCTGGTCCACCAGCGCCTGGGTGATCCCGGTCAGCTTGTCTACATTGGACTGGATGCCGTCGCGGTTCTGCGCGATGAAGTCGTGCACCTCGGTCAGTGCGACCGCGATCGAGCCCATCGCGGCACCGAGGTTCTCCCGCTCGTCGGCGAGGAAACCGGTGACGTCGGTCAGCTGGCCGGACAGTCCCCGCAGTTGCGCGTCGCTGTCCGCGAGCGTCCTGGTGAACCGGGAAAGCCCGTCCACGGTGGAAAAGAGGTCACCCTTCGAGCCCTCCAGGGTGGCCGCCGCCTCGCCGAGTCGCGCGATCGTGTCGCCGAGCCGCTGGCCGTTGCCGGCCAGGTTCTGCGCCCCGACGTCCAGCGCGTCGGACAGCGCGCCGTTCGCGTTCGCCCCGTCCGGCCCCAGCGCGGTCGCCAGCTGGTCGAGGTTGCGCGCCAGATCGTCCAGCTCCACCGGGGTGGCGGTGCGCTCCCTCGGCAGCACGGTGCCCGAAGCCAGCACCGGACCGCCGGTGTAGACCGGGGTGAGCTGCACGTACCGGTCGCTGACCAGGGTCGGCGCGACCACCACCGCACCGGCCGCGGCCGGGATGTCCACCCCGTCCTGCACGGTCAGGTCCACCCGTACCTGCGGGCCCTGGGGTACCACGGCGTCGATGGTGCCCACCTTCATCCCGAGCACCCGCACATCCGACCCGGCGTAGACGCCAACCGAATTGGCGAAGTAGGCGGTGATCCTGGTGCCCCCTTGGACGCGGGTGAACCACCACAGCCCGGTCGCCACCAGCAGCAGCGCGACGCAGACGACCGCCACGATTCGGTAGGGCCGGCTCATTTGGGACCCCCGTCGGCGTTCGGCGGCAGGCAGCCCTGCGGGTTCACCGAGAGCGGCCCCAGGTTGACGTTCGGCGGCAGCAGCCCGCACATGTAGACCTCCGCCCAGCGCCCGTTGCCGAAGGTGTTCGCCCCGGTGCGCACCAGCGGGGCGAACCCCTTGATGGTCGCGGTGAGGTTGTCCTGGTTGCGTTGCAGCAGGTCGGTCACCTTGCCAAGCTCGGTGAGCGCGGGGGTGAGCCGCTGCTGGTTGTCCGCGACCAGCCCGCGCAGCTGACCGGCAAGGCCGGTGGTGGCGGTGAGCAGCCGCGAGATGGCGTCCTTCCGGCGCTGCACCTCGCCGAGCAGCGCCTGGCCGTCGGTGAGCAGGGTGCGGAACTCGGCGTCCCGGTCGGCCACCGTGCCGGCCACCTGGCTGGTGTTGCGCAGCAGCTTGGCCAACTCGTCGTCGCGGGAGGAAATCGTCCGCGACATCGCGGACAGCCCGTCCAGCGCGTCGCGCACGTGCTGCGGGCTGCCGGCGAAGGTCTCCGCGAGCACCCGGAAACTGCCTGCCAACTGCCCGCTGTCCACCTGCTGCACGGTCGAGCCGAGCTGGTCGACCAGCGTGCCGAGGTCGTACGGGGTGCGCGTGCGGTCCCGCGGGATGGGCCGGTCGGGGTTCTGCGGGGTGTCCCCGGCCGGGCTCAGCGAAAGGTACTTCTGCCCGAGCAGTGTCTTGATCTCGATCGACACCACGGTCCGGTCGCCGATCGCGGTGTCCCGCGCGGTGAACTCGACCCGGATGTGATCGCCCTCCAGCTCCACATCGGACACTTCACCGACCTTGACCCCGGTCACCCGCACCTCGGCCGCGTCGTCCAGCCCGGCGGCTTCGGTGAACTCGGCCGCGTAGGTGGTGCCGCCGAGCAGCGGCAGCCGCTCGAAGTTCAGCGTGGCCAGCACGGCCAGCGCCACCACGGTCGTGGCCAGCACGCCCAGCACGGTCAGGTTCCGCTCGCGAAACGGCTTCACGGTTGACACCTCGGTGCACTCGGAGTTCCCGGGATCGGCAGGATCGGCAGCTCCACGTTCAGCGCGTTGATGCCGACCGAGCCGGTGACCCCGCACAGGTAGAAGTTGAGCCAGCTGCCGTAGCTGGCGACCCGGGTGAGCTTGCGCGCCTTCTCCGGGAAGTTTCGCAGGAAGCTTTCAACCAGATCCGCGTTGCCGTTCAGGTGCTGGCTCACCGACGCGAGCCCGTCGATGCTCTCCTTGAGCGGGGTGCGGCCCTGTTCGAGCAGTCCTTCGGTGCTAACCGCGAGTTCGCCGAGGCCGCTGATCGCGTCCCCGATCGGCTTTCGCTGCGCGGCCAGGCCGCTGACCAGCCGCTGGGTCTGGGTGATCAGCCCGGACAACTCGGCACCGCGCGAGTTCACCGTGTCCAGCACGGTGTTCAGGTTGCCGATCACCTGCCCGATCACCGCGTCCCGGTCGGCCAGCGTCGAAGTGAGCGAAGCGGTGTGCACGAGCACGCTGTCGATGGTGCCGCCCTCGCCCTGCAGCACCTGGATCAGCTCACCGGCGAGCTGGTTCAGGTCGGCCGGGCGCAGCGTCTGGAACAGCGGCTTGAACCCGTTCAGCAGCGCGGTCAGGTTCACCGCGGGTTTGGTGCGGGCCAACGGGATCGTGCCACCTGGCGGCAGCTCCCCGCCCGGCGCCGGGACGTCCGACTCCAGTGCGACGTAACGCTGGCCGATCAGGTTGCGGAACTTCAGCGCGGCGGTCGCGTCCGCGGCCAGCGCCCGGCCGCGGTCCAGCTGGAAGCGCACCTCGGCGTACTCCGGGCCGGCCGGGTCGACCGACTCGACCTTGCCCACCTTCACCCCGGACATCCGGACGTCGTCGCCCGCGTTGAGCCCGAGCACGTCGCTGAACTGCGCCAGATAGCTCTTGGTGGGCTTGAAGTTCACCCCGCCGATGGTCAGGCCGAGCACGGCCGTGAGGAACACCGTCACCACGGCGAACACGACCAGTTTCAGCACCGGCCCGGTCAGCGACTTCATTTCAGGGTCACCTCCGCCCCGCGGTAGAGCGGGCCGACCAGCAGACTGCTCCAGCCCGGCACATCGGCCGGCATAACGCCGAGCTGCGGCGCCAGCAGGGTCGCGATCAAGTCCTTCTCGGCCGGGGAGTTCGCCAGCGACGCACCACCCCCGCCGCCCCCTCCGGAAGGCTTCACCGCGGGTTTGGCCGAGCCGTCCTTGAACGGGCCGTCGGCCGGATAGGGCGGCGATTTCGTCCCGGGGGCGGGGAGTTCGTAGCACCGCGGGCCGCGGCGGTCCTCGTACCGCGGCGTGTCCAGGCCCGGCAGGTACTGGCCGCGGGCGGCGGTGATCTCCGCGGTGAACGCGACGATCCCCGGATGGTCGGTGCCCTTGCCGGTGACCGCCTCCGCGGTCGGCAGGGTGTCCGCGATCTGCCGCAGCAGACAGGGATACTCGGGCGAATAGCGGGCCAGCAGCTCGGCCGTCGGGCGGCCGCTGGACACCAGCTGGATCAGGTTCTCCTTGTTGGCGGCGAGAAAACTCGTCAGCTCGGCCGAGGTGGTGCTCACCGAGCTGTACAGCGAGCGGAGATTCTCCCGCTGTGCCACCACCGTCCGGCTGGTGCCGGTCAGGTCGCCCAGCGCGGCGAGCAGGTCGGGGCCCGCGTGATCGTAGGTCTGCGCGACCGGCGCGGCGGACTCGATCACGGCGGTCAGGTCGGGCAGCGACGGCATCAGCTCGCGCAGGTAGTCGTCGAGCAGCCCGACGGTCTCGCCGAGCGACCTGCCCCGTCCCTCCAGCGCGGTGGACACCGCGTTCAGCGTGGCGGCCAGCTTCTCCGGCTGCACCGCCTCGAGCACCGGCATCAGGTCGTTGAGCACCTGCTCGGTCTCCACCGCGTTCCGGCTGCGGTCCTGGCCGATCACCGCGCCCGCGGCCAGCGTCTCGGCGGAGGGCTGCTCGGGGACCTCCAGCGACACGAACCGTTCCCCGAAAAGGGTCTTGGGCAGGAACCTGGCGGACACGTTCGCCGGGATCGACCCGGCGCTCTCCGGCCTCAGCTCCACCGAAAGCGTGGCGCGCTCGCCGTCCGAGGAAATCCCGGCCACCCGGCCGACCAGCACGTCGCGCACCTTCACGTCCGCGCCGACCCGAAGCTGGTTGCCGATCCGGTCGGTCTGCACGCTGACCGGCACGCTCGACGTGAAAGCCTTGTCGTAGAAGGCGATCGTCAACGCGAAGAAGGCGGCCAGCACACCGAGGAAGGCCACGCCGAGCAGGTGGTAGCGGCTCATCCGGCGATCCTCACCGTCGTGTCCGCGCCCCAGATCGCCAAGCTGAGGAAGAAGTCCAGCATGGTCAGCGCCACGATCGAGGTGCGCACCGCGCGGCCGACCGCCACCCCGACCCCGGCCGGGCCGCCGCTGGCGGTGTAGCCGTAGTAGCAGTGGGACATGATCACCACCAGGCTGAACACCAGCACCTTGCCGAAGGACCACAGCACGTCCTCCGGTGGCAGGAAAAGGTTGAAGTAGTGGTCGTAGGTGCCCGCCGACTGCCCGTAGAGCCACACCGTGATCTGCCGGGACGCCAGGTAGGACGTGAACAGCCCCACCACGTACAGCGGCACCACGGCGGCGAGCCCGGCCAGCACCCTGGACGTGACCAGGTACGGCAGGCTCGGCACGCCCATCACCTCGAGCGCGTCCACCTCCTCGGAGATCCGCATGGCACCGAGCTGCGCGGTGAACCCGCAGCCGACGGTCGCGGACAGCGCCAGTCCGGCGGCCAGCGGCGCGACCTCGCGGGTGTTGAAGTACGCGGTGAAGAACCCGGTCAGCGCGCCGGTGCCGAGCTGGTTCAGCGCCGAGTAGCCCTGCAGGCCGACGATGGTGCCGGTGAACAGGGTCATCCCGATCATCACGCCGAGCGTGCCGCCGATGACGGCCAGCGCGCCGGTGCCGAAGGACACCTCGGCCAGCAGCCGCAGCACCTCGCGCAGGTAGCGGCGCAGCGTGCGCGGAACCCAGGCCAGCACCTTGACATAGAACGCGAACTGGTGACCGAACCCGGCCAGCGCGGTACTCGGCCGCGCGGTGAGTCGCTTCGCCCGCGTCACGATCGGCGGGTCGGGCGTCTTGGTGGCCATCGCTCACACCAGCTTCGGTGGGACGAGTTGCAGGTAGATGCCGGTGAGCACCACGTTGATCAGGAAGAGCACCAGGAAGGTGATCACCACCGACTGGTTCACCGCGTCGCCGACGCCTTTCGGGCCGCCGCCGGGGTTCAGCCCTCGGTCGGCCGCGACGATGCCGGCGACCAGGCCGTAGAGCACCGCCTTGATCGAGGAGATGCCCAGGTCGGAAAGCTGTGCCAGCGCGCTGAAACTGGCCAGGTAGGCGCCGGGGGTGCCGCCCTGCACCAGCACGTTGAACACATAGCCGCCGGCCACCCCGACCACGCTGACCAGACCGTTCAGCAGTACCGAGACCACCATCGCGGCCAGCACCCTCGGCACCACCAGCCGGTGGATCGGATTGACCCCGAGCACCTCCATCGCGTCGATCTCTTCGCGGATCTTGCGCGCGCCGATGTCCGCGCAGACCGCGGACCCGCCGGCGCCGGCGACCAGCAGCGCGGTCACCAGCGGGCTGGCCTGCTGCACGATGGCCAGTGCACTGGCCGCGCCGGTGAACGACTGGGCGCCGATCTGGGTGGTCAGCGAGCCGAGCTGCAGGGCCACCACCGCGCCGAACGGGATCGCCACCATGGCCGTGGGGAAGATCGTCACGCTGGCGAAGAACCAGGCCTGCTGCAGGAACTCCCTGGTCTGGAAGGGACGTTGCGGGATGGCGCGCAGCACGTCCAGGAAGAGCGCGGTCACCCGGCCGACCTGGTGGAACGCGGACGCGACGGGAACTCGGGCCTTGCCGACCTGCGCGCTCAACGACGCCCTCCCTACTTCAGGATGTGACTTAACTTACGTACGGTGATGTCCCGGCGCAGAGGACAGCGCCGCTCAAAACGACGGCACCGGAACGCTCAGAAGATAAATACATACCTACTGACCTGCATGTTAAAGTCCTGGCGGCAGCGGAGGAGGGTCTCGCGATGGCCGGAGTTCCGGAAAACTTCATCCGAGCGGTGGTGGCCGGCGCCCGGCGGTCCAAGCTCGACCTCGCCCAGCTGATCACCACTCCCACCCCGGCCGCCGAAGAGTGCTTCCGGCTGCTGCGCGAGCTGAGCCGCGAGTTGAACGACGACCTCTGCGGGCTCGCGCCGTGGCGGGTGCCGAGAGGCGCCTTCGCAACGATGAGCATGAACGCCGTGCACGGCGGCGATCTGGAAAGCGCGCTGCGCCGGTTCTGCCGCTTCTACCGGCTTTTCCCCGGCCTGCCCGGCCTGCGGCTGACCCGCCACGACCGGCTGGCGACCTTCAGCATCGACGTTGGCGCGGAAGCGGGACAGCTGCTGATCGAGACCGGGCTGTTCGTGGTGAGCCAGTTCAGCGGCTGGCTGATCGGCAGGCCGCTGCGCCCGCATTCGATCGAGTTCCCCCGGACCGCGCGACTGGCCGGACCGGACAGCAGGCTGCTGCCCGGCGTGCCCAAACTGTTCCTGCGCGACCGCGCCTGCCTGACCTTCGCCGCCGACGCGCTGGACGCACCGGTGATCCGCACCGAACGGGACCTGCGGGTCCTGCTCGCCGGGGCGCCGGCCAGCCTGCTGATGCCGTTCGGCAACCGGCCGACGCTGACCAGCCAGGTACAGGCCGCACTCCGCCGCGGGCTGCCGGACGAGCTGCCGTCCGCCGAAGAGCTCGCGGCCAGGCTGGGCATGAGCCCGCCGACCTTCCGCCGCCGCCTGCACCAGGAAGGCACCGGCTACGTCACCATCCGCGACGAGTTGCTGTGCGACCTGGCGATGACCGCACTGTCCGAACAGGGCCAGACCGTGCGGCAGGTGGCCGCGCGACTCGGCTACTCGGAACCGAGGGCGTTCCGCCGCGCGTTCCGGCGGTGGACCGGCACCTCCCCGAACGACTTCCGCCCCACCGCCCTACGCCCCACCGGCTAACCCGGGCAAATAGCCGACTTTTCGCCCCCCGGGACTCGGGCAAATAGCCGGCTTTTTGCCCTTTGGGGGCGGGGCTCGACGGGGAATGGGGGCGGGGCGGTTGGGGTTGACCGGGGTATGACGGATCTGGCGGAAGAGGTGCTCGCGGCGGCGGACACGATCGCGGTGGTGGGGCTGAGCCGGGACCCCGGCAAGGCCGCGCACGCGGTGCCGGCCGGGTTGCAGGCGGCGGGTTTCCGGATCATCCCGGTGCATCCGGAAGCGGACGAGCTGCTGGGCGAGAAGGTGTACCGGTCGCTGGCCGACATACCGGAGCCGGTGGACGTGGTCGAGGTCTTCCGGCCTTCGCCGGAGGCGGCCGGGATCGCCGAACAGGCCGTCGCGATCGGCGCGAAAGCACTGTGGCTGCAGCAGGGCATCGTTTCGGCGGAGGCGAGGCGGATCGCGGAAGCGGCCGGCCTCGACTACGTGGAAGACCGCTGCATGGCGGTGGTCCGCGCCATCGCGCAGATCACGAAGAACCGATAGAACCAGGAGCATGACTCCTGAGGAACTGCTGACCACCACCCGCACCGTCCGCAAGCGGCTGGACCTCACCCGACAGGTGCCGCTTGACCTGATCGAGCGGGCGCTGACCGTGGCGCTGCAGGCACCGAGCGCCTCGAACCGGCAGCAGTGGCAATGGCTGGTCGTCACCGACGAGCGGCAGCGGGCCCGGCTCGGCGAGCTGTACCGGCGGGCGTGCGACGACTACCTGAATTCCTCGCGCGCGGCCGGGCGGCTGTTCGCCGACGATCCCGAGCGGGCCGCGGTGCAGCAGCGCGTGCACGACAGCGTGGCGTACCTGGCCGACCGGATGGGCCAGGTGCCGGTGCTGGTGGTGCCGTGCATTCAAACGACCACCGCGGAACTGCCGGCCGGCAACCAGGCCGCGCTGTGGGCGTCGCTGCTGCCGGCGGCCTGGAGTTTCATGCTCGCCGCCAGAAACCTCGGCCTCGGCACCGCGTGGACCACGCTGCACCTGACCTACGAGAAGGAAGCCGCGGAAATCCTGGACCTGCCGGAGAACGTGCACCAGGCCGCGCTCATCCCCACCGCGTACTACACCGGCACCGGGTTCAAACCGGCCGCCCGGCAGCCGCTGGCGGACGTGTTGCACGTCGACCGCTGGTAACGACCTGGCCGACGACGTAGCGTTCGCGCCCTTTCCTGCGACTGATCGGAGTAACGCGAGCTAATCGACGGGGAGAGCGTGTTGTCCATACTCGAGGTCGCCGGGGGTTTGTCGATCGCGCTGGCCGCGCTGCTGAGCTGGCAACGGGCGACCCGTTGGCCACGCCAGGAGCCGCGAACGCCGATCACCGGGCCGTTGCAGCAACGTGCCCGACTCGACCGCCCCGACTGAACCAACCCTTCGCCAAAGGGCAAAAAGCCGGCTATTTGCCGGGGGTCAGCGAAGGTGGAGGGCGCGTTCGATGGCGTCGAGGCGGTGCAGGATCGCGCTCAGGGTGCCCTGGATGTCGGCCAGCGGCAGCAGATCCGGGTTGCCGCCGTCCTCGACCTGCCTGGTGCGGACGAAGGACCCGAGGCCGGGCCGGATGACGATCACGTTCTCCTGCTGGAGCACCGCGAACGCACGCTTGACCGTGCCGATCGACACCCCGAAGTCCTTGGCAGCGGTTTCGTAGGAGGGCAGCTTGTCGCCAGGACCGTAGGTACCGAGCGAGATCAGCACTCGGAGCTCGTCGGCGACCCTGCGGTAGGAGGGGTTCGAGTCATCGGGATCCAGTTCAGGCATGCCGACAGAGTACACCCAGCTAACTCAGTTAGCACGCATCCGATCGAGTGCCCGGTGCTGCACCAGCCGGACCGTCTCCAGGGTGAGCCCGAGCATCTCGGCGGTCGCCCCGGCGGACAGCCCGACCGCCACCCGCAGGATGATGATCTCCTGCTGCAGCCGGGGCAACCGGTCCAGCAGCGGGCCGAGCCGCCCGACGGCCGGAGCGCACCAGCCGGAGCCGCGGCCGAGCACCTCGGTCACCCGACGTGAAACGATCGCGTACACCAGCGACAGCACCGAACCGCCTCGCTCCGCGTGCCCGGGCAGCGCGGCCAGCACCGCGACGCAAACCTCCGCGGCCAGTTCGTCGGGGGCGAGCCGGCCGCGGTCGCCGAGCCGGGCCCGGCAGTACCGGAGCGCGATCGGCCGGACCACGGCGAGCAGGGCATGGGTCGCACGCGAGTCACCGGCCGCCGCGTCGCGCATCAGGTGCGCGGCCGTATCGGTGTCCGTCCTCGTGATGTCGGCCATCACGTTCATCCCTCACCGCCGGAGCTCGGGGTCCTGTCCCTCAAGTGTTGGCGAAGGCGGCCGCCGAGGTCCGGGCCTGGCGACCCGGAAATCCGGGCACCACATGACTCTTGTCGTCACCGTTCCGGCGTGCTAGACAGCCGCACCACGGACCTCCCAGGGCCCAACGGCCCTACCGGCGAGTTCGGATCGGGGTGATGGTCGGCGCCAGGAAACCCCGTCCCCGACGAGAGCTGAGACGCCGTGCTGGATTCCTACGGCCTGCGGATGCTCGACCGCGAGCAGTGCCTGGCGCTGCTCGCCACGGCTCGGATCGGTCGCGTCGTGTTCACGCATCAGGGGCTGCCCGCGGTACGACCGGTGAAGTTCGTGCTGTGCGACGACTCCATCTGCTTCGGGGCGCCGGCCAGGAGCCCCTTGTTCGCCGCCGCCCACGATGGCGTGGTGGCCTTCGAGGTGGACGCCTTCGAGCGGGACCTGACGGCCGGCTGGTTCGTCACCGCGCTCGGCACGGCGAACGAGGCACGTGACTGCCCGGCCCTGACCACCGCCGCGCTGCCCTGGTTCCCCGGCGAAGACGACCGCTGCGTGCTGATGCCGATCGAACTGTTGTCCGGCTATCGGGTCGAACGGATGAATGCCGTAACAGAACCGTGCAGGCGATCGACCTGACCGGCAGAGCGTCCGCGGAAGTCGGCAGGGGGAAGCGGTGTGAGCGAACCCGGCATCCGGGGACTGCTGAACGCGGTGGCCGGGGTCACCGCGAACCTGAGCCTGCCCGACGTGCTGCACCGGATCGTGAGCTCCTCCTGCGAGCTGGTCGGCGCCAGGTACGGCGCGCTCGGTGTGCTCGGCCACGACCGGAAGCTCACCGAGTTCGTCCAGGTCGGCATCTCGCACGCGGACCAAGCGCGGATCGGCCGCACACCGGCCGGGCTCGGCATTCTCGGCCTGCTCGCCGACGACCCGCGGCCACTGCGGCTGAGCAACCTGCGAGCCCATCCGGCGAGGCACGGGTTCCCGCCGGGGCATCCGCCGATGCGCTCCTTCCTCGGGGTGCCGATCCGGGTGCGCGACAAGGTGTTCGGAAACCTGTACCTGGCCGAGAAAAAAGACGGCGAAGAGTTCACCGCACGGGACGAGGAGGTGGCCGTCGCACTGGCCGCGGCGGCCGGGGTCTCGATCGAGAACGCCACCCTGTTCGAGGAAGGCCGCCGCCGCGAACGCTGGCTGGCGGCCTCCCACCAGGTCACCAACTCGCTGCTGGCCGGTGCGGACCCGGCCGCGGCACTGCGGCTGATCGCCGAGCAGGCCAGGGTCGCCGCGGGTGCCTCGGCCGCCGGCATCGCGCGGCCCCGCGACGGCGACCGGTCCACGCTGGTGTTCGACGTGGTCGAGTCGGCCGACGGCGAGCAGGACCGGCTGATCGGGCTGAGCGTGCCGGCCGAAGGCACCGCCACCGGAATGGCCTTCACCACCGGCGAACCGGTGGTGGTGCGGCAGTACGGCGACCACGCCGTGACGCAGCAGGCCGGCATCCAGCTCCCGGCGCTGGTGCGTGATCTCGACTCCGCGATCGCCGTGCCGCTCACCGTCGGCGACGAGAAGCTCGGCGTGCTGCTGGTGGCCAAGTTCGGCGACAAGGTCCCGTTCACCGAAGCCGAGGTGCAATTGGTGCGCACCTTCGGCGGGCACGCCGCGGTGGCCATCGAGTTCGCCCGCGCGGAACAGGACCGGGAGCGGCTGGCCGTGTTCGAGGACCGCGACCGGATCGCGCGTGACCTGCACGACCTGGTGATCCAGCGGCTGTTCGCGATCGGGCTCGGGCTGGAGGGGATCGGCAGGCTGAGCGTTCGCCCGGAGATCTCCGCGCGGCTCAGCGGCTTCGCGCACGACCTCGACCGAACCATCCGGGACATCCGCACCAGCATCTTTTCCCTGCAGGAACCGGCCGAAGCGCAGGGCGGGCTGCGTTCGGAGCTGCTGCGGCTGACCCTGGACACCGCCGGCGCGCTCGGTTTCGAACCGCGGATCGGCTTCGACGGCCCGCTGGACACCGCGGTCCCCACCCCGGTACGTGCCGAGCTGGCCGCAACCCTGCGCGAAGCACTGTCCAATGTGGCCAGACATGCCGCGGCGAACACGGTATCGGTGGAGGTCGCGGTGGACCGGCACGGCCGGTGGCTGACGCTGACCGTGACCGACGACGGGGTGGGCATCCCGGACCGGCCCGCCCGCCGCAGCGGCCTGGCCAACCTCGCCGAACGGGCCGCGCGCTGGGGCGGCACCTGCTCGGCGCGGCGGGCGGACGGCCACGGCACCCGGCTGACCTGGACCGCGAAGCTACGCCCCGCAGACTCGGAGGATCGATGACCGACACTCCCTCCTCGCGGTTATCGATCCGACCGGGTGCGGGTGCCCCGCAAGATAGGGAGCGACAATGACGATTTCGGTGTTCCTGCTCGATGACCACGAGGTGGTGCGCACCGGTCTGCGCACGGTGCTGGAGACCGACCCCGGCCTCGAAGTCGCCGGCGAGGCGGGGTCCGCCGCCGAGGCGCTGGCCAGGATCCCGGCGGTGCGTCCCGACGTCGCGATCCTCGACGTGCGGCTGCCGGACGGCGACGGGGTCACCGTCTGCCGCGACATCCGGAGCGCGGTCACCCCGCCACCGGCCTGCCTGATGCTCACGTCCTACTCGGACGACGAAGCACTGTTCGGCGCGATCATGGCCGGGGCCGCCGGCTACATGCTCAAGCAGGTGTCCGGCACGAACCTGGTCTCGGCGGTGCGCACGGTGGCCGGTGGCGGCTCGCTGCTGGACGCGCACCTGACCGCGTCCGTGCTGAGCAGGCTGCGCGGCGAGAACGGGCCGACCGACCCCGGCTACGAGGCGCTGAGCCCGCAGGAGCGGCGGGTGCTCGACCTGGTCGCGACCGGGCTGACCAACCGGCAGATCGCGGAACGCCTGTCACTGGCCGAGAAGACGATCAAGAACTACGTTTCGTCGCTGCTGCACAAACTGGGCTTCGAGCGACGCACCGAAGCGGCGGTCTACCTCGCCAAACGCCAGGTGGACCGCGGCTGATCAGGAAGCGAGCAGGATGTCCGCACGGCTCGTTTCGACGCAGCCGCAGCCGCCGTCCACGGTGTGGCACTCGATGATCAGCTCGTGGCGCAGCTGTTCGGTGTCGGCGCACTCGAGCTCGCTGCACTCCACCATGCCGTCGGGGTGCACGACGAGCGTGCCGTGGCAGTGGTCCAGGGCGTCGACACAGCTCGCGCAGGTCATGCCGTTACCGCCTTCCGCGACTTGTTGCTTCACCTGCCCGCCTTGCTATCACGCGGGGCCGACAGAGTCTGGCACTGCCGCGGCGTGTCGCGATCGGAGGTTCAGGCGCTCTTCGGCGACCTGCGTGTGCTAGTGGGCTTCTTCGCGGCGGCGGTCTTGCTCTCGGCCGGTTTCGCCGTCCGCTTGGCGGGTGCCTTGCGGGTACCGGTGGTCTTGCGGTTGCTCTTCGCCGCCGAAACGCTGGCCTGCAGGGCGGACATCAGGTCGACGACCTCGGCCTTCGCCCCGGCCGACGGCGGCGCGGTGGTCTCCTTGCCGGCCACCTTCGCCTCGATCAGCGCCTCCAGCGCCTCGCGGTAGCTGTCGGAGTACTTGTCCGGCTCGAACACCGGCTCGGACAGCGAGTCGATCAGCGAGCCGGCCATGGTCAGCTCCTGCGGCCGCACCTGCGGCGGATCCTCTTTCAGGAAGCCGAAATCGGGGGTGCGCACCTCGTCCGGCCAGAGCATCGTGGTCATCACCATCACGTCCGAGACCACCCGCAGCACGGCCAGCGACTCGCGCTGCCGGATGGCCACCTTGGCGATCGCGACGTGCCCGGACTTGTGCAGCGAGTCGCGCAGCAGCACGTAGGGCTTGGTCGCCGCCTTCTGCGGTTCGAGGTAGTAGGTCTTGTCGAAGTAGATCGGGTCGATCGACTCCAGCGGCACGAACTCCAGCACGTCGATGCTCTTCGAGCTGGCCAGCGGCAGCTCGGCGAGGTCATCGTCGGTGAGCACCACCATCTCGCCGTCGGCGAGCTCGTAACCCTTCGCGATCTCGCCGTAGGGCACCTCGACGCCCTCGGACGAGCAGAACCGCTTGTACTGGATCCGGCCGCCGTCGCTCTGGTGCACCTGGCGCAGCGAGACGTTCTTGTTCTCGGTCGCCGCGTACAGGTGGATCGGGATCGTCACCAGCCCGAACGACACCGCTCCCTTCCACATCGTCCGCATGTCAACCTGCCTCCTGTGCTTTGCCAGGCCCCGGCACTTGCGCTCCGTGACTCCAGACGTTACCCGGGAAGATCCGCCGGCAACACCGCTCAACTGCCGCCTTGAGCCTGGTGACCAGGCAAGACCCGAAACAGGCGACACACCGGGTGGTGATCCGGTCACGGTAGGTGGCGACAATGGAGTGAGCTCAGAGCCTGGTCCTCGGCGAGTACGGCTGACGGGCCGGGGTGAGCAGGGCGATCCGCGCGACCAGCCGCCGCAGGCCCGGGTCCTCCGGCCGCCTGCCGGCCTCGTGCACGAGCGGGCGCATCCGGTCGATCACCCTGGCCGAGTTGAGGCTCGCGCACAGGTCGACGGCGTGACCGCCGACCGCGACCGCCTCTTCGAGGTCGCCGTCGATGAGGTGGTTGATCGCCAGCGAGATCAGGTCGAGCACCTTGCTGCGGGTCAGGTCGTGGCGGCGGCCGATCGCGAAGGACAGCGCGGGCACGGCGGTGCGGGTGTGCTCGGGGTCCAGGGTGCGCGCCAGATCGGTGTGCACCGTGCCGACCATGGCGGACAGCTCGACGTCGTCGAAGAAGGCCGCCCACGGCGGCGGCACGGCCCCGTCGAAGGCCAGCTCGTCCCCCGCCTTGTCGAGCAGCACCGCCGCCTGCCCGGCCAGGCCGATCTTGGCGTAGGCCCAGGCCCGGTTCGCCTGCAGGATCGCCCCCGCGCGGTGGGAACCGCAGGCGTCCGCGGCGATCTGCCCCAGCCGGAACTCGGCCAGCGCCTCACCGGGCGCGTGCTGGTGCAGATGCACGCGCCCGATCCGGTAGTGGATGTTGGCCACCAGCTCGTGGTCGCGCGTGCGGTTGGCCAGCTGCAGCGCGAGCTGGAAATGACGGTGTGCGGACTCGGTGTCACCGGTGTCGAAACAGGTCCAGCCCGCCAGGTTGTGCAGATCCGCCACCGCGGTACTCAGCCGCGCGGCGACCCGTTCCCCGGCCGGCGCGCGGAGCAGCGCGTGCGTGCCGGGCAGGTAGGCCAGCACGGTGTCCCGGCAACGGCCCCCGCCATACCGCTGGTCCAGCGCGCGCAGGGTGCCGGTCGCGGCCTCCACCCGCTCGACGTCACCGATGACGACCCGGCGCGGGGTCACCGGCCGCCGGGCGTCGTCGACCAGGAACGAATGGCTCGCGGACTCGGACCTCGGCATTTCGGTCGCCCCTTTCCCGCAGTTCCGGCTGCCTGACGGCCCGCCGTGGTCCGGGGCGAACACGCACATGACCAGCATCTCGGCGCCTGCCGGTCACACACAGCCAATACTGACAGCAATCCCGGAATGACGATAGAAGCCTTTGCGGTGAAATGGCGGCACCTGAGCGAAATCCTTCGTTCACCCGAACGTGCAGGTGCACGGGACCCTGATCAGCAGGTCCACCGCAGGTACATGCCGTTCCCGACCTGGTCCTCAACCAATGAAACGAAAGCGACTACGCCCACGAAAGATCAGAAATAGAGCCGGCCAGTTGACCATTTCCTAACGGCCGGATATTGGCAGACTGATTATGGCGTGACCATTTCGGCCATCAAACGGCCCGCCACGAAACCGCGGAACTCGGCCACCCGCTCCTCCGGCACCAGGTGCTCCAGCCAGAAGGTCCACATCAGGCGCACCTGCTCGTCGAGGCGGGCCCGCCCGCTGAGCACCTCGGAAAGCAGGTGCACCCCGACGAAACAACCGACCATCAGCTCGGCGGCGGCGGCCACGTCGACCTCCACGCGAACATCGCCTTCGGTCACCGCCCGCCGCAGCAGTTCCACGGTGGCATCGATCCACTCCCGGTACGGGTCCACCGGCAGGTCGAAGGAGGGCCCGTTCTCCAGGGTGAGCTTGATACCCGCCCGCACCAAGGGTTTCTCGTGGTCGCTCAGCTTGGCCGCCAGGCCGAGCGACATCTCGATGGCCGACCGCAGTCCCGGCTCGTCGTCCTCGAGCTTCTGCTTCGCCAGTCCGACGGACCAGGTGTGCTGTGCCGTGATCACGGCTTCGGCGAGGTCCTTCTTGCTCTGGAAGTGATGGGACACAGCGCCTTTGGTGACCGTGGCGCCGCGTTCCGCTTGAGCCATCGTATTGGCGAGGGTGGCCACCTCGTTCAGCGTGGCGGCGTTGTAGCCGGCGCGATCGAACACCATGGCCGCGGCCTCGAGGATCGTCTGTCGCGTGTATTTCGCCCGATCCTGTTGCGTCACAACGGCCCCTTCAACGTCACGTGTGCCTCATGGATGGTACCGGGCGGCCGGCAGGGACCCACCCACGGCACTGCGCTCACGGTCGCGACTCCGACACGTGCCGTGACGTGCTAGCGGCCCGCGGGTTGAGGTTCGCGCTGCTCGGACGGCGCCTCCCGCTCCTGCCGCGCGCCCATCCCGCTGCGCCGCAGGAAGGTGCCCAGCGAACGGGTCGAGCTGGTGGGCCGCGGGGAGCGGGCGGTGGCGATGCAGAGGCAGCGGCTGAGCCGGGTCGCTCGTTCCTGCCGGGAGTTCTGTCCGCAGCGGCCGTCGCCCTGCCCCGGCAGCGGCTGGATGTCCAGCTCGAAGGGGGCGACTCCGCAGCCGTTGAGCCCATAGGCGCCGGTGAGCCGCCGGGGCAGGTCGTCGCGCAGGGTGGCGAGCACCACGTCCAGCCCGTCACCGCCGGCCGGCGCGGACACCTCCGCGAGCAGGGACCCGCCGTCGGACTGGATCCAGCCGACGGTGGCCACCACCGGCCGCGCGGCGCCCGCCACGATGGCGCGCGCTACCTCGATGGTGAGCGAGCGGGACTGGAGATCGGGCAGGGACCAGCGTGCGGTGATGGTGAATGTCCAGGTCACAGGCATCGGGTGCCTCCGTCCGGATAGGGGCAGATAAAACCGGCCAACCGGTTTGTTTTCATGTCGTGGAAGGGCGCACACAGAAATCCCGGTCCTTCCCTGTTCGACGGTGCCCTGCCGGGCCGGTCCATGCTCCGCTACTGGCTGACGCGCTACAACTCGGTGACGAGATCCCAGGCTCCGGGCCGCTCCGCGGTCCAGCACCTTCGCACGAAGATCCCTTCGTCACCCGTTCGGGCAGAATTTCTGACCTTACTGTGCCCGATCGGGACGTAAATGTTCAAGGACCTGCGGCGTAATGATCTGGCGAGGTGACAAGTACTGAGAGCCGACCAGGGGGCTCGAACCCCTGACCTTCTGTTTACAAGACAGATGCTCTACCAACTGAGCTAGGTCGGCACGACCGCCGGGACAGGCCGCGCCCGGCGGCGTTCATGGTAACAACGCGGCTAGGCCGCACCCCCGGCATCCCGCAGCGCGGAGGTGGCGGAACCGAACATGGTGGCCTTGATGGCGCCGAGGGTGTCGCTGTCCTTGCCGGCCAGCGGGCGGGCGACGGCGAGCGCGCGGCCGAGCAGCTCCTCCGGCGCGGCGGTGCCGTCCACGATGCCGAAAGCCGCCGCGTCCGGGCCGCCGAAGCGGCGGGCCGTGGTCATCGACGCGACCGCGGCGGCCGGGGTGAGCTTGGCCTGCACGAGTGCGGCCATGCCGGGGGTGAACGGGATGTGGATGTCCACCTCGGGGAAGCAGAAGAACCCGCGATCGGCACGCATCAGCCGGAAGTCGTGCGCCATCGCGAGCATCGCGCCAGCCCCGAAGGCGTGCCCGTTGACCGCGGCCACCGTCGGCACCGGCAGCACCAGCATCCGCGCGAGCAGGCCGTGCACCCGGCCCACGTACTCCGCGGCCTCGGTGCTGTGCGCGAGCAGCCAGTCCAGGTCGAGGCCGTTCGAGTAGAACTTGCCCGCGCCGATGGTCACCAGCGGCGCCGGCTCGGCGACCACCTGGTCCAGCGCGGCGTGCACCGCCTTCAACCAGTCCAGCGAGAACCTGTTCTCGTCGTCACCGAAGTTCAGTACGTGGACGTCGCCGTCACGGCGCAGTTCGGGCATGGACGTCATCCTTCCAGGGTGTGCACAGCGGGCCGGTACCGCCGCGCCCGCCGTTCGGCGATGACCAGCCGAACTCTTCCGTGTGATTTACGTCTCGCCACGTACCTGCGGAAACGTGCCAAACGGGGCAGCTGGGCGATCTTTGACGCAGGTTTCGGAGATCCACCGCCGACGTGCTGGACGCCACAGTTTCGAACGTGCAACGGTCAGCGTGGATGTGTCGATGCTCCCCGGGAAACCAGTGAGGAGGTGGACAACTCATGAAGATCAACCAGCGTGCGAAGGGACCGGCGAACCGGCGCCGCGCGTGGAAAATCCTCGAGGCGGCCCCGGAAGAACAGGGCACCGGCAGATCCGGCGGCAGCAGGCGGCACAAGAGCAACGAACTGCGCCGTCGCGCGTGGCACATCCTCGAAGCACCGACCGGCGAACAGCCCGCGGTGGAGGCCGACACGGCCCTCGGCCCGGCGCTGCCCGACGACACGACCGTCAACTTCGTACTCGACCTCGCCCTGCGCATCGGCGAGGTGCAGATGGCCAGCGGCGCGGGCGCCTCCGACGTCACCGCGACCATCATCGCGCTCACCGGCGCGCTCGGCCTGCCGCACTGCGAGGTCGACGTGATCTTCACGTCCATCACCGTCACCTGCCACCGCGGCACCGACATGGCGCCGGTCAGCGCGCTGCGCGTGGTGCGCTCGCGCAGCCTGGACTACAGCAGGCTGTCCGACACCGAGCAGCTGGTGCAGCGGATCAACCGCGGCAACATCGGCGCCGAAGAGGCATACGCCGAGCTCCAGCGGATCACCAAGGCGCCGCACCCCTACCCGCGCTGGGTCGCCACCCTGGCCTGGGGCGGCATGGCCTTCTTCATCACCCTGATCGTCGGCGGCGGGCTGGACATCGCCACCGTCGCACTGGTGATCAGCGCGGTGATCGACCGGATCGGCAGGCTGCTCAACCGGTACGCGCTGCCGTTCTTCTTCCAGCAGGTGGCCGGCGGGCTGATCGCCACCGTCTCCGCCACCGCAATACTGAGCAGCGGACTGCTCAGCACCGACAAGCCGACACTGGTGGTCGCCGCCGCGATCACCGTGCTGCTGTCCGGGCTGTCCACCGTCTCCGCGGTGCAGGACGGCATCACCGGCTACTACGTGACCTCGGCCGGGCGCACCATGGAAACGGCGCTGATGAGCGCCGGCCTGATCTCCGGGGTGGTGCTCGCGCTGAAACTGGCGGTGGTGCTGAAACTGCCGCCGACCACCCCCGAGGTGCCCAGCTCCACGCCACAGGACCTGCCGATCATGGTGCTGGCCGGCGGGGGCGCGGCCGCCTGCTTCGCACTGGCCAGTTATTCGCGGTTGCGCCCGACCCTGGTGGCCGGCGCGGCCGGCGCGATCGGGGCCGCGGTGTACGGCGCGCTGATGCTGACAGATTTCGACCAGATCAGTTCCTCCGCGATCGCGGCCACCCTGGTCGGCTTCTGCGGCGGGGTACTGGCCAGGCGGCTGAGGGTCACCCCGTTGGTGGTGGCCGTGTCTGGAATCACGCCGCTGCTCCCCGGTCTTTCCACCTACCGTGGCCTGTACCAGATCGCGGTGGAACCCATCAGCAACTTCTCCACCTTGATGACCGCGGTGGCGGTCGGGCTCGCCCTGGCCGCCGGTGTGGTGCTCGGCGAGTACCTCGCACAGCCGGTACGCACCGGGCTCGGCAGGCTGGAACGCAAGCTTTCCGGACCGCGGATGGCCGGACCGTTGGACCAGGGCCGCCGTCTGGAGTGACTCGTCCAGCTCTGCCCTGCCCTGCTCGTCACGGGATAGTGTTTCCAGCGGGCCGCGCCCGCGAGAGCGTAGGGAGCAGCTGACGTGAGCCAGACCAGTAACGCCAACACCGCGGAGTTCGTCGTGGTGGCCAACCGTCTTCCGGTGGACCTCGAACGGCAGACGGACGGCACCCAGCGCTGGACCGCGAGCCCCGGCGGGCTCGTGTCCGCGCTCGAGCCGTTCCTGCGGTCCCGCAAGGGCGCGTGGGTCGGCTGGCCGGGTGTACCCGACGTGGACGTGGACGAGTTCGAAGATGACGGACTCGTGCTGCACCCTGTGACGCTCACCTCCGACGAAGTCCAGGATTACTACGAGGGGTTCTCCAACGCCTCGCTTTGGCCCCTGTATCACGACGTCGTGGCCAGGCCGGTGTTCGACCGGAGCTGGTGGGAGAGCTATGTCAAGGTCAACCGCCGCTTCGCCGAGGCCTGCGCGACGGTCGCCGGCGAGCGCGCCACGGTCTGGGTACAGGACTACCAGCTCCAGCTCGTCCCGAGCATGCTCCGCGAGCTGCGGCCGGATCTGCGGATCGGTTTCTTCCTGCACATCCCGTTCCCGCCGGTGGAGCTGTTCATGCAGCTGCCGTGGCGGACCGAGATCGTGCGCGGGCTGATCGGCGCCGACCTGGTCGGCTTCCACCGGCCCGGCGGCGCGCAGAACTTCCTCTGGCTGGCCCGCACCCTGGCCGGCCTCGAACCGAGCCGCGGCGCGGTCGGCGTGCGCTCCCGGCCGGGCATGGTGCAGGTCGGCGACCGGACCGTCCGGGTCGGCGCGTTCCCCATCTCGATCGACGCGGCCGGGCTGGACACGCTCGCCCGCAGCAAGCCGGTGGCGGACCGGGCCGCCCAGGTCCGCGACGACCTCGGCAACCCGAAGACGGTGCTGCTCGGGGTGGACCGGCTGGACTACACCAAGGGCATCGACCTTCGGCTGCAAGCGTTCCACGAGATGCTGCAGGAGGGCAGGGTCAAACCGGAGGACGTGACTTTCGTGCAGCTGGCAACGCCGAGCCGCGAGCGGGTGGAGCACTACCAGCGGATGCGCGGCGAGATCGAGCAGATGGTCGGCCGGATCAATGGCGAGTTCGCCAGGGTGGGCCATCCGGTCGTGCACTATCTTCACCAGTCGGTGAACAGGACCGAGCTCGCCGCGTTCTTCTCCGCGGCCGACGTGATGGTGGTGACCCCGCTGCGCGACGGCATGAACCTGGTCTGTAAGGAGTACGTGGCTTGCCGGCACGATCTGGGCGGCGCGCTGGTGCTCTCCGAGTTCGCCGGGGCGGCGGCCGAACTGAGCAGCGCGTTTCTGGTGAACCCGCACGACCTCGACGGGGTGAAGAACGCGCTCGAGGCTGCCATTACGCTCGACCCAGCCGAGGGCAGACGTAGGATGCGCGCCTTGCGTCGTCAGGTCCTCACGCACGACGTCGACAGGTGGGCGCGCTCGTTCCTGGAAGCACTCGGGTCCGAGACGGCCGCCTGACTCCCTCAAGCACAACTCCAACCCTGTTGCACCCGCCCCTACCCACTTGAAGCTCCTGAGGAGGAGTGTTGACCGCCGAGGCTTTGCCCGCCGAGCTGCGGCGGGCGATCGTGCAGATCGCCCGTACCCCGCGGCTGCTGGTCGCCTGCGACTACGACGGCACGCTGGCTCCGATCACGTCCACTCCGGACGAGGCCCGCCCACTGCCCGAATCGGTCGGTGCGCTGCGGTCCCTTGCCGGACTGCACGAGACGACGACCGCGGTGATCTCCGGGCGCGCGCTGCGCGACCTGGCCACCCTGTCCAGACTTCCGGCCGAGGTACACCTGGTCGGCAGCCACGGTTCCGAGTTCGACCTCGGTTTCGTGCACGCGCTGGACAACCGCGCCCGCGAACTGCACCGCAGACTCGAGGGCGAGCTGGAGCAACTGGTACTCGACGTGCCCGGGGTGGCACTCGAGGTCAAACCGGCCAGTATCGCGGTGCACGTGCGCAACGCCGAGCACACCGCGGGCCGCCGCATCCTCAGTTCAGTCCACACAGGACCGTCCACTTGGGACGGTGTGTCGACCACGGACGGCAAGGAGGTGGTCGAGCTCGCAGTGGTGCAGACCGACAAGGGCCGCGCGCTGGACACCCTGCGGCACGAGGCGGGCGCCACCGCGGCGATCTTCCTCGGCGACGACGTCACCGATGAGAAGGCGTTCGCCCGGCTCGCCGGGCCGGACCTCGGGGTCAAGGTCGGCCAGGGGGAAACCCTGGCGGGCTACCGGGTTCCGGACACCACCGATGTGGCCACCGTGCTCGCCTTCCTGCTCGAACAGCGCCGCGCCTGGCTCTACGGCGAGCAGGCCCCGCCGATCGAGCGGCTGTCCCTGCTTGCCAACGAGCGTTCGGTCGCGCTGATCACCCCGGATGCCAGGCTGACCTGGCTGTGCCACCCGGGGCCGGACGCACCCGCGGTGTTCGCCGACCTCCTCGGCGGCCCTGGCGCCGGGCACTTCAGCATCAAGCCGCACCGCAACGGGCTGCCGCTGGGCCAGCGGTACCTGCCGAACACGATGACCGTGGAGACCAGGTGGTCGCGGCTGCTGGTCACCGACTACCTGGAGCCGGAGAGCCCGCCGCACCGGACGGACATGGTCCGGGTGATCTCCGGCGAGACCGAGGCCGAGCTCGTTTTCGCGCCGCGGCCGGAGTTCGGCGGCGTGCCGGTGCGGCTGCTGCCGGAGGACGACGGGCTGCGCGTGCTCGGCACCTCGGAGCCGATCGTGCTGCGCACCCCCGGCGTGCAGTGGTCGATCAGCTCCGACGGCATGCACGACACCGCGTCCGCGCTGGTCCGGCCCACCGCGGAGAAGCCGGTGGTGCTGGAACTCCGTTGCGGCACAACGGATCTCGACGCACACGAGCTGCCGGAGGTGGACCGGCGGGCCAGGGCCGGCGCGTACTGGAGCAACTGGGCGTCGACGCTAAAACTGCCGGACGTGGAGCCGGACCTGGTCGGCCGTTCCGCGCTGACCCTGCGCGGGCTGGTGAACACCGACACCGGCGGGGTGCTGGCCGCGGCCACCTCCTCGCTGCCGGAGGAGATCGGCGGGGTCCGCAACTGGGACTACCGCTACTGCTGGGTCCGCGACGCCGCGATGACCGTGCGCGAACTGGTCGCGCTCGGCTCGCTCGAAGAGGCCGACGGCTACCTGAAGTGGCTGCACGGGGTGCTCGCCACCCTGGCCGGCCCGGAGCGGCTGCACCCGCTGTACACCTTGGCCGGCAACCAGATCGGCGCCGAGGCCGTGATCGACTCGCTGCCAGGCTATGCGGGTTCGCGGCCGGTGCGGGTCGGCAACCTGGCGAACCACCAGGTGCAGCTGGACGTGTTCGGCCCGGTGGTGGAACTGGTCGGCGCGCTGGCGCAGGCCAGGGGCGAGCTGCGGGACCAGGACTGGCAGATGGTGCGGGCGATGGCCGAGGCGGTCACCCGGCGCTGGTTCGAGCCGGACCACGGCATCTGGGAGGAGCGGCACGTGCCGCGGCACCGGGTGTACTCGCGGGTGATGTGCTGGGTGACCATCGACAGGGCGATCAAGCTCGGCGATGTCTACCAGCGCGAGCTGCCCAACGGCTGGCACGAGCTGCGCGACGCGATCGCGTCGGACGTGCTGGAGAACGGCTGGAACGAAGAGGTGCAGGCGTTCACCACTGCCTACGACGGCACCGACCTGGACGCGGCGTCGCTGTTCGTCGGGCTGTCCGGGCTGCTCGACCCCGGCGACGAGCGGTTCCAGTCCACGGTGACCGCGATCGAGGCGGAGCTGCGCAGTGGGTCCACTGTGTACCGTTACCGGCGGGACGACGGCCTGCCCGGCGGTGAGGGCGGGTTCCACCTGTGCGCCGCCTGGCTGGTCGAAGCGTATCTGTTGTGCGGCAGGCGAACCGAGGCCGAAGAGCTGTTCGAGCAACTGGTCGACGCGGCCGGCCCGACCGGCCTGCTGCCCGAGCAGTACGACCCGGTCGCCGAACGCTCGCTCGGCAACCACCCGCAGGCCTACTCGCACCTCGGCCTGATCCGCTGCGCCACCCTCCTCGCCCAGCAGTAACCGCATTGTCCGTGAAGGGCACCTTACCTACCTTGAACGTAGGCAAGGTGCCCTTCACGACGTTCGGCGCGAGGTAGGGTGCGGCGGTGGTGTACCAGCCTCAGACACCGGAGTACATCCGGCTGCCGCCGATGTTCGTGCAGCGCTTCCGCTTCTCGGTGATCCTGATCGGCGTGGCGCTGATCGTCGGCGCGCTGGCGATCTACGGGGTGACCGCGCTGCTGGACAGCGTGCTGCACGACGGCGACCGCGGCGCGCTGGTGCGGGTCGCGGGCCTGCTGCCGCCGCTGTCCGTGCTGATCACCGCGATCACCCTGTGCACCGCCCGGCGCTGCCTGCACGGTGAGTACCTGGTGGTCGCCCGCGCCCGGCGCGTGCGCGGCGTCCTACTGGCCTGCCTGCTCATCGCGTTCGCCGCGATCGCGCTCGCCGACCTGCTGTTCGTGCTGAGCGACCAGGCCGACGCCGTCGACCTGCTCTTCCCGCTGTTCTTCCTGCTCCTCAACCTGCTCGGCTACCTGGCGGGCAGCTTCTTCGTCCGCCCCTCGGTCCGCACCCTGCAGAGGTTCGACGACCGCCCGATCTGGTGACACCAGCCGTCGAGGCGAGCTTGAGGTTTACTACCGTCACTCGAAGTACTCGAGTACCCACACACCAAGAAGTGCGGAACATTCCCGCCTGACCTCTCCAATAAAACGGCCGACCTCAGCTTCAACATCCTTCAACTGAAAAGTCCCACTCCACACCTCCGGCCGCAGCACAGATCCCACACGCCAGCCATCTTCAACCCGGACGAACCGCACTACTCCCAGCTCTTCAAATGACATCGACTTGAAGTGAAAGTTGGAACGTCGGCCGCCTGCCGCAGCTAACCAAGTGTTTAACTCTATCGACAGCTCCAGCACTGGAAAAAGAACTTCCGAGTACAACTCACATTGGCCGTCAACAACCGACAAGTCGCCCTCGACATGCGTCAACACCTCGGGTCGATTACGACTTCGCAGATCAACCGCGACGAGCCCGGAAAAGTCCAGCTCCAGCATCGTCCATACCCTTCCACTGGAAGATCCTTGAGACCATTTCCGCAACCGCCTCGGGACTCACAGCAGCACTCTAGCCACCCCAAAGATCGTCCAACTTCTTCCCAGCCTTGTCGAGAATGACAAATTCGCCTTGAATCCACACGGAGATGCCGCCATCCCAATACGTGACCTCAAGCGCTTCCATCTGAGATGCGTTCAGATGCACATAAATACACTCACCGTAGGCCAACTCGTAAAACATGCCTGCCGGCTCGAACCCGATTGCCCCCGCAACATCGCCCGCTACGGATAGCTTGATCTTGAACACTGGCGTTGGCAAAGAAATCACGTCTTCGATGGCCGCCTAACCTCGCCATCGAAACATTCGTGAAGTACGTACTGGTCGATGGAAATCGCCGCCTTGGCTACACCCAGCCACCTCACAAGGTCGGCGCTGAGCCAGACCCCTTTTTCCAGCGGGTCTTCAATATCTGTAATCTTTTGGACGATATTCAAAGAAACATCAGCATCATCGACAGCCAGTCGACCCAGCTCTTCAGCCAGGGGCATCCCCCAACCGACCACAACCCGCCCAACTTCCTCGAACCGCGCACTATCGGTAACCTCGAAGACCTCCTTAACCCAGTCCGTGTGCCCACGCAACGGAGCGTCCGGGCCACCAGGAGGAAGTCTTTCACCAAGACGCTTGAAGGAGTCGGGAGAGACTCGCAACCTT
Source organism: Amycolatopsis nigrescens CSC17Ta-90 (assembly GCF_000384315.1). Taxonomy (GTDB): domain Bacteria; phylum Actinomycetota; class Actinomycetes; order Mycobacteriales; family Pseudonocardiaceae; genus Amycolatopsis; species Amycolatopsis nigrescens. Next base: position 4,229,517 of record NZ_ARVW01000001.1, on the reverse strand, counting down.
CGTGTTATTTTCTCCGGCTGAAGCGTCGAGCTCGACACCCCCAGGTAAACTCGAAACAAGATCATCCTCCGAGGTGAATCTAGAACAAACCCAGTCTGATGACACCGGACCAGAAACGGGGTGCCTCCCGTCGGAAAGACACCCCGTTCGCCCGCGTTCTGTCAGTTGCGGAAGACCTGGACCAGGCCGGTGTCCTGGTAGTACTCCATCCAGCCACCCTGGAACGTCTGCTTCTGCCCCCGCGGGAAGGCGAACGGATCGCTAGTCGGGTAGCCGAGGTAGGAGGTCTCCCAGCCCATCGACGCCCACCGGGCCTTGAAGCCGCCGTAGATCAGATGCGACCCGCTGGCGGGGCTCCAGTAGATCGAACCGCCCTTCGCGAAGTGGCTGTACCGGCCTGCCCCGTCCGGCGGGATGGATTCGTCGGTGACCGGCACCCCGAGCACCGACGAGCGATGCCCGCCGTGCGCCAGGTACACCTGGAGGTTCCCGCTACCGACCCAGCGGGCGATGGTGGCCGGTGACCAGTACAACCTGCCGCGTTCGAACGCCCGGTACCGGACGTCACCGTCTGTCGCTTCTTCGGCGACCGGCTTGCCGATGGAAGCCTGCAGACCATCTTCGTTGTTCCAGCGCAGCATGTTCGCCGAAACGATGTTGGGGTCTGGCCAGTCCAACTGCCAGGTAGCATCCGTCTCGAAATAGGTCGGATTGTCGAAGAAGTGCCTACCGCTCTTGTCGGCCGCCCACAACTGCCCGTCGTAGTTCCGGAGCACCTTGGTTCGATCGCTGAACAACTCCACCGACATACCGGACCCGGCCATCCCCGGCCGCCAGCACCAGGTGGCGTCCCTGGCGAATGCCTGGCTGCGGTCGTTGGCCGCCACCTGCACCTTCAGATCGGACTGACGCAGGTAGTAACCAGGTTTGCTGACCGACTCGAACGAAATACAGGTGGGCTCGGCCAGCCCGCCGGCGATCACCCAGGTCATGTCGCCTTCCGAGCCAGGACGTCCCGCCGGGTCGCGCGGCATGACGCGGCCGGAGCCGCCGTTGTCGCGCACATACGAGTTCTGCACACCGGCGGTCGTCGCGCGCAGGGACTGCGTCACGGCGGCGGCCGCGCCGATCCGGAGGAACAGGTCCACGTCGTGGTGATCACCGGCCAGTGCCCGGTGCGCGGCGGCGACCATGGCCGGATGGATCCGGCTGTTCTCGGCCATCGCCAGAATCTCGGTCGCCCGCCTGCGATCCGCGAGTTCCTTCTGCTTCAGCGCGATCTGGTCGTCACGTCGGTCCGCCTCGTAGATCCCGGTGTCGATGAACCATTTCCAGTCCTCAGGTTTGGAGCTGCGCAGCGCACGCTCGGCTGCCACTGCCACCTCGGTACCGGGAGTTGCGCGGTTCCAGATCTCGCGCACGAAGTTCACATCGGAAAGCTCGAGCATCTCAGGCGGTGCGATGATCCGGACCACGGAGGCAGCACGTGACTTCGCGTCGCGGGCCGCTTGTCGGGCCTTCTCGGCCTCTGATGACTCCTTGTCCTGGTCAAGCTTGTCCTGCTCGTCCTGCGCGCGGGCGTCGCGAATTCCATTGCGCAGGAACTCCTTCTGGGCTTCTTCGTCGCCGCCGAACGCCACCAGCGCGGCAGCCTTCACCTTCGGCCCAGTCGCACGCTCCCAGAGTGCGTAGACGAAGCTCTTGTAACTCAGCACCAGCAGGCCGTCATCGGGGACAATGCCGATCACCGCCGCTGCGCTTTGCTTCAGTTCCTTCGCCAGTCGAGCGGCGGCGGCGTCTCGCTCGTTGTTCGTGTGGTCCCGCTGGTAGGCCTCATGAATGCCGGACTTGATCCACAACGTGCACTCCACGTCCAGACCATTGAGGGCGAGCTCGGCCGAAGCGCGGACTTCCTCGCGATCCGGATCCAGCTTCACTTTCTGCCACAGTGCGACGACGAAGTTCCGGTCGCTGAGGACGAGGAGATCGTCCCCGGCCACGATGCTCAGCACCGCGGCCGCCCGCACCTTGTCCTCCTGTGACGACTCCGGCACCGCGCTCGCGAGCTGGGTCATCGGTTGTCCCTGGCCGCTCGGCTCGGCCACGGCCGTGGCCGGGCCGGCCAGCCCGGCCGCCAAAGTCACCGTGGCGAGCCAGGCGGCCAGCATGGTTCTTCGCATGAACTCAGTCCCCTTCGCTCAAATGAGTGGGATCAGTGGCGATAAGCGGTGGTCGCACCGGTGTCGGGGTTGTGGTCGATCCGGCCACCTTGGAACACCTGACGCACCAGGCCGGGCGAGTACACCGGGTCTCCGGTCGGGTAACCGAGATACGAACGCTCCCAGTCCATCGACTTCCACAGCTGCTTGATCGCCCCGTAAACCGGGTGCGCGCCCGTACTCGGCGTCCAGTAGATCGAACCGCCCCGCAGGAAGTGGTTGAACCGGCCGACACCGTCCGGGGTACCGGTCTCGTCGGTGACCGGAACGCCGTACTCGTTCGACTGGTGCCCGCCGAGCTTCAGGTACGACTCGAGGATGTAGCCCTCGATCTCCTTCGCACCGGCTTCCTTGGTCCAGTACAGCCGTCCACGCTGGTAGCCACGCCAGCGGACGTCCCCGTCCACCTGTTCCTCGGTCACCGGGTCACCGATCCGCGCGCGGATCGGGTCGTCGTTGAGCCAGCGCAGGGACAACGCGGTGGTCACCGGGTTCAGCCCGTGCACGCGCCACGAAGCGTCCGCTTCGTACCAGCTGGGGTTGTCGAACCAGTTCGCGCCACTGCGATCGGCCGCGAACAGCTCACCGTTGATGTGGCGGAGAAAGCGGCCACGTGCGCTGAACGATTCAAGCGAAACGCCCGCGCCGTGCAGGCCGGTCCGCGAACACCAGGTGGCGTCGGCGAGGAACTTCTCGCTGCCGTCACCGGGCGCGACCACTACCCGCAGGTTGTCCTGACGCAGGTAGACGCCGGGCCGGCCGGTGACCTCGAACGTGTGGCAGTTCGGGTCCGCCTTCCCGGGAAGGACCTGCCAGTTGGCGTCCGCGCCCACACCAGGCCCCGGCACCGGGTTGCCCGGGTCGATCCTCGCCGGGCCGTCCGCCCCGTTGCGCACGTACCAGCCGCGCACGCCGACCGTGTCCGATTGCAGCGACTGGCCCAGCCACTGGTACTGGCCGATCCGCACGAACCTCGAGACGTCCGAGTCACTGCCGGCGAGGGCGGTCTTCGCCGCATACACCAAACCGGGGTGTACCAGGCTCTTCTCCGCTTTGGTCTGGATCTCCAGCGCGCGGCGACGGTCCGCCTCGGCCTGCTTCTTCAGCTCGAGTTCCTTGTCACGCGCGTCCGCCTGGTAGATGCCGGTGTCGATGAACGCCTTCCACACCGCCGGCTCCGGGCTGCGAAGCGCCTCGACGGCCGCCGCCGCGACCTCGGTGCCGGGTTTCGCCCGGTTCCAGACTTCGCGGATGAAGTTGTCGTCGGACAGCCCGAGGATGCCTTCGGTCGCGACCACGCCGAGCACCTGGCCCATCGCCCGCGCCTTCGCGTCCCGCGCGGCCAGCCTGGCCTTTTCCGCCTCGGATGCCTCGTTGTTCCGGTCGATCTCGTCCTGCTGGTCCTGCTTCTGCGCGGTCAGCACCCCGTTGCGCAGGAACTCGACCTGCGCCGCCTCGTCCTCGCCGAACGCGGCCAGCGCGCCGGCCCGGACCTTGGTGTCCGGCTTGGACTTCTGGTAGACGAGGTAGACGAAGTCTCGGTACGAGCGCACCAGCTCGTCCGGCGTCGCCACGAACCCCACCACCGCCGCCGCGCTCTGCTTCAGTTCGCGCGCGATCCTGGCGGTCTCGGTGTCTCGCAGCTCGTTCGCGTCGTCGCGCTTCTTGGCTTCGTGGATACCGGTCTTGATCCACTGCGTGCATTCGGCGTCCGCACCTCCCAGCGCGAGTTCCGCCGACGCTCGGACCTCGCTACCGGTGGCCTTGCGCCACAAGGCGAACACGAAGTTCCGATCGTTCAGGATCAGCAGGTCATCCCCGGCCACGATGCCCAGCACCGCCGCCGCCCTGACCTTGTCCTCCTGCGAGGACTCCGCCGACTGGACCGCCTTGGTCTCCGATGCCTCCTGCCCTCCCGGCGCGGCGAATGCGACCACCGGGCTCACCAGCCCGGCGATGGACGCGAACGCCGTCACCGCCACCAACCCACGCGAAACCCGGCCACTAGTCACTTTCTTGACCATCGCTAATCCCCCAAAAACTAGCAATCGAATTACATTCAAAACAAAGATAGGCGGCGCCAATGTAAAGTCGACAAAATCGCCTCGAAAGAGAGTTCACGCTCTTCACAGTCATGCTACATTGCCAGGATTTTCACCCTGTCAATATTTCAACTACTCAACCTTTTGAAGAGCCATTTCATACTCCCCATTATTCACCAGCTCGGCAATTACTGCACACATCTCTTCCACGCCAGGGCTCCGCAGAATGACAATATCCGGGCGAGCCGAAAAATAGCGTCCGGACAAGCACTCGCCGGACTTCTCCCAGCGTTCCATTATTCGACCGAGTTCAGCGTAGGTCAGGAACGTTGCGGACCAGGTTGTGCCGTCCGAAAGCGTGACCCAGGCGTCTGCATTTTCGACATCCTCAGGGCGACTTTCGCCCAATTCCACCCTGAGCAGTCCCACGCGAGATTCTATTTCAAACATTGTTCACTTTCCAAACAATTCTATTAAGCGATCGATGACTTTTGACTCATTCGACTTATCCGCTTTGGCTACAATCTGCATGGAGTCACCGACTTTGCGGAAGAACACTCGCCCACCTTCGCGACCACGCAGGTAGGACAAGCCAGTACCCGCTAGTGCCTTCGTCCCGATTCCAGGGTTACTGTTACCAGTGATGAACTTCTGAACCAAAGAATCCATCTCCCTCTGTAACACGGGGTTTCTGCCCGCCTCTTCCGCAGCCTTCACCAGCATAGAGTCCTGACTGATGATGGACAATACAGGACAGTTATGTACAAGTAACTGAGCCTTGGTGATGTAGTAGTTATGATCGCCCTCTACTTCAAAGTTATATACCGTAGTAGCAAGCGCCTGCGAGACGATCCCGGTTACAGTCGGCCTGGTCCCATCCAGCGACTGGAGCTTATCTCCAACCTTGAGGTTTCCTGCATATATCCAACCTCGGTTTACCACCCAAAATGGATGCTGGGGGGTTACCCGCAAATCCACGCCACCGGCAGAAATTGCCAGCAATTGTTCGGCCCGCTTATTGAAGAGTCCGACAACCGTCCGCAATCGAGACTGGTCACCCCCGAGCTCGCGAGCCCAAACCTTGTCCCCGACGGAAATGTCTTCGATCGCCTTTTCCCCAAATTCCACAGCAACCGGCGTTCCTGCAGGGAAGCAGTTGCAGGGAATTCGCTTCGTCGCCTCGAGAGTGTCCAGTGTTTTGTCGAGGAAGCGCCCAGCCAAGCCGGTCGTCTCTAGGAACTTGTCAAGACCGCCGATCACCCGGCCGACCGCCGCGCCCACCGCGGGCAGCTTCGCAATAATAGCAATTATCGATGCGACATTGATTACGGTCCACAGACAAGCAGCAACATCACCTTCACCGAAGCAACGCTTGGCATCATTGATACCGAGCACTTCGAGTAGAATTTCTGCACCATTCTCTCTCAGGAAATCGAGAATCGATTTGCTAGCTGCTGCCAGGCCTTCTTTGTACTGCTGAAGAAGCTCAGGCCCTCCTTCCAGTTGGAGCATGTACTCCTCGTCGGGGGACAGAGCCGGCCTGGCATCACCACCAACTCTTTCTGCTTCCTCCCGGCGCTTGCGCTCTGCTGCCTCTCGGGCGGCCTGCTCGGCTCGGTCGGCGGCCTGCTGGGCTTCGATCGCGAAACCCAACGCGTTCTTCGCCGCTTCGGCCGCATTGTTCGCATGCTGCTGCGCGCTCGCGGCGGCGGCTTCGGCGGCCGTGGCGGCTGCCTCTGCGCGAGTAGCGGCGCCTCGGGCTGCGGCCGCGTCGGTTTCGGCCCGGCTGGCGGCCGAGCGTGCGGCGGCGGCGTCCTTTTCGGCCGCGGCGGCGGCGCGGCCGGCGATGGCCGCGTCGTTGTTCGCGGCGTTCGCGGCCTGACGGGCGGCACGGGCATCGGCCTGCGCCTGGGCGTCAGCCTGGTTCGCCCGTGCACCGGCGGCTCGGGCGAGTGCACCGTCCTCGGCCGCGGCGGCCGCAGCCGCCTGGGCATCCGCGGCGGATCGTGCTGCTGCTGCCGACGAGGCGGCGGCAGCAGCGGCGGCGTCATAAGCCGGTTTGACCTCGGTCGCAGCACGGTCGGCGGCGGCTTTCGCCAGTTCGGCGGCGCGTACCGCTTCGGTGGCCCGATCCGCAGCGGCTTTCGCCTGTTCCGCGCCCACGGCCTTGGCCTGTGCGGCGACCAGAGCGATGAAGTCGGCGTCGATGTCGGACCCGGTGAACGGCGCGACCACGGTGATCGCGGTGTTCGCCGGATCGGTGACGGCCTGCGACGACGCCCTGGCGGCCAGCGACGCCTGCACGGCGATCCCGGCCTGGGTCGCGGCCGAGACGGCTTCGTTCGACGCCGCGTCGGCTTCGGCCTTCGTGCGATCGGCCGCGCGCATCGACGCGACGGCCTCCGCCGACGCCGCCTCGGCAAGGCGGGTCGCCTCACGCGAGTGCTCGGCAGCTTGGATCTCCGCCGTAGTCGCCTCCGCCGCACGGGCGTTGGCCTGCTCCGCGAACATGTGCGTCTCGGCCGCCGCAGCTTCGGCCTTGTTGGCCGCCGCGTTCGCCCGGTCGGCATGTGCCCTTGCCTCCGCCGCGAAAGCCCGTGCCCGCGCGGCCGCACGCGTCGCCTCGGTAGCCGCCGAACGTGCCTTCGCCGCGGCACCGGTGGCGGCATTGGCCGCGCTACGCGCACCAACGGCAGCGCCCCGAGCCGTGTTGGCCTCACCCCGAGCCGCATTCGCCGCGTTCTGTGCCTCGACGCCATGTGCACCGCCACGCGCCGCCGCCGCGGCGGCTTCCAACGCCTGTGCTTTGGCCTCTGCGGCCTGCTGCGCGTGCTCCGCGCCCACCGCCCGGTCTCGGGACGTACGTGCGTTGCCCTCCTCGTTCCGGGCATTCGTCTCGGCACCGCCCGCGATACCGTCCTGCTCCACCGCCCGCTGACGGGCACCTTCCGCGACATTGGCGAGTTGCTCGGCCTGCCCACGCGACGCCCGAGCGCTCGCCGCCTGGCTTTCCGCCGTCTTGCGGTGCGCCGCTGCGGCGGCACGCTCGCGCTCAGCGTTTCTCCGTGCTTCGGCGGCCTTCGCGGCTTCGGACTCCGCGACCAATCGCGCGTCACGGGTGCGCTTCGCCGCCGCCCACGCCTGCTGCTCCGCCTGCTCGGCTGCGACCCTCGCCGCCCGCGCCCTGGCCGCTGCATCCTGGGCAGCGACCGCCTGCACCCGCGCAGCCTCGGCGAGCCGCGCCGCGGCGGCCGCGTGCTCCTGGGCATGTTCACGCCATTTGGTGGCCTGCACCGCGTGCGCTTCGGCCTTGGCCTGCGCGTCCCTGGCCTGGTCGGTCGCCTCGGTCGCGGTGATCGCGTGCTGCGCGGTCTGCGTCGCAGCGACCGCGGCCCGTGAGGCCTCCGCCATGCCCACGGCCATCTGCGCCCACTGCGCCCCGTAGGTCAAGCCGGTCTCGACCAGGATGTTCGCCTCGACGCTCGCTCGTGCTGACGCCTGCTGCGCGTCGTTCGCGGCCTGGTTCGCATACTCGAGCTGCCGCGCGACCTCGCCCTTCACCACGAAGAACGAGTCCGGCGGATGCTGCCCGCCCGCCTCGTTCGCGGCCAGGATCTGCGCCGCCCGCCGTGCCTCGGTGCCCGCCGAGACCAGCGCGTTCGACGCCCGTTGCAGCGCCCGGATCCCGCTGCCGTGCGCGGTCAACAGGTTCTTTCGCGCCACCGACGCCCGAGCAGCCTTCTTCGCCAACTCGGTCAGCTGTTCGGCTGCTTCCTGACGTTCTCGCTGTTCCCGCAAGTACGCCTCACGGGCATCCGCGTCCGCCCTCGCCGCGACCAGATATCCGGTCTTGAGGAAGGTGGCGATCGCCGCGTCTCCAGCGTCCAACGCGGCCTGCGCCGCCTTCTGCACCTCGGAACCCGGCCCGGCCGCGGCGGCCAGCATGGTCACCCGCGCCCGGTAGCGGTCCGCGAGCTCCTTCGCGGACGCCGCCGTCTTCTCGTCCTGCGCTCTCGCGATTTCCGCGCCATAGGCCAGGAAGGCGTCACGGTCACTGTCGGTTCCGGCCAGGACCCGCTCGACCGCGGCGTTGAAAGACGGGCCGCCCGTACCTCGCAGCGGCTCGATCGCCGCCCGGTCCGCGCGCGCCTTCTCAGCCTTGCGTGCGTTGGCCTTCGCCCGTGCCTCCGGCTCGCCGACCATCAGGAAGGTCATGATCGCTTCGTCGTCACCGAACAGCGCCGCCGCGGCCGCATCGCGAACCTCGGGCTCGGCATCCAACTCGGCGATATCCGCCACCAGTTCCCGCAGCCGCGGGTCCCCGGTGAGGTCCACCCCGTCGGTGCCGTTCCACTCCTTGTAGAGCGACTCCGGCATCGGCCGCGGCTCGGACGCCGGCACGTCCGGCGCAGCGGCCGCGGCTCGCGCCGGCGGTACCGGCGCGGCGATCGCCTGCACCGGCTGTACCCCGCCGGCCACCACGGCCACCGCCATAAAAGTCAGTAACGCTCTACGCGCACGTTTCATAACCAGCACGAAGCCACCCCACCCCGGGAGATCTCAAGGAAACGGATTCACCGCGAAAAACTAGAAGAAGATCAATCAGGTCTATTTGTTCATGCGCTGCTCGCCGTCACGAGCCTGCTGCAGCAACTCTTCCCAGAATCGCGCCTGATCCACTGCGAAATCTTTCTCTGCCTGCCAGTCCGCCTGACTGGCCGTGGCCGGGTCGACGATGGCATCCCAGTTGGGTCCCTTGGCCGCGTTTGCCGCGTCCAGCACCGCACGCCAGTTCGCGGCCTGCCGCTCGGCGACCTGCTGCGCCTCGCTCCAGGCCGTGCGCGCCGGTGCGGTCTGCTCGCCCACGGCCTGCCACGCCCGCGCGGCCGCCGCCCTTGCCTGCTCGGCAACCTCTTCCGCCGCGTCCTTCGCCGCCTGCTCGGCAGCCTGCGCCTCGACGATCAGCCGGTTGACGGTCACCCGCCAGGTCACATTGGCGTCGGCCGCGTGGAGCCGGTGCATTTCCAGATCCAGCTTGGCGCTGCTGGCCCAGCCGTAGGCGAAGAACTCGACGATGTCGGCGTCGGTGTACCCGGGCCTGGTCGCCCACGCGGCACTCGCCCGCACCTGCGGCCCGGGGTCGGCGGTGGCCAGCGCCAGGACATATTCGCGATCGGCCTGTTTGATCGCGGCCGCCTGTTCACCCGAGGCGTCCCTCTCCTGCTTGTCGAGTTGCTTTGCGGCTTCATAGCCGGTGCGTGCAAAGGCTTCCCGGTCCGCGTCGGTGCCGTTCACCGCGCGTTCGGCAGCGGCGTGCACCTCCGGTGAGTACTCCTTGGTATGGGTGGCCAGCACGCGGCGGGCGAAGTCGAGGTTCCGTGCCCGGTTCTGCTCCGACCGCTGCACCGCGTAGGCGTAACCGCTCTTCAGGAACTCCGCCACGGCCTCGTCCGGCGCGCTGCTGATCAGGGCCGACCAGGCGGCCGCTCGCACCAGTGAGTAGGGATGTTTTCCCGCGTAGACCCGCACCAGCGCCCGGTCCGCCGCGACGCGGTCCGGCACCTGCGCGACTGCGGACACGGTGGTCGTCAGCGAGAAAGCCGCCGCGGGAGAAGCAAGCCCTCCCACACCGGATACCACCGCCGCGACGCAGACAGCACTCAAGAACGCGCGTTTGCGCACGAAATTTCCCCCTATAACGGAAACGGACCAGCCCCTGGATTGGCGTACCACCCCGACAGCCGGCCCTTTCCGGCTACCCGGAATATATTCCGACAGACCGCCTCCGTTACAGGTCACTTCATCACGGTTTGGACACGCTGAATATGTCAGAGAATTGACACTGTGCCACTAAATACCTGACATTTGCTCTCGGCGGTAGTGCCCTTTTGCACTAATCACAAGCCATCAGAAGGTGGTAAGTACCGCGGCGCGGCCGAGGTTGACGGCGTGGCGGAGGAGGGCGGGATCTCGTTCCAGGGAGCCGACGTCAGGGGCGGCCGGGGCGGGGCGGATGGACAGCAGGTTGCCGGGATCGCCGTCGAGGAACTTTTCGTCCGCGAGGTCACGTGCGTAGAGGGTGCGCCAGGGGTCGAGGACGCCGGGGGCGTGGCGGCGCAGGTAGCGCGGGACGGCCAGTTCCTGGGCGCGCGGGGTCGGTAGGGGGCGTTCGTCGGCGCGGCGGGTGCGCAGGACGAGCACGTGCGTCGCGCCTTGGGCGAGCGCGGTGTGGAAGGGCAGCGGTTCGGCCAGACCGGCGTCCAGGAAGCGCCGGCCGCCGAGGTGGATCGGCTCGCCGGCCAGGATCGGGATGCAGGTGGTCGCGCGCAGCGCTTTTTGCAGGGTGCGTTCGTCGCGGATGAAGGGCGCGAGGTCGGTGGACTCGCCGGTGTCCGCGTCGGTGGCCAGCGGGTGGAAGGTGACCGGGCCGGCCAGGATCGCCGGGAAGTCCATCGGCTGGAGACGACCGTAAATACTGTGCACCAGGTACCCGGTGTCCACCACCGGCCGGCCGCGCAGCGGATGCAGCGGGTTGATCACCCGGCGCATCACATCCGGATCCCACCACGACCGCATCCCGGCCTTGGCCCGGCCGCAAAGCAGCCAGGCACCGTTCAGCGCGCCCGCCGACGAGCCGTAGACGGCGTCGAACGCGGGCAGCAGGCCCAGCTCTTCGAGTGCCATCACCATGCCGCTGGAGTAGGTACCGCGACTGCTGCCGCCTTCGATGGCCAGCGCCAGGCGGTGCCCGTCCTCGCGGCGGCCGGGCAGGCTACCGGCTGCGCGCCGGTCCGCGATCAGCCGCGCTACCGGATGCAACCGAGGAAACCCCGCCAGGACCCGGGCGGGAGGACCAGTGTGCCTTCGGCGGGATTCTTGGAGTCCCGCACCGCCACCGCCTCGCCCGAGAAGGCCACCTCGACACAGTTGCCTTCCGGGTCCCCACCGCTGTAGCTGCTCTTGATCCAAGTGTCCATAGTGGACATGAGCAGCCTCCAGCTCAAAGCCGTTCGATCAACGCGATCGAATCCTCCTGATCCAGCGCGCGATCGGCCAGATCCTCGAAGGCCAGCCTAGCAGCGGAAACCCGAGACTCCCGCTCCTCCAGCATCGAACCAAGAATGTGCTCCACGTACGCCACCTCCGGCTCGACCGGATCCGGAAAGCTCGCCAGCGACAGATTTCCGTACTGCCCGGGGTAGGTGCCGATGGACTCCGACACGACCTGCACGGTGACGTTCTCCAGCTCCGTCTGGTCAACGATCTTGCGCAACTGGGCTTCGTGCGCGGCACCCGGGCAAACCTGCCGCCGGAGCGCGTTCTCGTCGATGATGGCGTGCAACCGGAGCTGAGGCTCGTCCACCAGACGGCGTTGCCGCCGCAACCTGACCGTCACGGCGTCGTCCAGCAGCTGGCCCTCCAGTGGACGGCGTTCCGCTGTGAAGACCTGGCGCATGTAGTCGACGGTCTGCAGCAATCCTGGCACGTAACCGAAGTCGAAGGTGCGCACCAAGCAGGCATCCGCTTCGACACTGATGAATCCTCGGCCATCCATGCCGTACGCGTGCCACCAGCCCTTGTCCTGTGCGCGCTCGTGCATGAGCAGGTACTCGTCCCAGTCCGAGACGATCACCCCGTACAGGTCGAGCATCGCGCGCAGTCCGTGGTACTCGGGCACCTGGCCCTGCTCGATCCGGCTGATCTTGGGCACCGAGTACCGCAGCCGCGTGGCCGCTTCGCGCTGGCTCATGCCGATCTGCTCCCGCAGCCTGCGCAGCGCGCGACCGAGCTGCCTGGCGCGGAAGTTCGGATTCGGCCGCTGGCCCACGCGCGTCTCACCCCCGGGAATCACCTGATCACCGATCGTAAGGTGAAAATCCGGGGGTGAGATTCTCGACGCGCCGGGTCAGGCGGCGTAGCCCTTTGGCGGGACGAGGGTGGCGAGCTGGTCGAAGGAGAGCCAGTAGAGCTGGTTCCCGCCGAAGTTGGCCGGGTCGGCGATGTGCACGGTCATGTTCGAGCTGTCGTAGCCGATCACGGTGAAGTAGTGGTAGATCGTCTCGTCGGGGTAGCCGGGCGGATGGTTGCCCGGCGGCGCGACGATGTTGGTGACCACCGCGTACCCGCCGTCGATGTCGCTGACGATGTCCTGCCAGAGCTTGTCCTTCTGCGCCTGGCTCGGCGGGTCGTCCGGCATCTCGGTGACCTGGTACTCGCCGCCGCCGAGATTGGCGTTGAGCACGTCCACCACCTGGCTGATGTGGTCGGTGCCGTTCTCCGTCGTACCCAACTGCTCGGCCAGCGCGGCCTGGCTCGGCAGGTCGGAGGTGCGCGCGGACTGGGCGATCCTGGTGGCCGCCGGGCCGCACCAGTAGCCGGTCTCCTGCACCTGGTAGCTGACGTCCAGCGACTTGGCGGCCTTGACCTCGGCCCCGGCACTCAGTGGGGTGACGAGGGCTCCAGCGATGGCGACCGCGGCCACCAGAACGGACAATCTGCTGCGCATGCTCATCCTCCGTTGGTCAATAACCGACTTCGTGGTGAGACCGTGATAACTGAACATCCCCAGGTGCACAAGCCCCTTTCGACCTGACCTGAAACCGCCCGAACGCTCCGCGCCCCAGCGGGCAAGAACAGATATGCAGGCAATGACCAAAGATCACGAGCCGGGCGAACCGGCCTCCGGAGCGGATCGGCCGGATCTCGGCGGTGCCGATCCAGCACCGGTGTTCAGCCACCTCTTCGACACGCACGCACCGCCGCTGCACCGCTACCTGGCCAGGCGGGTCGGCAGCGAAACCGCGAACGACCTCCTCTCCGAGACCTTCCTGGTCGCCCTCCGACGACGCGACTCGTACAAACCGGAGGCCGGCACCGTGCGCGGCTGGCTGTACGGCATCGCGACCAACCTGGTCCGCCACCACACCCGCACCGAGCTGCGGGCGCTGAAGGCCACCGCCAGAATGGCCGCCGAGCACCCGGCCACCGCGGGCCCGGAGACCAGGGTCGCCGAGCGGGTGGACGCGCAGACCATGGCCGCCCAGCTGGCCGGCGCGCTGACCGGCCTGTCCACCGAAGACCGCGACACCCTGTTGCTCTCGGCGTGGGGCGGGCTCGAACCCACCGAGGTCGCCGAGGCGCTCGGCATCCCGGCCGGCACCGTGCGCTCCAGGCTGCACCGGATCCGGAAATCGCTGCGCGTCGGCGCACCGAACGTCACCAAGGAAGAGCCCGTGGAGGTGGCCGATCATGAGTGAAGACAATCTGCGACAGGTCTGGTCCGAAGCGGAGCTGGACACCGCGCTGGCCACCCTGCACGCCGACCCGCACACCGACGAAAACGAGCTGCGCCGGGCCAGGGACGCGATGCTGCGCGGCGCCGGGACGGTCACCGCCGAGCAGCTGTCCGGTCGGCCGCCGAAGAAGACGGGCAAGTCCTGGGTGCGCTGGGCCAGCGCCGCCGCCGCGGTGGTCGTGGTGGCCGCCGGCGGCATCACCGCGGCCAACCTGATGGTGGACCGGCCGGCCCCGATCGAATCGGGTGCCCAGCAGACCGGCATCGCCTGGTTCGGTTCGAGCGATCCCGTCGTGGCGCCCGGCCAGTACCGCTACTTCGCGAAGCACGCCTGGGCCATGCACAGCACCGGTGATGACGACAAGAAGTTCAGCTACCTGAACGAGAGCGTCACCGAGTACTGGATGCCCTTCGACCAGAACCAGGAATGGCTGATGCGCTCGGGCTCCACCGGCAAGCGGATCTGGGTGGTGGGCACCGAACAAGAGGCCATCGCCAACGGGGTCCAGTTCTCGCCGCCGTCCAGCCCCGAGGAGAAGCGGGCACCGCGCGGCGAGTTCTACGGGCCGATCGAGGGCGCCTGGCAGCAGCCGAACCCGAAGTTCCTGGCCGAGTTGCCCAAGCCCCCGCGCCAGCTCTACGACCGGCTTCGCGCCGACACCGAGGACCGGGGAAAGGACCCCGACCTCGAGATGCTCGTGTACGTGGCGGACGCACTGCGCACCGGCCGGGTGCCGGCGGAGTACCGCAACACCATGTACCAGGCGCTCGCCATGGTGCCGGGGCTCCAGGTGACCCCGGACGTCCGGACCCTCGACGGCAGGATCGGCACGTCACTGGCCATCGAGAAGGCCGGCGTCCGGCAGCAGATCATCGTCGACCCGGCCACCGGGCAGCTGATCGGCGAGCGGGAGACCGAACTGGAGGACCGCGGCGCCAGTCCCGCGGGCTCCGTCAGCTCTGAAGCCAACTACGAGTACGGCGTCGCCACCGAGATCGGTGTGAAGCCGCCCGGCTGACGCGCCGGGGTCCGGGCCCGTGCGTCCGTCGGGGGACGCACGGACCCCGGCCCAACGTGACGTTTGGCCGATAGAACGAGCCAAACGTCACGTTGGGCTCGTATGGGCGGGGCCGACCTCGTGCGCAACGGTGTAGGTGGGCACGCCGGTCATCCGGGGTTCGGCGTGGCCGGCAAGGCCGGCCAAGGCGGCCTGGATGGCGGCCACCCGGCCATCCGTGTCCGAGTTCTCCACGAAGTTCCGGTAGTCCGCCTCGCTGGCCCAGTGCACGATGTTGTAAACCCGCGTCCCGTCGGTGCTCAGGTGGAACCGGGCCGAGCGGTAGCCGGGGTAGAAACACACCCATCGCCGCTGGACCTCGGCGAAGGCGGCCGTCAGTTCACGTTGGGTTTCGGGCCCGTCGACGGTGTAGTCGATGATCGAGTAGAAGCCGTTGTCGACGCTCATACCCGAACCCTGCTACCTCAAGATAGGTTCAGGTCAAGACCGGGCGTGCTGCGCCGCGGACAGCGCCAGGCCCACGTTGCTCACCTCGAGCGCCCGGATACCGTCCGGCAACCGCCCGGAATCGGGCGGCACCAACGCATGCGTGAAGCCGAGCCGGGCCGCTTCGCTGATCCGCCTGCCGACCCCGCCGACCCGCCGGATCTCCCCGGCCAGCCCCACCTCGCCCACCGCGACCAGCCGCGGGGACAGTGCCACGTTCTCCGCGGAGGAAGCGATGGCGAGCACCAGCGCCAGGTCCACCGCCGGCTCGGTGATCTTCATGCCGCCCACGGTCGCCGCGTAGACGTCCTTGTCGCCCAGTTTCAGCCCAGCGCGTTTCTCCAGCACCGCGAGCACCATGCCGACCCGCGCCGAGTCCAGCCCGCTCACCGCCCGCCGCGGCTGCGGCATGTAGGACTGCGCGACCAGCGCCTGCACCTCGCCGAGCAGCGGCCGTTTTCCTTCCACCGCAACGGTTACCGCGGTACCCGGCACCGGATCGGCGTCCCGGTTCAGGAACAGTCCGGACGGGTCGGGCACGCCGACGATGCCCTCTTCGACCAGCTCGAAGCAGCCGATCTCGTCCGCCGCGCCGAACCTGTTCTTCACCCCGCGAAGCAGCCGCAAGGTGGAGTGCCGGTCGCCCTCGAACTGCAGCACCACGTCCACCAGGTGCTCCAGCACCCGCGGGCCGGCCACCGAACCGTCCTTGGTGACGTGGCCGACCAGCACCACCGGCAGGCCGCGCTCCTTGGCCAGCGCGACCAGGCCCGCGGTCACCGCCCTGACCTGGGTGACCCCGCCGGGCGCGCCGTCCACCTGCGGCGACGACATGGTCTGCACCGAGTCCACGATCAGCATGCCCGGCTTCACCGCGTCCACGTGCCCGAGCACCGCGGACAGGTCGCTCTCCGCGGCCAGGTACATCGACCCGTGCAGGTTGCCGGTGCGCTCCGCGCGCAGCCGCACCTGTCCCGCCGACTCCTCACCCGTGACATACAGCGAAGGCCCCGAATCCCGTCCCAACGCTGCCCACTGGAACGCGACCTCAAGCAGCAAGGTCGACTTGCCGACCCCCGGCTCCCCCGCCAGCAGCACCACCGCGCCGGGCACCAGGCCGCCGCCCAGCACCCGGTCCAGCTCCGAGACCCCGGTGCCCCGCGCCCGCGCGGTCTCTACATCGACCTCACCGATCGGCCTCGCGGGCGCGCTCGGCGCACCGGCGACCACCCTGGCGATGACCGGGCGCGCGTCCCCGCGCTCCTCGATCGATCCCCACGCTTGGCACTCCGGACAGCGGCCGACCCACTTCGCGACCTCGTTACCGCACTCCGCGCAGCGGTAGGTCGCACCCTTCTTGACCATTGCCGCAGACGTTAGCCGGGGGCACCGACAGTTCCGCGCGGGTCAGTGCCCGCCCGACTCGCCTTCCTTGGCCTCGCCGCCCGGTACGTCGCACTTGAGCTGCACGGAGGGCTCGCCGATCGGGATCGAGGCCGGGGCAGCGCCGTTGCTGAAGTTGAAGGTGACCTTGATGGTCTGGCCCGGCCACAGCACGCGCTTGAGGCCCTGCAGCGTGATGGTGGCGTGGCCGACCTGCTGGTCCTGCGAAGAAGAGGAGGCGCCCGGCTCGGAGACCTGCTGCACACCCGGCCGGCCCGGCTCGTCGATCTGGAGCTTGTGACCGGCGGGAACCACCTTCGAGCCCTCGATGACGGCGCCGGTGGCCACCTCGGAGGTGACCGAGAGCAGCTGCACGTCGGCGCCACCGGTGTTGGCGAACTGCGCCGAGAGCGGCGCGTCCATGCCAGGGGTGTACGCCTGGTCGCAGGAGTTGCGGTTGACCACCACGGCGTTGCGCACGGAGACCGGGCCCTTCTGCGCGCCCGCGCCGAGGACCCCCGACTTCTGGCTGTCCGTCTGGGTGATTTGCCCCGCGCCGCACCCGGCGATCGCCATGGCGGCGCCGAGACCGAGCACAGCAGAGCCGAGCACGCGATGATTCTGCAGCCTCACGGTGGACAGTCCCTCCCTAAGCGCACACCTGATCTACCCGCGAAGGGTAGCGGGGGCCTGCTGAGAGTCGAAACCTGGTGCCGTTTCGGCGCCAAGAGCCGTAGCTCAAATGTCCATAATGGATTGGCCGGAGCCGGGGAATCGCTTGCGCCCCACCTGCATGAGCATGGGAAATGCACCTTTGTCAACCCCCGTCCAGAGCACTTTCAGGCCGCTGACCTGCGAGGACGGATCACGGGTGCCTAGGTGCCCTCCGGCACCCCGTGCTAAGATGGCGGTAGCGAAAGGGGCAGAGGACACATGGTTTTCAAGGTCGGAGAGACCGTCGTCTACCCGCACCACGGTGCCGCACTCATCGAGGCAATCGAGACCCGTGTGATCAAGGGCGAGGAGAAGAAGTACCTCGTCCTCAAGGTCGCGCAAGGGGATCTTACGGTTCGCGTGCCAGCAGACAACGCCGAGATCGTCGGTGTGCGTGATGTCGTTGGCCAGGATGGTTTGAACCGTGTCTTCGACGTGCTGCGTGCTCCGCACACCGAGGAGCCCACGAACTGGTCTCGTCGGTACAAGGCCAACCTCGAGAAGCTCGCCTCCGGCGATGTGAACAAGGTGGCCGAAGTGGTGCGCGACCTCTGGCGGCGAGAGAAGGACCGTGGCCTTTCGGCCGGCGAGAAGCGCATGCTGGCGAAGGCTCGGCAAATCCTGGTGAGCGAGCTCGCGCTCGCCGAGGGCACCGACGAGGGCAAGGCTGAAGTGCTGCTCGACGAAGTTCTGGAAACCGCAGCGGTTTAGTTACAGGCTGCCGGGAAGGCGATCACGACGGTGAAGGTCGTCGCGCTTGTCGCTGCCGATGCACACGGTTCCGCCGAGCCGGACGTGTTGGCCCCGGTACATGGTGAACCCCTGCTGACCCATGCCGTGCGAGGGCTGTTCGATTCCCGGAGCGTGGATCTGGTGATCGTAACGGCCCCCGCGCGGCATGTTGCGTCCTATCGGTCGGCGTTGCGGGCCCTGCCCGGCGCCGAAACCCGGGTGCGGGTGCTCCCCGGTGGCGCCGATCGCGCCGAATCGACACGACTCGCCTTCGCGGCCGTCGAGCCCGGTACCTACCAGATCGTCCTGCTGCACGACGCGGCCCGCGCCTTCACCCCGCCCGCCACCATCCGGGCGGTGGTCTCCGCGGTCGCGGAGGGTGCCGGCGCGGTGGTCCCGGTGCTGCCGGTCACCGACACCGTCAAGCTGGTCAACGCGGATGACGTGGTCACCGGCACTCAGGACCGCGCTCGGCTGCGCACCGTGCAGAGCCCGCAGGGCTTCACCGAAGAGGTGTTCCGCGACGTGTGCGGCGCCGATCCGGTCAGCAAGCTGGGCGACGCGGTGCACACCGTCGCCGGCCATCCGAACGCGCTGCGCGTGGCCACCCCGTTCGACCTGGCGGTCGCCGAGGCCATGCTGGTCCGCGACCTCGACCAGCGGGGGAAGTCTTGAGAGTGGGCACCGGCGTGGACGTGCACCCGGTGGAACCCGGCCGTGCATGCTGGGTCGCCGGGCTGCACTGGCCCGGCGTCGACGGCTGCGCCGGGCATTCGGACGGCGATGTGGCAGCGCACGCGCTCTGCGACGCGATGCTGGCCGCGGCCGGCCTCGGCGATCTCGGCGCGGTGTTCGGCACCGGTGACCCCCGCTGGTCGGGAGCGCACGGCGCGGAGCTGCTGGCCGAGGTCCGGCGGCGGGTCCGGGCCGCGGGACTACGCCTCGGCAACGCGTCGGTGCAGGTCATCGGCAACGCGCCGCGTATCGGTACCCGCCGCGAGGAGGCCCAGCGCGTGCTCGGTGACGCGGCGGGCGGGCAGGTGAGCGTCGCCGGCACCACCACCGACGGGCTCGGCCTGACCGGCCGCGGCGAAGGGATCGCGGCCATCGCGACCGCGCTTCTGCTGCCCGTGGACGACGGCGCGTCCGCGACCGGTTGAGCACGCGCCGGAACTACGCTCGGCGCCATGGCACAGACCTTCAACGAGACCACCCGCGCCCTCTTCGACGGGGCCAACTACGCCACCGTCTGCACCCTGAACCCGGACGGCGGCCCGCAGTCCTCGGTGCTCTGGGTGAAGCGGGAAGGTGACACCGTGGTGTTCTCCACCACCAGGGGCCGCCGGAAGGAGCGCAACCTGGCACGCGACCCGCGGATCAGCGTCTCGATCTTCGACCTGAAGAACCCGTACAGCTACGTCGAGGTACGCGGCACCGCGGAGGTCACCGAGGAGGGCGGCCGGGCGCTGATCGACGAGCTGTCGAACAAGTACGGCGGCCGGGACTACCCGGCCGAGCCCGAGAGCGTGGTGCGCGTGGTGGTCCGGGTCACCGCGGACAAGATCACTGGTTTCTCCGCCTGACCTGCCGAACGGCTAACCTGACCTGGTGACCATTCAGGCGGTGTTGTTCGATTTCTCAGGCACGTTGTTCCGGCTCGAGCAGGACGAGACCTGGCTGACCGAGCTGACCGACCACGGCGGCGACCCGCTGGACGTGGAAGCTCAGGCAGAGCTGATGCGGCGGATGACCGCGCCGGTCGGCCAGGTCGTCGACCTCGACGAGGAACACCTGCACGCCTGGCACAACCGCGACCTCGATCCCGTGCTGCACCAGAAGGTGTACCTGGAGGTGCTGAAGCAGTCCGGAGTCGCCAAGGTCGAGCAGGCCAAGGCCCTCTACGACCGGTTGTGCGACCCGGGCCAGTGGACGCCGTACCCGGACACCGAAGCCGTGCTGAAGGGCGCGGCGGGCAAGGGCCTCAAGGTGGGCGTGCTGAGCAATATCGCGTTCGACATCCGGCCCGCGTTCAACGGCCGCGGACTGGACGCGTACGTGGACGAGTTCGTGCTGTCCTACGAGGTGGGCGCGATCAAGCCGGACCCGGCGATCTTCCGCGTCGCGCTGGACCGACTCGGCGTCCCGGCCGCTGAGACGCTGATGGTCGGCGACAGCGAGGAGGCCGACGGCGGGGCCAGGGCGCTGGGCTGCCCGTTCGCACTGGTCGAGCCGCTGCCGACGACCGAACGTCCGGACGGGCTGCTCGTGGCGTTGCGAGAGCACGGCGTGCTCTGACGCCGCGCGACGGGGTGCACACCGGCCCCGTACCATTCCGGCGTGGCCCTACACCTCTTCGACACCGCCACCCGTAGCCAGCGGGAGTTCCATCCTGCCCAGAGCGGGACCGCGTCGATCTACGTCTGTGGGGCCACGGTGCAGGGCGTGCCGCACATCGGGCACGTGCGGGGCGCGCTGAACTACGACGTGCTGCGCCGCTGGCTCGTCCACAATGGACTCGACGTGCGGTTGGTGCGCAACGTCACCGATATCGACGACAAGATCCTCACCAAGGCCGCCGACGCGGGCAGGCCGTGGTGGGAGTGGGGCGCCACGCACGAGCGGTCGTTCGAGGACGCCTACCAGACCCTCGGCTGCCTGCCGCCCTCGATCGCGCCGCGCGCGACCGGGCACGTCACCCAGATGATCGAGCTGATGCAGCGGCTGATCGACGCCGGCCACGCCTACACGGCGGAGGGCGACGTGTACTTCTCGGTCACGTCGTTCGGCGACTACGGCGCGCTCTCCGGTCAGCGGCTGGATGAGGTGCAGCAGGGCGAAACGCTCGGCGAGGGCAAGCGCGACCCGCGCGACTTCACGATGTGGAAGCGCGCCAAGCCCGGTGAGCCGTCCTGGCCGACGCCGTGGGGCGAAGGCAGGCCCGGCTGGCACCTGGAGTGCTCGGCGATGGCGACCACCTACTTCGGTCCCGAGTTCGACATCCACGGCGGCGGGGTCGACCTGGTCTTCCCGCACCACGAAAACGAGCGCGCCCAGTCGAACGCGGCCGGCGACCCGTTCGCCCGGTTCTGGCTGCACAACGCCTGGGTGACGCTGTCCGGCGAGAAGATGTCGAAGTCGCTCGGCAACACGGTGTCCATCCCCGAGATGCTGCGCCGCTACCGGGCGCCGGAGTTGCGGTACTACCTGGTCCAGCCGCACTACCGGTCGACCATCGAGTACTCCGACGGGGCGCTAACCGAGGCCGCGCAGGGCTACCAGCGCATCGAGCAGTTCCTGCGGCGGGTGGACGGCGCCGCCGGCTCGGTCGAGGTCGGCGAGCTCAAGCCCGAGTTCGGTGCGGCACTGGACGACGACCTGGCCACCCCCAAGGCGTTCGCCGTGCTGCACAACACCGTCCGGGACGGTAACGCGGCGCTGGACGCCGGCGACGACAAGAAGGCGCTGGAACTGGCCGCGAGCGTGCGCGGGATGACCGGGGTGCTCGGTCTCGACCCGTTGTCCGAGCAGTGGGCGGCGCTGGCCGGTTCCCAGTCACCGGCCCGGCAGGCGCTGGTCGACCTGGTCGAAGGCCTGCTCAAGCAGCGGCAGCAGGCACGCGCGGACCGTGACTTCGCCCGCGCGGACGCACTACGCGACCAGCTCGTCGCGGCCGGAATAGCGGTGGAAGACACCCCCAATGGTCCTTTGTGGACAGTAAGAGAAGCTTGATATGGCAGGGAATTCGCAGCGACGTGGTGCCATCCGCAAGGAGGGCACGAAAAAGGGTCAGGTCAAGGGCTCCGGCGGGCAGGTCCGCAAGGGCCTGGAGGGAAAGGGCCCGACGCCGCCGGCGAAGGCACGCCCCGGGCATCCAGCCCAACGCCGCGCGGCGGCCGCGGCCAAGCGCGAGAAGACCCGCGAGCAGAAGGCCGAAGCGCCCGAGGTGATCGCCGGGCGAAACCCGGTGGTGGAGGCGCTGCGGGCGGACGTGCCGGGAACGGCGCTGTACGTGGCGATCAACATCGACGCGGACGACCGGGTCAACGAGGCCGTCCGGATGGCCGCGGACAAGGGCATCTCCATCCTGGAGATCCCCCGCGAGGAACTGGACCGCAAGACCGGGCGGGCCATGCACCAGGGCCTCGGCCTGCAGGTGCCGCCGTTCGAGTACGAGCACCCCGACGACCTGATGCGGATCGCGCGGGATTCGGGTGAGCCACCGCTGCTGGTGGCGCTGGACGGGGTCACCGATCCGCGCAACCTGGGTGCGGTGATCCGCTCGGCGGCCGCGTTCGGCGCGCACGGGGTGCTGCTGCCCGGCCGGCGCAGCGCCGGGATCACCGCGGTGGCCTGGCGGACCAGCGCCGGCACCGCGGCGAAGATGCCGGTGGCGATCGCGACCAACCTGAATCGGCAGCTGAAGTCGTGGGCGCAGGACGGGTTGATGGTCGTCGGCCTCGACGCGGACGGTTCGGTGGACATCGACTCGCTCGAGCTGGCCACCGACCCGCTGGTGATCGTGCTTGGCTCGGAGGGCCGCGGGCTTTCGCGGCTGGTCGGTGAGACCTGCGACGCGACGGTGTCCATCCCGATGGCGGCCGGTGTCGAATCGCTGAACGCCTCCGTCGCGGCCGGTGTGCTGCTCGCCGAAGTGGCCAGGCGGCGACGCCTGGCAGGCCGCATCTGATTCAGAAGCGACCTGGCCGATAGTCACCCCGCCGGGTCAGCCGGTCGGTTAGGGTCACGGAGCTGAAACAGTTCCAGGGGGCTGCGCACCGATGTCGTTCATCTCGCCACTGTTCTTGTGGTACTTCATGCCGGCGGTACTGCTCGCCGTGCTGGTGTGCCCGCCGAGCTGGCGAAACGGCATCGTGGCGGTGGCCAGCCTGATCTTCTACGCGACCGGCGCCGGTGCGTTCACCCTGCTGCTGCTGACCTGCATGGTGGTCAACTTCCTGGCCGGGCCGGCGCTGGAGCCGAACGACTGGGACAGGCAGCCGAAGCGACGACGACGGCTGCTCATCGGCGTGATCGTCTTCGACGTGTCGGTGCTGGTGATCTGGAAGTACGCCGGCTTCGCGACCGCGCAGTTCGCCGCGTTCGCGAAGCTGCTCGGCGGCGACTTCCCGGTGGTGCACCTGCTGATGCCGATCGGCATCTCGTTCTTCACCTTCCACCACATTTCGTATGTGGTGGACATCTATCGCGGTGAGCGGCGGGCGCTGCGCAACCCGGTGTCCTTCGCCACCTACATCTCGATGTTCCCGCAGCTGGTGGCGGGCCCGATCGTGCGGTACCGGGAGATCGCCGACCAGCTGCCGCAGAAGCGCCAGCACCGGCTGGACGACATCGCGGCCGGTTTCCCGCGGTTCGCGCTCGGGCTGTGCAAGAAGACCATCATCGCCGATTCGCTGAGCCCGATGGTCGAAGCGTGCTTCGCGACGCCCGCCGGCGACATGACCTTCGCGGTGGCCTGGCTCGGCGC
Organism: Amycolatopsis nigrescens CSC17Ta-90; assembly: GCF_000384315.1. GTDB lineage: Bacteria > Actinomycetota > Actinomycetes > Mycobacteriales > Pseudonocardiaceae > Amycolatopsis > Amycolatopsis nigrescens. The sequence continues at coordinate 4,206,142 of NZ_ARVW01000001.1, read as the reverse complement.
GATCGGTTTCACCCTGCAGCTGTTCTTCGACTTCTCGGGCTACTCGGACATGGCGATCGGCCTCGGCCGCATGCTCGGTTTCCGGCTGCCGGAAAACTTCGCGCGGCCGTACTCGTCGATCACCATCACCGAGTTCTGGCGGCGATGGCATATGTCGCTGTCGCGCTGGTTCCGGGACTACGTGTACATCCCGCTCGGCGGCAACCGCGGCGGCGGCGCGAAGACGTACCGGAACCTGTGCATCGTGTTCGTGCTGACCGGCTTCTGGCACGGGGCGAACTGGACGTTCCTGATCTGGGGCATCTACCACGGCGCACTGCTGATCATCGAGCGCGCCTTCGGCTTCGACGCCACCCCGGCCGACCCGGTCAAACGCCTCGCCCGCCGCGCACTCACCCTGCTGCTCGTCGTGGTCGGCTGGGTCTTCTTCAAGTCCCCCGACCTCGGCCACGCGCTCACCATGATCGGCCACATGCTGCTACCCGACTTCACCGGCCTGACCGACGTGGTGGAAGCCGCCCTGACCAACCAGCGCCTCATCATCCTGCTCGCCGCGCTGACCGTCATCCTGCTGCCCGCCCACCCCGTCACCGGCCCGCTGCTGGAAGCCGCCCGCGGCCGCCAGGCGACCGCGTTGCGGATCAGCGTCATGACCGCCGGCCTCGGCTATGCCGCCATCCTCGTCGCCAACGGCACCTTCAGCCCGTTTTTGTACTACCAGTTCTAGGGGCTGCTCCCGCTCACGATCAAGTGGCGTAGCCCGCCCGATCAGGGGAACAAAGGGTTTCGGGGTGGCATTTCCGACTCGGCTCGGAGCATGCCCTTCTGCGAGAGGAAAGCCGATGAGTCCCCCGAAGACCCTTGCCGTTTTGGCCGTTGTCGGTGGCGCCGCACCCGCCACCACGGCTAGCCCCGCCGCCAATGTGCCGTGGGCCGTGATCGCCGAAAGCACCGCGCGATGCCTCGACCTTCCCGACTCCGATCTGCCCGCTGGTCTCGCGGTGATCAAGATTCCCCGTGGCCTGCCCCAGCCGCTCACCAGGACGGTGCACTCACCGCCCTCGTTGCGGATACCGAGACAGCAGCCGTGCCTTGGCAACCATCCTCTCGGCCCCGCAGACCCAGCAGTGCGTCGAGGACTCAGCCCACCAAGGGGACGAGCCCCTCAGCAACCTGATCGACCAGATTCCTGCGTTGTCCGGGGGTGCGTAGTTCGGTGATCACATAAAGCCAAGTTCGGCAGCGCTAGGGCCGATCCCTCGCCTGGAGCAAGGTGTTCTGCCACAATGGCTTTGACCATGGGTCGTCTGTTCCTGTCTCGGTGATCGGCTGAGGTGCGCTGCGCCTCCTGGTTGGCCGTGGAGGCGCAGGCGCTCCTTCTTCGCTGCGCGAGGGAGAACAGCGCCGTGTCGGTGTTCAGTGAGTTTCTTGTGTCCGTACCCCTATCGATCGCGATGATCGTGGTGATCCTGCGTTATGCCCCGACGGCAGTGGTGACGCTGGTCGCGGGCGTCGTCGCGGCGCTGACAAGCCAAACCAGCCGTGGTGAACGGGCAGTAGCCGTGCTTCAACTGTTGCATGGCGCCCGCCAACAGCACCGCCCTACTTCGCTCGGCTCCGATCGTCCGCTTCGCGAAAAGAAGTAAATCGGTGAGCTGCTAGGCACCTTCGGCGGGTTCCCCGCGGACAGGCGCTCGCCAAGGCATGATCGAGCAGGTTAGGTTGAGAATGATGCGAGAAGGGAGGCTGGAACGCCGATGGACGAAGATGTGCGGTTCTCCCAGCCACTGATGACCATGGCTGACGCCGGACGTCATCTCGGCATCCCGCAGCAGACCTTTCATCGCTGGGCGCAGGGGTACGAGCGCGCTGGCCCGCTGCTCCACGTGGTCGCACCGGACAGCATCCGGCAAGCCAGTGTTCCCTTCATAGCGCTGGCCGAGGCCTGGGTACTGGCAGGTCTCCGGCGTGCCGGGGTGCGGCCTCAGCGGATTCGCCCCGCGCTGAAGAAGCTGCAGGAGGAATTCGGCCACGAGTACGTGCTGGCCTCATCTTCGCTGGCCACCGACGGCATCTCGGTTCTGTGGGATTTCTCGAAGACTGAAGCCGGTGCCGGACTGATCGAAGGCAGCACCGGTCAGACAGTTATTCGGGAGATCGTAATGGACTACCTGGAGTACGTCGGTTTCGATTCCGATATCTATCCCAACTGGCTGATACTGAAGACTTTTGAACCGGCGAAAGTTGTTCTAGACCCGTACCGGTCTTCGGGTCAGCCAATCTTCGACGGGACCGGAGCCAAGGTGGCCAATGTGGCCGCGATGCTGAAAGCAGGTGAGAATCCTGCCGTCGTCGCCGAAGAACACGGAGTCGGGGAAGACGCCGTCAGAGCCGCCGCACGCGTCCTCCTGGGCCGCGCCGCCTGAGTTCTACCTCGACGAAAATGCGGTCACCCGCACAGTTCGACGATTACTGGTCGACCACGGCTACCGCTGCCACACTCCACCAGAGGTCTTCGGAACTCGTGCGGAATCGCTTGGCGCGGACGATACCGAGTGGCTCGGAAAAATAGCCCGCACCGGCTGGGTCGTACTCAATCGGGATGCCAAGATAATGGAACGCCCGCATGAACTGGCCGCGTACCGGGCCGCGAGAGTGCACATGTTCTACCTGCCGGGTGAAGCCACCCGCGATCGGCTGAAACTGCTGGTGGAGGCACACTTGCACGACGTCGTCACCTACTCGCTGAACCGCACGCCCGAGGTCTGGCGGATCACGGATCGCGGGGTCGTGAGGTTCGCTCCGAAGAGACCCAAGCTGCGCAAGAACGGTCGTTGACGCTATTCCGGGGCTTCGTCTTCGGGGGCTTCTCGGGGGGTGCGGAGGCGGAGGGCGATGGAGATGAGCAGGAGGACGCCGGCGACGAGCATGAGGATGGCGGCGATGCGGCCGAGGGTGCTGTCGAAGCCGCCGGCCAGGCCGTAGCCGCCGTTGGCGAGCAAGAGCGCGGTGACCAGCAAGCTCAGCCAGTGCTCGCGTACGAAGTTCCGCTTCTCCATCCTCAACCCCTTCGCCCGCACTTAGTCGTACCAGGTCCGGGGCCGTTCCGCCTCCCCGGATCAGGGCTGCCAGCGCCGGAAACCGGCCTCGGCGTCGATCACCCGGCCGGTGATCGTGGCGGCATCTGAGCCGAGCAGCATGGCGACTACCCCGGCCGCTTCGGCGGGCGAGTTCCAGCGGCCCCGGGGCAGGGAGCGGCCGACGTGGCGGGTGAGCTCTTCGGTGGCCCAGCCGGTGTCGGTGGGGCCGGGGTTCACGCAGTTAACCGTGATTCCCCGGTCGACCAGCGCCTCCGACAGGGTCAGTGTGAGCTCGTGCAGGGCACCTTTCGTCGTCGCGTAGGGGATCTCGTCGGCCATTGGGGCGAGGTGCTGGCCGGAGGTGAACAGCACCACCCGGCCGCCGTGCGGAGTATCGCGATACTGCTCCGCAAACGCTTGCACCAGGAGTAACGCGGCGCGGACATTGATCGCCCACGTTCGGTCCAGTTCGGCGGCGGTCAGCTCGGGGAGGGTGCCGAGTGAGCTGCGGGCGTGGTTGAGCACGAGGGTGTCGAGCGGGCCGAAACGGTCGGTGGCAGCGCGCATCAGCTCCGACGGCGCCTCGGGGGCTTCGAGGTCGGCTTCTGCGTGTGCGAGGGAGTCGCTGACGCCGCCGAGTTCACCCAGCACGCCCTCGATGCCCAGCGGGTCCGCGCCCCATGGCTCGGTCGCGTCGTAGGGCGACCAGGACTGCGCGAAAACGCGGGCGCCGTCGTCGAGCAGGCGGCGGGCGATGGCGTAGCCGATCCCCTGACGGCGGCTGACGCCGGTGACCAGTGCGGTTCTGCTGCTCAAGGCTCCTCCTGCGTCCTGGTGAAAACCCGAAACGGGCGGAAGCCGCGGGCACGGTAGTTCGCCAGCGCGTGCGGGTGGTCGAGGGTGGAGGTGTGCAGCCAGATCCGCCGCACGTCGCCGCCATAGGCCCAGGCCCGCTCGGCGGCGAGGGTCAGCGCGTGCCCGCCGAGTCCCTTGCCGACGAACTCGGGCACCAGGCCGAACGTGGTGATCTCGACCTGCCCGTCTTCCTGCCGCTGAAAATCACTCAATCCGGCGATCTGCTCGCCGTACCGGATCAGCCAGAACTGGCGGCCCGGATCGGCGAGGTAGTCCGCCCACTGCGCATTTCCCCAGCACAGGCTGGGCCAGCGGTATTCGGCGGCGATGCGCAGGGTGGTCGGCCTGATCAACGGCGAGGAGCCGCCGACCTCCGCCAAGGCCAGCTCCGGCACCACTTGCCCTGGACGCAACTGCTCGCGCCCGGTCATCTCCAGGTGGGTCACCGTCTCCTCGGCCACCCCGGCAGCATGCCGCGCCGGCCCCGGCCGGGGCGAACCTATTTCTGGCCGTAGCCGCGCAGCTTCTCCACCACGTGCTCGATCTCGGCGGGCGGCAGCAGCCTCGGCGTGCCGGCGGACCGCGAAAGCAGCCAGAGCTGGCACAGCCATTCCAGCTGTTGCGCGCGGCTGTACGCCGCGGAAAGCCCGTCGCCGAAGGTGATCGTGCCGTGGTTGGCGAGCAGGCAGCCGCGCCGGTCCTTCAACGCGGCCCGCATAGCCTCGGCCAGCTCGACGGTGCCGTATGTCGCGTACGGCGCCACCCGGGCGGTGGGTCCGATGGTCGCCAGCATGTAGTGGATCGGCGGCACCTCGTCGACCAGCGCGGACACCGCGGTGGCGTGCACCGAGTGCGTGTGCACCACCGCGGTGATCTCCGCGTCGTCCGGATCGGTCACGTCGCGGTACACGGTCAGGTGCATGGCGAGCTCGCTGGTCGGCTTGAGCTCACCATCCACAATGGATCCGTCCAGCGCGACGACCGGAATGTCCGCCGGCGCGAGAAAGGCGTAGTCCACCCCGGTCGGCGTGATGGCCACCAGATCGTCCGCGCGCACGGAGATGTTCCCCGAGGTGCCAACCACGAGCCCGTCCGCGGTCATCCGCCTGGCGTACTCGCACACCGCCGCACGCTGATCCCCGAGCAGCATCTACAACCTCCACAATCCGCGAGCCGCCGACAGCGAGGCCTGGTAGTCCGCATAACCCTGTTGATAGAACTCCGCGTCACCCGGCCGGTATTCGACGGTACGCGAGTTGGCCGCCCACAGTTCCACGTCCACCGGAACGCCGAGCGACTCCGCCGCGACGATCACCGCACCGCGCGCGCCGACCCCCGGATCGCCGGGGATCACGATCGGACGGCCGAGCACGTCGGCGAAGATCTGCGTCCATTCGGGCGAACGAACCCCGCCGCCGCAGGCGTACAGGCGGCCAGACAGTCCGGCCGCCTCGAAGCAATGTCGTGCCGCATAAGCGATCGACTCGCACAGCGCGCGGACGACCTCGGCGCGGCCGCTCTCCAGGCTCAGTCCGGCGAACTGCGCCCGTGCGGACGCGTCCACGAACGGCGCCCGCTCACCGGAGTTCGACAGGAACGGCAGCGCCCGCACCCCGCCCGCACCCGGCGGGGCGGCGGCGAGCAGCCCGCCGATCTCGGCCACCTCGATGCCGAGCAGCCGGCAGACCCAGTCGATGCTGGCGGTGCCCACCATGGCCGGCATCGCGCGCAGGAACTCCCCCGCGGTCGGTGTGCTGAGGAACATCCCGGCCGGCTCGCCTTCCGGGTCGAACACCGGGCTGTCGGTGAGCACCTGGCAGGCCAGGGTGGTGCCGGCGGTCAGGATGCCGTCGCCCGGCGCACGCACCCCGGCGCCGATCGCGCTCGCCGGCAGGTCGAACGGCCCTGCGGTGACCGGCAGCCCGGCGGGCAGGCCGAGCAGTGCGGCGCCGTCGGCGTTCAGCCGGAAGACCGCCTTCGGCTCGGCCGGTTCGGCGAACAGCGACCGCCGGTGGCTGAGCCCGCAGGCGTCGATCGCCTGCTCGGAGTAGTGCCGGGTGGCCGGGTCGAGGAAGGGCAGCGAGGCGTCCGAGACGTCCACGGTGATCTCCCCGGTCAGCCGCTGCACCACCGCGTCCACGCAGTAGCCCGCCACCACCGCGCGGTCCAGCGACTCCGACTCATGAGCGTCCAAAAAGGACATGATGGCGGCGGTGCAGCCGGGGAACATGCCGGATCCGGTGCGGGAGAAGACCTCCCTGGTGACCCCGTCGGCCTGCCACTTGGCGAGCAGCGCGTTCGCCCTGCCGTCCAGCCAGGAGATCGCGGGGCGGACCTGCGCCCCGGCCGCGTCCCGCAGCCACAGCCCGTCACCCTGGCCGGTCAGCGCGAGGGCGGTAACCGGGGTGTCCAGGCCGGCCACCACCTCGCGCACCACGGTGGCCACCGTGCCGAGCACTTGCTCCAGGTCCTGTTCCACCAGACCACCGGGCAGGTGGTGCACTTCCGAGGGGGTGGACGCCTGCGCGATCGACATGCCGGACTCGTCGAACACCACCGCCTTGGTCAGCGAGGTGCCGATGTCCACACCGATGATTCCCAGTCCCGGCATGGCGTCACCCGGCGAGCACGTCGGGGTTGGCGACGTTGGCCAGCCGCTCACCACGGGCATAGCGGCCCACCTCGGCGGCCACGATCTTGGCCGCCCGCTCGGCCGTCTGCCTGCTGGCCCCGGCCAGGTGCGGGGTCGCGATCACGTTCGGGGCGTCGCGCAGCGCCCAGTCCGCCGGCGGCGGCTCCACGTCGTAGACGTCCAGCGCCAGCGCGCCGAGCCTGCCGGAACGCAAGGCGTCCGGCAGCGGGGCGTAGTCCAGCAGCCCGCCGCGGGCGGAGTTCACCAGCACCGCGCCCTCGGGCAGCAGCGCGAGCTTGTCCGCGTCGATCAGGTGCCGGGTCTGCTCGGTGAGCCGCGCGTGCAGGCTGACCACGAAGCTGCGGCGCAGCAGGTCGTCCAGCTCGGTGAGCTCGGCACCGTCGGCGGTGACCTTGGCCCGGTCCGCGTACGGGTCCGCGACCAGCACGTCCGCCCCGAAGGCGACCAGCACCCTGGCCACCTTGGAACCGATCGCCCCGTAGCCGACCAGGCCGACCGTGGTGCCGGCCAGCTCGACGCCGGTGTTCGCGTAGGAGTAGTAGTCGCCGCGCCAGGTCCCGGCCAGCAGTTCGGCCGACGACGTGGCGATCCGGCGCATCGCGGCCAGGATCATGCCGATCGCGAATTCGGCCGCGGCACCGGCGTTGCGGCCCGGCGCGTAGGTCACCGCGACCCCCGCCTCGGTGGCCGCCGCGAGGTCCACGTTCACCGGGCCGCCCCGGCTCACCGACACCATGCGCAGCCGTGGCGCGGCGGCGAAGACCTGCTTGGTGAACGGCGCCATCTGGGTCACCGCGACCTCGGCGCCGGCGATCGCGTCGATCACCTGCTGCTCGGTGCCGCTGGCCTCCTGCACGTTGCCGACCGGGCCGAACGGCACCACCGGCCACGGCAGGGACAGCTCGGCGAACTCGTGCGCGCCGCCCAGCTCCGCGCGCACGGCGTCGACGAGCAGCCCGGTACCGACGAATTCGTCTCCCGCAGCGAGTATCCGCACTCTGGTTCCTCTCTGAACCTGGTCCCGGGTCGTGAGTGGAAAATGTTGCTGGAGCAACACTTTCCACTCACGACGCCAGGTGGGTCTGTTCGTAGTCGGTGATGTGGGCGACCTTGGAGGCGCTGGGCGAGGACGGGTCGAAGGTGTAGCCGACCCATTCGGTGACGATCTTCTTCGCCAGCTCCGGCCCGATCGCCCGCGCGCCGAAGGTGATCACCTGGCAGTCGTTGGACTTGATCGAGCGCTCCGCCGAGTAGGAGTCGTGCGCCACGGTCGCGCGCACCCCGGCCACCTTGTTCGCGGAGATGGCCATCCCGATACCGGTGCCGCAGACCAGCACGCCGCGGTCGGCGTCCCCGCTCGCGATCCGCTCCGCGGCCGCGAGCCCGAGCAGCGGGTACGCCCGGTCGTCGCCGTCGTCCGGCACGCCGAGATCGGTCACCTCGCGCACCCGCTCGTCCGCCAGCAGCAGGTCCCGCAGCTGGTTCTTCAGCTCCACTCCGGCATTGTCCGCCGCCACCACGATTCGCACTACCGGTCGTCCTTCCTGTTCAGTGCCGCGCCGATGGCGGTGACGATGAGCGCGAACGACGTCGCTCCCGGATCGGCGTGCCCCCTGCTCCGTTCGGCCAGCCTGGCCGCCCTGCCCTTGGCGGGCACCAGGTCCGCGGTCCGCTCGGCGGCCGTGGCCGCGCACTGGGCCGCCTTGTGCCAGCCGTCGGCGACGCCCGCACCGGCTTCGGCCTGCTCGCGCAGTGCCACCCGGAACGGCTCGATCGCGTCGAGCATGGTCTTTTCCCCCGGCCGCGCCCGGCCGAGCTCGACGAAGGCCAGCACGGCCGCGTCCACTCCCCGGCTGAGCGCCGCCAGGTCGATCTCCGCCGGCGCCAGCCCGGTCAGGCCCGCGCCCGTCTCCGCGAGCAGCACCCCGTAGAGCGCGCCGGAGGCGCCGCCCGCCGCGTCGGCCAGGGCGGTACCGGCGGCGAGCAGCGCCCCGGAGACCGGTTCGCCGTCGTCCTCCGCGGTCCTGGCCGCGGCCAGCGCGGCGCGCATGCCGCGGGTCATGCCGAGCCCGTGGTCGCCGTCCGCGGCGACCGCGTCCAGCCTGCCGAGCTCGGCCTCGTTCCGCTCGATGCTCTCCAACGCGGCAGTCAGCACCCTGTCCACGATTCCGTTGCCCGCCTTGCCTTCCGGGCGCGCCAGCGAACGGTCCACAGTAGACTCAAGGGGTACCTGCTCCAGTACCGCGCCGGTACTGCGGTAGCCGGGGGTGTCGCACGGCGCGGCGTACAGCTCGGCCAGCTCGTCGTCCAGCACCAGCACGGAAAGCGAGACCCCGGCCATGTCCAGCGAGGTGACGAACTCACCGACCTCGGTGTGCAGCGGGCTCAGCCCGGCCGCGGCGAGCCGCTCGTGCACCCGGGTGTAGGTGACGAACATTTCCTCGTACTTGGTGCGGCCGAGGCCGTTCAGCAGCACCACCACCCGGCCGTCACCGGCGGGCAGCTCGGGCAGCAGGCCGTCCACCAGCTCGTCGGCGAGCTCGGTGGCGCTGAGCCGGTCCACCGTGCGCACCCCCGGCTCGCCGTGGATGCCGAGGCCGAGTTCCATCCGGTTCTCCGCCACGGTGAACAGCGGTTCTGCCGCGCCGGGCAGGGTGCAGCCGCCGAAGGCCACCCCGAAGGTCCTGGTGTTCGCGTTCGCCTGCACCGCGGCGGCGTGCACCGCGGCCAGGTCGTCGCCGCGTTCCGCGGCCGCACCGGCGATCTTGAAGACCAGGAAGTCACCGGCCACCCCGCGCCGCCGCGACGGCTCCTCCGCCGGCCCGCTGGCGATGTCGTCGGTGACCAGGATGGTGCGGCTCTCGATGCCCTCCGCCGCGAGCCGGCGGGCGGCAAGCCCGAAATGCAGCACGTCGCCCTGGTAGTTGCCGTAGCCGAAGAGCACGCCGGCGCCGCCGTCGGCGGCCCGCGCGGTGCGGTAGACCTGCTCGGCGCTCGGGCTGGTGAACACGTCGCCCACCACCGCGCCGGCGGCGAGGCCGGGGCCGACCAGCCCGGCGAAGGCCGGGTAGTGCCCGCAGCCGCCGCCGATGATCACCGCGACCTTGCCGTCCGACGGGACCTGACGGCCGAGCACCCCGTAGGCGTCGGGCACCTTGCGCACGGTCCGGCCGTATGCGGTGACGAAACCGTCGACCCAGTCGCGTTTGAACGTCTCCGGCCTGCCCAAAGTGGTCATGAGGTCACCTCGGCGACGGGCTCACCCGCCAGGTAGGCTAGCAGCTGCCGGCGCACTTCGTCGTTGTCCTCGGCCACCGCGCTGGCCAGCGCCAGTGCGTCCGGCTTCGGCGGGTAGGTCGGGTTCGGCAGCGCGATCACGGTCAGCCCGGCGGCCGCGGCCGCGCGGATGCCGTTGCTGGAGTCCTCCACGCCGAGGCAGTCCTCGCCGCGGTGGCCGAGCCTGGCCGCGGCCTCCAGGTAGACGTCCGGGTTCGGCTTGCCGCGCGGCACCTCGGCGCTGGACACCGTCGCGGTGAACTCGCCGGTGAGGTCGTGCGTGGCGAGCACGGCGTCGATCACCCGGCGGGCGGCCGACGATGCCAGCGCGACCGGCACCACGGCGCTCACCTCGCGCACCATGGCGCCCGCGCCGGGCAGCAGCGGTGCCTCACCGCCCTCGATGGCCGAGATCATCCCGTCCACCACGGCTCGTTCCACCTGCTCTACGGTTTCGTCGGTGCCGCTGCGCTCGGCGAGGTAGGCCGCCCACTCCGGGGCGCTCATGCCCTGCACGGTCGCGGTGTCCGCAGCCGTCCACTCGACCTGGTGCCTGGCCGCGTAAGCGACCCAGTTCTCCTCCCAGAGGTGTTCGCTCTCGACGAGAACACCGTCCAGGTCGAACACGACCGCGGCGAGCGTCATCTAGATCCCCTTTCACATCGATGATGTTAAGTTAACACCGAGTCCGCTATTTGTCACCGCCGAGTTCGGAGTAGCCGTTATGCAGACCCGCCTGTTGCTGGCCCGCCACGGGCAGACCGAATGGCACGCCGAAAACCGGTACGCCGGCACCAGCGAGGTGGCGCTGACCTCGCACGGAACCGAGCAGGCGGAAGGGCTGGCCAGCTACCTGGCCGCGCTGCCCGCGGAGCAGCGGCCGTCCGCGCTGTACTGCTCACCGCAGGACCGGGCGGTGCGCACGGCCGACCCCGCGGCCAAAGCGCTGCGGCTCACCGCCGAGATCGTGGACGAACTGCACGAGGTGCACTTCGGCATCGCCGAAGGCAAGACCCTCGACGAGCTGCGGCGCACCGACCCCGAAGCAGTGGACGCCTTCCTCGCCGACCCGGTGGCCGGCGCCTTCCCCGGCGCGGAGCCCACCGACCAGGCCGCCGACCGCGGGGTGGCGGCGCTGCGCTCGATCGCCGCCCGCGCGAACGGCGAGCTGGTGCTGGTGGTCGCACACAACACGCTGTTCCGGCTGACCCTGTGCCGGCTGCTCGGCATCCCGCTGCACACCTACCGGACGGTGTTCCCGCGGGTCCGCAACGCCGCGCTGACCGAGATCGGGATCGACGGCGAGCGCACCGCCCTGCTGCGGTTCAACCAGCCGACGACCTGAGCGGGCCGGCACGGCATGCGGAATGCTGGACACATGAGCGGTGATACCCCGAGCGGCGGCAGCGCCCGTTCTCGTAACATCCGGCAGCAGCGGATCAGCGACTTCGTGATCAAGCAGGGCCGGGCCTCGATCGCCGACCTGGTCGAACTGTCCGGGGTCAGCCATATGACCGTGCACCGCGACATCGAGGAACTTTCGCGCCGCGGACTGCTGCGCAAGTACCGCGGCGGGGTTTCCGCGCAACCCTCGACGGTGTTCGAAAGCAACGCGGCGTACCGGCTGAACGCGCACGCCGAGGAGAAGGCGGCGATCGCGCGGCAGGCGCTGACGCACGTCGAGCCGGGCATGTCCATCCTGCTCGACGACTCGACCAGCGCGCTGGCGCTGGCCAAGCTGCTGCACGAGGTCACCCCGCTGACCGTGGCGACCAACTACCTGCGCACCATCGAGGCCCTCAAGGGCGTGCACGACCTGCGGCTGATCTGCATCGGCGGGGACTACTCGGCCACCCACGACTCCTTCCTCGGGATGGGCTGCCTGGAGGCGGTCGAACGGCTGACGGTGGACGTCACCTTCGTCTCCACCTCGGCGATGACCGCCGAGATGACGTACCACCAGGAGCCGGAGATCGTGATGGTCAAGCGCGCGATGCTGGCCGGCGCGCAGCACAAGGTGCTGTTGATGGACGCCAGCAAGATGCCCCGCGCCGCACTGCACCGGCTGGCCCCGCTGGACGGCTACGACCGGCTGATCGTGGACGCTCAGGTGCCCGGCCCGCTGGTGGAGGAGCTGCGCAGCCGGATCACGGTCGAGGTGGCCGGGACCTAACCCAAAAAATCTGCGGCTCACATCTTGCGCGTGAAGTTAACACGGCTCATGATAATTCGAGTTTCTCGTCATGGAGGCGCGCATGAGCCAGTCGACAACACCGCCGTTGTCCCAGCCACCGTCCGGCCCGGCGGCACCATCCGGACCGTCCGGCTCGTTCGCCAGGCTGCTGACCAGATGGGGGCTGCCGGCCCCGCTGTTCCTCGGTTATGTGGGCTTGCTGCTGTTCATGATCGGCGACGGGGTGGAGTCCGGCTTCATCGCGCCGTTCATGGCCGACCACGGCGCGGGCGACGACATCAAGGCGTCGTACGTGATCACGGTCTACGGGGTCGCGGTGATGCTGGCGTCCTGGCTTTCCGGTGCGCTGTCCGAACTGTGGGGCCCGCGCCGGGTGATGTTCGTCGGACTCGCCATCTGGCTGGTCTTCGACGTGCTGTTCCTGGCGATCGCGGTGACCGGCGAGAACTACCCGCTGATGATCGTGTTCTACGGTCTGCGCGGGTTCGGCTATCCGATGTTCGCGTTCGGCTTCCTGGTCTGGATCACCGCGGTCGCGCCGATCGCCAGGCTCGGCGCGGCGGTGGGCTGGTTCTACTTCGCCTTCACCGGCGGCCTGCCCACCCTCGGCGCGCTGGTGGCCAGCTTCACCAACCCGATCATGGGGCACTACGGCACCCTCTGGCTGTCCGTCGGCGTGCTCGCCCTCGGCGGCTTGGTCTGCCTGCTCGGCGTGCGTGAACGCACCGGCTACGAGCGGCTCGCGCCACGAGATGTGAAACCGGTGCAGAGCCTGGTGTCCAGTGTGTCCATCGCGTGGAAGAACCCGCGGGTCGGCCTCGGCATGCTGGTGCGCGTGATCAACACCGCGCCGGAGTTCGGCATGCTGGTGTTCTTCCCGACCATCTTCATCAGCCAGATCGGGTTTGGCGAGAGCAAATGGCTGCTGCTGGTGTCGGTCATCTACGGCACCAACATCTTCTTCAACCTGATCTTCGGCGTGCTCAGCGACAAGATCGGCTGGCGGACCACCATCTTCTGGTTCGGCGCGATCGGCTGTGCGATCTCCATTCTGCTGCTGTACTTCGTGCCGCTGGCGATGGGCGCGGAGTACTACTGGCTGGCGCTGATCGTGGGCGCGCTGTACGGCGCCACGCTGGCCGGGTTCGTGCCGATCTCGGCACTGCTGCCCTCGCTGGCCCCGGAGAACAAGGGCGGCGCGATGGCCCTGCTCAACCTCGGCGCGGGGGCGGCCGCCTTCGTCGGGCCGGCCATCGTCAGCCTGTTCCTCGGGCCGGCCGGCGCGGCCGGGGTGGTCATCATCTTCGCCGCGCTGTACCTGGTGGCCGCCGTGCTGGTGCGGTTCCTCAAGCTGCCGGAAAGTACCGAGGAAGCGCTCCGGAACGACGCGAACCTGCAGCAACTGGGAGAGAAGGTCGCCTCTACATGAGCCGAGTGACCATCGGTGTCGACGTCGCCACCGCGGGGGTGCGAGCCCTCGCGGTGGACGGCGCCGCGGTGCTCGCCACCGCCGCGGCACCGCTGCCCGCGCCGGTCCGCTCGCCGGACGGGCACAGCGAGCAGGACGCCGGCGCCTGGTGGCCGGCGGTGGAGTCGGTGCTGCGCCGGGTCACCGCCGAGCTGCCCGGCCGCGGCGCGGAAGTGCGGGCGGTGGCCGTGGCGGCGACCTCCGGCACCATCGTGGCGGTCGGCCCCGCGGGCGAACCGGTGGGGCCGGCACTGATGTACGACGACCGGCGAGGCGCCCCGTACAACGCGAAAGCGGCCGAACTGGCTGCCGGCCGCTGGCGGGCGCTGGGCATGACGGTGTCCCCGACCGCGGCGCTCGGCCGGATCGCCTGGCTGCGCGAAGCCCGGCCGGACGCGACCGGCATCCGGCACACCCCGGACCTGATCTGCGCGCACCTGACCGGCGGCCCGGTCGCCACCGACTCTTCGCACGCGCTGAAAAGCGGCTACGACCCGCTGACCGGGAGCTGGCCGTGGGAGGTGTTCGAGGCCTTCGGCGTGCCGGAAAGCTGGCTGCCGCCGGTGGTCACGCCGGCCACCGTGCTGGGCGAGGTGGCAAGGCCGGTCGCCGGGCTGCCCTCCGGCTGCCTGGTGGTGGCGGGGATGACCGACGGCTGCGCCGGCCAGCTTGCCTCCGGCGCGATGGCGCCTGGCCAGTTCGTCGGCATCCTCGGCACCACCTACGTGCTCAAGGGCGTGACCAGTGAACTGGTGCCGGACCCGAGCGGCGCGATGTACAGCCACCGGCATCCGGACGGCTGGTGGCTACCCGGCGGCGCGTCCAACACCGGCGGCGAGGCGGTGGCCGGCACGCCTGGACTGGTCGCGCTCGATGCCGCCGCGGCCGAGCGCGGCCCGGCCGGGATCGTGACCTACCCGCTGGCCCGCTCCGGCGAGCGGTTCCCGTTCACCAGCCAGGCCGCCACCGGTTTCCTGGACGGCACCCCGGCGGACGAGGTCGAGCTGCACCGCGCCCGCTTGGAAGGGGTCGCGTTCGTGGAACGGCTGGCGCTGGATCACCTGCGCCGGCTCGGGGTCGAGGTGCGCGGCCCGCTGTTCGCCGCGGGCGGCGGCAGCAAGAGTCCACTGTGGACGCAGATTCGGGCGAGCAGCACCGGGCTCGCGCTGCGCTGCTCGCCACACGCGGAAACCGGTTACGGCGCGGCACTTCTGGCCGCGGCCGCACTGCTGCCGGGCGGGCTGACCGAGGCCGGTTCCGCACTGGCCGGAACCGGCACCCTGGTCGAGCCCGACCCCGGTGAGCAGGAGGCGCTGAACGCGTCCTACCGCCGTTTCTGCACCGGCCTGCACGACCGCGACTGGATCGACGAGGAGCTGTTCACCACCGCGATCGGTTAGGCGCGTCCGTACGAGCCCAATGTGACGTTTGGTGTGTTCTATTGGCCAAACGTCACGTTGGGCTCGCTCGGTGAGACGGCGATTAGGCGGGGACGGCTTTCTTCTTCTCGGTGTCGTTCTTCGCCGGGTCGGCCTTCGGCGGGGTTTCTTCGGCGTCCGGCGAAAGGGCCTTGAGCGCCGCCTGCACCGCGCTGTTGGTCGCGGTCAGCCGGTCGGCCACGTTCTGCCGCAGTTCGAGCGCCTGCGTGCGCTCCCGCTCGGCTTCGCTGTGCCGGCTTTCCGCCTCGGCGAGCAGTTTTTCGGACTTCTCCTTGGCGGCCGACAGCTGCTCGGTCGCGGTGCGCTCGGCCTCGGCCTGCTTCGCGGCCCGCGTCTGCTCGGCCTGCTGGTCCGCCGCCTCGCGCCGCTTTGCCGCTTCCGCGTCCAACTTTTCGCGCTCCTGCTGGGCTTCCTTGGCGCGGGTCTCGATTTCGGCGCGCGCCTGCACCAACTGCTGCTCGTGCTCTTCGGCGAGTTTCTTGCGCAGTTCCTGGTATTCGGCTTCGAGCTCCTCGCGCCGCTGGTTCAGCTCGGCGAGGCGCTGGTCGTGTTCCGCCTGCTGCTTCACCGAAAGGCGATCGGCGGCGGCCCTGGTGTTGGCCGCGTCTTCCTCGGCCTTGGCGCGCAGGTCGGCGATTTCTTCCTCGGCGAGACCGAGCATGGTGCGCACACGCTCGGTGATCGCGGTGGCACCGGCCGGATCGGTGGCGATTCTGGCCAGGCTCGCTTTGGCCTCGGTCAGCTCCTGCTGGGAGTAGCTCAGTGCCTTGGACAGGTCCGAGACCGCCGAGGTGGCCTCGTCGCGAGCCTGGGTCGCGTCCTTGAGTTCGCTGGACAAGCGGGTAAGACGCTCGTCGACCTGGTTTCGGTTGTAGCCACTGAGAGCGGTGGCGAAGGGGCGGGTTTCGGGGGCCGGGGCGGAGGGGTCGGCAGCAACCATCGCGCCACTCTAGTTAGTCGCGGTGTTCTCCCTGGTACCGCCAAACGGCTGTATCGCGCTGTAACAGCTACTCAGACCGAGCCGCTACGCAGCGCGATCGCCAGCAGATCGCGCGCCGGACCGCGCGGAGTCTGCGCGGTGGGCCAGATCGCGCGCAGCCGCCGGGTGAGATCGAGGTCCGGCACCACCAGCCGGACCAGGGTGCCGGCGGCGAGTTCCGGCACCACCGCGTACGCGCTGAGCACCGCGGGCCCGATGCCCTCCACCACGGCCGCCTTGATCGCCGTGGTCGAGGACAGCTCGAGCAGCGGGGCGGCGAGCTCTACTGGGACCGACTCGGTGTACGCGCGGATCGCCCGTTCCAGCGCCTGCCGGGTACCCGATCCCGGCTCCCGGCTGATCAGCGCGGTACCGGCCAGCTCGGCGACCCTCGGCTTGCGGCGACGGACGGCCCACGGATGCGAAGGCGCGACGACCAGCGCCAGTTCGTCCCGCGCCACTTCGCGGGCCTGCAAACCTTCCGGCAGGCCGGGACCCTCGACGAAGCCCAGATCGGCCTGACCGGCCAGCACCTGCGCGGCCACCTCGGTGGAGTTGCCGGAGGTCAGCGAGGTCACCGTGGCCGGGTCGACGGTGCGCAGCGCGACCAGCCATTTCGGCAGCAGGTACTCCGCGACGGTGAGACTCGCGGAGACCCTCAGGTGACCGCGCCGGTCGGCGCGCAGGGCGTCGATACCGGCCTCCAGGTCGATCGCCGCGTCCAGCACGGGCCGCGCCCAGCCGGCCACCAGCTTGCCGGCCGCGGTCAGCCGGGCACCGCGAGCGGAACGTTCCAGCAGCGGCGTGCCGACCAGGTTCTCCAACTGGCGGATCCGCGCGCTCGCGGCGGGCTGGGACACCCCGTGCGCTCGCGCCGCCCGGCCGATGCTGCCGAGTTCGGCCACGCTGAGCAGCAGGTCGAACAGGGCGAGGTCGGTCATTCGCGGCGGCAAGGGCATAAGCACAGCTTATGCATCCATCAGCCATCGGAGTCTACTCGGCGGGACCGTCGCAGGGCAGTTTGGTGATCATGACCAGTACCCTCGCGCCCGATCGGCCGGCGTCGGACGAGCACCGGCCGGGCCCGCTGAGCGCGCTCGACCATCCCGCACAGCTGTTCGCCAACCTCGGTCCCAACTGGTTCGCCTCGATCATGGGCACCGGCATCGTGGCGAACGCGGCGGCGAGCCTGCCCGCGCAGTTCCCCGGCCTGCGAACCGCCGCGACCGTGGTCTGGGCCGCCGCCGCGCTGCTGCTGGTCGCGTTGAGCGCGGCGTGGGCGGTGCACTGGGCGCGCCACCGGCCGACCGCCCGCGGCCACGCGCACAACCCGGTGATGGCCCAGTTCTGGGGCGCGCCGCCGATGGCGCTGATGACCGTGGGCGCCGGCACGCTGCTGCTGGGCAAGGACTGGATCGGGCTCGGCCCGGCGCTGGCGGTGGACTGGGTGCTGTGGACCGCGGGCACCGCGCTCGGCCTGCTGACCGCGGTCTGGATCCCGTTCCGGATGATGACCACGCACGAGCTCAAGGGCGAGAACGTGTTCGCCGGCTGGCTGATGCCGGTGGTGCCGCCGATGGTCTCCGCGGCGAACGGCGCCCTGCTCATCCCGCACCTGCCGCCGGGGCAGGCCCAGCTCGGCCTGCTGCTGGCCTGTTACGCGATGTTCGGCCTGAGCCTGTTCGCCACCCTGTTCCTGGTGCCGCAGATCTGGCAGCGGCTGGTGCTGCACAAGACCGGCCCGGCCGCGACCGTGCCGACGGTGTGGATCGTGCTCGGCCCGCTCGGCCAGTCGATCACCGCGGCCAACCTGCTCAGCGGCGACGCCGCCGCGGCGCTGCCCGAGCCGTACCGGGCCGCGGCCGCCGCCTTCGGCCTCTTCTACGGCGTGCCGGCCTGGGGGTTCGCCATGCTGTGGCTGGTGCTCGCCGCGGCACTGACCCTGCGCACCGCGCGGCGCGGGCTGCCGTTCGCGCTGACCTGGTGGAGCTTCACCTTCCCGGTCGGCACCGTGGTCACCGGGACCAGCGCACTGGCCGCGAAGGTGCACTCCGGGCTGTTCGGCTTCCTGGCCGTGCTGCTCTACCTGCTGCTCGTCACCGCATGGCTGATCGTGGCCGCCCGCACCGCGCGCGGCTCGTACCACGGCACTCTCTTCCGGCCCTGACTCCCGAAGAGCTAACGTGCGCGGCGGTAAGTGAGGCAGTATTGACGCGGCGCTAGCAAGGGGTGCGGCGGAGGGGGGCGGCGTGCGGGCCATTCTCGACGACATCGCCGAGCACTGGCACGTGTACGCCACGATGCCGTTCATCGCCGCGTTGATCGGCTACATCACCAAGCGGGTGGCCATCGAGATGATGTTCCGGCCGCTCGAGTTCGTCGGCATCAAGCCGTTCCTCGGCTGGCAGGGCGTGATCCCGGCGAACGCGCGGCGGATGGCCACCACCGCGGTCGAGCTGCTCACCCAGCACCTGGTGGATCCGCGCGAGATCTTCGCCAGGATCGACCCGGACCGGATGGTGGCCGAGCTGGAGCAGCCGCTGCTGCACGCGGTCGAGGACGTCACCCGCGAGGTGATGGAACAGCACCAGCCCAGGCTGTGGGAGATGCTGCCGGCGCAGGCGCAGCGGATGCTGATCCGGCAGGTCCGCGCGCAGGCGCCGAAGGTGGTGTCCAAGCTGCTGCGCGAGGTCTCGGCCAACATCGACGAGGTCCTCGACGTCAACGACATGCTGATCACGAACATGGTCCGCGACAAGGCGCTCTCCGTCCGGCTGATCAAGGAGGTCGCCCAGCCGGAGCTGAGGTTCATCGCCCGTTCGGGGATCTACTTCGGCTTCGTGATCGGGCTGGTCCAGTTCGTCGCGTGGGCGCTGACCAAGGAACCGCTGATCATGCCGATCTTCGGTTTCGTCACCGGCTTCGTGACCGACTGGCTGGCGCTGAAGATGATCTTCTATCCGCGCGAGCGGCGGCACTTCCTGTTCTTCAGCTGGCAGGGCATGTTCCAGAAACGCCGCCAGCAGGTGGCCGCGGACTACGGCAAGCTGATCGCGGACGAGGTGCTGACCGTGCGCAACGTGCTGGAGGCGGTGCTCAACGGCCCGAAGTCGGATCGGCTGTTCGCGCTCATCCAGCGCGAGGTGCAGCGGACCATCGACCAGCAGGCCAGCATCGCCAAGCCGCTGGTCGCGCTCACCGTCGGCGGACGGCAGTACCAGGAGATGAAGCGGGCGGCCTCGGCGAAGGCGATCGAGCACCTGCCCGAAGCGCTGCGGTACGCCGAGGACTACGCCACCGGCGCGCTGGACGTCCGCAACACGATCGTGGACAAGATGCGGCAGCTCACCCCGGTGGAGTTCGAGGGCATCCTGCGCCCCGCCTTCAAGCAGGACGAATGGAAGCTGATCGCGGTCGGCGCGGTGATCGGCGGACTCGTCGGTGAGCTGCAGGTACTGCTCCTGCTGCACTGAAGCCTGGACTACGGTTTCTCCACGGGGATCTCGCGGGGAGGGGGACCGGAGTCGTGGACGACCTGGCGCAGAACTGGCAGATCTACGTGACCATGCCGTTCATCGCCGCCCTGATCGGCTACGTCACCAAGCGCGTCGCCATCGAGATGATGTTCAAACCGGTCGAGTTCGTCGGCATCAGGCCGTTCCTCGGCTGGCAGGGGGTGCTGCCGGCGAACGCGGAACGGATGGCGCGCATCGCCACCACGACGCTGACCCGGAACCTGGTCGACCCCAAGGAGATCTTCGCCAGGCTCGACCCGGACCAGCTGGCAAAGGAGATCGAAGAGCCGCTGCTGCGCGTGGTCGAGGACGTCACCCGCGAGGTGATGGAGCAGTACCAGCCGCGGCTGTGGGAAACGCTGCCGAACGGCGCGCAGCGAATGCTGCTCCGGCGGGTGCAGGCGGACGCACCGCGCACCATCGCGAAGATCCTGCGCGAGATCTCCCACGACGTCGAGCAGGTACTCGACCTCGAGCACATGGTGGTCACCAACCTGGTGCGCGACAAGGCATTGCTGAACCGGCTGATCCGGGACATCTCGCGACCGGAGATGCGGTTCATCGCCCGTTCCGGGATCGTGTTCGGCTTCATCCTCGGCTGCGTGCAGCTGCTGGTGTGGGCGCTGACCAAGTCTCCGGTGGTGCTGCCGCTGTTCGGCATCCTGATCGGCTGGTTCACCGACTGGCTGGCGCTGAAGATGATCTTCCTGCCGCGCCTGCCTCGACGGTTCTTCGGCGTGTTCACCTGGCAGGGCGTGTTCCAGAAGCGGCGGCAGCAGGTGGCCGAGGACTACGGCGAGGTGATCGCGCGGGAGATCATCACCATTCCGAACCTGCTCGAGGCGGTGCTGCGCGGGCCGAAGTCGGACCGGCTGTTCGAGGTGATCGCCCGCGAGGTGCGGCGGACCATCGACCAGCAGGCCAGCGTGGTGAAGCCGTTCGTGGCGATGGCGGTCGGCTCGCGGAAGTTCCAGGAGATGAAGCAGACCGCCGCGGCGATCGCGTCGGTGCGCGTGCCGGAGACCATCCGGCACGCGGAGAACTACGCCATCAACGCCTTCGACGTGCGCAACACGATCGTCGACCGGATGAGCCGGCTCGGCCCGCTGGAGTTCGAAGGCCTGCTGCGGCCCGCCTTCCGGCAGGACGAGTGGAAGCTGATCGCGGTGGGCGCGGTGATCGGCGGACTGGTCGGTGAACTGCAGGTACTCCTGCTGCTGCACTGACCGGCCGGGCGGTACGGTTCCGCTCACGAACTCGGCGAGCCGGCGGGAGGGTTGCGAGTGGACGCCGTTCTGGACGACCTCGCCCAGCACTGGCCGCTGTACACCGCGATCCCGTTCATCGCCGCGCTGATCGGTTACGTGACCAAGCGCGTCGCCATCGAGATGATGTTCAAACCGCTCGATTTCGTCGGCGTCCGGCCGTTCTTCGGCTGGCAGGGCGTGGTGCCCCGGCACGGCGGGCGGATGGCCGCGGTCGCCACCGACCTGCTCACCACGAACCTGCTCGACCTCAAGGAGGTCTTCGCCAGGATCGACCCGGACCGGGTGGCCCGCGAGGTGGAGCAGCCGCTGCTGCGCGCGGTGGACGGGATCGCCAGGGACGTGCTGGCCGAATACCACCCGCGGATGTGGGAGCTGCTGCCCGCGATGGCGCAGGAGCTGATCATCAAGCAGGTGCAGGCCAGCTCACCGCGGATGGTCGGCG
Organism: Amycolatopsis nigrescens CSC17Ta-90; assembly: GCF_000384315.1. GTDB lineage: Bacteria > Actinomycetota > Actinomycetes > Mycobacteriales > Pseudonocardiaceae > Amycolatopsis > Amycolatopsis nigrescens. The sequence goes on along the minus strand of NZ_ARVW01000001.1, from coordinate 4,184,973 downwards.
ACCTGATGCGCGAGATCAGGGACAACCTGGACGAGGTGCTCGACGTCAAGCAGATGACCGTGCGGCTGCTGACCGAGAACAGGGCGCTGATGGTCCGGCTGGTCCGGGAGACCTCGCGGCCGGAGATGGCGTTCATCGCCCGCACCGGGATCTACTTCGGCTTCGTGCTCGGTGTGGTGCAGGCGTTCGTCTGGGCGCTCACCAAGCAGCCGTGGGTGCTGCCCGTTTTCGGCGGCTGCATCGGGCTGTTCACCGACTGGCTGGCCATCAAGCTGATCTTCGTGCCGCGCGAGCCGGTCCGGCTGGGCCGGTTCACCCTGCAGGGCAAGTTCCAGCGCCGCCGGGCCGAGGTGGCGAAGCAGTACGGCGAGATCATCGCGCGCGAGGTGCTGACCACGAAGAACCTGATGGACTCGATCCTGCGCGGGCCGCGGTCGGACCGGCTGCTCGCGATGGTCCAGCGGGTGGTCGCGAAGGCGGTGGACGAGCAGACCAGTGCGGCCAAGCCGGTGGTCGCACTGACCATCGGCGGGGAGCGGCTGCGGGAGATCAAGCAGGCCGCCGCGACCGAAGCCGTCCGGCGGCTGCCGGAGACGATCCGGCAGGCGGACGGCTACCTGACCGAGGCGATGGACGTGGCCGGCATGGTCCGGGAGCGGATGCGGGAGCTGACCCCGCTGCAGTACGAAAACCTGCTGCGGCCCGCTTTCCGGCAGGACGAGTGGAAGCTGATCGCGGTCGGCGGACTGATCGGTTTCCTGGTCGGCGAGCTTCAGGTGCTGCTCATGCTTGGCTGACCGGCCGGCGCCTTTTCGGCGGCCCCGCGGGCCCGGTCGCGGCGGTAGGAGATCAGCCGGCAGACCAGGTAGATCAGGAACGAGATCGCGGTGACGAACGCGCTGGGCGGCGCGCTCGGCGCCAGCGACAGCACGATCCCGCCGAGCGCGGCGACCTCGGCGAAGACCACCGCGAGCACGGTTGCCCGCACCGGGCTGGCGGTGATCCTGGCCGCCGCCGCGGCCGGGGTGACCATCAGCGCCATCACCAGCAACGCACCGACGATCTGCACGCCGAGCGCGGTGGCGATGCCGACCAGCACGGCGAACAGCGGGGTGAGCACCCGCACCGGGACGCCCCTCGCCACCGCGACCCCGGGGTCCACGCTGGCGAACAGCAGCGGCCGGTAGATCAGCGCGAGCACCGCGATCACGAGCACCGCGGAGACCACCAGCAGGGTGAGGTCGGCGGGCTCGATGGCCACCAGCTGGCCGATCAGGATGCCGAACTTGCTCGAAGCGCGGCCGGGGTAGAACCACAGCAGCAGCACACCGAGGCCGAGCCCGAAGGACAGGATCGCGCCGATCACCGAGTCGCGGTCGGACTCGCGGCCGCCGAGCAGGCCGAGCAGCAGCGCGGCCAGCACGGCACCGGCCAGCGCGCCGTAGCCGATGCCGACGCCGAGCAGCAGCGCCCCGGCCGCGCCGGTGAAGGCCAGTTCGGAGGTGCCGTGCACGGCGAAGGACATCCGGCGGGTCACGATCAGCGGGCCGAGCAGGCCGGCGACCAGCGCGACCACGGCCGCGGCGATCAGCGCTATCTGCACGAAGTCCACCGCGAGGTACTTCGCGGTCAGATCGAAGTCGAAGAACTTGTCCATCCCCGGGCCTAACCCACCATTCCCCACGGGCAAATAGCCGGCTTTTTGCCCTTCGCGCCACTCACGAGACGCGCTCGCCGATGTGGTGCGGCTCGTCCTCGCACAAGGCGCTCTGCGCACCGGCGACGTGGATCTGCCCGCCGACGCGGACCACCTCGATCTTCGTGCGGTACAGCTCGGACAGGGTCTCCGAGTTCATCACCTCGGCCGGTGCGCCGATCCGGAACTCGCCGTTCACCAGGTACAGCACCCTGTCCACATAGGACAGAATCGGGTTGAGCTCGTGCGTGACGAACAGCACCGCGGTGTCCGCGGCCCGGCGCCTTTCGTCGATCAGATCGCTGACCGCGCGCTGGTGCGCCAGGTCGAGCGAGAGCAGCGGCTCGTCGCAGAGCAGCACATCCGGTTCGCCGATCAGCGCCTGCGCCACCCGCAGCCGCTGCTGCTCGCCGCCGGAAAGCCTGCCGAGTGGCGCCTTCGCGTAGGACTCGGCGCCGACCGACGCGATCGCGGCGGCCACCCGGCGCCGCCGCTCCGCCATCCCGCGCAGCCCGGTACCCCAGCGGTGCCCGTCCAGACCGAGGCCGACCAGGTCGGTGCCGCGCAGGGTGACCGCCTCCTGCATGGCCCGCTGCTGCGGGATGTAGCCGACCTTCTGGTTACCGGCGCCCGGCGGCCTGCCGGCCAGCCGGACCGAGCCGGCGGAGAGCTGCTGCAGCCCGAGCAGCACCTTGAGCAGGCTGGTCTTGCCGGAGCCGTTCGGGCCGAGCACGGCGAGGAACTCGCCGGGCCGGACGTCGAGGTCCAGCCCGGACCACAGGGTCCTGACGCCGAACGCGAGGCCGGCCCCGCGGATTTCGACGGCGGGCGCTTGCTTCGTCAAGAGCCCAATGCTCCGGCCAAGGCGTCCACTTCCTTGCTCATCCAGGCAATGTAGTCGGTCACACCGGCCGGCAGCGTCTCGGTCACGTCCACCACCGGCAGCCCGACATTCTTAGCCTTGGCGATGACCTGGTCGGTGACCGGGGTGGTGGTCTGCGCGTTGTTCACCACGGCCTTGACCTGCTTGCCGTCCACCAGCTGGTGCACCTGGTCCAGCGCGCCGGCCGGCACGTCGGTCTCCTCCTCGATCGCCTCGGAGAACTCCGGCGGCGTCGCGTCCTCGACCTTCGCGGTCTCCAGCAGGTAGTGCGCGACCGGCTCGGTGGCGATCACCTTCGCGCCCGGCTGTTTGGCGCCCGCCTGCTCGGTCTTGGCGCGCAACTCGGCCACCTTGGCCTTGAACGCGCCGGCGTTCGAGTCGAAGGCCGCCTTGGCGTCCGGCTGCAGCTCGCCGAGCTGGGCGGCGACCTGGTCGGCGACCTTGTCCACGGTGGCGAAGTCGTACCAGACGTGCTCGTTCACCTCGCTGTGGCCGTGCTCCGCCTCGGCCTCGCCCGCGTCGGTGTGGCCTTCGCCCGCCTTGCCCGAAATGTCGAACGCGACCAGCTTGCGCACACCTGGCGCCTGGTCGGAGAGCTTGGTGAAGAAGGTGTCGTAACCGCCGCCGTTGTACAGCGCGAGCTTGGCGTCCTGCACGGCCACCGCGTCCGCGGGCGTGGTCTCGTAGGAGTGCGGATCGCCGGACGGGTCGTTGATGATCGAGGTGAGGGCCACCTTGTCCCCGCCGACCGCGCTGAGCACGCTGCCCCACACATTGGTGGAGGCGACCACCTTGATCTTGCCGTCGGCCGGCTGGCCGGCACTGCCGCCCTCACCGCCGCAGGCGGTGGCGACCAAGGCGATCGCGGTGCAGATCGCGGCGGTTCGGAAACTCATATATCACTCCTGGGGGTGATCAGGACACGGAGCGTGCTGCTAATGGAAACCGTTTTCGAATTCACTTTACCCCATCCGTGGAAGCCCGCACAGCCACGGTTACCAGCGGTTGAACGGCGGATGGCGACGCGCCGGATACGGCAGTCGTGGGGTGTTGCTTCTGCATTGCCATCTGAACCGTTACGGTTTCCCCCATGGGTCGTCCTTTGCGCGCGCGGCGACAGGCGACACTGGCGTCGCTGGCCGCTGAGCTGGGCGTGTCCAGGACCACGGTGTCCAATGCCTACAACCGCCCTGATCAACTCTCCCCCGAGCTACGCCGCCGGGTACTGGAGACCGCCCGCCGCCTCGGCTACCCGGGTCCCGACCCGGTGGCGAGATCACTGCGGACCCGCAAGGCGGGCGCGGTCGGGCTGCTGCTGACCGAGAACCTCTCCTACGCCTTTCGCGACCCGGCCGCGGTCGGAGTGCTGGAGGGGCTCGCGCTCGCCTGCGAGGACGCCGGGGTCGGGCTGCACCTGGTGCCCGCCAGTCCCGGCCGCGAGGACGTAGCCGCGGTGCACCGGGCCGGGGTGGACGGGTTCGTGGTCTATTCGGTGCCCGACGACGACCCGCATCTGGCCGCGGTGCTCCAGCGGCCGGTGCCGACGGTGATCATCGACCAACCGCAGGTGGAGGGCGTGGACCGGGTCGGCCCGGACGACGCCGCCGCGATCACCGGCCTCGCCGAGCACCTGGTCGGCCTCGGCCACCGCCAGGTCGGCGTGCTGTGCATGCGGCTGGCCAGGGAGCGCAACGACGACTTCGTGCTGCTCGACCGCCAGCGGGACGCGCACTTCCACGTGCAGCGGACCAGGCTGGCCGCGCTGGCCACCGCCTTCGAAGCGGCCGGGGTGGACTGGAGCACGGTGCCGGTGGTGGAGCGGTTCGACCACACCGTGGACGACGGCGCCTCCGCGGCGCGTCAGCTGCTGGACGCGCATCCGCAGGTCACCGCGCTGATCTGCACCTCGGACATCCTCGCGCTCGGCGCGCTGGCCGAAGCCAGCCGGCGCGGGCTGCGGGTACCGGCCGATCTGACGGTGACCGGTTTCGACGGGATCGCCGAAGCCGAGCGCGCCGGGCTGACCACCGTGCACCAGCCGGTGCTGGAGAAGGGCAAGGCCGCCGGAAAACTGCTGCTCGCGTCCGCGGAACGGGTCGCCCCGAAGGTGATCACGCTGAAGACCGAGCTGCGAGTGGGACACACCTCGGCGCCGCCGCGGACCATGGAGGAACGCTGGTTCGGCCCGTGACCTTGCTCTAAAACAGCATTGCCTCCAGGGCGGGACACGGTTGAATAGCCGGAACGATCAAACGACGCCGGAGGGGTCCATGACCGCGATCGACGTTCTGCTCAAGCGCAACCAGGAACTGGGCAACGTGGTGCCGGGCGACCGGCGCTCGCCACAGCCTTCCTTGCAAGTGGCGATCCTGACCTGCATGGACGCCAGGGTCAGGGTGTTCGAGATCTTCGGGCTGATCCAGGGCGAGTCGCACGTGCTGCGCAACGCCGGCGGGGTGGTCACCGACGACATGATCCGCTCGCTCGCGCTCAGCCAGCGCAAGCTGGGCACCCGCGAGGTGCTGATCGTGCAGCACACCAACTGCGGCCTGTCGCTGGTCACCGAGGACGACTTCAAGGACGAGCTGGAGCGGGCCACCGGGCTGCGGCCGACCTGGTCGGTGGAGGCGTTCCGCGAGGTGGAGGACAGCGTCCGCCGCTCGATGCGACGGGTCCGCCGCAGCGACTTCCTGCCGCACACCGACCAGGTGCGCGGGTTCGTCTACGACGTGCACACCGGTGAGCTGACCGAGGTCGAGTGAGCGGCGCCTGCTTGAATGGGCCCGATGTCCATCGACGCCGAGATCCTGATCGACTGGTTCGACACGCACGGGCGTGACCTGCCGTGGCGGTCCCCGGACTGCACCGCGTGGGGCGTGCTGGTCAGCGAGATCATGCTGCAGCAGACGCCGGTGGCCAGGGTGCTGCCGATCTGGCAGGAGTGGATGGCGCGCTGGCCGCTGCCATCGGCGATGGCCGCCGCCTCGCACGCCGAGGTGCTGCGCGCCTGGGGCAAGCTCGGCTACCCGCGCCGGGCGCTGCGGCTGCACGCCGCGGCCACCGCCGTCGCGGCCGAGCACGGGGACGTTGTTCCGTCCGATGTGGACACTCTGCTGGCGCTACCCGGCATCGGCGCCTACACCGCCCGCGCGGTCACCGCCTTCGCCTACGGCCGCCGGGCGCCGGTGGTGGACACCAACGTGCGGCGGGTGGTGGCGCGCGCGGTGCACGGGGCCGGGGACGCCGGGCCGCCGTCGAACACCAGGGACATGGCCGACGTCGAGTCGCTGCTGCCGCGCGAAGACGCGCCCGCGGCCCGGTTCTCGGCCGCGCTGATGGAACTCGGCGCGCTGGTCTGCACCGCGCGTTCGCCGCGCTGCGCGGACTGCCCGGTCTACGCCGACTGCGCCTGGCAGCGGGCCGGGCGGCCGGCCTACGCCGGGCCGGCCAAGCAGGTGCAGAAGTTCGCCGGCACCGACCGGCAGGTGCGCGGGCTGCTGCTGGACGTGCTGCGCGGCGCCGAGCGCCCGGTGCCCAAGACGCGGCTCGACCTGGTCTGGCCGGAGCCGGGCCAGCGCGACCGCTGCCTCGACTCGCTGCTGGTGGACGGGCTGGCCGAGCAGACCCCGGACGGGCTGTTCGCCTTGCCAGGAGAGCATTAAGTCTTAAGCGACCGAATGGCGTAATCGCTCTACTCTGAGTGCGAATGGGTACCGACCAACAATACACATTAGAAGTTGGTTAGCTGTTGTCTGAGGGACGCCCAGAGGTTAGCGTCACGCTTGCGAAACCCTGCGAGCAAACGTGCGCATAACCGAATAAGGCCGATCTGGGCGGACGCAAACCCCTGCCGTGTCCGTCCCTTGTCGAGGGAGATCGAAATGGCCAATGACTTCGACCGTCGTGCCCTGCTCAGGGGCGGGCTGACCGTGACCGCGGTCGGCGCGCTGGGGGTGGTCGGCGCCAGAACGGCGGGCGCGGCGGTACCGGCCGGCGCGGTGGCCGAACCGGAGATCTACGGCACTTCGGAGTGGAAGGCCAGGCCGCCGGCGGGCGCGATCACCGTGGAGAACCACAAACCGACCTATATCGTCGTGCACCACACGGTCGAACCCGGTAATACCGACGACTACAGCAAGGAACATGCCTTCGAGGCGTCCAGGGGGATCCAGAACTTCCACATGGACACCCGCGGCTGGATCGACACCGGCCAGCAGTTCACCAACAGCCGCGGCGGCTACATCACCGAGGGCAGGCACCGCAGCCTGGAGATCCTGCGCGGCGGCACCCAGCACGTGCAGGGCGCGAACGTGGGCAACCACAACAGCGAGGTCATCGGCATCGAGAACGAGGGCCTCTACAGCACCGTGGATGTGCCGCAGAAGCTGTGGGACTCGCTGGTCGACCTGGTCTCCTACATCGCGAGCCAGTACGGCATCACGCCCGAGTACATCAAGGGGCACCGGGACTTCAACTCCACGGAGTGCCCTGGCCAGGTGCTCTACGACCGGCTGCCGGAGCTGCGCACCGCGGTCGGCGGCAGGCTCGGCATGCCGGTCCGGCAGCTGCCGGAGTGGCCGTTGCTCAAGCCGGGCGACAGCGGGCAGAAGGTACTGGTGGCCCAGCATCTGCTGCGCGCACAGGGCGCGCGCGGGGTGCCCGCGGACGGCGTCTTCGGTAAGTCCACTGTGGACGCCGTTGCGGCGCTCGCGGCGGCGAAGGGCGTTACCCCGCACCAGTGCTACGCCACCGCGCGCACCGACGAAACCGGCTTCCTCGGCGCGGACATCTGGCCGCTGATCACCCCTTCGGTCGCACCGGGCGTCGGCAGCGAAGCGGCCCGCGCCGCCGCCGCGCTCGGCGCCAGGAGCACCCTGACCAACCAGTCCTGGAAGGAACTGCTCGCCTACTGAGCCGGGTCAGCGACCGAGCACGTCGGAAAGGAAGGCTTCGACGGCACCGCGGTATTCCTGTGCCGCGGTGCGGTGCACGACGTGCCCGGCGCCCTCGGCGAGGAAATGGCGGCCGTCCGCGGCCCTGGCCGCCATTTCCCGCTGCTGGCCGGCCGGCATCGCGGTGTGCTCGGCCTCGATCGACAGCAGCGGGCAGCGCACGTCGTCCACAAAGGACCAGTACTCGCGACGTCCCCATTCCGCCGCGATTTCGTAAAGGTTCTCCAGCTCGGCGATCAGGTGATAGCCGTCCGCCCGTTCTTCCACGCATTCGATGAAGTAGTCGCCGGCATCCCCGAAGAACTCCTTGACCTGCGCCAGCGCGGCGAACGGGACGGGCCACGACTCGAAGTAGGAGCGCCAGGTGTCCACCGTCCGTCCGCGCTGGTCCGGCGAGAAGTCCTCGACCACCACCGCCCGCACCAGCTCCGGGCTGGTCGCCGCCAGGCCGAGCGCGTGCAGCCCGCCCATCGAGTGGCCGAGAAGCACCGCCGGGCCGGCGTCCAGCGAGCGCACCAGCCCGGCCGCGTCCTCGACGAACCGCTCGGTGGACCACGGCCCGCCGGCGGGCCCGCGCCCGTGCCCGCGCGCGTCCAAGCCGATGACATGCCCGTACGAGCGGAGCCACCTGGCCACCGGCCACCAGGTCCTGGCCCTGCCCATCAGTCCGTGCAGCAGCACTATCGGCTGGCCGGCGCCGCCGAAGTCCACGACACCCTTACCTTCGGCCACTTAAGCTCCTTTCATGCGAAGCGCGACCCGCGGAACATTGCTCGGCGCCACCGCCGTTCTCATTATCGGCTGCAGCGCCCCGGCACCTGCTCCCGCGCCCAGCCCAGCCCCGGCGCCGAAGCTGACCCCCGAGCCGGGGGCCTCCGGTGCCGGTGACCCGTACTACCCGGACGACGGCAACGGCGGCTACGACGCGCTCGACTACGAGGTGACGGTCAGCTACGACCCGGCGAAGAGGCACCTGGACGGCGACAGCACGGTCACCGCGAAGGCCACCGGCGACCTGGAGCGGTTCAACCTGGACCTGCGCGGCCTGGACGTGGCCGGCGTCGAAGTGGACGGCAAGCCGGCGCAGTTCCGCCGCGAAGGCGAGTTCGAGCTGGTGATCACCCCGGCCGAACCGCTGCGCGGCGGCAGCACGTTCAGCACCAGGGTCCGCTACTCGGGCACTCCGCGGACCGGCGAGGAAGGCCCGCTCGGCAGCAACGGCTGGGCCTACACCTCCACCGGCGGGGCCTACGTGATCGGCGAGCCGCATTCGGCGGCGTACTGGTACCCGGCCAACGAGACCCCGCGGGACAAGGCCACCTTCGCGCTGACCGCGCGGGTACCGGCGGGCTGGGCGGTGGTCTCCAACGGCAGGGAGGAGGCGACCGCGACCGAGGACGGCTGGACCACCACGTCCTTCCGCGAGCCGAGCCCGGTGGCCAGCTACCTGACCACCATCGCGGTGGACCGCTTCACCATCGACAGGGAGAACATCACCACCGACATCCCGGTGCTCAGCGCATACGCGCCGGGAGCCGGCGGCCGTCGCGAGGTCGGCGACCGGGTGGTCGAGGTGATCGAGTTCCTGTCCGACAAGTTCGGCCCGTACCCGCAGAGCGCGGCGGGCGGGATCTACCTGAACGAGAAGATCGGCTTTTCGCTGGAGACCCAGACCAGGCCGACCTACGCGCAGTGGGCCGACCTGGAGACCGTGGTGCACGAGAACGCGCACCAGTGGTTCGGCAACTCGGTCTCGGTGGCCTCCTGGGCGGACATCTGCCTGAACGAATGCCTGGCCAGCTACGCGCAGTGGCTGTGGGCCGAGGGCAAGGAGGGCCAGAACCTGGACGAACGGTTCCGGAACGCGGTGGACGGACTGCGCGGAAACCAGGAGTTCTGGTCGCACAAGCTCTACGACATGGGCGCCGGGAACGAGTTCGACGGCGTCTACGACAAGGGCATCCTGGCGACGCACGCGCTGCGCAAGAAGGTGGGCGAACCGGTGTTCGCCAAGGTGCTGCGGGAATGGCCGGCCGCGCACAAGCACGGCAACGCGAGCTGGCCGGAGTTCGAGAAGTTCGTCGAAGGCGCCGCCGGGAGCGACCTGAGCGGGTTCTTCGCCGCCTGGTTCCGCGGCACCGGCATCCCGCCCGACGAGCACCTCTACCCCGGCAACCTGCGCGGCTAGCCCGGCCTCAAGGGCAAGAAGCCGGCTATTTGCCGGTACCGGGTTGGCGAGAAGTTAGGCTGTCGGGCATGGCAGTCGTGAAGATCAACGCAATCGAAGTCCCCGAAGGTGGCGGCCCGGAGCTGGAGCGGCGGTTCGCGGCGAGGCTCGGCGCGGTCGACTCGGAGCCCGGCTTCCTCGGCTTCGAGCTGCTGCGCCCGGTGGCCGGCGAGACCCGCTACTTCGTCTACACCCGCTGGGAGACCGAAGAGCACTTCCAGGCGTGGATGCGGGGCTCGGCCAAGGAGGCGCACAGCGGCGAGCGCGCCAAGCCGGTGAGCACCGGCGGCGGGCTGCTGGAGTTCGAGGTGGCGCAGAGCAGCACCCCGAAACCGGGTGCGTGAGCTGGAACGAGCCGCGGAGCTGATCGACGGCGCGGACGCGCTGCTGGTCTGCGCCGGCGCGGGCATGGGGGTCGACTCCGGCCTGCCGGATTTCCGCGGCAACGAAGGATTCTGGCGGGCCTATCCGCCGTATGCCAGGCTGGGCCTGAACTTCGTGGAGATCGCGGACCCGGCGCATTTCCACCGCGATCCCGAGCTGGCCTGGGGCTTCTACGCGCACCGGCTGGAGCTGTACCGGAAAACCGTGCCACACCAAGGGTTCGGCCTGCTGCTCGACTGGGGCGCCGACAAGCGGGGCGGGGTCGCCGCGTTCACCTCCAATGTGGACGGACAGTTCCAGGTCGCCGGGTTCGAGTCGGTGGCCGAGGTGCACGGCTCGATCCACCACTTCCAGTGCGCGGCCTGCTGCACGGACGAGATCTGGTCCGCCGAGGACGAACGACCGCTGGTGGACGACGACTCGATGCGCGCGCTGCGGCCGCTGCCGTCCTGCCCGCACTGCGGCGGACTGGCAAGGCCCAACATCCAGATGTTCGGCGACTTCGACTGGATCGGCCACCGGACCCGGCGCCAGCTGGACGAGCTGAGCGCCTGGCGCCGGGCGAACCGGAACGCGGTGGTGCTGGAACTCGGCGCCGGGCTGGCCGTACCCACCGTGCGCCGCCAGGCCGAGCTGGCCAGCGCGGCGAACGGCGCGCTGATCCGGATCAACCCGCGGGAACCGGAAGTGCGGCACGGCCGCGGGATTTCGCTCCCCATGGGCGCACTGACCGCTCTGTCCGATTTGGACGGACTGCTGCGGGGAAATCGTCGTCACACCTGACAACTTTCCCCCGGTCACCGGCGTCCTACCCACATGCACGCGAGCAGTATCCGGTTGGACTCGACCGCCGCCCTGATCGTCCTTGCGGTGCTCGCCGTACTCGCGGTGGTTGCCGTGCCGTGGTTCTGGGACGCCTGGCGGAGCAAACGGGTCGGCCGCAGTGCCACCACCCTGCTCGCCGTGCTGCTGGTGCTGACCAGCAGCGGCCTCGCGGTGAACAAGGTCGGCGGTTTCTTCCCCACCCTCGGCTCGCTGCTGGGCACCTCGGCCAACCCCGGCGAAGGCACCGACGGCGAGGCAGGCGCGGACGGCAGCGGGCTCGCCCGGCTGGCGGAGGCCAATCGGCAGCGCGCCAGCGAAGGCAAGGGCTCCACCGTGCACCTCACGGTCAAGGGCGGGCGGACCGGGATCGACCGGGACGTGAACGTCTACCTGCCCGCCGCGTACGCCGACCCGGCCTGGCAGAACCGGAGCTTCCCGGTGATCGAGTGGATTCCGAACTACCCCTCCGGGCCGGAGGTGGCGACCAACGGCTACCACCTGCCGGAGGCGCTGGACGCCGCGATCGCGGGCAACCGGCTGCCGCCGACGGTGGTGCTGATGCCGGATCCGAGCGGCCAGCCGCGGATCAACCACGACTCCGAGTGCGTGGATGAGGTCAACGGCACCGCCAACGACACCTACCTGTCCGCGGACATCCGGAACTGGGCGGTGCGCACGCTGCGGGTCTCCCCGGACCGGCGGTCGTGGTCCATCGCGGGCTGGTCCTCCGGCGGCTACTGCGCGATGAACCTGGCCGCCCGGCATCCACAGTGGTACTCGAGCGCGGTAAGCGTGAGCGGCTACGACAAGGCGCAGGTGGACGTCGAGACCGGCGACCTGTTCAAGGGCCGCGGCGACATCGGCGATGCCAACACGGTCAGCGTCAACCTGCACCGCTTCCCGGCGCCACTGGACATCCTGGCCATCGCGGGCGAGCACGAAGGGACCGAGCTGGCCGCCATCGGCACGATCCGGTCCGCGCTGCTGCCGCCGACCACGCTTTCGTCGTGGACGATCCCGGACGCCGGGCACAACATGAACACGCTGAAGTCGCAACTGGCCGCGGTACTGGACTGGCTCGGCGCCCACAGCGCGACACCCGCGCTCGCACCCGACCCGCGACTGGCCACCACCGGCGGCGTCCGCCCGTGGCCGCTGCCCGCCACCGGCACCCCCGGCGCCCTCACCGGCACCGAAGAGTAGGCCATTCGGCTTCTGCCCGACGGCAGGCATGATCGGCTAGCTTGAGCGCAGGGGAGGAACGAGGCACCTGGGGTGCATCGCTTCTCGAAGTCATGCGCCATTTTCTTGTCAGGAGCCGAAATGCGTGCTGTCCGAAGATCCATCGTGCTGGCCATGATCGCCGGGCTGTCCATCACCGGCTGGCAGCCGGCCATGGCCACCGAAACCGCCGACTGCGCCTGGACCGCGACCGACCTCCCGCTGCCGCCGGGCCACACCGGTGGCCACGTTCGGGGCTCCCGCGACTCGAACTCGGTGGTCGGAGCCGGGTTCCACAACGGCTACACCGGCATCGTGTGGCGGAACGGCTCGCCCATCGCGCTGCCGAAATGGCCCGACCGAAACTCGGAGAACTACCCCAACGACATTTCCGCCAGTGGTCTGGTGGCCGGACACCGGTCGACCTACACGCCGACGAGCTACCTGGATGAACCGTATGTGATCGGTGGTGACTACACCTCCTACCGGTGGCTGCCGACCCCGGCCGGGGTGAGCGCGCGCCCGGTGGCGATGAACGACCGCGGCGAGATCGTCGGCTACTCCGGCGAATCCGGTGCAGCGCATCAGATCCTGTTGTGGAAGCAGCTCGGCGGGCACTGGACCCGCAAGTCGCTCGGCCCCGGCAATCCGGTCGGCATCGACGAGGCGGGCCGGGTGGCCACCGACGACGGGAGGATCATCAGTCCGGACGGCAGCACGCGCTACCTCGAGCACGTTCCGGGAATGGACCACCCCGTCGTGGTCTCCTACGAAAACGAACGCGTGGCCGGGTACCGGGCATTGGAGAACGGCGCGATCAGCGCGATCTGGGACGCCACCGGAAAGCTGGTGTCCAGCAGCGACCAGGACTTCCTGTTCGCCAGGGCGGCCAACACCAAGGGTACCGTGCTCGGCACCACCCTCCGGGCACGGCTGGAAACCGCCGTCTGGCGCCCCGGTCAGCCGGTGCAGACCGTGGCGGACCCGAGACCCGAGTTCGCGAGTCTCAACCTCTGGTACGGCACCATCACCGAGGACGAGAAGATCATCGCCACCTACGAGACCACCGAGGGTGACAACCAGCCGGCGGTGTGGTCCTGCGAGTGACTCAGACCGGGATGCTGAGGTCGGCGAAGACGGCGTCGTGGTCGGTGCCGGGCACATCGAAGACGCGGTAGTCCCGCACCGCGACCCGGTCGTCCACCAGCACGTGGTCGATGGTCACCGGCGGCGGGAACAGCTCGCCGGGCCAGGTCGGCTTGAACCCCTCGCCCCGTTCGTCCGCCGCGTCCGCGTAACCGGCGCGGAGCAGCCCGCGGAACGCGGCGTGGTCCAGGGTGGCGTTGAAGTCGCCGGCCAGTATCCGGACCGGCAGGTCCGCGGTCGGCTCCGGCAGCCCGGCCAGCTCGTCCGCCCAGGTGGCGGCCGAGACGACGGGCGCCAGCGTGTGCACCGCGACCACCTCCGCCTGCGCGCCGTCGCCGAGGTCCAGTACCGCGCCCGGCTGCGCGAACTGGCTGTCACCGGCCAGCTTCCGCTCGGTCAGCGGGTGCGCGGACGCCAGCCCGGACCCGCTCGCCCCCGGTGCCGGATGCAGCAGCCGCTGCGGCAGCACGCCGAACAGCCCTGCCTGGTCCAGCGCATCGGCCTCGGCCTGGTTCAGCTCGAGCAGGCTGAGCACGTCCACCCGGTTCGCCTTGACCAGGTCCACCACGGCCTTGGGGTCGGCGTTGCCGAGCCGCAGGTTCAGCGCCATCACCCGCAGCGACCGCCCCTGCACGCCCGGCTGGTCGGCGGCGTACATCCTGGGTAGCACGACCACCCCGAGCGCGACCACCAGCAGGATCACCACCGCCCCGGTCCACCACCGGCGCAGCAGCAGTGCAACCACGCCGAGCAGCGCACCGCCGACGGCCACGTACGGGGTCATCGCCAGTGCGGCGATGGTGTAGCGGTTGCCGTCGATCCCGGTCACCCGCAGCACGGCCAGCACGAACAACGGCAGCGCCAGCACGAGCAGCACGAAGGTGGCCAGCTTGCGACGCGCCCCCCGCAGCCGACCTGGCGACGTCTCTTGATCAGCCACCTCGCCAGTATGCCCATTTTCCCCTGTCAGCACGGCTGGCGCGCTGACAGCGCGCTGTGCGCGTGCTGACAGCGCCACCGTGGAAGCTCGGTACCGAACCCGAGGGGAGATGAGATGTCGCATGCCATTCAGGCCGAGGGCCTGGTGAAGAGGTTCGGCGAGACCACCGCGCTGGCCGGGGTGGATCTGGTGGTGCCGGCGGGGAAAGTGGTCGGGGTGCTCGGCCCGAACGGAGCCGGCAAGACCACCGCGGTGCGGGTGCTGGCCACCCTGCTGCGCCCGGATGCCGGACACGCCACGGTCGGCGGTTTCGACGTGGTGAAGGATCCGGTCCGGGTCCGCGGCCTGATCGGGCTGACGGGTCAGTACGCGTCGGTGGACGAGGACCTTTCCGGTACCGAGAACCTGGTGCTGATCGGGCGCCTGCTGGAGCTCTCGCGGGTCGACGCGAAGGCGCGGGCACGGGAGCTGCTGGAGCAGTTCGAACTGACCGAGGCCGCGGGACGCGCGGTGAAGACCTATTCGGGCGGGATGCGGCGGCGGATCGACCTTGCCGCCAGCCTGGTCGGCCGGCCGCAGGTGCTGTACCTGGACGAGCCGACCACGGGACTGGATCCGCATGCCCGCAACGAGGTGTGGAGCGTCGTGCGGCGGCTGGTGGGTGAGGGCTCGACGGTCCTGCTGACCACGCAGTACCTGGAGGAGGCCGACCAGCTGGCGGACCGGATCACGGTGTTCGACCACGGCCGGGTGGTCGCCGACGGGCGCTCGGACGAGCTCAAGCGCCGGGTCGGCGGGCAGACCCTGCAGGTGCGGCCCAGCGCGGTCGCGGACCTGGACGCGGCGGCCCGGATTCTGGCCGAGCTGACCGGGGCCACCCCGGCCAGGGACACCGACTCCGGCCTGCTCACCGCGCCGGTCTCCGACCCCGTCCTGCTGTCCACTCTGGTGCGGCGGCTGGACGAGGCCGGGATCACCGCGGACGAGCTCGCCCTGCGCCTGCCCAGCCTGGACGACGTGTTCCTGGCACTGACCGGAAAACGAGCCGAAGAGTCCGAAAAGGACACTCAGCGGGAAGGGAGCATGGTATGACCGCGGCGGTACTGCGGACTCCGGCGGCACCGAGTCCGCTCCGGCTCAGCCCGGCGAAGGCCCTGCAACACGGGTTCTCCCTCGCCTGGCGGGGAATACTGAAAATCCGGAAGAATCCCGAGCAGCTGGCCGACGTCACGCTGATGCCGGTGATCTTCCTGGTCATGTTCGTCTACCTGTTCGGCGGCGCCATCTCCGGCGACACCGACACCTACCTGCAACTGGTGGTGCCGGGCATCATGGTGATGAACATCCTGCAGGTCAGCATGACGGTCGGGGTCGCGATGAACACCGACGTGAACAAGGGCGTGTTCGACCGGTTCCGCAGTATGCCGATCGCCAGGTCGGCACCACTGGTCGGCGCTGTGCTGGCCGACATCGTCCGGTACGTGGTGTGCCTGGCGGTGCTGCTGGTGGTCGCCACCGTGATGGGCTACCGGATCAGCACCGATCCGGCTTCGCTGCTGGTGGCGGTCGCGCTGGCGCTGGCCTTCGGCATGGCGTTCTGCTGGATCTCGGTGTTCATCGGCATGCGGCTGAAGACACCCGGCGCGGTGCAGGGCCTGATGTTCGTGTTCATCATGCCGCTGACCTTCGGCAGCAACGTGTTCGTCCCGTCGCAGACGATGCCGGGCTGGCTGCAGGCGTGGACGGACATCAGCCCGGTCAGCCTGATGGCGAACGCGCTGCGCGGGCTGATGAACGGCGGCGAGGTGGCCGGTCCGCTGCTCGGCGCGCTGGCCTGGATGGCGGCCGTGGTGGTGGTGTTCTTCCCGCTGGCCATGCGCGCTTACCGGCGCCGCACGGCCTGACCCGAGGGGGGTCGTGAGTGGAAAGTGTTGCTGGAGCAACACTTTCCACTCACGAGGTTGCGGAGAGCCGCTCTAACAGTGCGGCTGCCGCGTCCTCTTTGGACAGTTCGGCACCGAGGCGGAAGGCGGCGGCATAGCCGGACTCGCCCAGCTCCGCCTTCGCTTCGGTGACCAGCTCGCGCAGTTCGGGGCTGCCCTGGTCGAACATCCCGCGCAGCGCCGCGCCAAGGCCGAGCACCGTCGCGGCGGCGGTGAGGTCGCCTTCCAGCCGGCACACCTTGGCCAGTGACTCCGCACCGATCGCGGCGTCCGGCAGGTCACCCCGGTCGAGGGAGGCGGCGACGGCCACCTGCAGCCGCACCCGCGCACCGGCCGCGTCCCCGGCCGAGATCAGCACCGCCGCGTTGGCCTGCGCGACCCACTCGGTGGCGATGCTCTCCGGGAACGGCACGCTGCTCACCAGCTCCTCCAGCCTGTCGATCAGCCGGGTCGCCCGCTCCAGGTCGCCGAGCTGCCGGTAGAACTCCAGCAGGGTGAAGGTGACGATGAGCTCCACCGGCCCGCGGCCCGGTTCGGCGGCCAGCTCCTCCAGCCTGCGGACGTCGCGCCGGGCGCCGTCGACGTCACCGGCGCGCAACCGCTCGATGACCAGCTTGCCGAGCTGCTGGGCGAGGTCGTCCCCGGAGTTCAGCTCGGTGGCCAGCCGCAGCCCCTCCTCGTATGCCTCGATCGCGGACGCGTGCTGCCCGCGGTAGGAAAAGACTTCGGCCTGCATGCTCAGTGACATCGCGGAGCCCCAGCGGTCGCCGAGCGCGCGGAACCCGTCCAGTGCGGACGCGCGGGCCCGCTCGGCACCGACCAGGTCGCCACCGTCGGCGAGGACGAAGCTCTCCGCCCAGTACCCGCAGGCCTGCGCCCATGGATCGGCCAGCACCCGCACCCGCCGCAGCTGCCGCTCGGCCAGTTCGGGCTCACGGCTGAAGAAGGCCAGCATCGGCAACGCCAGCGCGAGGGCGCTGTGCCGTTCGAGCGCGTTGGTGCGGTCGCATTCGGCGATGATCCGGCGGACGTCGGCGGACGGCGGCGACCCCGGCATGCTCCGCATCAGCACATGCAGCGCGGAGTAGGCGGCGTAGTCCTGCTCCGGCAGCTCCTCCTTGAACCGCAGCATCTCGCCGACGAAGACGCCGGCCTGCTCGTGGGTTCCGCGCATCAGCCAGTACCACATCAGCGCGTCCACCAGCCGGCAGGCGAGTGCGACGGCACCGGTGTCGATGGCCCGCCGCAGGCCGTGCACCAGGTTCTCCTGATCGGCGTCGAGCACCACCATCGCGCGCAGCTGCCGCTCTTCGCGCAGCCACGGCTGGTACTCCTCGGCCAGCTCGGCGAAGAATTCGCAGAACCGGCCGGTCACCGCGGCCCGCTCGCCGGCCTCGTCCAGCCGTTCCGCGCCGTAGACCCGGATCGTCTCCAGCATCCGGTACCGCGGCTCGCCGCCGTCACCGGCGGTGGCGTCCACAATGGACTTCTCCACCAGTGAGCCGAGCACGTAGAGCACGTCCTCGGCCGGCAGCAGCTCGTCCGCGCAGGTCTGCTCGATCGCGGCGACCGTGGCCGCGGAGGCGAACACGGAAAGCCTCCTGGCCAGCACGCGCTCCGCGGTGTCCAGCAGGTCCCAGCTCCACTCCACCACCGCACGCAGGGTGCGCTGGCGCGGCAGCGCCACCCGGCTGCCCGAGGTGAGCAGCCGGAACCGGTCGTCCAGCCGCCGCGCGATCTGCTCGGCGCTCATCGAACGCAGCCTGGCCGCGGCCAGTTCCAGCGCCAGCGGCATGCCGTCCAACCGGCGGCAGATCTCCACCACCGGCGCCACCAGCGACTCGTCGAGCCGGAAGTCCGGCCGGACGGTGACCGCCCTGTCGATGAACAGCCGCACCGCGCCGGCCCCGGCCACCTCGGCCACCCCGGTGCCGTCCGGCGGCACCTCCAGCGGGCCGAGCGGGCAGAGCGCCTCCCCGGTGATGGCCAGCGGTTCCCGGCTGGTGGCCAGCACGCGCAGCCCCGGCGCCCGGCCGAGCAGCTGGTGCACCAGGTCCGCGGCCGCGTCCACGACGTGCTCGCAGTTGTCCAGCACCAGCACCGACTCCCCGCCGCCGAACAGCTCGGCCAGCCGGTCCAGCACGTCCACCGGCGGCCGGTGGTTCTGGTCCCGCACCCGTAGGTCCCAGGAGCCGAGCGCGCCGAGCACGGCGGACGGCAGGTCGCCGCCGTCGCGCACCCCGGCCAGCGGCACGAACCAGACCCGGCCGCGTTCGTGCACCGGATGCCGGACCACGGTCTCCACCGCGAGCCTGGTCTTCCCGGCGCCACCGGGGCCGACCAGGGTGACCAGCCTGGCCCCGGCCAGCAGCTCGGTCAGCAGCTTCAGCTCGTCCTCACGGCCGACGAAACTGGTCAGCCGGACGGGAAGCGCGGCGTCCGCCTGCTGCGGCTTCGGGGCGGGCCGCGGCAGCTCACCGCGCAGCACGGACAGATGGGCGTCCCGGAGCTCGGCCGACGGATCCACCCCGAGCTCCTCGGCCAGCGTGCCGCGGACCTGCTCGTAGAGGGCCAGTGCTTCGGACTGCCGCCCCGCCGCGGACAACGCGCGCATCCGCAGCCCGGCCAGCCGCTCGCGCAGCGGGTACTCGGCGCCCGCCTGCTCCAGATCGGCCAGTACCTCGGTATGCCGGCCGAGCCGCAGCTCGGCGTCGAACCGGTCCTCCGCGGCCGCGGCACGCAGATCGGCCAGCCTGGTCGCGGGCGCGGCGGCGAACGGCGCGTCCAGCACGTCGGCCAGCGCGGCGCCACGCCACAGCCCCAGCGCCTCGGCCAGCACGGCCGCCGCCTCGGCCGTCCGGTCGGCGGCGAGCTCCTCGCGACCGCGCGCGGCGAGCCGCTCGAACCGGTGCGCGTCGACCTCCTCCGGGCGCACCGCGAGCCGGTAGCCGCCGTGCACCGAGTCCACCGCGGCGGCAGCACCGAGCACCCTGCGCAGGCGGGAGACCAGTGACTGCAGCGCGTTCGCCGCGTCCACCGGCGGCTCAGCACCCCAAAGTCCGTCCACCAGCGCGGCCGCCGAGACCGCGTGCCCGGCGTCCAGGGCGAGCCTGGCCAGGAGCATGCGCAACCGGGCGCCGCCGATCTCGATCGGCGTGCCGTCGTTCTCCTCGGCGCGTACCGGGCCTAACAGCGCTACCCGCACCTGTTCAGCTTTCCAGACCCGGCGAGGTTCCATGGCCCTGGCATGGACTGCTACCGACCGACGGCGGGATTGTTCGGACAAAGGAGCCTAAGCGGGCGGGCGAGCCGATCACCCGGGATACGTTGCCCGGCGAGGCGCATCCATCCGGAAAAGGGGACCACCCAATGAGCAGAAACAAGCGCTGGCGCCGGCCGGCCGCGGTCGCCGCCGCGGTGCTGACCGGGCTCGCGATCGGCGGGGGAACGGCGTCCGCCGCGCCAGGGCCGGGCAGCGACGGAGCCGGCGACGGCTACTACCCGCAGGACGGCAACGGCGGCTACGACGTGGCCGACTACAACCTGACCGTGGGCTACGACCCGGCCACGCACCAGCTCGACGGGGTCCAGGTGGTCACCGCGCGGGCCGAGCAGGACCTCAGCTCGTTCAACCTCGACCTGAGCGGCTTGACCGTGACTTCGGTGAAGGTGA
The DNA here is from genome assembly GCF_000384315.1 of Amycolatopsis nigrescens CSC17Ta-90. Taxonomy (GTDB): domain Bacteria; phylum Actinomycetota; class Actinomycetes; order Mycobacteriales; family Pseudonocardiaceae; genus Amycolatopsis; species Amycolatopsis nigrescens. Next base: position 4,165,083 of record NZ_ARVW01000001.1, on the reverse strand, counting down.
ACGACCTGACCGCGAAGTTCACCCGCACCGGCGAACACGAGCTGGTCATCACGCCCGCTAGGACCCTGTCGCGTGGCCAGAAGTTCACCGCGGAGATCGCCTACAACGGCGTCCCGAAGGCGATCAACGACCCGCTGCTCGGCGCGAACGGCTGGCAGTACGCGGCCAGCGGCGGCGCCTTCGCCGCCGGTGAGCCGAAATCGGCGACCACCTGGTACCCGGTGAACGACACCCCGCGCGACAAGGCGACCTTCCACCTGGCGGTCACCGTGCCGGACGAGTGGGGGGTGATCGCGAACGGTCGCGAAGAGGGCACCACGAAGACCGAGGCCGGCACTACGCACCGCTGGGCGGAGAGCACGCCGGTGGTGCCGTACATGACCACCGTCGCCATCGACAAGTGGGAGTTCCACCGCTCGCAGCTGGCCGACGGCACCCCGGTGGTGGACGCGTTCGCGCCGGGCACCTCGGCGACCACGAAGGCGGCCGAAGCACGACTGCCGGAGGTGCTGGACTTCCTGTCGTCCAAGTTCGGGCCGTACCCGGTGGACGCGGCGGGCGGCATCTTCCTCGCCGAGCCGATCGGGTTCTCGCTGGAGACGCTGAGCAGGCCGATCTACTCCGGCCGGGCCGGCAACCTGCAGACCATCGTGCACGAGAACGCACACCAGTGGTACGGCGACTCGGTGGCGGTGCAGAGCTGGAAGGACGTCTGCCTCAACGAATGCTTCGCGTCCTACGCCACCTGGCTCTGGTCGGAGTACAACGAGAACCAGAACCTGGACGACCGGTACCGCTCGCAGGTCGCGCAGGCGAGCGACCAGTTCTGGGCCGGAAAGCTGTACGACATGGGCCCCGGCAACGAGTTCACGTCGGTGTACAGCAAGGGCCCGCTGGCGCTGCACGCGCTGCGGCACCAGATCGGCGAGGCGGCCTTCGGCAAGGTGCTCAAGACCTGGCCGACCTTGCACCGCAACGGGAACGCCACGCTGCCGGAATTCCAGAACTACGCGTCCGTCGTGTCCGGGCAGAACCTCCAGGGCTTCTTCGACACCTGGTTCTACGGCAACACCAAGCCGTCCGCCCAGTACCTCTACCCCGGCTCCCTCACCCCCCGTACATAACAGGACGCAGCGAAGGCCACCTTGCCTGCGTTGAACGCAGGCAAGGTGGCCTTCGCTGCATGTTGGCTAGCCTGAGCGCTATGGTGACGGTGCTGCTGACGGGCTTCGAGGCGTTCGGCGGGGAGCGGGTGAACCCGTCCTGGCAGGCGGTCTCGCTGCTCGCGCGGTGGCGGCCGGAGCTGCGGGTGGCCGAGCTGCCGTGCGAGTTCCGGCGATCGCTGCCGGCGCTGCGGGCGGCGATCGAGGAGCACCAGCCGGAGCTGGTGATCTGCACCGGGCAGGCGGGCGGCCGCGAGGGCGTCACTCCGGAACGGGTGGCGGTGAACCTGATGGACGCCCGGATCCAGGACAACGCCGGCGACCAGCCCCTCGACCTGCCGGTGCTGCCCGGCGGCCCGGTCGGCTACTTCGGTTCGCTGCCGGTGAAGGCCTGCGTCGCCGCCATCCGCGCGGCGGGGCTGCCCGCGTCGGTCTCGCAGACGGCCGGCACGTTCGTCTGCAACCAGGTGTTCTACGGGCTGATGCACCTGCTCGCGACCGAGCGGCCGGGCGTCCGCGGCGGGTTCGTGCACGTGCCCTACAGCCCCGAGCAGGCGCCGGCGGGCGTGCCGAGCCTGCCCGTCGCCGACTGCGCCCGCGCCCTCGGCGCACTGGTCGACGCCGCGCTGGAGCACGTCGACGACCTCCGGCTGAGCGGCGGTTCCCTGCACTGACGTCGTGAGTGAAAAGTGTTCGTCCCGGGTGCGGGTGTCCCGCATGCAGCAGTCAACACTTTTCACTCACGACCGGTGAGCTGCGAAAACGCCCCCTGGGAGTGGTCCCAGGGGGCGTTTTCGCGTACTTGCGGGTGGATCAGTCGGCTTCGGCTTCACCGGCGTCGTCGCCGCCGGAAGCACCGATGCTGACCGGAGGCGCGTCCGGGACCTCCAGCGGCTTCGCCTCGCCGCGGAAGGTGAAGTGCGCCTTGTCGTCCTTCTCGCCGTCTTCGCCCTTCCAGCCTTCGACGTCGACAATGATGATCTGGCCGGGCTGCACCTCGCCGAACAGGATCTTCTCGGACAGCTGGTCCTCGATCTCCCGCTGGATGGTGCGGCGCAGCGGACGGGCACCGAGCACCGGGTCGAAGCCGCGCTTGGCCAGCAGCGCCTTCGCCTTGTCGGTGACCTCGAGGGCCATGTCCTTGGCCTTCAGCTGCTTCTCGACCCGGGTGACCATCAGGTCGACCATCTCGATGATCTGGTCCTTGGTCAACTGGTGGAAGACGATGATGTCGTCGATCCGGTTGAGGAACTCGGGCCGGAAGTGCTTCTTCATCTCCTCGTTGACCTTTTGCTTCATCTTCTCGTACTTCGAGCTTTCGTCGTTGCCCGAGGAGAAGCCGAGCGACACGGACTTGGAGATGTCCGTGGTGCCCAGGTTCGAGGTGAAGATCAGCACCGTGTTCTTGAAGTCGACCGTGCGACCCTGACCGTCGGTCAGGCGGCCGTCTTCGAGCACCTGCAGCAGCGTGTTGTAGATCTCCTGGTGCGCCTTCTCGATCTCGTCGAAGAGCACCACGGAGAACGGCTTGCGCCGGACCTTCTCGGTGAGCTGGCCGCCCTCCTCGTAGCCGACGTAGCCCGGAGGGGCACCGAACAGCCGCGAGGCGGTGTAGCGGTCGTGGAACTCGCCCATGTCGATCTGGATGAGCGCGTCGTCCTCGCCGAACAGGAACGCCGCCAGCGTCTTGGACAGCTCGGTCTTACCGACCCCGGACGGGCCGGCGAAGATGAACGAGCCGGACGGGCGCTTCGGGTCCTTCAGGCCGGCACGGGTACGGCGGATCGCCTGCGAGACCGCCTTGACGGCGTCCTCCTGGCCGATGATCCGCTTGTGCAGCTCGGTCTCCATGCGCAGGAGCCGGGTGGTCTCCTCCTCGGTGAGCTTGAACACCGGGATGCCGGTCCAGTTCGCCAGCACCTCGGCGATCTGCTCCTCGTCGACCTCGGCGACGACGTCGAGGTCGCCGTCCTTCCACTGCTTCTCCCGCTCACCCTTCTGGCCGAGGAGCGTCTTCTCCTCGTCGCGCAGGCGGGCGGCCCGCTCGAAGTCCTGCGCGTCTATCGCGGACTCCTTGTCGCGGCGCACGTCGGCGATCTTCTCGTCGAACTCGCGCAGGTCCGGCGGCGCGGTCATCCGGCGGATGCGCATCCGCGCGCCGGCCTCGTCGATCAGGTCGATCGCCTTGTCCGGCAGGAACCGGTCGTTGATGTACCGGTCGGCAAGGGTGGCCGCCTGCACCAGCGCGCCGTCGGTGATCGAGACGCGGTGGTGCGCCTCGTACCGGTCACGCAGGCCCTTGAGGATCTCGATGGTGTGCTCGAGCGAGGGCTCGCCGACCTGGATCGGCTGGAACCGGCGCTCCAGCGCGGCGTCCTTCTCGATGTACTTGCGGTACTCCTCGAGCGTGGTGGCACCGATGGTCTGCAGCTCACCACGGGCCAGCATCGGCTTGAGGATGGACGCGGCGTCGATCGCGCCCTCGGCGGCACCCGCGCCGACGAGCGTGTGCAGCTCGTCGATGAACAGGATGATGTCGCCGCGGGTCTTGATCTCCTTGAGCACCTTCTTCAGGCGCTCTTCGAAGTCACCGCGGTACCGGGAGCCGGCCACCAGCGAGCCGAGGTCCAGGGTGTAGAGCTGCTTGTCCTTCAGCGTCTCCGGCACTTCGCCCTTGACGATGTTCTGGGCGAGGCCCTCCACCACGGCGGTCTTGCCGACGCCGGGCTCACCGATCAGCACCGGGTTGTTCTTGGTGCGCCGGGACAGCACCTGCATGACCCGCTCGATCTCCTTGCCGCGCCCGATCACCGGGTCGAGCTTGCCCTCGCGGGCGGAGACGGTCAGGTTGCGGCCGAACTGGTCGAGCACCAGCGACGAGGACGGGGTGCCCTCACCGCGGCCGCCACCGGCCTCCTGCGGCTCCTTGCCCTGGTAGCCCGAGAGCAGCTGCAGCACCTGCTGGCGTACCCGGTTCAGGTCGGCGCCGAGCTTCACCAGCACCTGTGCGGCGACGCCCTCGCCCTCGCGGATCAGCCCGAGCAGGATGTGCTCGGTGCCGATGTAGTTGTGGCCGAGCTGCAGCGCTTCGCGCAGGGACAGCTCCAGCACCTTCTTAGCACGCGGCGTGAAGGGGATGTGCCCGCTAGGGGCCTGCTGGCCCTGGCCGATGATCTCCTCGACCTGCTGGCGGACGCCCTCCAGCGCGATGCCCAACGATTCGAGCGCCTTGGCGGCGACACCCTCACCCTCGTGGATAAGACCCAGGAGGATGTGCTCGGTGCCGATGTAGTTGTGGTTGAGCATCCTGGCTTCTTCCTGGGCCAGGACGACCACCCGCCTCGCGCGGTCGGTGAACCTTTCGAACATTCCCACTCCCTCGACTGCTGCGCCGGCGGTACGACCCACCACGAATTCCGTGCGGTGGGTTCAGCACCGTAAGACCACTGTAGTAGCCAAGCGGTAGCGCTGGCGTACCACTACGCCGGATTGAGTCTCAGCAGCCCACTCGCCGGTCTTGGTCGACCCCGAGTCTTCGCTGGTGACTGACACCTCGTCCAACGTGCGGGCCCCTGCCCGGATTCCATCGGGGCCGCCTGTCCGCTCAACGCGAACAGGCCCGAATATCCACCTTTCGGGAGATTTCCCACCGGCGGGTGGCGCCCTCCGGGACGATATGTAAGGTTAGGCAGACCTAATCGCCCGTTTGGAGCAAGGAGGCCGCATGCATCCATCGCGGACCCCTCGCGCCGTCACGGGCGGGCTGGCCGACTCCCTGCTCAGGGTCGCCGGACGGCAACAGCGGACCGAGCTCAGGGTCGACCTGCCCGGCGACCAGGACTGGCAGCTCTGCGCCGACCTGCTGGCCGATCCCGCCGGTTTCGACCGCTGGCGCAAGCTGCTCGCCGGCTGGCTGCGGGAGCAGTTCGGCGACGCGCCGGAGCGGACCACCGCCGGTTACGTGATGTCCTGGTACCTGCACGTACCGGCCTACGCCGGCGCGCTGCTGCTGCACCACGAGCGCCGGGTGCCCGCGCTGCGGCCCGCCGAGCTGGCGTTCCGGCTGTCCTCCGACCGGCCGCACCCGGACGGGATCGCGGTGCTCGGCGACCGGTTCTACTGCCTGCCGTCGGACCCCGGCTCGGCGCTGCCCACCGCGACCGTGGTGCCCGACGAGCGGGCGCTGGCCGCGATCCTGCGAGCCCGCTACCTCGCGCACGCCGGCCGGTTCGTCCGCGCCTTCGCGCCGCGCAGCCCGCTCGGCAGGCGGATGCTCTGGGCCGCGGCCACCGATGCGCTGGACAACTCGCTGTGGTGGGCCGGCAAGCAGGGCGGCACCGCCGAGGCCGAAGGCGCCGGGGTGGCCGACGCGGCGCTGGTGCTCTCCACCAGGCACGCGCCGCTGACCGCGGCGTCCACCCTGCGCCTGGTGGAGGGCCGGGACGGCCACCGGGAGTGGACCCGCCGCCGGGAGAGCTGCTGCTTCTCCTACGTACTGCCGGGCGAGACCGAATGCGAAACCTGCCCTCGGATCTGCCCGAAGGGGTGACCAGGGGCGGCTACCGGGGCGAGGCCCAGGCGGGGTCCCGGCCGGAGACGCCGAGCGCGCGCTCGAGGAAGGACGCGGTCGGCGGCACCGGCACCTCCGGCCCGTAGACCTTCATCTCCCTTGCCTGCTCCGCACCCGCGGCGGTGAGCTCGAACAGTCGCTCGGCCACCTCCGGCGCGCAGTGCCACGGCCGCCCGGTCGCGGCGGCCAGGTCCCAGCCGTGCAGCACGAACTCGCCGAGCACCATGGCGGCGACCATGGCCGCGGGCAGCTCGGTGCCGCCGAAGCGGGTGCTCCCGGCCACCGCGTCCGGAGCCGCGTAGGCACCGGTGAGATCGCGGGTCTGTGCGCGCAGGGCCGCCCGCCAGTCCCCGGTGACGAGATCGGTGTCGCGTTCGCCGCCCGTCACCTCCGGAGCGGGCCGCCGCCGCGCCGCCGCGGCCAGCCACGGCCCCCAATAGAGCAAATGGTTGAGCAGCGCGCGAACGTCGTACTCGGCGCAGGGCGTAGGCAAGATGAGCTGGTCGGACCCGATCGAGTCCAGCAGCCGCTCGAACGGCTCCGCGGCAGTGGACAGCAGGGTATGCATTTCGGACATGCGGGTCATTTACGCACTTGGCCTGGCCGCGGGTCTTGAACAAACACGACAGGTCCGACAGGTCACCGCACTACTGTTGAACCGTGTCCAAGCACCGGATACCCCAGGGAATCGTGGACGAGCCGCTGGCCGCCACGAAGTTCACGCTGGACCGTTATGCACCGGCAACCGAGCTGCGCCCGTTCGTGGAGTACTACTGGGTGCTGCACTGGGATCTGCGCGGACAGCCGCCCCACCTGCAACGGATACTGCCGAACCTTTCCGTGCACGCCAGTTTCTTCGCGGGCGAGTCCGGGGTGTTCGGGCCAGCCCGCCAAAGCCGGTCGCATCTGCTGCGCGGACGGGTGCAAGGCCTCGGTGTCCGATTCCGGCCCGGTTGTTTCCGGCCGTTCCTCGCCGCGCCGGTCTCCACCATCGCCGATAGCGTGCTCCCGCTCCGTGACATCTTCGGCACGGAAGCCGAGCGCGCCCTGTCTGTCGTATCGAAAGCCACCGAGGATGACGAAATGGTCACCGAGATGGACCGGCTGCTGTGCACGAATGTGCCAACGTTACCCACTTCGGCCGAACGGGCGGCCCAGATTGTCGAAACCGTTGCTGCGGATAGCGCAATTACCACGGTAGCCCGGTTGGCCGAGGCCGCCGGTACCACGGTGCGGACCTTGCAACGGCTGTTCGGCGAGTATGTGGGCGTCGGCCCCAAGTGGGCGATTCGGGTCTACCGGATCAACGAAGCGGCCCAGCGGATCGGCGGCGCGGAGCGGATCGACTACGCGGCACTGGCGGACGAACTCGGATACAGCGACCAGGCGCACTTCACCCGTGATTTCACCGCGGCCGTCGGCACCCCGCCTGCCAGGTACGGAAACCGCTGAAACCACTGGAGGACATGGAGAAGGGCCACCGGGACGTTTCCCGGCGGCCCTTCTCCAGTCTGGCTCGAAGCAGGTGCGGGGCCGATCCCCGGCGCCGGGGCTGGCGCACGGGACTGGCCTGCTCGGACGGCTCCTGTCAGTTCTTCTTGTGGTAGGCGTCGACAACCTCGGACGGGATGCGCCCGCGGTCGGAAACCTGAAAACCATTCTTGCGGGCCCAGGCGCGAATGGCCTGGTTCTGCTCGCGGTCCACCGTTGCCGGCCTGGCCGCGACCTTGCTGGCCACCCTGCTGGCGGTCCGCTTGCGGCCGCCGGCGCGGCGCGCGTGCTCCACGTACTGGGCGAGCGCGTCCCGCAATTCCTCGGCGTTATCCGAGGAGAGATCGATCTGGTAGCTGACGCCGTCCAAACCGAACTCGACGGTCTCCTCGGCCTCAGATCCGTCGAGATCGTCGACCAGGGAGATCATAACCTTCTCAACCATCGGTTTTCCTCCTGCTTAGAGCTTGCTGGAATGATCGGGTAGGGGCGTACCCCGGGACAGAAGCTTCGGCTAAGACATTAATACCCGGAACCGCCGCTAAACGCAAATCCTGATTGCCGTTAGTGGTCATCCATATGGTTCCCGGCCCGCCCCACCTTCGAGAGGGCTATTCGGGACGTACCTGCGGGAAGAGGATGGTCTCCCGGATACCCAGCCCGGTCAGCGCCATCAGCAACCGATCGATACCCATTCCGACACCGCCGCTCGGCGGCATTCCGTACTCCAGGGCGCGCAGGAAATCCTCGTCGAGCCGCATGGCCTCACTATCCCCGGCGGCACCGAGCCTGGCCTGCTCGACCAGCCTTTGCCGCTCGATAACCGGGTCCACCAACTCCGAGTACCCGGTGCCGAGTTCGAATCCGCGCACGTAGAGATCCCACTTCTCGGCCACCCCCGGCTCGCTGCGGTGCTGCCTGGTCAGCGGCGAGGTCTCCACCGGGAAATCCCGGACAAATGTGGGCGCGTACAGGTGGTCCCCGATGAGATGCTCCCACAGCTCTTCGACGAGTTTGCCGTGCCCGAGTTTCGGATCGACCTCCAGCCCGAGCGTCGCGGCGAAGGAGCGCAGCTTCTCCACGGTCGTCTCCGGAGTGACTTCTTCGCCGAGCTTCTCCGACAGCGAGCCGTACATTGTCAGACTGGTCCATTCGCCGGACACGTCGTACTCGCTACCGTCGGCCAGCGTGACCACCTGGGTGCCGAACGCGGCGTCAGCGGCCTCCTGGACCAGTTCCCTCGTCATCGTGGCCATCGTGTCGTAGGTGCCGTAGGCCTCGTAGTACTCGAGCATCGCGAACTCGGGCGAATGCGACGAGTCACTGCCCTCGTTGCGGAAGTTCCGGTTGATCTCGAAGACCTTCTCGATCCCGCCGACCACGCAGCGCTTGAGATAGAGCTCCGGCGCGATCCGCAGGTAGAGGTCCTGGTCGAAGGCATTGGAATGGGTCACGAACGGCCTCGCCGACGCACCGCCGTGCAGGTTCTGCAGCATCGGGGTCTCGACCTCGGTGTAGCCGCGGCGGTGGAAGGAATCCCGCAGCGCGCGCTGCACCGCGGCCCTGGTCCGCACCACGTCACGGGCGGTCGGGCGCAGGATGAGGTCGACATAACGCTGCCGGATGCGGGTTTCCTCGGCCAGTTCCTTGTGCGCGACCGGCAGCGGCCGCAGTGCTTTCGAAGTGAGCCGCCAGCCGTCGGCCATAACGGATAGCTCACCTCGTTTGGAGGTGATCACCTCGCCCTGCACGAATACGTGGTCGCCGAGATCCACATCGGACTTCCACCCGGCGAGCGCGTCCTCGCCGACCTTGGCCAGGCTGATCATCGCCTGCAGTTCGGTGCCGTCACCCTCGCGCAGGCTGGCGAAACAGAGCTTTCCGGTATTGCGCAAGAACATGACCCGGCCGGTGACGCCGACCACCGCGCCGGTGGCGGTGTCCGCGGGCAGCCCGGAATGGGCCGCGCGGACTTCGGCCAGCGAGTGCGTGCGGGGCACCTCGACCGGATACGGTTCGACACCCTCCGCGATTATCCGGTCGCGCTTCTCCCGGCGCACTCGCATCTGTTCGGGCAAGTCCTCGTCGGTGGTCGCGCGCTCCGGGGCGGAGTTATCGGTCATGGCCCACAGCGTACGAACTCACCGATTCGGTACGCCAACCGGATTACCCGTAACCGCCGTGGAGGTGGAAAATTGCGGTAATAGCATTCGCTACGTGACCGAGCCGACCGACGAATCAGAGCGGGAACTCCGGGCCAGGCGGGCGGCGTCCTTCGGCGCCAAGGCCGCGGACTACGCGGCACACCGGCCGGACTATCCGGTGGCGGCGGTGCGCTGGGGACTGGCCGGGGCGACCGGCACCGCCACCGGGGTGCTCGACCTCGCGGCGGGCACCGGCAAGCTCACCGAGGGCCTGCTGGCACTCGGGCTGGACGTGACCGCGGTCGAACCCGACGACGAGATGCGCGCCGAACTGCGGGCCGCGCTGCCCGGGGTGCCGGCTTTCGCCGGTACCGCGGAGCGGATCCCGCTCGCCGACGCGAGCGTGGACGCGGTGTTCGTGGCGCAGGCGTTCCACTGGTTCGACGTCGGCCCGGCGCTCACCGAGATCGCCAGGGTGCTCCGGCCGGGCGGAGTGGTGACCGCGTTGTGGAACCACGACGACGAATCCGTGCCGTGGGTGGCCGAGTTCTCCCGGCTGGTCCGCACCGGCGTCAGCCGGGGCTGGGCCGGCGAGTCCGCCCTGCCCGAACACCACGAGTTCGGCCCGTTCCAGCGCGAGCGCTTCGGCCATGCCCAGCGGCGCACCGCGGCGACATTGGTGGAGACGGTGGCCACCCATTCACACGTGCTCGTCACCGGCCCGGCCGAACGCGCGGCCCTGCTGCGCACCGCTCGCGAATTCCTCGCCGGACGGGGAGAAACCGCGCACGGCGAGTTCGACCTGCCGCTGGTCACCACCGCGATCCGGGCCACCCGGTGGCCAACGCCACCACCCTGACCAGCCGAAACGGTGCTATCGTCGGAAACGACGGCAAGACCGTCCCGGACGAGGGCGTCGTACCCGGCCACGACAAGACGACGCGGTGCAGCAATAAAACCTGTTGACACTGCGGAGGTCTGATCATGGCTTGGTTGGTACTCGTGGTTTCCGGCGTGCTGGAAACGGTATGGGCGACGGCGCTGAACGCGTCCAAGGGATTCAGCAAACTGCCGGCCACCGTGCTCTTCCTGGTCAGCCTGACCTTGAGCATGGGCGGCCTGGCATACGCGATGCGCAGCATTCCGATCGGCACCGGCTACGCGGTCTGGGTCGGCATCGGCGCCATCGGCACCGCGGCCTACGGCATGTTCGCGCTCGGCGACCCGGTGACCGTCGGCCGGATCACCTGCCTGGTGCTGATCGTGGCCGGCGTGGTGGGACTGAAGATCCTGCACTGAGTCCCGGAAGTCAGCGCGCGCTGCGCTCGTAGACCAGGCGCAGCCCGAGCAGGGTGAGGTCCGGGGCGTGCTCGGTGATGGTCTCCGACTCGGCGAGCACCAGCGGCGCGAGGCCACCGGTGGCGATCACCGCCACCGGTTCGGCCGAGTCCCCGGACAGCTCGCGGACGATCCGCTTCACCAGGCCGTCCACCTGGCCGGCGAAGCCGTACACGATGCCGGACTGCAGGCACTCCACGGTGTTCTTGCCGATCACCGAGCGCGGCGGCACCAGCTCCACCTTGCGCAGCGCGGCGGCCCGCGCGGCCAGCGCGTCCACCGAGATCTCGATCCCCGGGGCGAAAGCGCCGCCGAGGAACTCGCCCTTCGCGGAAATCGCGTCCACGTTGGTCGAGGTGCCGAAGTCCACCACCACGCAGGCGGTGCTGTGCAGATGATGCGCGGCCAGCGTGTTCACCAGCCGGTCCGCGCCCACCTCCTTCGGGTTGTCCACCAGCAGCGGCACCCCGGTGCGCACCCCAGGCTCCACCACGATCTTCGGCACCCCGGAGTAGTACCGGCCCAGCATCACCCGCAGCTCGCGCAGCACCGCGGGGACGGTGGACAGCGCACTGATCCCGGTCACCGCGTCGGCGTGCTCGCCGAGCAGCCCGCGCATGGTCAGCGCGAGCTCGTCCGCGGTCATCTGCGCGTCGGTGCGCATCCGCCAGTCGCGGACCAGCTCGGCATCCTCGCCCCGGCCGGAATACAGGCCGAGCACGATATTCGTGTTGCCGACGTCAATCGTTAAGAGCAAGTGCTAGCCCTCAGCGTGCAGCAAGGCGTCCAGCCTGGCCGCGTCCACCGTCTCGGCGACGGGGTAAGCCCCGTCTCCCTCCGGCGCGGTCAGCAGTACCGTGCCGCTGATCAGACCGGAACCGTCGGGCGCCTGCGCCGGGTCGTTACCGGCCACGGTGATCCGGTTGTCCGCGTCCACGAACACGATCCGCGGCTGGTAGCTGGCCGCCTCCACGGACTCCATCTGCCCGTAGGCGATCAGGATGACCAGGTCGCCGGGGTGCACCAGATGCGCGGCCGCGCCGTTGATGCCGATCACCCCGCTGTCCCGCTCACCGGTGATCACATAGGTCTCCAGCCGGGCGCCGTTCGTGATGTCCACAATGGACACTTGCTCGCCCGGCAGCAGATCGGCCGCCTCCATCAGCGACTCGTCCACGGTGACCGAGCCGACGTAGTTCAGGTCGGCCTGGGTCACCGTCGCTCGGTGGATCTTCGATTTCAGCATGGTGCGATACATGTGGACTCCCTTATTCCCCTGCGTCCCATTCCTCGCGTTGCGTGCCGTCGGCGGCGGTGCCGAGCAGGACCGCAACGTTGTCGATCAGCCGGGTGCTCCCTACCCTGGCGGCGATCAACAAGCGTGCCTCTCCATCGACGGGCGCGGGACCAAGATCGGTTCCGCGCAGATCGAGGTAATCCACTTCCACGGCCGGTTTCGCGGCGAGTACCTGCTTCGCCGCGGCCAGCACCTCCTCCGCTCCTCGCCTGCCGGCGTGCGCACCCGCGGTCAAAGCCGCGGACAGCACGACGGCGTCTTCGCGCTCCCGTTCGGAAAGGTAGACGTTCCGCGAGGACAGCGCGAGGCCGTCGAACTCCCGCACCGTCGGCACCCCGATCACGTGCGTACCGAAATTCAGGTCGCGAACCATCTTCTTGATCAGCACCAGCTGCTGGTAGTCCTTCTCCCCGAAGAAGGCGTAGTCCGGCCGCACGATGTTGAACAACTTCGCCACCACGGTCAGCACCCCGGCGAAATGCCCCGGCCTGACCGCGCCCTCCAGCTCGTCCCCGAGCGGGCCCGGATGCACCGTCACGGTCGCGCCCTCGGGATAGAGATCCGCCGCCTCCGGGGTGAACGCGAGTTCGGCGCCCACCTCGTCCAGCACCGCCAGATCGCGCTCCAGCGGCCGCGGATAAGCCTCGAAGTCCTCACCGGCGCCGAACTGCAGCGGGTTCACGAAGATCGACGCGGCCACCACCGTGTTCGGCAGCCGCTTCGCCCGGCGCAGCAGCTCACGATGCCCGGCGTGCAGCGCGCCCATGGTGGGCACCAGCGCGATCTGGCGGCTGACCGAGCGCAGCGCGCCGGTCACCCTGGTGATGTCCGCCGGAGCCCGGAACGTGTTCAGCGCGTTCCGGGTGAACTTCGGAGCCGTCTTAGCGATCATTGCGCATCGTGCCCTTCGGCGAATTCGTCGAGGAGGGCGCCGATCTCGGTCGCGGCGGCCTCGGCCAGCTGCCCGGACGCCGAAGCCCGCGCGGCGGTGCGCCTGGCGAGCGTGGCGTAACAGGGCATGACCTCCGGCGCCTCGTCCGCGAGCACCTCGAGGTGGGTGCGGACGGTGCCGGAGTCGCCGCGAGCCACCGGGCCGGTGAGCGCGCGATCGCCCTGTCGCAGCACATTGTCCAACGCGGCGGAAAGCAGCGGGCCGAGTACCCGCTCGGCGTTGCCGACCCCGGCCGTGCGCAGCAGCTCCGCGCAGTCCGCGACCAGCGTGACCAGGTGGTTCGCCCCGTGTGCCAGCGCGGCGTGGTAGAGCGCACGAGCCTCTTCCGGCACCCGGACCGGCTCACCGCCCATCTCCACCACCAGCGCCTCACCGACGTTCCAGGCCGCCTCGTCCCCGGTCTCCGCGGTGACCCCGACGCTGCACGCGGCCATCCGCTGGAGGTCCTCTTCACGGCCGGCGAAGGTCATCACCGGGTGCAGCGCGAGCGGCAGCGCACCGGCCTCGGTGGCGGGGCGGAGTATCCCGACCCCGTGCGCGCCGGAGGTGTGCACCACGATCTGGCCGGGGCGCAGGGAATCGGTGGCCACCAGGCCGCGCACCAGTCCGGACAGCTCGTCGTCGGGCACGGCCAGCAGGATCAGGTCGGCGGCGCGCACCACCTCGTCCGGCGGCAGCAGCGGCACACCCGGCAGCAACGCCTCGGCACGGCGAACGGAGGCGGCGGAGATCGCCGAAGCGGCGATTACGGTGTGTCCCGCCCGGGACAGCGCGGCGCCGAGCACACTGCCCACCCGGCCGGCGGAAACCACGCCGACCGCGAGCCTCGCCGGGCGCATCACGGGGCCGGCCTGCAAGCGCTCATCGTTGAAAACTCCTCGGCTCGTTCCAGTCCCACTAGGCGTCGCGGGTACCGGACGACGGCGCGAGAGTAGTCCCGCCCGCGCTGGTTGGCAGCGGGTAGGTGACAAGCTTCACCCGTCCCGGGTCACCCCTACCGGTGGTCACTCAGGGTCACCGGTCGCTTCCCTTGGCCCGTCCGCCCCCGGCAAGACGGACGGCTTCGGCCCTGGCGGAGCGCAGCACCCCGAGCAGCTCCGACTGGCGCGCGTCGAGCTCGCCGCCAGCCGAGCCGCGGCGCAGGAACGCCAGCTCGGTGACGCTCGACTGGTACGCGCCGACCGCGCGGGCCGCGGCACGGCCGGACTCACGGCCGGCCTGGCGCCGCCACTTCCGCCGGCCGGGCAGGCTGGCCAGCAAGTCCACCTCCGAACGCGCGATCCACCTCGCGGCGGCCATCTCCGGCAGCGCGGCCGCGACGATCCGCTGTTCCCGCCGTCGCTGCCAGAGCACCAGCATCAGCACGCCGATGAACATCGGCACCATGATCAGGAAGTACACGTTGAGGAAGGTCTGCGCCCCGCCGAGGGTGGCCGCGCCGTTCCACAACGCGTGCAGGGCGACCGCGCCGAGATAGCCGGCCAGCGGCACCAGCACCTTCAGCCGGCGGTTGCTGGTGCGGGCCGCGTAGCCGATGGCGATCCCGGTGATCACCGCGAACAGCGGATGCGTGAACGGCGAGAGCACCCCGCGCAGCAGAAAGGCGGTGAGCACACCGGCACTGGTGCCGTCGCCGAAGCCGTAGTCCGCGAAGGCACGGCCGAAGTAGTAGATGTTCTCGGTGAAGGCGAACCCGGCCGCACTGAACCCGGCGTAGACGATGCCGTCCACCACGCCGTCGAACTCACCGGAACGCCGCCACCACACCAGCAGCACGAAAGCGGCCTTCGCCGCCTCCTCCACCAGCGGCGCGGAGACCACGGCGCTGAACTTGCTGCCGTTGCCCGCACCGAAGAGCAGATCGCCGACCGTTTCCGCGGAGTTGTTGATGAGCAGCGCGGTGAGCGTGGCGATGCAGGCGCCCCAGGCGAAACCGAGCAGCAGCAGCCTGGCGGGCTCCGGCTCCCAGCGGTCCACCCAGAGGAAGGCGGCGACCACCACTGCGACCGGCACCAGCGCGGCGACCACCCCGATCACCACACCGAGCACCCCGACCCGCGCGGTGGCGAGCCCGAACAGCAGCAGCCCGCAGAGCGCGACCACGAGCAGGCCGAGCACCGGCAGCAGCACGGTGCTCCGGCGTTGCGTGTGCCGGCGAAGTGATTGCACGCGCCCGGCCGGTCGTCCCCCTCCAGGTCCGGCGGCCTGCGCGCTGGCTGGTCCCCTCACGGTCGGCAACCCTACGGCCGCGCCCCGGCGCCCGGATGAGCGACTGCGAGAGGTGAGTTAATCCTCGGCACGGCGACGGCGGCGCGGCGTGCTGTCGGTGGACCCGTGCGCGGCCAGCAACTCGCTCACCGAACGGCCGGCGGTGTGCGAACCCGACTCCGGCTCGGTGTGCGCGGCGGCGGAGCGATGGCCGTTGGCACCGTTGCGGCCCGGCTCGGCGGCACCCGAGGCGTCCGGCCTGGCGTGGCTGCCGGTCGCGGACTGGCCGTTCGCCGGGGAAGAGTGCCGCGAGCCGCGGGCCGCCTCCTCCCGCTCGGCGATGCTCTGCCAGGACGGCGGCTCACCGTCGGGACGGCGGCGGCGACCGCCGGAGGTCTCCGGCTGTTCGGGCGCGGGCGGGGTCACCGGCGCGGACGGCTCGTCGTCGGCGCGGCGGCGACGGCCACCGGGGCGGCCCTGTTCCTGGATCTGGCGCACCGACTCGGGCAGCGTCGGGTTGTTCTGCTGCGGCTCGGCGGCCGGCGGGGTGGCCGGCTGCTCGGCCGCCGCCGACCGGTGCACCCCGTGCCGCGACGGCGGCAGGGGTTCGGGCGCGGGTTGCGGCTGCGGTGCCGGTTGCGGGGTGGCGATCCTGGTCTCCTCGTTCGGCCCTGGCTTGCGCTCGGGTTCGGTGGGCCGCCTGCCGTTGCCGTTCGCGGCGACCGGCGGCAGCCGGTCGTAGGTACCGCCACGGGGCCGGCTGGGGAAAGCGGCGGAAAGGTCGTTCACCGGGCGCTCGCGGTTCTCCCAGGACGACTTCCGGTCCAGGTCGAGCCCCTTCGCCACCTCGGTCGGGGCGTCCACCTGCGGTTTGGCCGGTGCGGCGGGTTCCGGCTTCGGCGCGGGCTTCGCGGGGGGCGGGTTCAGGCCCGCCGCCGGGCGGCCGCGGTCGAGGGGTTCCATCGACGGCTGCGTCGGCTCCAGCCGCGGCCGCTGCTCCGGCCGTCGCGGCGGCTCCGCCCGCGCCGCGGGCTGCGGTGTCGGTGGTGTCGGTGGCTTCGGCGGCACCGGCGGTTTCGCCGGCTTGTGCACGCGGGTGGTCTCGTTGCGGGTCTGCCCGAGTGCCTTGGCCGCCATCGCGGACGCGGCGGCGGCCTGCTCGGCGCTCACCCGGCGGGTCGGCGGACCGTCCTCGACCGGCGGCTCCGGCCGCCTCGGCTCGGTGCGCCTCGGCTCGGGAGACTTGGGCTGAGCGGTGTTCGGGGCCTTCGGTGCTTTCTGGGCCTGCTGGGCGCCGGCCTTGCGCCGATGCTCCGCCGCCGAACCCTGCTCCAGCACCCGCTCGATCAGGTCGGTCGGATGCTCCACCGGCTCCGGCTTCTTGGTACCGGCGGCCAGTTGGGCCGGCTTCGGCTTGCCGTTGCTGCCACCGGCGGCCTGCACCACCCGCTGCTCCTGCAGGGAGCGCATCCGGGTGGCCTGCGCGGTCAGCGCGACCCGCTCGTAGAGCACCTCGCCGCCGAACAGCGACTGCAGGCTTTCGCGCAGTGCGGTCAGCTCGGCGCGCAGCGCGTCCAGCTCCTCGCGGGAGTCGGCCTCGACCCTGTCCCTGGTGTCCGCCTCGATCTCGAGCTCGTACTCGCGTCTCGCCGCGATCTCCCGCTCCAGCTCCAGCTCGTAGACGGCCTGCGCCTGCGCCACCGACTCCTCGGTGCTGCTGGCGTGCTTGCGGTAGCGGACCGCGAGGAAGGCGCCGACCAGCGCGGCCCAGAGCGCCGCGACGATGCCGAGGCGGAGGAAACGCGCGTCGTCACTGAGCACCAGCGCCAGCGTCGCACCGACGGCGAGGAGCAGACCGACGACAAGCCACGGCCTGCCAGCAAGGCGGCCGCGCGAGTCGTCACCCACGCCAGTCATGTCCAACACCGTACCTTCTAGTAATCCGTTCGAGACCTAGTCGGTACTTCGAGCGGTGGATTCTCCGCGTTAACCGGTAGGCCGGTTTACGCGATCCTGATCACCCGAGTCCGGCGTGCGGCAGCAGTGTTCCAGCCACAGCGCCGCCCCGGCCAGTACCGCTGCGCTGGCGGCTCCGACGAGCGCGGCGGGGAGGTCGTTCGCCGCGGCCGGCAACCAGCCGCCGCGGGGCACCAAGTATCCCAGTGCACCCACCCAGGCACCAAACATCAGTGCGCCGAGCAACGAGGACGCCTTGGCCAGCGCGACCGCCCTGGCCACCGCGATCGCGGCCAGCACGCGACCGGTCTTGATCCGGTTGCGGATGGAGAAGGCGAGCACGGTCTCCACGGCGGCCAGCACCAGCAGGGTGACCCCGGCGGCGACCGGCATCGCGGGCAGCGAACCGTACGCGACCTGGAACAACAGGAAACCGAGGACCAGGCCGATCAGCCCGGCGACGAGAAGTTCGCGGGGCCGCGTGAAGTGCATGAGATCCACCGTAGGCGATTTCGTCCGGCAGACTTGACCCTCCAGTGACTGGAGGGTTCAGCATGAGATCTGTGGGTAGCGAAACCACCTTCACCATCGGAGAACTGGCCCGCCGAACCGGCTTGCCGGTGAAGACGATCCGGTTCTATTCCGACGAAGGGCTGCTGCCGCCCACCGCCCGCACGCCGGCCGGCTACCGACTGTACGACGCCAGGGCACTTGCCAGGCTGGAGCTGGTGAAAACCCTGCGTGAGCTGGGCATCGGCCTCACCGAAGTGGCGCAGGCGCTGAGCCGGGAGACCAGCGTGCCACGGCTCGCGGCCCGGCACGTCGCCGCGCTGGACGAGCAGATCCGGCGGCTCCGGCTGCGCCGGGCGGTGCTGCGCGCGGTCGCGAAACGGGAGTCCGAACTGGAGGAAGTGAAACTGATGAACAAGCTGGCTTCGATGTCCGACGACGAGCGAGCACGCCTGGTGGACGAGTTCTGGGATGAGATGGTCGCCGGGCTGGAGGTGGATTCCGAGTTCTACCGCCATATGCGTTCGGCGAAACCGCGGCTGCCGGATGATCCGTCGCCGGAACAGCTCGAGGCGTGGATCGAATTCGCTGAATTGGTCCAGGACGACGATTTCCGGGCGCTCATCCGGCGGATGAGTGTGGACCATTCGGCGGCGGTGGAGGCGGGCGAAAGCATGAAGGTGTCAGCAGCCCAACAGTCGTCCTGGATCGACTGGACCACCCGCGCACAGGCGGCGATGGACGCGGGAGAGACTCCGGACTCGGCGACGGGCCGGGCGCTCGCCGACGAGGTCGCACTGGCGTCGGGGCCCGCGTCCGGCGACGGCCCGGAGTTCCGCGCCGAGCTGGCCGACCGGCTGGCGATCGGCGGCGACGCCAGGGCCGAGCGCTACTGGCAGCTGCTCGCGATCATGAACGACTGGCCACCGGTGCCGACCCGCCAGCCCGCCATGGAGTGGCTCATCTCCGCCCTCCGCGCCTGACGATCAGTCCGTGAAGGGCACCTTGCCTACGTTGAAGGTAGGCAAGGTGCCCTTCACGGACTTTGGAGCGAGAGGTCGGGGCGGGGGTGGACGCCGGCGCGGTCGGCGGCGGGGAGGGCGGCGAGCAGCTCGCGGACGGGGCCGTGGTCGGGCAGCTCGGCGTCCGGCTCGATCTCCAGCCAGGGAATGAGCACGGTCGCGCGGTCCGGGGTGCCGGGATGCGGCAAAAGCAGCTCCGGGTCCGCCGACCGCACCTCATCCACGACCACCACGTCCACGTCCAGGGTGCGCGGGCCCCAATGCCGCTCGCGCACCCGCCCGGCCAGCCGCTCCAGCTCCTGTGCGGTGCGCAGCCAAGCCCAGTGGTCGCGCCCAGGATCGCGCACCAGGCAGACCGCGTTCAGGAAGTCCGGCTGGTCCGTCACACCCCACGGTTCCGTTTCGTAGACCCCGGAGACCGCGACCAGCACGTCCCGCAGACCGTCCACCGCCAGCTTCAGGAAGCCGTGCCGGTCGCCGAGGTTCGAACCGAGCGAGAGCACCGCGGTGCTCATCCCGTCCTGCCCCGGCGGGAACGGCGGATGGTGACCGCCACGTCGTCGAAGGTCAGCGGGATCGGCGCGGACGGCTTGTGGATGGTGACCTCGGCGGCGTGCAGCCGCCGGTCGGTCATCATCTCGTCGGCGATCCGGCCAGCCACGCTCTCGATCAGGTCGTAGGGCTCACCGGCCACGATGCCGGCGGCCAGTTGCGCGAGCTCGCCGTAGTGCAGCGTCTTGGTCAGGTCGTCGGTGGCCGCCGCCTGGTCCAGGTCCAGCCAGGCGGTGATGTCCACCAGGAACTCCTGGCCGTCCCGCTTCTCGTGCTCGAAAACCCCGTGCCTGCCGAAGACCCGCAGGCCGGTCAGGGTGATGCGATCGGTCAACTGACCCCTCCGGCTCGACCACGGATCCAGGCGGCCGCGACGGCCACCGCGTCCAGCGACGCACCCACCTCGTGCACCCGCACCCCCCAGGCACCGGCCGCAGCAGCCAGCGCGGAGATCGCGGCGGTGGCGACCTCCCGCCCGTCCGGCGGTCGCGGCTCGCCGTCCGCACCGGCCAGCAGCCTGCCGAGGAAACGTTTGCGCGACGCCCCGACCAGCACCGGGAAACCCAGTGACAGCAAGGAGTCCAGCCCGTGCAGCAGGGCCCAGTCGTGTTCCGCGCGCTTGGCGAAACCGAGCCCGGGGTCCAGCAGGATCGCCTCCGCGGCGACCCCGGCCGCCATCGCGGCGTCCACCCTGGCGGCCAGCTCCGCCCGCACCTCGGCGACCACGTCGGTGTAGCTGGCGAGCTTGTTCATGTCCTTGCTGTGCCCGCGCCAGTGCATCAGCACCCAGGGCACCCCGGCGTCCGCGGCCACTCCGGCCATGTCCGGGTCGGCCAGCCCGCCGGACACGTCGTTGATCACCTGCGCCCCGGCGTCCAGCGCGGCCGCCGCCACCTTGGCCCTGGTGGTGTCCACCGAAAGCCGCAGGCCCTCGCCGGCCAGTTCGCGGACCACCGGCCGCACCCTGGCGATCTCGGTGTCCGCGTCCACCCTGGCCGCACCCGGCCGGGTCGACTCCCCGCCCACGTCCACGATGTCCGCGCCGCGAGCCCAGATCGCCCTGGCGTGCGCCAGCGCGTCGTCCACGCTGAAGTAACGGCCACCGTCGGAAAAGGAGTCCGGGGTGACGTTCAGCACGCCCATCACGACGCAGCGGCCTGGCGAGGGCAGCGCTGCGTTCACCGGCGCCCCTTGATCAGATCCAGCGCCTCCGCCCGCGAAGACGCCGAGGTCTGCAGCAGACCCCGGACCGCGGAGGTGGTGGTGCGGGCGCCCGGCTTCCGGATACCCCGCATCGCCATGCACAGGTGCTCGGCCTCGACCACCACGATCACCCCGCGCGGCTCCAGCTTGCGCTGCAAGGCGTTCGCCACCTGCGATGTGAGCCGCTCCTGCACCTGCGGCCGCTTCGCATACAGGTCGACCAGCCTGGCCAGCTTGGACAACCCGGTCACCTTGCCGTGCCCGTTCGGGATGTAGCCGACATGGGCAACCCCATGGAATGGCACCAAATGGTGTTCACAGGTCGAGTACATCGGGATGTCGGTGACGAGGATCAGTTCTTCGTGGCTCTCGTCGAAGGTCTTGTCCAGCACCGTGTCCGGGTCGTCGTAGAGCCCGGCGAACATTTCCCGGTACGCGCGGGCGACCCGGGCCGGGGTGTCCAGCAGGCCATCCCGGTCCGGGTCTTCACCACACGCGAGTAGTAGCTCGCGCACCGCCTTTTCGGCGCGATCCTGGTCGAACACCGGCCCGCCTACGCGGACCGGGTCATTGCCGACGCCCATCCTGGCCGTCTGGATCACGCCGGTCCTCCGGCGGCTGCCCGCCGGGGCGCGGGCCCTCGCCGGAACCGGGTGCCGGGTCGGCGAACCAACCCTGGTCACCAGTGGGCTGCTGCTGTTCGGCAGGGCGCCACGGCTGGTTCGGCCTGCCGCCAGGGGACGTGGCCGGGGTCCAGCCGGGAGGGGCACCGTAGTTCGGCGGCCCGCCCTGGCCCTTGCCGCCCGGCGAGTTGCCGGGGGGCTGACCGTAGGGCTGGGGCCAGTGGCCGGTGCCGTTCGGTCCGCCGTTGGGCCGCCCGCCGTTCGGGTAGCCGCCGGGAGGCGGCGGCGCGTACGGGTTCGACGGCTCCGGGCTGTTGCGCGGCGGAGGGCCGCCGGGCAGGTCGCCGCCGCCGGGAGCGGTACCGACCGGGGTCGGTGCCGGCTGCAGCACGGTCTGCTTCTCCTCGCCCGGCGGGGGCCACGGCTCGCCGCGTTCCATCGCCAGTTCGCGCGGGGTCTTGATCGGCGGCTTGTCCGAAGGCGTCCGCTCACCGAACTCGTTGAACACGGTGATGTGCGGGCGCTTCTCCACCGACGCGAAGATCCGCTCCAGGTCCTTGCGCTGCAAGGTCTCCTTCTGCAGCAGCTCGACGACCAGCTCATCGAGCACGTCGCGGTAGGTGTTGAGCACCTCCCACGCCTCGGTGTGCGCGGTCTCGATCAGCTTCCGGACCTCTTCGTCGATCTCGTGCGCGATCTCGTGCGAGTAGTCGGCCTGCCGCCCGGCGGACCGGCCGAGGAACGGGTCGCCCTGTTCCTGGCCGTACTTCACCGCGCCGAGCCGCGCGCTCATGCCGTACTCGGTGACCATCGCCCTGGCGATCTTGGTCGCCTGCTCGATGTCGCCGGACGCACCGGTGGTTGGCTCGTGGAAGACGAGCTCCTCCGCGGTCCGCCCGCCCATCGCGAAGACCAGCCGCCCGATCATCTCGGTGCGGGTCATCAGGTCCTTGTCGTCCTCCGGCACGAGCAGGGCGTGCCCGCCGGTCCGGCCGCGCGGCAGGATGGTCAGCTTGTAGACCGGCTCGATGTCCGGCATCGCCCACGCGGCGAGGGCGTGCCCGCCCTCGTGGTAGGCGGTGATCTTCTTCTCCTTCTCGGAGATGATCCGGCTCTTGCGCGCCGGACCGCCCACCACGCGGTCGACCGACTCCTCCAGCGCCGCGTCGGTGATCACGTGCCCGTTCTGCCTCGCGGTCAGCAACGCGGCCTCGTTCAGCACGTTCGCCAGGTCCGCACCGGACATCCCGACGGTGCGCTTGGCCAGCCCGTTCAGGTCGGTGCCCTGCGCGATCGGCTTGCCCTTGGCGTGCACCTCGAGGATCCGCTTGCGGCCGCGCATGTCCGGCGCGGACACCGGGATCTGCCGGTCGAACCGGCCGGGGCGCAGCAGCGCCGGGTCCAGGATGTCCGGCCGGTTCGTCGCGGCGATCAGGATGATCCCGCCGCGCGCGTCGAACCCGTCCATCTCGACCAGCAGCTGGTTCAGGGTCTGCTCGCGCTCGTCGTGCCCGCCGCCGAGGCCGGCCCCGCGCTGACGGCCGACCGCGTCGATCTCGTCCACGAAGATGATGCACGGCGCGTTCTGCTTGGCCTGCTCGAACAGGTCGCGCACCCGGGAGGCGCCGACACCGACGAACATCTCCACGAAGTCGGAACCGGAGATCGTGTAGAACGGCACCGCGGCCTCACCGGCCACCGCGCGGGCGAGCAGCGTCTTACCGGTACCGGGCGGCCCGTACAGCAGCACGCCCTTCGGGATCTTCGCGCCGAGCGCCTGGTAGCGCGCCGGGTTCTGCAGGAAGTCCTTGATCTCGTACAGCTCTTCGACGGCCTCGTCCGCGCCGGCCACGTCCTCGAAGGTGGTCTTCGGCATGTCCTTGTTCAGCTGCTTGGCCTTGGACTTGCCGAAGTTCAGTACCCGGTTGCCGCCGCCCTGCGAGTTGTTCATCATCCACATCAGCAGGAGCAGCAGGATGCCCAGCGGAATGATGAACACCAGCATCTGGGTCAGCCAGCTCTGCTGGGTGACGGTGGTGGTGAACTTCAGCGAGGTGTTGCCGTTCTTGGCGTTCAGCAGCGCGTTGTAGATCTCGTCCGAAGCGTTCGCCGGGAACTGCGTGAGGATCTGGTCGACCTGCTGGCCGTCCACGTCGATCTTGTTCGTGAGCTGCAGCTTGAGCTGCTGCTCCTTGTCCTCGAAGTTGGCTTCCTTGACGTTGCCCGAGGTCACCTGCTGAATCGCCTGCGACGTAGGTGCCTGGGTGAAGCCGCGGTCACTGTCGAAGATGGTGCTGAACGCGAAGTAGAGCAGCAACACCGCGGCGAGCCACAGCAATGGGTTCTTGAGCAGGCGCTTCCGGTCCATACGACTCGGCCGTGGTGGCCTCGGCCCTCCCTGGTTAGGCGGTAGATGTGACATCCGCCGTCACGGTGTTGACAACTAGCGGCGTCCGGGGACACCCGTACTCACCAGGATACCGCCCGGCTGAACCAGGCACCTGCGCGAGCCTCCCGCAGGTCAACGGACATCGGCACGCCGATGTTCCCACTGGGGCGATCGACCCGGCTAGCGGCGCTCCTCCGCCACCCCGCGGAGCATCTCACCCAGCCGCATGCGCAGTGTTTTGGGGTCGGCGGGTGAGATGGTCACCCACTCCCGGCCGTCCGTGCCCGCCCGGGAAAGGCTGAGGTAGCGGCCGGTCGCGGTGTCGAACCAGGCGAGCACCGGCGAGCGCTGGCGGCTACCGAGGGTGGCGCTGCGGCTGTTCGCTGCGAGCTGACCGCCGCGCAGCCGCGGCTGGCCGGAAAGCTGGGCGTACGCCTGGCGCGGATCCGTCTCCCGCTCGCTCAGCGGGGTGCGCGCCCGCTCCCGGCGCTTCTTCGCGTCCTCGGCGTCCGGCTGCTGACCCGCCGCGGACACGGCCACCCGGATCGGCGCGGTGCGCAGCGCCTCCTCCAGCGGCAGCGTGATGGACGCCTCGGTGCCGCGCTTGCCCGGTGGCAGCAGGTCCACCACGGCGGACGCGAGTCCTTCGGCGAAGGCTGGCCGGATCCAGATCCCGTTCGCGTCCTGGATGGCGACCACGCCGTTCTTGCCGTCGGAGGCGGCCAGGATGCCGATCGGCGGGGCCTGGTAGTCCGGGATGTGCAGGGCGTCGATGCTGGTCGTGGGCCTGGCCAGGGTGACGAGCCAGTCCTCGACCTGCGGTTCGAGCCGGCCGTGCTCGTCGCGGATGCCCCTGGCCTGCAGTTCGATGTTGACCCGCTGCCGCAGGGCGATGCGCTCGTCCTCGGTGGCGCCGTGCGAGCGGACGTTCAGCGGGTACGGGATCTCCCCGATACCCATCGCCTCCCAGAGGAAGTCGAACGCGACCGGCGTGAAGAACTCCTGCGTGCCCACGGTTCCCTCCCAGAGCGGCGTACCGAACCCGTTGCCCGAATCACCTCGGCTACCGAAGAGTAGCGGACCGGATTTCAGTGCGCGCCCGCCGCCGAGTCCGCGACCCTGGTCAGCATCTCGCCGAGCCTGCTGCGCAGGGTGGCCACGTCCGCCGGGGCGATGGTGATCCAGTCGCTGCCGTCACGGCCGCGGGTGGCCTGCGTGAAGTAGCGGCCGGAGTCGGTGTCGAACCAGCTCAGCACCGGCCCGCGGGACCGGCCGCCGACCCGGCTGCGGGCGTTCGCGCCGATCTGCCCGCCGCGCAGCCGCGGCTGGGCGTGCAGCTTGGCCAGCGCCTTGCGGTCGTCGTCCGTGCTCGCCCTGCCGTCCGGCTGGGCCGGGCCGCGTCGCTGCATGAAGTCCACCCCGGAACCGGAGAGCAGCTGCTCCAGCGGCACCGTGATGGACTTGTCCGTGCCGCGCGGCGCCGCGGGCAGCAGCGAGACGACCGCGCTGGCAAGGCCGTCCGCCGGCATCGGCTGCAGGTGGAACCCGCGCTCGTCCTTGACCGCCAGCACCGCACGGGTACCGAGCGCGGCGGCCACCGCCAGCAGCGGCGCGCCGTTCGGGGTGTTGATGTGCATGCTGTCCAGGCTCAGGTCCGGGGCGCCGAGGATCTCGAAGAACTCCTCGACATGCGGCTCCGGCCGTCCCCGCTCGTCCACCAGGCCGCGCCGAGCCAGCTCGGCCATCGCCCGCTGCCGCAGGACGGCGCGCTCGTCCATGGTCAGGCCATGGGAGCGCACCTCCAGCGGATAGGGCAGGTCACCCGATCCCGCGGACTCCCAGAGGAAGTCGAGCTCCAGCGGAGTGAGCAGCTCCGCCTTCGCCACTTACCTGCCCCGCTCTCGGACGGCCGACAACTTCGTAGCCGGCACGACCCGCGCCGGACCAAGCACTGGGCTCACGTGTCAGCGGTCCTCGTCGTCGTTCCAGGCGCCGATGACCGGCGGCGGGGTGGCCTCGTTGGCACCGAAGGCGTCGTCCGGGTCCGGCTCGATCAGGAAGGAGGCGTGCGTGTGCTCCTCTTCCTGCTGCTGGGAACCGGCGGCACCGCCCATGCCACCCATCCCGCCCATGCCGGTGGGCGGCGGCGCCGCGCCGGCGCCACCGATGGTGCCGGCCGGCGAGACGACACCCGGCTGCTGCGGGGTGGCCGAGGCCGCGCTGTTGCCTGGCTGGTTGTCCGCGGTGGCCGAGGTTTCGTTGCTGTTCTGCTTGGTGCTGCCGCTGCGGTTGCCCGCGTTCAGCGTCTTGCCGGCCGCGAAACCCATACCGGCACCGACCGCGCCGAGCCCGAGCTGGGCGCCGACACCGCCACCGGCGGACGAACCGGCCGAGGCGGGCGTGTGCGGCACCGCCGAACCGACGGCGCCACCGGCACCGGCGTGCGCCGCCGCACCGGGCTGGTTGCCCTGGTAGCCGGCCTGGGTGGTCTGCGAGTTGAACTGGTCGCTGCCGGTGAAGCCGAGGCCGTGCGCGCCAGGGCCGCCGATGCCGACCGCGGCGGCGTTGACCGCCTGCGGGCCGTTCACGCCGCCGACCCCGACACCGCCGGTGCTGTGGTGCGAGCTGGTGGCGGGCAGGCCGAGCGACTCCGGGCCGAAGCTCGGCGTGGTGCCGTCCACCTCGGACATCGACTGGGTGTAGGCGTTCAGGTAGGCCACCTGCTGCGCCATCACTTCCTTGGCGGCGTCGAACTGGGCCTTCTGGTCCGCGATCATCGCGGCCGGGCCACCGGCCAGCGCGGCGGTCATCGCCTGCGCGGGGTCGTAGTCGTTCGGCGCGGGCAGCTTCTTCACCTCGGCCGCCGCGGCGGCCTGCTGGGCCAGCCGGTTGGCCATGGTCTTGGCGGCTTCGGAAGCCTGCGAGGTGGAGTTGGCGATCGCGACCAGGGTGCCCTGCGCGGCGCCGGCGCCCTGCCCGACCCAGACCGAGCCGAGCTCGGAGATCGCGTTGTACAGGTCGTTGGCGGCCTGGTGCAGGTCCTTGCCGTGGCCGTTCCAGGACTGGCCGATGCCCTCCGCGGTGGCCGGCACGTTGTTCTCGGTGGCCAGCCGGTACAGGGTGGTGGTGTCCGGCTGCGCGGCCCAGTTCGGCGGGCTGCCGATCGCGCGGTCGGCGCCCATCTCGAAGCCGTCCTGGCGGTTGCGGGCCGCTTCGACGATGCCGACGCTGTCCCCGTTGTCCAGCTGGACCGAGGTGCCGCCGGGGGCGGAGGCACTGACAGCAGGGGCGCCCGAGGCACCGTAGCCGCCGTCGCCCGAGTAAGAGTCGCTGCTGTGGTTAGCCATGATTCCGTTTTCCCCCGGCCTCATCCACGCCCGGACAGCGCGTCGCTGCTGTCCTGGTCGATCTGCTTGTAGTAACCCATGGCCGCGACGATCGCCTGCTCGGCCTGGTCGTACTGGTTGAAGAGGTTGCGCAGGGCCTGGGTGTAGGAGTCACCGCCGCCCTCCGCCCGGTTCGCCACCTTCGCCGCGATCGCGTTCCCGACCGGGTTGTCGCCGAGCTTGGGCGTCTCGGCCAGCGAGCCGGCGTTGCGGATCAGGCTCTCCACCGCGTCCTTGCCGAGCCGGACCTTCTGCAGCACCGTCTGCGCGGAGTCCGGGTCGATGCCCAGCTGGCCGTTGACCGCCGCGTTCCGGAACGCGCTGGCGTCCGCCAAGCTGTTGTTGCCCATCAGTACTCTCTCCTGCCCCAAGCTCGACACCGCGTCTGCTACGCGGCGCTCCCCTTCGCATAGGTTAACGCACTCAGTTCGCCCCTATGACGCGTTCTCGGCGGTTAGGGTTCCGGATTCCCGGCGGGTCGCGCAACGGGTTCCACGGATTTGGTAGCGACCTCGTGATCAGGACGAATAGACCTTGGGGTCGAGGGTGCCGATGTAGGGCAGGTCCCGGTAGCGCTCGGCGAAGTCGAGCCCGTAACCGACCACGAACTCGTTCGGAATGTCGAACCCGATGTATTTGACCGGTACGTCCACCTTGACCGCTTCCGGCTTGCGCAGCAGCGAGCAGACCTCCAGCGACGCGGGGTTGCGGCTGGCCAGGTTCTTCAGCAGCCAGGAGAGGGTGAGCCCGGAGTCCACGATGTCCTCGACGATCAGCACCTGACGGCCGGCGATGTCCCGGTCGAGGTCCTTGAGGATGCGCACCACCCCGGAGGAAGAGGTGGCCGAACCGTAGGAGGACACCGCCATGAACTCCAGCTGCGCCGGCATCGGCAGGGCGCGGGCGAAGTCGGTCATGAACATGACCGCGCCCTTGAGCACTCCGACCAGCAACAGGTCCGACTCGCTCCCGTTCCCGGGATAGTCGGCCGCGACCTGCTCGGCCAGTTCGGCGATCTTGTCGTTGATCTGCTGCTCGGTGATGAGCACGGAGGCGATCTCGCCCTCGTACACTGGTCAGTCCCCTTTTGTGGTGGGTTCGGACGCTTGCTCTGTCCAATCGGGATCGATGAGGTGCAGCCTGCCATGCGCCCGTCGCACCACCAAGTTGCCGGGCAGCCACACTCCGCCCTGACCTCGCCACGCTCCGATCAGGGCGTCCACCGAGCGCAGGTGCGCGTCGGTCAGTTCGCGCACGCCGCGGTCCAGCAACCAGCGCCGGAGCACCCGGCGGCGCAGCGCGGCCGGTCGGTCGGCGAGCACGGCCACTTCGATCTCGGCGCCGATCCCGGCCGCCAGTTCACCCGCGAGTGTGTCCAACGCCTCGTTGTCCTCGCGCAGCTGCGCGGCGGTCCTGGCCAGCGCCGCGGCGACCCCGCCGTTGAGCACGTCCTCCAGCAGCGGCAACACTTCCCCGCGCAGCCGGACCCTGGTGAACCTGGGATCGGCGTTGTGCGGGTCCTGCCACGGGGTCACCCCGAGCGCCGCGCAGGCGTCCGCGGTCACCGACCTCGGCAGGTCCAGCAGCGGCCTCGCCCACGGCGGGTCGAGCGGGCGCATCCCGGCCATCGACCGCGGGCCGGAACCGCGGCCGAGGCCGAGCAGCACGGTCTCGGCCTGGTCGTCGCGGGTGTGCCCGAGCAGCATCAGCGCGCCGTCGGCGGGCAGTGCCGCCCGCAGCACCTGGTAGCGGGCCTTGCGCGCGGCCGCTTCCGGGCCACCGGCTCCGCGCACGTCCGCGGTGCGCACCTCGGCCTTGTCCACGCCGAGCCGACGAGCGGTGGCCGCGGCCGTTTCGGCCACCGCCGCCGAACCCGGCTGCAGGCCGTGGTCCACCACCACCGCGCGCACCCGCAAACCCCGCTGACGGCCCGCGTACGCACAGGCCTCGGCGAGGGCGAGCGAGTCGGCGCCACCGGAAACCGCCACGCAGAGCTCGCCGCACTCGAGCTGGTCGGCATGTGCGACGAGGAAGTCCCGCACGGCCCGCCGCACCATGGCGACCGCCGGAGCCGGGCCGTTCACCCCTTGTGGACCCGGCGCACCCAGGAGTCCGGCTCTTCGATCTCGGCCCTGGTCGGCAACGTGTTCGGCGAGGTCCACACCGCGTTGAACCCGGCCATGCCGACCTGGTCGATCACCTGCCGGGTGAAGGCGGCGCCCTTGGCGTACTGGCGGACTTTCGCGTCCACCCCGAGCAGGCTGCGCAGGAAGCGGTCGAGCAGGCCGCCGCCCTTGCGCCGCTCGGTGAACCGGCCGCGGATCACGTCCACCGTGGGCACCACCGCCGGGCCGACCGCGTCCATCACGTAGTCCGCGTGCCCCTCCAGCAGGGTGGACAGCGCGAGCAGGCGCTCGAACACCGCGCGCTGCTGCGGCGACCGCAGCAGCTGCGCCAGTGCCGGGCCGGCATCGGCCGCTTTGCCCTTCCGCACCTGGCGCAGGGTCTCCGGCAGCCTGCCGAACAGCTCGCTCAGGCCATGGCCGTCGTCGTCCCCGTCCCCGGTCAGCCCGCTGACCAGCCGCTCCACCTCGTCCGCGAAGTAGTCGCGCAGCCAGGGCACCGCGGTGAACTGCAGCCGGTGGGTGCACTCGTGCAGGCAGACCCACAGCCGGAAGTCGCGGCCTGGCACGTCCAGCGCGCGCTGCGCGGTCACCACGTTCGGCGCGACCAGCAGCAGCGTGCCCTCCTTGCGCTCTCCGCCGAACGGGTCGTACTGGCCGAGCACCCTGGAGGCGAGGAAGGCCAGCACCAGCCCGGTCTGCACGCCGGCACCACCGGCCAGGATCGGGCCGAACGGACCGCCGGCCCCACCGGGCAGCGCCTTGCTGGTCAGCGTGTCCAGCCCGCCGGCCGCGGCCCGTACCCAGCCGGGCCGGTCCACCACCTCGCCGGGCAGCAGCGGCAGCCCGGCGCCGAGGCCGGTCAGCTCGCGCACGTGCGCTTCCGCGTCCACGGTCAGCTCGCGCAACTCGGCGACCGCCAGCTCGGCCTCCTCGCGCGGCACCGTGGGCCCGCCGCGCACCAGGAACGCGCCCGTCGAAGCGGCCATGGACCAGTCGACCACCGGGCGGGTGCCCTCACTCACCGCGTTCATGTCCCCGACGCTACCCGTGCCGGGGCCGGAAAACCGCCATGGCTCAGCGGCAGCCGCAGCCTCGCAGGGTCGCCGCGATCGCGTCGAGTCCCTTCCGCACCGCGTCCTTGTCCTGGGTCGAGCTGGACATCAGCGCGAAGACCAGCGGCCTGCCGTCGGTGTCCAGCACGATCCCGGCCAGTGTGTTGGCGCCGTCCAGGGTGCCGGTCTTGGCGCGCACCCAGCCCTTGCCCTTGGCGCCGGCGCCGTCGGTGTAGCGGCCGGACAGCGTGCCGCTGCCGCCGGCGACCGGCAGCCCCTCCAGCAGCGGCCGCAGCTTGGCGGTCCGCGGGTCCTTGCCCTCTGGCGCGGCCGCCACCGCGAGCAGCGCGCTCAGCACCCCGGCCGGCACCTTGTTCATAGTGGACAGTCCACTGTTGTCGAACAGCTGCGCGCCCGTCACGTCGAAACCGTTCTGCGCCAATACATCCAGCGTCGCCTTCGCCCCGCCGGCGAAGGACGCCTCGCCACCGGTCGCGATCGCGGTCTGCCTGGCGACGGCGTCCGCGAGCAGGTTGTCCGAGATGTCCAGCAGGCCGGTGGTCAGCTCGGTGAGCGGGGCGGACTTGACCTCGGCGAGCACCTTGGCGTCACCGGGCGCCCGCGCGCGGTTCGGCTGCGCGGTGGCGCCGAGCCGCTCCGCGAACTTCTGCGCGAGCACCCCGGAGGGGTCGCCGGTGCGCATGGACTTGTCGTCGTTCGGGTCGCTGCGGCCGCCGTCCAGCATGGCCGCGGTCACCGGCGCCATGAAGGTGGACGGCGCGTCGTCCGGCGCCCAGCCGGGCGCGGTGCGTTCCCCGGTGTACGCGCTCAGATCGAGCTGCACCTTGCTCACCGGCACGCCGGACGCCTTCACCTGCGCGACCAGGTCGTCCAGGTGGGCGGCGCCCGGATAGAGCGACTCCTTGCCCTCCGGCAACGAGGACAGCGTCGGGTCGCCGCCGCCGACCAGCACCACGGTGCCCGGCTCGGCGCCCTGGACCACCTTGGTGGAGAACTGGGTGCGGGGGTCCATGGCGAGCAGCGCCGCGGCCACCGTGAGCACCTTGGTGGTGGAGGCCGGGGTCAGCGGCTGCCCGGAACCGCGGTCCCAGAGCACGTCTCCGGTGGCCGGGTCGAGCACGCTGCCGGTGAGGGTGGCGAGCAGGGAGTTGCCGGCGGGCCCGGTCAGCGCGGCGGCGACCCCGTCCGCGGTGGGCGCCGGCGCCGAGGCGGACGGTCCGTGCAGCACCCTGGTGACCGCGACCGGCTGCGGCACCGCGCCCTTCGGCGCGTTCGGCGCCCACGGCAGCCCGAGCCGGTTGGACACGTACGGCAGCGCGAGCGCCACGCCGACCGCGATGACCAGCAACAACGCCAGTCCGCCGATCAGGAGACCGCGTTTCTTGCGCTTCGGCTGTTTCGGCTGTTTCGGCACAGCCGCGGGAGCCGGTGCGCTCTCGGCCGCGGGCGCGGGCCGGTCGGCGCCGGTGGTGGCCTCGGCCGGGTGCAGCTCGCCGGTCGGCTCGATGCGCATCGGCATGGCGTGCGGCGCGGCCGGGACCGGCGGCAGCATCGGCGGCTGCGGCGCACCGAGGTGCGACGGCCTCGGCGGCTGCGGCTGCGACGGTTGCTGCTGCGGTTGTTGTTGCTGAGGCGGTTGTTGTTGCGGCGGTGACTGCTGCGGCGGCCATTGCTGGTACTGCGGGTCCGGCTGCTGTTCCGGTTCCTGCCGGGGCCACTGCTGCTCCGGCTGGTGCTGGGGTGGCGGGGGCGTCCGGCGCACCGGCTGGACCTGGTCCACCGGCTGCCGCGCGGCGGCGGGCGGCCGGTGGTCCGGCGGAGGCGGAGCGGCGGGCCGGCGCGGCGGCTGGGACTGCGGCTTGGTCACCCAGACCGTCTGCGGCTCGAACATGGAGAACCCGGATACCGGCAGCTCAGCGGTCTTTCCGCCGCCCTCGGACCCGGTGTCCTCGTCGTCCGACGGCCACTGCGGCTCATCGTGCTCCGGCACGCACCCCTCCTCTTCGCTGGCGGCCAGCCCGCTCGCGTCAAGGGGCCAAGCTCACACGTCGTCAAGACGGCATCCGTGCGACTTCCCAGCCCCGCGTAGTCCACACTAGTGAGGACAAGTCAGCGAAACGGTGAGCCGCCCACGACGCGTGGCGTACCTGAAGACAGAGCAGCGAGGACGGCGTGGAGTTCGACGTCACGATCGAAATCCCCAAAGGGGAACGCAACAAGTACGAGGTGGACCACAAGACCGGGCGCATCAAGCTGGACCGCACCCTGTTCACCGCCACCCAGTACCCGGCCGACTACGGGTTCATCGACAACACCCTCGGCCAGGACGGCGATCCGCTCGACGTGCTGGTGCTCGTCCAGGAACCGACCTTCCCCGGCTGCCTGATCCGCTGCCGGGCGATCGGCATGTTCCGGATGACCGACGAGAAGGGCCCGGATGACAAGGTGCTCGCGGTGCCGTCGGACGACCCGCGGCTGGAGCACCTGCGCGACATCCACCACCTGAACGAGTTCCACAAGCTGGAGATCGAGCACTTCTTCCAGGTGTACAAGGACCTGGAGCCCGCCAAGAGCGTGGAGGGCTCCAACTGGGTCGGCCGCGGCGAGGCCGAGGCCGAGATCGCCCGTTCTTACGAGCGCGAAACCGACCGTCTCGAAAAAGAGGCCGTCACCCCCACCGAACACTGACCTTCAAGCCGAATCCGTGAAGGGCACCTTGCCTACCTTGAAGGTAGGCAAGGTGCCCTTCACGGCATTCAGCCGGGTTACGCGGAGTAGCCGGGGATGGGGTAGGCGGAGAGCAGCTCGCGGATCTCGGCAGCGATACCGGTGATGGTCGCTTCGTCGCCGGTGGCGGCCGCGGTGACGGTGCGGTCGATCCACTCGGCGATCTGCGGCTGGTGCTCCGGGGTCAGGCCGCGGGTGGTGATGGCCGAGGTGCCGAGCCGGATGCCGGACGGGTCGAACGGCTTGCGCGGGTCGAACGGCACCGTGTTGTAGTTCAGCTCGATCCCGGCGCGGTCCAGCGCCTGCGCGGCCGGCTTGCCGCCCACCTGCTTGCTGGTCAGGTCGACCAGCAGCAGGTGGTTGTCGGTGCCGCCGGACACCAGCTCGAAGCCGCGTTCGGAGAGCGCCTCGCCCAACGCCACGGCGTTCGCCACGATCGCGTGCGCGTACTCGCGGAACTCCGGCTTGGCCGCCTCGCCGAGCGCCACCGCGATCGCGGCCGTGGTGTGGTTGTGCGGGCCGCCCTGCAGGCCGGGGAACACCGCCTTGTCGATCGCCTTCGCGTGCTCCTCGTCGGAGAGGATCATCGCGCCGCGCGGGCCGCGCAGGGTCTTGTGCGTGGTCGTGGTGATCACCGGCGCGTGCCCGACCGGCGACGGATGCGCGCCACCGGCGATCAGCCCGGCGATGTGCGCGATGTCGGCAACCAGCACCGCGTCCACCTCGCGGGCGATCTCCGCGAACGCGGGGAAGTCGATGGTGCGCGGGATCGCGGTGCCACCGGCGAAGATCAGCTTCGGCCGGTGCTGCAAGGCCAGCTCGCGCACCTCGTCCAGGTCCACCCTGCCGGTCTCCTTGCGCACCCCGTAGCGCACCGGCTCGAACCACTTGCCGGTCGCGGACACGCTCCAGCCGTGCGTGAGGTGCCCGCCCGCGGGCAGCGCCATGCCGAGCACCTTGTCGCCCGGTTTGGCGAACGCCAGGTAGGCGGCCAGGTTGGCGGGCGAGCCGGAGTAGGGCTGCACGTTCGCGTGCGCGGCGCCGAACACCGACTTTGCCCGCTCCACGGCGAGGGTCTCCACCTGGTCGATCAGCTGCTGGCCCTCGTAGTAGCGCTTGCCGGCGTAGCCCTCGGAGTACTTGTTGGTGAGCACCGTGCCGGTCGCTTCGAGCACGGCCTGCGAAACGTAGTTCTCGGACGCGATGAGCCGGATCTTCTCGTGCTGGCGTTTCGCCTCGTCCTCGACCAGCCCGGCGACTTCCGGGTCGGCGGCGGCGAGGGTGGGAAGGGCTGGCTGGTGGGTCATGTCCGTCTCCTGACAGGCCTGAACAGGCCTCACCCAGGCGCGCGGTGCCGGCCTCGTCGTTCGCTTCCCGGTGGTGCTCCACCTCTAAGGCGCCAGTCGCTGTCTGCCACCCCAAGCCTAGTGCACCCCGGCCCTGTCCAGTTGATGCAGCGAAGGCCACCTTCGCTGCGTCCAGCGCAGGCAAGGTGGCCTTCGCTGCATCAGGACTGTCAGGGCTCGACGGGCTCGATGCCGGCGGCGTGGCGGTCGGCGAGCTGCTGGTAGATGGCCGCGTTGTGGTCCACCCAGAGCCGGGCCGAGTCGGTCAGCGGCACCTGCTTCTTGGCCGGGTTGCCCATCGCGATGGTCTCCGGCGGCACCACCGAGTTCGGCGTCACCGTGGCACCGGCGGCGACCAGCGCGCGGGCGCCGATCTGCGCCTGGTCCAGCACGGTGGACCCGTTGCCGACCAGCGCCTGTTCGCCGATCGTGCAGTCGTGCACCAGGCACAGGTGGCCGACGGTGGCGTTCTTGCCGACCTCGCAGACGGACTCGTTCACGTGGATCACCGAGTTGTCCTGGATGTTGGCGCCCTCGCGGATGATGATCCGGCCGAAGTCGGCACGGATCACGGCGCCGTACCAGATCGACGCGTTCTTCTCCACGATGACGTCGCCGATCAGGGTGGCGGTCGGGGCAATCCAGGCGTCCGGGTGCACGGTGGGGCTGGTGCCCTCGAAGGAAAACAGCGGCATGCCGTGCACTCTAAGCGCACAGTCCGTGAAGGGCCCCTTGCCTACCTTGAACGTAGGCAAGGGGCCCTTCACGGACTTGAGAGGAGTGCGGGGTTAGACGCCGACGGGGGCGCCGATGGCCGCGCCGACGAGCAGGTCGACCGCCCTGTCGTTACGGGTGGTCTCCCGGCCGATCACCTCGTCCGGAGGGTAGAAGCCGGGGTTCGAGCCCCGTGGGTACATCTCGAAGGTGTAGCTCAGGATCTTGTGGTTGAACCACATCCAGTCGTTCACCGAGCCGTCGGTGATGTAGAGGTCGCTGGACTGCTGCGGGGTGTAGTTGTTGGTGCCCGCCATCTGACGGCCGAGGTCGGCGAACCGCTTCTGCTCGGCGGCGGTCATGCCCGGCGCGGTGTCGTTGTAGGTGTAGCCGTAGGGCCACAGCACCAGTTCCGAGTAGGTGTGGAAGTCGATGTGCGCCTTGATCTGCTGCACGCCGCCGATCTTGCGGCCGTTGACCCAGTTGGACACCGCCCTGGTCTCCGGCGCGGAGAACGCGGACGGGCCGCGGTAGGTCTCGCTGGTCGGACTGCCGCTGGAGCCGCCGCAGCAGCCCCACTGGTAGCCCCAGTTCCGGTTCGGGTCCGTGCCCTGGCCCTGCCGGTTCTTGCGCCACATGTGGTAGCGGCCGCCGGAGATGTCGTACTCCGAGCCGTCCGGGTTCACGTTGGGCACCACGTAGATCTCGGTCGAGTCGACCATGTTCTTGATCGAGGCGTTGGTCGCGTAGCCGTCGGTGAAGCGCTGCACGATGTGCAGGCACATCTCGGTGGTCAGGTGCTCGCGGGCGTGCTGGTTGCAGGTGAACAGCACCTCGGGCTCGTTCTCGTCGGTACCCGCGTTGTCGCTGATCTTCAGCACGTTCAGCGCGCGGCCCTCATAGGAAGTGCCGACGCTGGACAGGGCGGTCAGGCCGGCGTGGTCGCGGGCCGCCTGCTGCAGCTCGGCGGTGGTCTCCGCGTAGGTGTGGTAACCCTCGTCGCCAGCCGGGAAGTCCGCGGCGGCCGCGCTCGGTCCCACCGGGCGCTGGAAGGAACCGCGTGACTCCACGGTGAATCCGAGTGAACGCAGGGTGGCGGCCTCGGCCGAGGTGGCGATCACCGTGGCCGACTTGTCATCGGCGGTCAGCACGTCCACCCCGGTGCCGGCGACCTTGGTCCGCAGCTGTGGCGAACCGGTGCCGAACACCTCGTAGACCTCCTGCACCGACTGTGCTTCGGGGGCAGGCGCGGCGGCGATCGCGGGACTCGCCGCGGCACCGGCCGCCAGCAGTGCGAACGCCGAAACCGCTGCCAGCAAGCAACGTCTTTTCCGCATCTTCGTCTCCTCGCAGGGGCCCGCCCCGGGGATGGGCGGGCGTCTACTCACCCTGGCCACGAAGGGGATGCGGAACAATCCGTAGCGCTACGGATCTAAAGGGGTTTTTTAGCCGTAGTCGGAAAGGCAGAGCGACTCGATCTCGGCCCGCAGGGTGGCGAACGGCCGGCGCCGCACGCGCTGCTGCACGATCGTGCCGAGCAGGTAGGAGAGCAGGGCCCTGGCCCGCGCCCTCGGGTCTTCCACGTCCACCGCGGCGAGCAGTTCGGTGAGCAGCCCGGTGACCGAGCGCAGCATCGCGTCGATGGCCTGCGGATGGTCCGCGCGGCTGGCCGCGATCCAGTACTCGAACCAGAGGAAGGCCGCCCCGGACCGGCCGGCGAACGCGTCGAGATAACCCTCCAGCACCGCGAACAGCCGGGCCTTCGGATCCTGGTGCCGCGCACCGAGCTCGCGCAGCCCGGTCAGGAAGGTGTTCACCTGCGCGGCCATCGCGCGGTCGATCAGCACGTCGATGTCGTCGAAGTAGTAGTGGATGGCGCTCTTGGTCAGCGGCCCGGCCTCCGCGATCGCCCGCGCCGTGCAGCCGGCCAGCCCGTCCCTGGCCAGCACCACCCTGGCCGCCTCGACGATCTGTTCCTGCTTCCACAGCTGGTTGGGCGAGAGCACGCGTTCGGGACACATGTCCTGAACTCTAGGACACTCGTCCTGTTTCACGCTGGACGTCGTACCCGTGGATCCAGGCGAACGCCTCGACGGGCTCCGCCAGCTCACTGTCACGAAGCCGCGCGGCGGGCCCGTCCGGCAGGTGCAGCGACGGCGAAGCCTGCCGGGAACAGTGCTGCACCATCCGGGTGCGGGCGCGGCGCAGCCGTTCGTAGCGCCGCAGCGCGATCCGGGGCTCCGCCGCGGCGAGGCAGTCGGCGAGCGCGACCGCGTCTTCGATGGTCTGGTTCGCGCCCTGCCCGTGGTGCGGCAGCATCGCGTGCGCCGCGTCGCCGAGCAGCGCCACGCCATCGCGCACCCAGTGCCGCAACGGCTCGTGCGCGAACAGGGCCCAGCGCTGATGCATCGTGCTACCGCCCACCAGCTCGGTCACCGCCGGATGCCAGCCCTCGAACGCGGCCACGTTCGCGCCCGGCTCGACGTCCACCACCCAGGCCGGTTCGTGCCAGCGGGACGGCCCCTCGACCACCGCGAGAAAGTTGACCTCGCCGCCGAGCCGGTAGTGCAGCAGATGCGCGCCGGGGCCCATCCAGAACTGGATCGCGTCCGGCTCCGGCAAGGCGGGCAACCGGTCGAGCGGGACCAGCCCGCGGAACGCACTGGTGCCCGAGTAGCGCGCGGTGTGCTCACCGCCGGTCAGCCACCGGCGCACGGTGGAATGCACCCCGTCCGCACCGACCAGCACGTCCGCCGTCGCGCTCGCACCGTCCGCGAACTCGAGGCGCAGTTCGCCGCCGGCCCGTTCGATCCCGGTCAGCTGATGGGCCATCCGGACCACCCCGTCGCCGACGGCGTCCAGCAGCAGCCGCTGAAACACCGCCCGGTGCACCCCGTACATCCGCGCGCCGAACTGCGCCACGTACTCCGCCGCGCCCCGGTACTCGGCGATCCGCCTGCCGTCCAGCCAGTTCCGGTAGACCAGCGCGGCCGGCATGGTGCCGTTGGCTTCGAGTCCCGCGCCGAGACCGAGCCGTTCGAGCAGCCGGGTGCCGTTCGCGGTGAGCCCGACCGCCGCACCCACTTCCTGCAGTTCCAGCGCCTGCTCGTAAACCTCCGCGGCGATTCCGTGCCGGCGCAACGCCAGCGCCAGTGTCAGGCCGCCGATCCCGGCCCCGACGATCGCCACCCTCGGCTCGGACATTCCGCCTCCCGCGCACCGACAGTCCCAGGAATGGGACGTTACTCACGATCCCGCGCGGGTGTTGATCACAACTGGCGTTGCGGCACCGCGCAGCGGAGAATCGGGCACCGGGAGGCTGCCATGGTGTCGAAGAAGTCCACCGGTTTGAGCGCCGAGGCGCGCCGGCAGCTCGAGCAGGAACTGGTCCAGCTACGAGAACAGCGGGTCACGAACGCGCCGCCACCCGGCGAGCAGCGCGGAGTGGGGGACAGCGCGGACCAGGCGGACCTGCTGGAGCGGGCGGAAGCCGCCGCATACCTGGACCGGCGGATCGCCGAAGTGACCGAACTGTTGACCTACGGCGACGAGACGGTGTCCTCGTTTCCGGACGGCACCGCGGTCACCCTGCGCTTCGAGGACGGCAGCGAGGACATCCTGCACGTGGTCGCGGTCATCGGCGAGGACACCGGCGCGGACGGCTTCACCATGGAAAGCCCGCTGGGCAAGGCACTCGAAGGGCACCAGCCGGGCGACACGATCACCTACCGGCCGCCGCGGGGACCGGTGACGGCCACCATCGTCGCCATCGAACCGCCGGACTGACCGCCCGTTCGCGGCCTTGACCTCTACCTGGCTCGAAGTTCTACCGTCAAGTGACGACGAACATTCGAGGGGAAGGCAGGGTTGTCATGACGGTCCAGCTAGACCACACGATCATCGCGTCCCGTGACCGGGAGGCGTCGGCGAGCTTCTACGCGCGGCTCTTCGGTTTCGCCGACCCGAAGCCCTACGGCCCATTCCTCACGCTCCAGACCGGCAACGGGGTGAACCTCGACTTCCTCGCCACGGACGGCGAGATCGCCTCGCAGCACTACGCGTTCCTGGTCAGTGAAAGCGAGTTCGACGAGATCTTCGGCCGGATCCGCGAACAGGGGCTGCAGTTCTGGGCCGACCCGCACCGGGAGCGGCCCGGCGAGATCAACACCAACGACGGCGGCAGGGGAACGTACTTCCACGACCCCAGCGGGCACGCCCTGGAGATCATCACCCGCACCTACGGCAGCGGCGGCGAATGACCTCCGCCCCGCCCGTGCGATGAAAAACATGAAAAAGAGGCCCCCGGTCCGGGGGCCTCTTTGCTTGAGCCGCCTGGGGGAATCGAACCCCCGACCTATTCATTACGAGTGAATCGCTCTGGCCGACTGAGCTAAGGCGGCGAAGAACGGGGCTTCGAGTTGCACCCCGTCCGACGGTGCTCAAGTGTAGCGGTTGCCTCCGGCGTCACTTCCCGGCCCCGCCGTCGTTAGGGTGCTATGACGTCGGTCTCAACGCCGAACCGACCCCGCTGCCCCAGGAGGACCCTGCACATGCGCGGACGTCTGCCACGCACGCTGGCTCTGCCGGTGACCGTCGCCGTGCTCGCGTTGTCGGCCGCCGGCCCCGCGCTGGCCCAGAGCACGACCATCCCGACCACCCCCATCCCCCAGCCGGGGCAACCGGGGCAGCCGCCGATCTCGGCGCCGCCGGCGGTGCAGCCGCTCGGCCACGCGGTCGCCGACGTTGGCACCGCGCTCGGGGTGCTGCGGCTGCTGCCGAACGCGGTGGAGACCCCGGCCATCCTGCCCGGCATGGGCGAGGTGCTGCCCAAGCAGTCCGCGCTGGAGGGCGGGGTCGGGCTGTCCAGCGCGCAGGCGAACTCCGAGTCCTACCTGAACTACGAGCGCTCGATCGCGCAGGCGTCGCCGTTCGGTCTCTCGGTGGCCGGCAACAGCCCGCAGGCGCCGGGCAGCCTGGCGCAGACCGCGCTGCCGGACAACGCGCAGCCGACCACCGGCGGGCTGAACGCCCCGCAGAACCCGCTGCTCAACCTCGGCCTGCTCAACGGCAGCGCGCACGCCCGTTGGAGCGAGACCCTCGGCCCCTGCGTGGACGGCGCGATCGCGGACGCGAGCACCTCGGTGGCCAACCTGTCCCTGCTGAACGTGATCCCGTCGCTGGGCAGCACCCCGATCGGCGCGCTGGCCCAGAACGGCGACCCGGTCGACGTGGAGAAGGGCCTCAACCCGAACGACCCGCTCGGCGCACTCGGCGGGCTGCTCTCCGGCGGCGGCCAGACCAGCAAGGACGGCCAGGGCGCGCTGCTGAACGTGCCGAACGCGCTCTCGTCCCGCTCGGTGGTCCGGCTGGTCGACCTGCCGGACTCGAAGAACAAGGCGGTCGAGACCACCTCCACCATGCAGGCGGTGAAGATCGACCTGCTCGGCGGGCTGTTCAGCATCTCGGTGGCCAGCCAGCCGACGCTGAAGGTCACCTCCACCGGTGACGAGAAGACCTCGAAGGTCGACTACACCGCGCCGGTGCTGCAGCTCAAGAGCGGCGACAAGGTGCTCTACACCCTGGACGCGGCCAACCCGACCGAGGACATCCCGATCGGGCTGCCGCTGACCGGCCTGCTCAACGCGCTCGGTGAAGGCAGCAAGGCGCTGAAGGACGTGCCGGTGGTCGGCGGGCTGGTCAGCATGGCCGACGGCGTCACCAAGCCGCTGAATAAGGCGGCCGAGGACTTCGTGCTCGACCTCGGCGTGCTGCGGCTGAGCATCGCCGGCCTGGACCAGAAGGGGCAGGCGATGACCGATCCCTTCAAGGGCTACCAGCTCGGCGCCTCGGCCAGGCTGTTCGACCTGCAGGTGCTGCCGACCACGAAGCTGAAGGAACTGCTGCCCGGCGACGCGGCCAAGAACCTGCCGTCCTCGCTGGCGCAGCTCTCCCTCGGTGAGCAGGTGGCCAGGGCCTACGCCCCGGAGGGTGGCGTCCAGTGCGGCACCACCAGCCCGCCGCCCGCACCGCCCGCCGGTGGGGAAGCGCCGCCCGCCGGGCCGAAGAACCTGGCCCAGACGAGCGCCGCGTACGCGGCAGTGCCGATGTTCTGGACCGGCACCGGCCTGCTGCTCGCCGGAGTGGTGCTGGTGGCCGCGCTGCCGGGGCGCCGCAAGACCGTGCCGGCCCGCCCGTTCAAGCCGTCACCCCGCCCGCGCTCCTAGGCTGCCAAAGCCCTCAGCCGTGGCGGAGGGTGGTGACCATGGCTTCGACGGCGATCCGGGGCTTCACGTTCAAGCCGATCGCGTCGCGGCAGGCCAGTACCGCCTCCAGCCGGCGCAGGGTGGAATCCGGGGACCACTGCCCGGCCGCGGCGGTGATGTCGGCGGCGTGGTCGGGATGGTTCAGCCGGGCGCCCGCGCCACTGCTGGTGACCAGCACGTCCCGGTAGAACGCGGCCAGGTCCACCAGCGCCAGGTCCAGGGTGTCGCGCTGGGTACGGGTGGCGCGGGACTTCTGGCGCTTCTCCAGCGCGCGCACGGCGGCGTCGGCGGCCCGCTTGGCGGACGCGACCCCCTTGCCAGTGCCGTCGCCGCCCATCGCAGTGCGCAGCTCGGAACGCTCCGACTCGTCGCGCACCTTGCTCTCCTCGGTGGCGTCCCCCTCGGCCGCGCTGATCAGCTCGTCCGCACAGGCGAACACGTCGGACGGCCGGCGCAGGCCGAGCGGGATGCGCAGCACGGCGGCCCGGCGGTTCCGCGAGTTCTCGTCGGTGGCCAGCCGGCGCGCCCTGCCGACGTGCCCGCCGCAGACCGACGCGGCCCATTCGGCCAGCTCGGGGTCGATCCCGTCGCGCTCGACCAGCACCTGCGCGATCGCCTCCGGCGGCGGGGTGCGGAGGTTGACCAGCCGGCAGCGCGAGCGGATGGTCACCGACACGTCCTCCGGATGGTCCGAAGGCGCGCAAAGCAGGAACACGGTCCGCTCCGGCGGCTCTTCGACCGCCTTGAGCAGCGCGTTGGAGGCGCCCTCGGTGAG
Source organism: Amycolatopsis nigrescens CSC17Ta-90 (assembly GCF_000384315.1). Taxonomy (GTDB): domain Bacteria; phylum Actinomycetota; class Actinomycetes; order Mycobacteriales; family Pseudonocardiaceae; genus Amycolatopsis; species Amycolatopsis nigrescens. Next base: position 4,123,255 of record NZ_ARVW01000001.1, on the reverse strand, counting down.
CCGGTCGGCGTCCTCGATGATCACCACCTGCCAGTGCCCGGTACTCGGCCGGCGGGCGGCGGCCTGCACCAGCGCGCGCATCTCGGCCACCGAGATGGACAGCCCCTCCGGCACCACCAGCCGCACGTCGGCGTGGGTGCCGGCGGCCGCGGTCCGGCAGCCGTTGCAGCCGCCGCAACCGGTGCCGGTGCTGCACTGCAGGGCGGCGGCGAAGGTACGGGCGGCCACCGAGCGGCCCGAGCCGGGCGGGCCGGTGAGCAGCCAGGCATGGGTCATCGCGCCGGGGGTGACCGACTCGCCGTCGACGATCCTGGCCGCGGCGGCGGCCGCCGCGCCGAGGATCTCGACCGCGGGCTCCTGCCCCACCAGCTGCTTCCAGACTCCGGCACGGACCAGCGCCTCGGTCACTTCGCCTCCACGACTTCAGCAGGCACCAGCCCGGCCCGGCGGCCGGCCAGCACGGCACGGACCGCGGTCCGCACGCGTTCCCCGACCTCGTCCTCGCTGCCGTCCGCGTCCACCACCACATAGCGGTCCGGGTCGGCGGCGGCCATTTCGGTGAGCAGGTGCTGCACCCGCCAGTGCTGCTCGGCGCTGCTCTTCTCCGGCACCACCAGCCCGGGGTCGGCGTCCAGCAGCACGGTCACGTCCGGGCGGAGCTTGCCGGTGGCCCAGTCCGCGAGCCCTTCGAGCTCCTTCGCGTCCAGCCCGGCCACCGCGGACAGGTGCGCCAGCGGCGAGTCCACGAACCGTTCCATCACCACGATCGCGCCCGCGTCCAGCGCGGGCTGCACATCTCGTTCCACGATGTCGGCACGCACCGCCGCGGCGGCCAGCGCCTGCGCTCTGGCGCCGGACAGCGATGCGCCGGACACCAAGGTGGTCAGCCGCTTGTCGTCCAGTGCCGGGTCGGCGGCGAGCACCACGTCCCGCGGGCCCTCGCGCAGCCAGTCCGCCAGCCGCGCCGCCTGGCTGGCCGTGTCCGTGACGGTGGTCCCCTCCAGCGCGATGAGCAGGCCGTTCACCCGGCGCGGGCGGCGGCGGATCGCGTTGCGCAGGTCGGCCAGGATCGGTTCGGTCCGGCGCGAATCCATCTGGCGGTAGGCGATCACGCCGACCAGTGCGGCCAGCAGCCCGCCGCCGAGCATCACCGGACGGGTGCCGTCGATGATGATGTCGCCGCCCCAGACGCTCACCCGGCGCGGCCGGACCAGTCCGATCAGCAGCGGCACGGTGGCGGTGGAACCGAACACGATGATCTTCATCAGGGACTGGTAGATGGCGTTGATCCGGCCCCGGATCGAGTCGTCCACCTGCGAGCCGATGATCGTCACGCCGGTCAGGAAGGCGGCCCCGGCGCAGGCACCGACGATGGCCACCGTGACCAGCGAGATAGCCAGGTGCGGGGAAAGCGCGACCAGGATCAGCGCGATCCCGGCGAACACGATGGCGATGCCGAACAGCCGGTCGTGCGGCAGCCGCTTGGCCAGCTTCGGCGCCCCGGCCATCCCGCTGGCGAGCCCGACGAAGACGGAGACCACCAGCAGGCCGAACGAGGAATCGCCGCCGAGCAGGCTGGACGAGTACGGCTTGGCCGAGCCGATCACCGCGCCCCCGGCGGCGAACGCGCCGATCGCGCCGATCAGCAGGCCGCGGATCAGGGGTGTGGTGCGGACGAACCTGGCGCCGTCGCGGACCATGCCGAGGAACCCGGTGCGCGGCTCGTCGGCCTGCCCGTCCGCACCCGGCTTGGCGGCCGGCAGCGGCTGCGGTTTCGGCGGCTGCGCGGTGGCGCCGCCGGGCCGGGTGTGCACGTTGCGCAGCGAAAGCTCGGGGATCCTGGTGATGATCAGCAGTGCGCTGCCCAGGTAGAGCAGGCCGTTGATGACCACCACGATCTTCGCGAAACCCAGTTCGCCGAACAGGTTCGGCGGCAGGTGCAGGGTGGTGCCGATCCCGGTGATGATCGCGTAGATACCGCCGCCGGTGACCACGGCGAGGCCGTAGGTCATCACCATGCCCAGCTGGTTCGCGGTCTCCACCTGGTCCGGCCGGCGCAGCAGATTCGGCACCGCCGCGTCCTTGGACGGGATCCACATCATCGAGCTGGCGCCAACCAGGAAGTTCGCGATGAACAGCCACAACCCGGTGCCGACGAAGGCGATGGACATCAGCAGCCCGCAGCGGAACAGATCGGCCACGAACATGACCTTGCGCCGGTCGAACCGGTCGGCGAGCAGGCCGCCCAGCGGCGCGAAGATCAGGCCAGGCAGCAGGCCGGTCAGCACGACCGCGGTGAAGGCGAAGTTCTGCGCGGTGTAGTTCTGGGTGAACTTCGTGGCCAGGCCGGTGAGCGCGAGAATGGCCAGCCAGTCCGCGGTGCTGCACAGGTAGGTGACGCCCCAGAGCCGGCGGAACGGCTTGATGGCCAGCACCCGGCGTACCCGGTAGACGGTGGACGCGTCGGAGTTCGCCGACGCCCTCGCGTCCGCGCGCCGTTCCTCCTGGACGCCCTCGCTGATCCGGCCCACCCACCTTTGTCACCGCGGTGCCGGCAGACCCCCGGCCACCGCGGCCGCCGGGTCCCCCGACCGTGTGGGTCAGGGTATCCCTGTCCGCGTCGGCACACCGGCCCCGGGCTCGGCGCACCGCGCCGAACAGGCGAAACACCGCAGCGCGGCGACGATCAGTCGAAGAGGCCGGAAACGGTGCCGACCAGGCTGGAGATCAGCTCGATCAGCACGACACCGAACACGATCAGCAGCACCACGGCCACTATGACGCCGGCGGACCCGCGGGTCGGCTTGGTCTTCGGCAGGCCGACCTTCGGCCTCGGCAGCCGCACCTTCGCCCGCCGGCCAGGGCGCATCACCTGGCGAGCGGGCCAGTTGCGCTGCTGCGGCAGCATGCCGAGCGGCTCGGCGAGGCCGAACTGCTGCTGCGTACCACCGGCCGGCGCGGCCGGGCCTGCCAGCGGGGCCGATGGCGACTCCGCTTCGGCCGGCTCCACCGGCACCTCACCGCCCATCGCGGCGTCCACCATCTGCTTGACCGCGTCCACGTCCGGCTTCACCGGCTCCGCGATGCGCATCGGCCCGAAGTCGTCCCGGAGATCGGTGTCCGAGCCGGTGACCAGCCCGGACAACGGGTCGCCGAAGGAGTCGGCCGTGCTGGACGCGTGGGTGCCGTCACCACTGGACAGCGCGTCGTCCCCAGCCGGGCTCATCTGACCATCCTCGCGCTCGACGGAACCTGCACCTTTTCCAGCGTAGTGGTCTCAGCCCACCGCGCATGGGCCAACCGGGGGCACCGCACGGTTACCCACCGCAGGCGGGTGCCACGGCTCACGGCCCGCGAATCCGGCCGCCGAACCTGGTCCGGCATTCGGTCGAATCCGCATTGGACTGTCCACTATGGACTCCATCGGGTTCGGGTTTCAGAAGCATCCCGGCTCCTCGTGCTGATGAATGGACTCGGCCAGCCACTCGCCAGCCTTCGCGGTGCTGATCGGACGGCAGAGCAGACTCCAGTTCCCCGCGCAGTCCACCGAGCCGGCCAGCGCGTGGCGCCCGTCCGCGGTGTCAAGCAACGCGTAGGTGCCGCCGGGATGATTCGCCACGACCTTGTCACCTACGGACAGGTCGACCAGCACGGTGCCCAGCCGCGGCCGGGCACCCAGTTCGCGGATGTGCGCCACCTCCGCCGCGCACTCGGGACCGAGCACGCCGAGCGGCCCGGCATCGAGCCGCAGCACGTCACCACGCCCGGGCGGGCGGTCCGGCAGCTGCTCGAGCACCAGGCGAACCAGGTCCTCCGCGCTTCCGGTCCGCAGCACCGCCTGGTCGCCGACCCTGCTGATCAGCGCGGCGTGCTGCTTGCCGCCGAAGAACTGCACCTGCACCGGCTCCGGCCGGCCGGCGAACACCCCGGTCAGCACCCCGCGGACGTCCCCACGGCGCATGGCGTCCAGCAGCTCCGGCATCCCGGGGACCAGCCGCCCACCCTCGGACAGGCCGAGCTCGGCCAGCCGGTCGTGCCAGTAGCTGTGCCGCGCCGCCTCCGCGGCCAGGTCGGCGAGGGGAAGGCCGGGCGGCGACGCCGGATCGGCGTCCGGGTCGTAGAACTGCATGACGGAAAGGCGGCGGGGTACCGCGCGGGTGAGCGGCGCGATGACCTCGTCGACGAGCTCGAAAACGGTAGGTGAAGAGGTGGTCACCAAACCAGTACACCGCTTGGGACCGACACTTTCGAATCGAACTGACGTTCGATAGCCTGATCGGACTAGTCGGCTTCGTCCCGTCGCTCGATCGCCTGCTCCACCGACTCCTCCATCCACCACGCCAGCGCGTCCGGACTCGACTTGGTGAGCAGGATGCCGCGCTCGGGCCCGTCGTCACCGAGGGTGGCCAGCACATGCCGGCCGAGGTCGTTGTCGATCACCAGGAAGGCGTGCTCGAGGTACTCGGAGCAGAGCGTGTTGTAGGCGACCAGATCCAGCACCAGGGTGCCGGCCCGCTCCCTGGCCAGGAACGCCTTCAGCTCCTCGACCTTGTCCCGGTAGCCCTCGTCGATCACACCCTTGGCGTCGGCGGGCACCCGGATGGTGTCCGCCCTGCCCTCCGGCCAGTCGGGCACGAACTCCACGATCCGCTCGAACAGCTGGTAGAAGCCGCCGCCGCGGATCATCGAACTGCCGTCCGGCCGCCAGCTCCAGATCACCCCGGACCGGTCGTCGGCGTAGCAGCGGATGTCCAGCGTGCCGGACGCCTTCTCGTGCAGGCCGCTGAGCACCACCCGGACCGGGCCGCGCAGCATCAGCCCGGCCATCCGCACGCCGGTCTCGTTCAGCTCGCCGTGCTTACCGAGCCCCACCTGTTCCAGCGCGACCGCCCAGGCGTTGTGCTGCTCGGCCTCGGCGGCCAAGTCGGCCGGGTTGTCCGAGCCGAAGGCGAACGCGCCACCCCGGATGTCCTCATCGGAGGCGTCCGGGTTGAACAGATCGTCCACCGTCACCCGTCGCGGCAGCGCCTCCAGCGCGGGCCTGGCCGCCATTTCCAGCAATTCGTACACGGTCGGCAATGAATCGGTCACAAGGCATTACACCCCTCCACACCGATATCCGGTGGTGCCGCGCCGGGATCGGGACTACTTGGCCTTACCCGCCCCGGATTTCGCGGGCGTCTTCTTCCGAGCCGGAGACGCCCTCTTCTTCGGCGCCGGCCCCTTCGCACGCTTCTCGGCCAGCAGCTCGGCCGCCCTGTCCGCGGTCAGCGACTCGATGCTGTCCGCCCTCCGCAGGGTCGCGTTGTACTCACCATCGGTGACGTACGGACCGAACCGGCCATCCTTCACGATCATCGGTTTACCGGATACCGGGTCGTCGCCGAGCTCTTTGAGCGGCGGTTTGGCGGCAGCCTGGCGGCCACGGCGCTTCGGCTCCGAATAGATCTTCAGCGCCTCTTCCAGGGTGACCGTGAACAGCTGCTCCTCGTTCTCCAGCGAGCGCGAGTCGGTGCCCTTCTTCAGATACGGCCCATACCGGCCGTTCTGCGCGGTGATCTCGTCCCCGCTCTCCGGGTCCTTGCCGACCACCCGCGGCAGCGACAGCAGCTTGAGCGCGTCCTCCAGGGTCACGCTCTCCACCGACATCGACTTGAACAGCGAGCCGGTGCGCGGCTTCGGCCGCTTCGCCTTGGCGGCCTTCTTCTGCGCCGCGGTCATCCCCTCCGGCTCCTCGGCCTCGGGCAGCAGCTCGGTGACGTACGGGCCGAAACGACCCTCCTTCGCCACGATCTCGTGCCCGCTCACCGGGTCGGTGCCGAGCACCCGGCCCTCCTGCGGGGTGGCGAACAGCTTCTCCGCGATCTCCGGGCTCAGCTCGTCCGGCGGCAGGTCCTCCGGCAGGTTCGCGCGCTGGGACTTCTCGTCCACCTCACGCTCCAGGTACGGGCCGTAGCGGCCGACCCGGACCACGACCTGGTGCCCGTCGGAGTCGTTGAACAGCGGGATCGAGTTGATCTGACGGGCGTCGATGTCCTCGACCCCGCCCTCGACCAGCTTCTTCAGCCCGCCGAGCCGGCCGATCGAACCGTCCACGCCCATGTCGCCGCCGAAGTAGAACTTCGACAGCCACAAGGTGCGCTGCTCGGCGCCGGCCGCGATCCGGTCGAGCTCGTCCTCCATGCCGGCGGTGAAGTCGTAGTCCACCAGCCGCTCGAAGTGCCGCTCGAGCAGGCCAACCACGGCGAAGGCCACCCAGGACGGCACCAGCGCGGAACCCTTCTTCCACACGTACCCGCGGTCCTGGATGGTGTTGATGATCGACGCGTAGGTGGACGGCCTGCCGATGCCGAGCTCTTCCAGCTTGCTCACCAGGCTTGGCTCGGTGTAGCGCGCCGGGGGCGAGGTGGAGTGCCCGTCCGGGCTCAGCTCGCCGGCCAGCACCGACTGGTCCTTGACCAGCTGCGGCAGCCTGCTCTGCTTGTCGTCGGCCTCGCCACCGGCCTCGGTGTCCACGGCCTCCACGTACGCCTTGAGGAACCCGGCGAAGGTGATGGTGCGGCCGGACGCGGCGAAGGTGCACTCCTCGCCGCTACTCGCGTTGCCGGTGATCCGCACCGACATCGTGGTGCCCTTGGCGTCGGCCATCTGCGAGGCGATGGTGCGCTGCCAGATCAGCTCGTAGAGGCGGAACTCGTCGGACTCCAGCTCACCGGCCACCTGGCCGGGGGTACGGAACACCTCGCCGGAAGGGCGGATCGCCTCGTGCGCCTCCTGGGCGTTCTTCACCTTGCGGGTGTACTGCCGCGGCTTGTCCGCGACGTACTCCTTGCCGTAGAGCTGCGAAGCCTGGCTGCGCGCCGCCGAGATCGCCGTCTCCGACAGCGTCGTCGAGTCGGTACGCATGTAGGTGATGTAACCGTTCTCGTACAGCCGCTGCGCGATCCGCATCGTGCGATCCGAGGAGAACCGCAGCTTGCGGCCGGCCTCCTGCTGCAGGGTCGAGGTCATGAACGGTGCGTACGGCCGCCGCGTGTAGGGCTTCTCCTCGACGCTGGAGACCACGAAGTCGCGTTCGTGCAGCGCCTGCGCCAGCCGGGTCGCGTCCGCCTCGGTCAGGATTCGGACGTCGTTCGCGGACGCCTTGAGCTGCCCGTCGGAGCCGAAGTCGCGGCCGGTGGCCAGCCGTGCGCCGTCCACCGACACCAGCCGCGCCGGGAAGGTACGCGGAGTCGCGTCCGCTCCAGCGTCCATGGTCGCCGAGATGTCCCAGTAGGAAGCCGACTTGAAGCGCATCCGCTCGCGCTCGCGCTCCACCACGATCCTGGTGGCCACCGACTGCACCCGGCCCGCCGACAGCTTCGGCATGACCTTCTTCCACAGCACCGGCGAGACCTCGTAGCCGTAGAGCCGGTCCAGGATGCGCCTGGTCTCCTGCGCGTCCACCAGGTCCGCGTCCAGCTCACGCGTGCTTTCCGCGGCAGCACGGATGGCCTGCTCGGTGACCTCGTGGAACACCATCCGGCGCACCGGCACCTTCGGCTTGAGCGCCTCCAGCAGGTGCCAGGCGATGGCTTCGCCCTCGCGGTCGGGGTCAGTGGCGAGATAGAGCTCGTCGACGTCCTTGAGCAGGTTCTTCAGCTCGGTGACCGTGGCCTTCTTGTCCGGCGTGACGATGTACAGCGGCTCGAAGTCGTTGTCCACGTCCACGCCGAGCCGCGCCCACGGCTGCCCCTTGTACTTGGCCGGCACGTCGGCGGCGCCGCGCGGCAGGTCGCGGATATGACCGCGAGAGGATTCGACGACGTAGTTTCCGCCGAGGTACGGCGCGATCTTCCGGGCCTTGGTCGGTGACTCGACGATCACCAGCCGCCGACGGCCGGTGCCGTCGCCAGCCGCGTCGCTCTTCTTGGTCCGTGCCGATCCAGCCACGCTGTCCGCTCTCCGCTCATTCCTCGCCGCTTCGGCGCGACGTCTGTTCGACCCGTCAGTGTGCCCTTTGTCGCGTCCCGGCGTACGGCTAGGTGCCGCAACACGCCGCGGTGAACCATGTGGAACGCATCGCCGCCGGGCCCGGTGGCGTTTCTACTCCACACCTAGCACGTGACGCCGAGCACAGCCACGGCCGGTCACCGATAACCACCCTTCGCAGGTGGCGGGCACCAATGGTGGGCTGTTGACTAACTACAGCCCTCGACCGGAAGGATCAACCATGCGCCGGCGCCTACTGACCGCTGCCATGACAATACTGACCGCCATCGGAATGGCGACCGCCGTACCGGCCGCCGCCGGTGCCAGCACCGCCACCATCCTGGCCCCGGACTTCCACGGCATCGTCGCACTGTCCAACTGTTCCGGCTCCGTCGTCAAGCCGGTCGGCGCCGCGGACACCGATCCGGCGCTGGTGCTGTCCAACGGGCACTGCCTGGAATCCGGCTTCCCCGGACCGGGCGAAGTGATCGTGAACCAGCCGTCCACCAGGAGTTTCTCCCTGCTCTCCACGGACGGTCAGTCCACCGTCGGGCAGCTGAGGGCGACGAAGATCATCTACGCCACGATGACCGACACCGACGCTTCGCTCTACCAGCTGAGCACCAGCTACGCCCAGATCGACCAGAGCTACGGCATCAAGGCGCTGGAGCTGTCCGACGCGCATCCCACCGCCGGGTCCGCGATCGACGTCATCTCGGGCTACTGGAAGCGCATCTACTCCTGCTCGATCGACGGCTTCCCGTACCAGCTGCGCGAGGGGAGCTGGACCTGGAAGGACTCCATCCGCTACACCCCGGAGTGCAAGACCATCGGCGGCACCTCCGGCTCGCCGATCGTGGACCGCGCCTCGGGCAAGGTCGTCGGCGTGAACAACACCGGCAACGAGAGCGGTGAGCGCTGCACGGACAACAACCCGTGCGAGGTGGACGAGAACGGCAACGTGACGGTCCGCCACGGGACCAACTACGGCCAGCAGACCTACCTGTTCCACGGCTGCCTCGCCCCGCGCGGCGAGATCGACCTGAACCAGCCGGACTGCAAGCTGCCCAAGCCCTAGCGGCTCAGCTCGCCCGCCTGGCCGGCACGGACACCGGCCAGGCGGGCTCGGCCCCCGGCGGCGCCCTGCCGATCAGCTCGGCCAGCACCGCCAGCCGCCGTCGCCCGGCCACCTTGATGCCCGGCCCGGTGAGCCGGGCGCCCGCCACGCCCAGCGCGCGGATCGCCTCGGCCAGCGCCGGATGGGTCTCCGGCGCGTGCTCGTCCAACGAGAGCAGATAACCGCCGTCGATCCACCGCCCGCCGGTCAGCGCCCACATCCGCAGCGCCGCACCGGTCAGCCGGAACTTCGGTGGCACCTCCTTGACCGCACCCGGCTGCCAGGCCGTGGCCATGCCGAGCAGGTCCTTGCGGAACGCGGTGCGCACCAGCGGCTGCCCGAAGTCCGACCTTGCCACCTGCGCGGCCGCCCCGCGCAGCGTGCATTCCGCGGCCAGCAGCCCGGCCCGCCACGGCTCGTCGACCACCACCGACAACCTGGCCGCGGTGCGCCCGAAAGCGGCCAGCTGTCCCTGGCCGCACAGCACCCCGGCGAGGTCGGCGACGCTGGGCGCGCTCGCCTCCGCCGAAAAGATGGAGATCTGCTCCACCCGAGCAGCTTAGAACACTTGTTCGACTCCTGGCGAGACTTCGGCAGCGGAAAGCGCCGAGTCAGCGTCCGGAGGTCGGCGGCGGGGTCAGGCTCGCCGACGGCCCCTGCGTGCTGAGCTGAAGGCAGGCCGGTGCCCGGCTGCTCGCCGCGGTCAGCTCCGGGCTGGTCTCGAAACCGGCCAGCAGGTTCAGCCGCGAGACATCGGCCAGCGGCGCCTGCGCCTCGTTCAGCGCGGCCCGGCCCGCCGCCGGATCGCCCTGTGCCGCTTCCAGCCGCTGCTTGGCGGCCGCGGTGCGGTCCCGGATCGCGGTGAACGAACCGAGCGCGTCGGCCCGTACCTTGTCCGCGCCGGCCACCGGCGACGGCGGCAGCCCGCCGAGCCCGCTCAGCGTGCGGTCCAGCCCGCTGACCATCGCGCCGAGCAGCTCGCCGGAGGTCTGGAAGGCCCGCTGCTGGCTGCTCGGATCCACCACCGGCATGGTGGCCAGGGTGTCCACCAGCCCGCTCACCGACGAGCAGTAGCCGTCCGCCCAGCGCATCGCCTCGTCCTGCTGTGCGGCCTCGCCCTGGGTGATGCCCGGCCCTTCCGGCTCACCGGCCGGCGACACCGGCGCGGAGCGGCCACAACCGGTGAGGCAGAGGCACAGCGCGGCCAGCGCCATGAAAACGGTCTTCCCCGGCCGCAAGACCAACACCTCCAGGCAACGTGGGCACAGCCGCTCCGACGGTACCGATCACAAAACTGAACGCAACTCGCGAAGCCGCCAGGTCCGGCGTGCGGCGCGGGAAAACTCCGGCGCCGCACGCCGGACCTGCACCGACGACAACGGGCCCGCCACGCGGTTCGCGTGGCGGGCCCGGCGTGGCGAAACGAGGAGCGGCTAGGAAGCCGTCGCCGTCGCCGAACTGTCACTCGGAGTGTCCGCGATCGCCGTACCGCGGCGCTTGGACACCACGATCGCGGCCACGATGATCGCCACCGCGACCAGCGAGATGGCGATCCGGACCCCGGCCGAAGCGTCCGGGCCGATCGAGAACTGCACCACCGCGGGCGCGATCAGCAGCGAAACCAGGTTCATCACCTTGATCAGCGGGTTGATCGCCGGGCCGGCGGTGTCCTTGAACGGGTCACCGACGGTGTCACCGATGATGGTCGCTTCGTGCGCGTCCGAACCCTTGCCACCGTGGTTGCCGTCCTCCACCAGCTTCTTGGCGTTGTCCCACGCACCACCGGAGTTGGCCAGGAACACGGCCATCAGGGTGCCGGTCGCGATCGCGCCGCCGAGGTAGCCGGCCAACGCACCGGTACCGAGCCCGAAGCCGACCGCGATCGGCGCGAACACCGCGAGCAGGCCGGGGGTGGCCAGCTCGCGCAGCGAGTCACGGGTGACGATGTCGACCACGCGGCCGTACTCCGGCCTGGTGGTGCCCTCCATGATGCCGGCGATCTCCCGGAACTGACGGCGCACCTCGTAGACCACCGCGCCCGCCGCCCTGGACACCGCGTTGATCGCGAGCCCGGAGAACAGGAACACGACCGCCGCCCCGATCAGCACACCGACCAGGGTGTTCGGCGTGACGATGGTGTCCAGGAAGGACTTCGGCAGTTCGGCGATGCTGCCGCCGGCCGCCGCGATGTCCTGCAGCGCCTGGCGGATCGAGTCCTGGTAGGAGCCGAACAGCGCGGTCGCGGCCAGTACTGCGGTCGCGATCGCGATGCCCTTGGTGATCGCCTTGGTGGTGTTGCCCACCGCGTCCAGCTCGGTCAGGATCTGCGCGGCGTTCTCGTCCACGTCACCGGACATCTCCGCGATGCCCTGCGCGTTGTCCGAAACCGGGCCGAAGGTGTCCATCGCGACGATCACGCCGACCGTGGTGAGCAGGCCGGTACCGGCCAGCGCGACGGCGAACAGGGCCACCGAACCACCGATCAGGTAGGCGCCGAACACCGCGCCACCGATCACGATCGCGGTGTAGACCGCGGACTCGAAACCGACCGAGAGACCGGACAGGATCACCGTGGCGGCACCGGTTTCCGAGGTCTTGCCGACGTCCTTGACCGGCTTGTGCTCGGTGCCGGTGTAGTAGCCGGTCAGCCAGAGGATGATGCCGGCCAGCACGATGCCGATGATCACCGAGATGGTCGCGATGACCGCCGGGTTGCCTTCCGTGGCGGCAAATGCGTCACCGAAGCCGGCGAAGCTGCCGGGCAGGAAGATGAACGCGGCGATCGTGGACAGCACCGCGGAAATGACCGCGGAAATGTAGAACGCCTTGTTGATCGTGGTAAGTCCGCTTTCGCCGACCTTGGCCTTGGTGATGTACACCCCGATCACCGCGGTGATCACGCCGATGGCGGGCACGATCAGCGGGAAGAGCAGGCCGTCCACGCCGAACGCGACGCTGCCGAGGATCAGCGCGGCGACCAGGGTCACCGCGTAGGACTCGAACAGGTCCGCCGCCATCCCGGCGCAGTCGCCCACGTTGTCACCGACGTTGTCGGCGATGGTGGCCGCGTTGCGCGGGTCGTCCTCGGGAATGCCCTGCTCGACCTTGCCGACCAGGTCCGCGCCCACGTCGGCGGCCTTGGTGAAGATGCCGCCGCCGACACGCATGAACATGGCGATCAGCGCGGCACCGAACCCGAAGCCCTCGAGCACCTTCGGTGCCTGCCCGGCGTACACCAGCACGACCAGCGCGGCACCGAACAGGCCGAGGCCCACGGTGGCCATGCCGACCGCACCGCCGGTGCGGAACGCCACCCGCATCGCCTTTTCCCGGCCGCCGTCCTCCCTCGACGCGGCCGCCACCCGCAGGTTCGCCTGCGTGGCCAGCCACATGCCGAGATAGCCGATGGTGAACGAGAAACCGGCCCCGACCAGGAAAAAGATCGATCGGCCGATACGTTCGCCCACGTCCTCAGCCGGGAGCGCGAAGAGCAGTACGAACACCACTACGCCGAAGATGGCGAGGGTGTTGCGTTGCCGCTTGAGGTAGGCAGCCGCACCTTCCTGCACTGCCTTGGCGATCTCCTGCATCTTGGCGGTGCCCTGGCCGGCGGCCAGCACCTCTTTGAGCAGGAAGTAGCCAACGACCAGTGCGGCAAGGGCGACCACGGCGACTACAGCCACGATGGTGTAGTCACCTCCGGAGAGCTCTAGGCCCTCCGCGAGGAACTGCCGGGACATCCGTCCTCCTGGAAACGTCGCCTTAAGCCGGCGACGGACGGACGGGGAACCGGCCGTACCGACGCTGGCATGGGATCTACACCACAAGTGGTGTGGTTTGCCGGAGTGTATTGGTACTGCTTCAGCACGCCGCAAGGCGTCCCATCGAGAACACGCTGCGTACAGGCTGTGAGTCTGCTCACTGGACCGATTTCTCCTGGGATCAAACAGGGTCTGGCCGCTCTGTCGGTGCCCTGTGCGAAGCTCGGCGAGTGGAAGGTGCCGCAGAGAGCGACCGGGCCCGGCGGCTACTGCGCCGGGTGACCGCCGGCATCCCGGAGTCGGCGAACCCGGTCACCCACGTGACCGAGCAGCCGGCCAGGCAGGCCCGGTTCGCCGGCTGGCCGGAGTGGGCGGCGGTCCCGGTGGTGGACGCGCTGCGCGGTGCCGGGGTCGAGCGGCCGTGGGCGCACCAGATCGAGGCGGCGTCGCTGGCCTACCAGGGACGGCACGTGGTGGTCTCCACCGGCACCGCGTCCGGCAAGTCGCTGTGCTACCAGCTGCCGGTGCTCTCCACCCTGGCCGCCGACGAGCGGGCCTGTGCGCTGTACCTCTCGCCGACCAAGGCGCTCGGCGCGGACCAGCTCCGCTCGGTGTCCTCTTTGGACGCCGCCGGGGTGCGCCCGGCCGGCTACGACGGGGACACCCCGCTGGCCGAGCGGGACTGGGTGCGCACGCACGCCAGGTGGGTGTTCACCAACCCGGACATGCTGCACCGCGGCATCCTGTCCGCGCACTCCCGGTGGGCCAGGTTCTTCCGCCGCCTGTCCTATGTGGTCATCGACGAGTGCCACAGCTACCGCGGGGTGTTCGGCTCGCATGTGGCACTGCTGTTGCGCCGGCTGCAACGGGTGGCGCGGCACTACGGCTCATCCCCGGTCTTCGTGCTGGCTTCCGCGACCACGGCCGATCCCGCCGAGTTCGCCACCAGGCTGACCGGGGTTCAGGTCACGCCGGTGACGGCGGACGGCTCGCCGCGCGGCGCCAGGACGGTGGCGTTGTGGGAGCCGCCGCTGCTGGACGACCTGTCCGGGGAGAACGGCGCCCCGGTGCGCCGCTCCGCCGGCGCCGAGACCGCGCGGATCCTGGCCGAGTTGGTCATCGAGGGCGCCCGCTCGCTGGCTTTCGTGCGCTCCCGGCGCGGCGCCGAGCTGACCGCGCTCGCCGCCCGCCGCATCCTGTCCGAAGTGGACGGTTCGCTGGCCGAGCAGGTGGCGGCCTACCGGGCTGGCTTCCTGCCGGAGGAGCGCCGGGCGCTGGAGCGGGCGCTGCTGGCGGGCAGGCTGCTCGGGGTGGCCACCACGAACGCGCTCGAACTGGGCGTGGACATCGCGGGGCTGGACGCGGTGGTGCTGGCCGGCTATCCCGGCACCCTGGCCTCGTTCTGGCAGCAGGCCGGCCGCGCCGGGCGGTCCGGCGACAGCGCACTGGTGGTGTTCGTGGCCCGCGACGATCCGCTGGACACCTATCTGGTGCACCATCCGGCGGCGATCCTGGACCGCCCGGTGGAGACGGCCGTGCTCGACCCGACGAACCCTTATGTGCTCGCGCCCCAGCTGGCCTGCGCCGCGGCCGAGCTGCCGCTGACCACCGGCGAGCTGGAGACCTTCGGCGGCGCCGCGGCCAGGGAGGTGCTGGACGGGCTGGTCGCGGACAAGGTGTTGCGCCGTCGGCAGAGCGGCTGGTACTGGACTTCGCGGGACCGGCCGCAGCACCAGGTGGACATCCGCGGCTCCGGCGGCGAGCAGTTCGCCGTGGTGGAGGCGGAAACCTCCCGGATGCTCGGCACGGTGGACCCCGGTTCGGCCTGCACCACCGTGCATCCCGGCGCGGTGTACCTGCACCAGGGCTCGTCCTACGTGGTGGACGAGCTCGACTTCGAGTCCGGCCTGGCGCTGGTGCACGCGGAGGACCCGGAATGGAACACGTCTCCGCGCGAGCTGGTGGACATCACGGTGCTGAACACCCAGCAGCGCCTCGACTACGGCGGGGTGCGGGTCTGCCTCGGCGAGGTGTCGGTGACGTCGCAGGTGGTCGGCTATCTGCGCAGGCTGCCGTCCGGCCAGATCCTCGACCAGATCCCGTTGGATCTGCCCGAGAACGAGCTGCGCACCAGAGCCGTCTGGTACACCGTCGCCGACGACCTGCTGACCGGGAATTCGGTGGGGACCGGGGAAAACAGGGCACCGGGGGGCGCCGGACTCGATCCGGCGCGCATCCCCGGTGCCCTGCATGCCGCCGAGCACGCGGCGATCGGCCTGCTACCGCTGTTCGCTACGTGCGACCGATGGGACATCGGGGGCGTTTCCACCGCTTTGCACGGAGACACCGGGGAGGCGACGGTGTTCGTGCACGATGGCCATCCCGGGGGTGCGGGATTCGCCGACCGCGGCTTTGCCGCGTTGGTCCCATGGCTGGCCGCTACGCGGGAGGCGATCATCTCCTGCGAGTGCCCGGCGGGATGCCCGTCCTGCGTCCAGTCACCGAAATGCGGGAACGGCAACGAACCACTGGACAAGGCGGGGGCGGTGGCCGTACTGGATACCGTGCTGAGGGCTGTGTGTGAGCACGGCGGCCGGCATGGCCACGGGGTCGTCGTTGGTGATCAGGCCGCGGAGGGTTCCACGGCGGCGAAGGGCTGAACCGCGTCGGCGGCGTTCTCGAGCGCACGGGCCAGCACGTCGTGCACCACGTGTGCCTCCGGCAGCTGCCAGCCCCAGACCTCGGGCTTGACCCGCCAGTGCACGACACCGTGCTGGAACGGGGTGGGTGGCAGCGGCACCCAGCTGTCCGCACCGTGCCAGCGGACCGACTGGTGCTCGGCCAGCACGGCCGGCACCCGGTCGGCGACCGTGGTCAGGAACAACCAGCGGCCGTTCGGCATCGCCACGATCGGCGCGGGCTGGCCGGTCAGCCGCAGCAGACGGGCGGCCTGCTTGCCGAGGTGGTCGTCCACCTCGACCGCATCCAGCACGGTGCCGGTGGCCACGAGCAGGCTCCACGGCGTGCCGGTCCACCACGAGGCCACCTGATGCGGGTGCGCACCGAGCAGCTCACGCCAGTTCTCCTGTGCGGGCACCGGCCCGAACCAGGCGGTGTTGTCGCCGCCCTGCTCGGCCGTGTCCAGCGCCGGATAGGTGCCCGGAAGCACCGGCCACCCGCGGGAAGCGAGGCCGATGGCCTCCGCGCGAAGCTCGATGCGGAAAGCTCCGCGCCAGCTGTCCGACCAGTCCGTGTCCAACATCGTTCTTTCTGCCTCTCTTGGCTCTCTCCGCTCACTCCGCCGTCGCACGGCGTCGTCTGATTCAAATAAACGGCAAGTTGCAAACTGCCGGAAGTGCCCGCGCGACAACCGGTGGTTCCGGCACGACGAGTGAACCTGGACACATCGCCCGGCAGAACGCCCTTCGTCGATCACCGGTCCGCCGGGGCGGTCAGCAGGGCGAACGGCTGGCGCCTCCAGGTTCGCCCCAATTTCCCTTGCGGGGCAACGCTTTCTGCCCTATTGTGCCGCCTCGCGGCAGGACCGGCGCCGACCGCTCGCCGTATGGCACCGACCGCTGCTCGCGCCGCGACGACCGGACCTACCGGGCGACCGGTGCCGCTCGCCGCACCTCGGCCGTTCAGCCGTGCGCCGCCGGACCGGCCCTGGCCCGCGCGACCGGCCCGGTGAACCCGGCGAGCAGGCCTGGTAGCGCCGCCTCCACCTCGACCAGTGCGTCCACCTGGTCGAAACGGCAGGTCAGCAGCCGGACCGCCATCCGGTCGGTCACCCAGCGCGCCCTGGCGCAGGCGGCCGCCTCACCGGCGGTCACGCCACCCGCCGCGGCCAGTGCGGCGAGGTCGGCGGCACCGGTCGCCCGGTGCCTGACCAGCACCGCCGCACCGAGCGCGTACAGCAGGGCACCGACCACCAGCAGGGCCACGATCGCGCCGGCGGCCCACACCGTCGCCATCCCGGCGTCCCCCGGGCGGCTACGGCGGCGCACCGCTGGCCCCTACCCCGGGCTCGAGCATCGCGTAGGCATTGGCCTCGAGGCCGATGCCTGCCCGATCGGCGAGTACCCGCACGGTGACCGTTTCTCCCTCCTGCCGCACGTCGAGCCGCGCCCCGTGCGGGGCTATCTCGGCGACCACCTGTGCGGCCAGCCCCGGCTGGCCCCTGGCGACCATGCGGGCCGCCTCGCGCGCGGCGTCCACGCACCGGAGCTGCCCGGTCACCGCCGCCACCCCGCCGAGTATCGCCCCGAAGACGAGGACCATCGCGGTCAGCGCGATCGCGGCTTCCACGGTGACCGCACCGCGCTCGGCCGACACGGGGTGGCGGCCCATCAGAAGCTCACCGAGAGCGCGTTGCGGATCAGTGAGTCGAGCAGCTCGCCCACCGAGTTGCCGGTCACCACGGTGTAGAGCACGGCCGCGAAGGCCGCCGCCGCGATGGTGCCGATCGCGTATTCGGTGGTGCTCATCCCGTCATCACCGGTGGTCAGTGCAGCCAGCCGCCGGAGTGCTCGTCGCGAGGTCATGCCGTTTCCTTCCAATTATGTCTATTGTGGACGGTTGCTAGGGCAGAACGGTGAGCCTGCCGGCCAGGCCGAGCACCACCGGCAGTACGCCGAGGCAGAGGAAGGCGGGCAGGAAGCACAGCCCCAGCGGGGCGGCGACCAGCACGCCCGCACGTTGCGCCCTGGCTTCGATCTGGTCGGTCAGCGAGGCCCGGACCTCTTCGGCTCGTTCCGCGCAGGCGTCGGCCAGTGCGGCGCCCGAGCGGGCGGTGCGGCGGGCGGCGGCCGCGAGTCCGGCGGTGTCCGCGCAGGCTCGCGCGGGCGCCCACGCCTCGGCCGGGTCGGCGCCGAGTGCCAACAGCCCGGCGGTCGAGTGCAGCGCCGCGGCCGCGCCGGTGGGTGCACCGTCGGCGACCACCCGGATCGCCACCGGCACCGGCAGCCCCGACCGGAGACAGGCGGCGAGCAGATCCCAGGTGGTGGCCAGCCGCCGGGCATCGACCGCGGTGGCCGCGCCGGCACGGCGCGACAGCCTGGTCACCAGCAGCCAGCTCACCCCACCGGCGGGCACCGCGGCGAGCGCCCCGGCGGGCCAGCCGAACAGGGCGAAGCAGATCGCCGCCACGCTGACCGCCAGCCAGCCCGCGGGCGAACGGGGCAGCCGCCGTCGCCGCTCGCTCCGCCGGACCGGGCCGACGCCGCCCAGCCGCGCGCTCGCGGCCTGCCACCGCGGTAGCACCAGCAGGGACCCGGCAAGCAGCAGCAGCGCCGGCAACGGACCACTACTCATCGCAGCACGACCTGACCCGCGGCGATCCGGGCGCTCCAGGTCATTCCGGCGCAGACCAGCGCACAACCGAGCACCAGCAGGACCTGGCCCGGCGCGGTGCCGGTCAGCACCCGGAACGGCATGGCGCCCATCGCCTCGCCCAGCAGCAGCCCGAGTGCGGGCAGCAGGGCCAGCACCACCGCGCTGGACCGGGGACCGGCCATGGCCGCCCTCGTCCTGGCCGTGAGCCGGACGGCGGCGACCAGGTCCCGACGGACCGCGTCCAGCACCTCTGCCATCGGCAGGCCGTGCCGCTGGGTCAGCGACCAGGCCCTGGCCAGCTGGTCGAGCACCGGGCCGGGTTCGACACCGAGCTCTCCACCGAGCCGCGCGGAGGAGGCCACCTCGCGCATCGCGGCCGCGATCGCCGCTGGCGCGTCCGCCGCGGCGGATTCGGCCGCGACGGCTGGAGGCGCGCCGGCCCGCAGCTCGGCGACCATCACCCGCAGCGCTTCGGCCAGCGACCGCGCCGAGGAGACGGCCGCCGCATCGAGGTCGCGCCGCCGGGCCTGGCGGACCCATGCCATGGCGAGCAGGCCGAAGCCCAGCACGCCGGGCAGCCCGGCCAATACCGCAACGGGGACTACGGCGAGCAGGAGCAGCCAGTATCGGAGCCGGACCGGCCCGATCCTCGTCCGGGTGCGCCGGACCGCGGCCACCGACAAGGCGTGCAGCCGTCCGGCCGGGTCCGGATCCGGCCAGCTCAGCAGTGCCACGGCGGCGAAAACGGTGGCGATCATGGCAACCGCCGCCCGAGCAGTCCGTCGAGCAGCGCGCGATGCTCTGTCCACCGGCCCGCCGTCCAAACCGGACGCACCACCACCCCGGCCGCGCTCGGAGTCACCACGCCCACCTCGGCCAGCCGCCGGCGGCCCGCCGCGGCACGACGCATGTGCAGCACCACCTGCACGGCGGCGGCAAGCTGGCTGTGCAGGGCCGCACTGGACAGCCCGCCCAGTGCGGCCAGCGCCTCCAGCCGCGCCGGAACCTCCGACGGCGAGTTCGCGTGCAGGGTGCAGGCGCCGCCGTCGTGCCCGGTGTTCAGCGCGGTGAGCAGCTCGCAGACCTCGCGGCCGCGCACCTCCCCGACCACCAGCCGGTCGGGCCGCATCCGCAGCGCCTGCCGGACGAGATCGCGCAGGGTGACCGCGCCCGCACCCTCCACATTGGGCGGACGCGCGACCAGCCGGACGAACTGCGGGTGCGCCGGCTGGAGTTCGCCGGCGTCTTCCACGCAGACGATGCGCTCGCCGGCCGGGACGATGCCGAGCATCGCCGCCAGCAGGGTGCTCTTGCCCGCGCCGGTGCACCCGGTGACCAGGAAGGCGAGCCGGGCCGCCACCACCGAGCGGATCAGCTCCGCGCCGTCGCCGTCGAAAGTGCCGAGCGCGCACAGGGTCTGGAGATCGTGCACGGCTGGGCGGAGCACCCGCAGCGAGACACAGGTGCCGTCGGCCGCGATCGGCGGCAGCACCGCGTGCAGCCGGATCCGGCCGTGCGGCCCGGCTCCCGGCAGCCATCCGTCCACATAGGGCTGTGCGTCATCGAGCCGCCGCCCGGCCGCGAGCGCCAGCCGCTGGGCGAGTTTGCGGACCGCGTCGTCACCGGGAAACCGCACCTCGGTCCGGCGCAGGCCGGCGGTGCCATCCACCCAGACCTCGTCCGGCCCGGTGACCAGCACATCGGTGACGCCCGGTTCGGCGAGCAACGGCTCCAGCGGTCCCGCGCCGACGAGCTCGTGCCGCAAGACGCGAAGGGTGTCCAACATGTCCGCCGGGCCGAGCAGGCCACCCGCCTCAGCGCGCACCGCTTCGGCGACGGCCCGCGGGTCGGCGGGCAAACCACTGCCGGCCAGCCTGCGCCGGACCCGGTCGAGCAGTTCGGCACTCACCGCGGCACGACCGATCCGGCCTCGGCCCGCAACGCGGCCAGCACCGAACCGGCCGCGGTGTCCAGCGCACCGCGCGGCCGGGGGCTGAACTCGCCGCGTTCCAACATCCTGGGCACGGCCCGCTCCGGCGCCATCGAGGTGAGCAGCGGCAGGCCGACGGAACTGGCCACCTGGTCGGGCATCAGCCCGCCCGGTGCCGGGCCGCGGACCACCAGGCGCACCTTGCCGGTGCGCTGGGCCAGCCTGTCCAGCACGCATTTCGCCGCCACCGCGGCCCTGACCTCGGCCGGTACGACGAGGACCACCAGGTCCGCGCGTTCCGCCACGGCCGAAGCCGCCGCGCCGAGCTGACGGGGCAGATCGCAGACCACCACGTTGCCCGCGCGCCGTCCGGCGTCCACCACGGCGGCCACCGCGGGGCCGGTGGGCCCGTCACCGGTGCGGTCGCAGGAGATGTAGGACAGCTTCACCGCGCCGTGGCGCCGCTGCGGCAGTGCCGCGTGCAGGGCCGGAACCGAAACCCGGCCCGCCTCCACGCACAGGGTCGACCACCGCGGCGCCTCGTCCCGCTCGGTACCGAGCACCATGTCCACGCCACCGCCGAGCGGGTCGCAGTCCACCAGCAGGGCGCCACCGGTGCGCGCGGCACGCAACCCGACGCTCACCGCCAGCACGGAAGCGCCGGCACCACCGCGGCCGCCGATCACGCCGAGCACGCAGCCGCCTTCGGCACCAGGACCTTCGGCCACCTCGGCGAGCTCCGCGAGCAGACCGGCTTCACCGTCCGGAAGGGACACAACGCGTTCGACGCCCGCGGCGAAGGCCCGCCGCCAGGTGTCCTCACGCGGCTCGCCCTTGCACACCAGCAGCACTCCTTGCCGCCGGGGCGACGACGGCTCGTTCTCACCTACCGCGTCTTCGTCGAGCAGCACCAGCGGCGCGGCCATCCAGTGCCGCCGCGCGGACACCAGGTCCGGCGCGCGTTCGGTGTCGCAGCCGGCCACCGTGGCCAGCCGCAGGATTTCGTCGAGCACGACCTCGTCGCTGGCGACCACGAGCGGACGCTTCCGAGTCATGGCAAGTCCCCCGGTTCGAGTGGGTTCACGACCGGCGTCACCGCGATGCCGGACTGCCCACAACCGTCGCGCCGCGGCCGCGACCGGCACAAGAGAGCGGCGGCCGGACTGTGGATAACCGGGGTGCTGTGCACAACTCGGCTCTTGTACGGCGTTTAACCGGCGAAATTGTCGGCGGGTCCGGCATAATTCGCGCACGCGCGTGAGCCAAAGCCGCAGATACCGCTTGAGCGGGCGGAAAGCCCTGGATATGAGGCGACCCCCGCCAGGGGGGAGGGACGGGGGTCGCCAGGGGTTCAGCCCCGGGGGGTCGGACTGAACCGGCCCGGTGTATCACCGGTTGAGCCAACTGTAACTCGGAAAAGCACGCGATGGGGCAAAAAACGCCACGCACAATTCGATAACGGGTACCGGGCAATCGATTTCCCGCTCTAGTCGTTCATTTTCGCACCACACGGCGACGTTTGTGGTCTGCCAACGGCCTGCCCCGGCACGGTCCTCCTATCCTGGTTACGTGGCCGACCCCAGTAGCTCGCGGACGAGCACAGCGACCAGCACCGCCGACACGCCAGGGCCCGCGATCGCGGCGTTCTTCGATCTCGACAAGACGATCATCGCTTCGTCCAGCGCGATGGCCTTCAGCCGCCCGCTGCTGCGGCAGGGCCTGATCAGCCGCCGCGCGGCGCTCAAGACCGCCTACGCGCAGCTCGCGTTCGCGCTGGCCGGTGCGGACGCGGCCAAGACGGAGCGGATGCGCGCGCAGATCTCCGCGCTGTGCACCGGCTGGGATGTCGCGCAGGTCCGCGCGATCGTGCACGAGACCCTGCACGACGTGGTCGACCCGCTCGTCTACGCGGAGGCCGCCGCGTTGATCACCGGGCACAAGAACGACGGGCACGACGTCATCGTGCTCTCCGCCACCGGGGACGAACTGGCCACGCCGATCGCGGAGATGGTCGGCGCGACGATGAGCGTGGCCAGCCGGATGGAGGTGATCGGCGGCCGCTACTCCGGGAAGGTCGATTTCTATTGCTACGGCGAGGAGAAGGCGCTCGCGGCCAAGCGGCTCGCCGCCGAGCACGGGTACGACCTCGCCGCCTGCCACGCCTACACCGACTCCAGCACGGACCTGCCGCTGCTGGAGGCCGTCGGCCACCCGCACGCGGTGAACCCGGACCGGGCGCTGCGCAAGGTCGCCGTGGAACGCGGCTGGCCGGTGCTCACCTTCAACAGCCCGGTGTCCCTGCGGCACCGGATCCCGACCCCTTCGGCGACCGTGATGGCGGTCGGGGTCGGCGTCAGCGCCGTCGCGGCCGGCGCCACCTGGTACGGCGTGAGCCGGCGGAACCGGAACCGCAAGGGCAAGGAGGGTGGCTGACGCACGCGGTGTGCGGGTGAGCCGTGATCCGGCCACCCACACGGCGGCTTCTGCCAGCGAAGACCTCGATCCCGCCGTCGCGCAGGGTGCCCGCGTCACTAAATCGAGCCTCTGTACCGGTGCACCCGTCTGCGCTCTTGTAGTGACGGCCATCACTGGGTAGAAAGTGAGTGCGGACATCTTGTCGGCCAGGGAGTAGGCAGAAGAGAAGCCTGGTCCACCCCGAGAGATCTCCGTGCGCGGACTCCGGGCACCCACGCACAGCACGCCGCGGGAGGCTTGTCGTCTAGGGACTGCGTACCGGGACGCCGGACGCCGAGTCCAGGTAGGTACGACTGGAGTTGCACGCTTGGTAACCCGACAGTTCGCGCGATCCGGCGGGGCGCCCTTCACGGGACGCCCCGCCGGATTATTTCTGCCTCCCGGCGGCCCGGCGCGACGCGCCGAGGGAGTTGGGAAAAGTTTGGTTCACCGAGAAAGATCGCGCTGAGTACTCCGAACGGCACAGTGGGTCGTTGACCTGCCGGGGTTCGGAAAGTAGCTTCCCGGTGCCGGGGGATTCGGTGAGAAGATTTCCGTGTCAGCCCGGCTTGTTTCGTGTCGTGCCCGAACGGCACCGCGCGAGGAGAACAGGGAGGCTGCCGTGACCGTCCGACATGCGCACAACCGTGCCCGCCAACGGGGGATCCATGTGCTCGCCGCGTCCTGCGCCGGTCTGCTCGCCATCACCGGGGTCGCGGGCGCCAGCCCGGCGTCCGCGTTGAACCAGCAGTCGCAGACCGCGGCCGCGCGGCAGCAGCAGGAGGCGGACGCCGAAGCGGATGCGTTCGGCAGGCAGGCGCTGCAGGGCATGACCCTGGACCAGAAGATCGGGCAGCTGTTCGTGGCCGACGTCTTCGGCAAGGCGGCGGACGAGGTCAACGAGAGCAACCAGAAGAAGTACGGCGTCGGCACCCCGGCCGAGGTGGTCCAGCGGTACCAGGTCGGCGGGGTCATCTACTTCAACAACCCCGGTACGGACAACGTGGAGAATCCGGCCCAGCTGGCCAGGTTCTCCAACGGGCTGCAGCGGGCCGCGCTCGACTCCGGCACCCGGCTGCCGCTGATCGTCTCGATCGACCAGGAGGGCGGCCGGGTCACCAGGATCGGCGCCCCGGCGACCGAGTACCCCAGCAGCATGGCGATCGGCGCCGGGCGCAGCACCGAGGACGCGAAGAGGCTGGCCACCATCAACGGCCACGAGCTGCGCGCGATGGGCATCAACCAGAACTTCGCGCCGGACGCGGACATCAACTCCAACCCGCTGAACCCGGTGATCGGCTCGCGCTCCTTCTCCGCCGACCCCGCGCTGGCCGGCAAGATGGTCACCGCGGAGATCGCGGGCTACCAGCGCGCCGGCTCGCCGGTGGACGCGGTCTCCTCCTCCGCTAAGCACTTCCCCGGGCACGGCGACGCGGCGACGGACAGCCACAACGGGCTGCCGGAGATCAAGCGCACCGCGGAGGAGTGGCGCCGGATCGACATGCCGCCGTTCAAGGCGGCCATCGACGCCGGCATCGACTCGATCATGACGGCGCACATCACCGTGCCCAGCCTCGACCCGTCCGGCAACCCGGCCACCCTGTCCAAGCCGATCATGACCGGGCTGCTGCGCGACGAGCTGGGCTACGACGGCGTGGTGGTCACCGACTCGCTGCAGATGCAGGGCGTGCGCGAGCTGCACTCCGACGAGGAGATCCCGGTGCTCGCGATCGAGGCCGGGGTGGACCAGATGCTGATGCCGCCGGACCTGAACGTGGCGATCAAGGGCGTGCGGGACGCGGTGGCGAGCGGGCGGATCAGCGAGGAGCGGATCGACCAGAGCGTGCGGCGCATCCTGAAGCTGAAGTTCAACCGCGGCATCGTGGCCAAGCCGCTGGTCAACGAGCGGCTGGTGGACCAGAAGGTGGGCACCCGCAAGAACCTCGAGCAGGTCCAGCGGCTCACCGACCGCACCACCACCCTGCTGCGCAACGACGCCGGTCTGCTGCCGCTGAAGCCGGGCAAGGTGCTGGTCACCGGCTGGAATCGGCCGGACTACCCCGGCTACCCCGCCGAACCGGTCACCGCGCTGGCCAGGCAGCTCGGCCCGGACGCGACCGCGTTGTCCACCGGCACCAGCCCGGACGCGGCACAGGTGGCGAAGGCGGTCGAAGCGGCGAAGAACGCGGACACGGTGGTCGTGCTGACCAACGGGCTGCGCACCGCCACCAACCAGCAGAACCTGGTGAAAGCCTTGCAGGACACCGGAAAGCCGGTGGTCGCGGTGACCGTGCAGGAGCCGTACGACCCCGGCTTCGCGGACGTGCCGACCTGGGTGGCCACCTACGACTGGCGCGAGGTGACGATGGCGTCGCTGGCCAAGGTGCTGCACGGGAAGATCGCGCCGCAGGGCAAGCTGCCGGTCAGCATCCCGACCGGCGCCGACCCGGACAAGGTGCTGTTCCCCTTCGGCCACGGCCTGACCTGGTGAGCCTCAACCGGCGCCGGTTCCTCGCCGCGGGCGCACTGGCCACCCCGCTGCTGGCGGCCGGTTCCGGGCTGCCCGCGGTCGCGGACGAGAGCACCGGCCGGGTGCTCACCGGCGCGGACATCCTGGCCGCCCAGCACTGGCAGCCGCTGGCCGGACGCAAGGTCGGCGTGCTGTCCAACCCGACCGGGGTGCTGGCCGGGCTGGAGCACATCGTGGACTCGATGGTCGCCGCCGGGGTACGGCCGGTGGCCGCGTTCGGTCCGGAGCACGGTTTCCGCGGCAGCGCGCAGGCCGGCGGGTCCGAAGGCGACTACACCGATCCGCGCACCGGCATCCCGGTGTACGACGCGTACGGCGCGGACGCCACCAAGCTGGCCGGGATGTTCACCAAGGCCGGGGTGGACACCATCGTCTTCGACATCGCCGACGTGGGCGCCCGCTTCTACACCTACATCTGGTCGCTGTACACGGCGATGGTGGCGGCGGCGAGGACCGGTGCGCCGTTCGTCCTGCTCGACCGGCCGAACCCGTTGGGCGGCAAGGCTTTCGGCCCGATGCTGGATCCCGCGTACGCCTCCGGGGTCGGCCGCAAGCCGATCGTCCAGCAGCACGGGATGACGGTCGGCGAGCTGGCCAGGTTCTTCGCCGGGGAGTTCCTGCCCGGCGAAGGCGTCCGGCTCGCCCAGCTCGACGTGGTCGGGATGCGCGGCTGGCGGCGTGACCGGCTGTTCGCGGACACCGGGCTGACCTGGACCCCGCCGAGCCCGAACATGCCCACCCCGGACACCGCGCTGGTGTACCCGGGCACCGGCCTGTTCGAGGGCACCGTGTTCTCCGAAGGCCGCGGCACCACCCGCCCGTTCGAGACCATCGGCGCGCCGGGGCTGGACTGGCGGTGGCGGGAAGCGCTCGGCGAGCTGGCGCTGCCGGGGGTGGAGTTCCGCGAGAACTACTTCGTGCCCACCTTCGGCAAGTTCGTCGGCGAGACCTGCGGCGGGGTGCAGCTGGTGCTCACCCAGCCGGCCAGGTTCGACGCGATCCGGACCGCGGTCGCCATGCTGGTCACCGCGAAACGGCTGCACCCGGACCGGTTCGGCTGGCGCCCGGACAACTTCATCGACAAACTGGCCGGCTCCGACCGGCTCCGAACGATGGTCGACGCGGGCGCCGGGGTGGACGAGATCCTCGGCTCCTGGCGCGCCGAGCTCGAGCAGTTCGACTCCAGGCGAAGGCAGTACCTGAGCTACCGGTGAGGCTGACATGCGTGCTGGCAAGATCGTGGTCGCGGTGGTCGTCGCGGCCACCGCGCTGACCACCACGGGAGCGAGCGCGATCGCCACCTCCGACCAGGCCGGAGCCTCCACCGGGCGGTTCGACCGGCCACGGCACGGGTTCGCATCGCCGCACACGGTGCTGCGCGACGGACAGCCAGCCGACGTCGGGCTGGACCCGGCACGAATCGCCGACGCGGAACGGTTCCTGACGGAAAAAACCCGACCGGACGGGTCCGGTCACCCGCTCTTCTCCGGCGCGGTCGGCCTGCTCGCCCACGACGGTGTGGTCGTCGACCGCTTCGCCACCGGTGGCGCGGTCCGCTACGCCGACGGCGCGGGAACCGAGCTGCCCGTCGACCAGCAGCTGCCGATGCGCACCGACACCATCTTCGACCTGGCCTCGATCTCCAAGCTGTTCACCTCGATCGCGGTGCTGCAACTGGTCGAACGCGGGCAGCTGGAGCTGGCCGCGCCGGTGGTGCGTTACCTGCCGGAGTTCGGCGTGCACGGCAAAGAGTCGATCACGGTGGAACAGCTGCTCACGCACACTTCGGGCTTCGACGCGGACCCGACGCCGTCGCTGTGGGCCGGTTACCCGGACATCCCGTCGCGCCGCAAGGCCGTACTGGACAGCCCGCTCAAGAACCCGCCCGGCAGCACCTACCTGTACTCCGACATCAACCTGATGACACTCGGCTTCCTGGTCGAGAAGGTCACCGGGGCCACCCTGGACGCCGTGGTCCGCGACCGGATCACCGCGCCGCTGGGCATGACCGACACCGGCTACAACCCGCCGACCGCCAAGCTGGACCGGGTCGCGGCGACGGAGTTCCAGGCGAACCCACCGCGCAGCATGGTGCGCGGGCAGGTGCACGACGAGAACGCCTGGTCGCTCGGCGGGGTCTCCGGCCACGCCGGCGTCTTCTCCACCGCCGGTGACCTGGCGATCCTCGGCCAGGCGGTGCTGGGCGGCGGCAGCTACGCCGGGCACCGGATCCTGCGCGAGTCCACCGTGCGCACCATGCTGACCAACCACAACCAGGCCTTCGGCGAAGCGCAAGGCCTCGGCTTCGAGCTGGACCGGATGTTCTACATGGGCGGGCTGGCCTCGCCATCGACCGCGGGGCACACCGGGTACACCGGCACCACGCTGGTGATCGACCCGGAGTCGAGGTCGATCGCGATCCTGCTGACCAACCGGGTGCACCCGAGCCGGAACTGGGGTTCGATCAACCCGGCGCGGGAGGCGTGGGCCACCGCGCTGGCCAGGTCGCTGGCGGTGCCGCCGTCCCGTGGCCGGGACGCCTGGTTCTCCGAGATCGGCAATCTCGGCACGGCCACCCTGACCAGCCGTCCGCTGGCGACCGGGGGCGGGCCGCTCGATATCCGTTACGAAGCTTTCTTGGACACCGAGGTAACGGACCGACTTTTCCTCGAATGGAGTAACGACGGCAGCACCTGGCAGCCGGTCCCCGTGCGGGCTTTCGGGCGCGGCGCGACCGAAGGTGAAACGCCTTCGCTATCCGGGCACGGGCATCGCTCCTGGTGGCACGTGCGAGCCACCGTCCCCGCCGCTGACCAGGTAATACTCCGCTGGCGCTACAGCACGGACAAGTCCTACACCGGCCGCGGCGTTTTACTCGACGGCCTCCGGGTACTCGAACACGGTCGGGTTGTCCTGGACGGCGAACGGGACCCATCGTCACTCACCGCGACCGGCTGGCGACCGATTCCCAGGTGAATCCACGTTTCGCCGCTTCGAGGACGACACTAAGTTGCCAAGTCGTTAACAAGTGAACGTTAACGACTTCGACCTGGTTAGCGACTTTCAGGGCAACTGCTTGACCGCAGCACCGGGCCGGATGAGCTCGGCCGGGTTGCGTTCTCCCCGAAGGATGTGGGTAACCTTGTCTCAAATGCCAACGGTTAGTAACTTTCCCACGATCACGGACACTGCTGCCGGGATCGGACCGGTACGCACCGACGTCGCCACGGCGCCGGTGCGCGAGATCGACCCCAGTCCGCTGGTGCGGATCCGCTCCCTGCTGCCAGGCCTGGCCCGTGCTGAACAGCGGGTCGCGAAGGTCGTCCTCGACGACCCGTCCTCGGTCGCCCGCCGCAGCATCACCGAGGTGGCACTGGCCGCGAACACCAGCGAGACCACCGTGACCAGGTTCTGCAAGGCGGTCGGCGTCGGCGGCTACCCGCAGCTGCGCATCGCGCTGGCCGCGGACACCGCCAGGACCGAGGCCCGGTCCAGCCGCAACCTCGGCGGCGAGATCGGCCCGGAGGACGACCTGGCCGCGGTGATCGGCAAGGTCAGCTTCGCCGACGCCCGCGCCGTCGAAGAGACCGCCGACCAGCTGGACGTGCCCACCCTGCAGCGGGTGATCGAGATCGTCGCCTCGGCGGGCCGGGTGGACGTCTACGGCGTCGGCGCCAGCGCGTTCGTCGCCGCCGACCTGCAGCAGAAGCTGCACCGGATCGGGCGGGTCTCCTTCGCCTGGTCGGACACGCACATCATGCTCACCTCGGCGGCCGTGCTCAGCCCCGGCGACGTGGCGATCGGCATCTCCCACACCGGCGCGACCACGGACAGCGTCGAGGCGCTGCGGGTGGCCCGCGAACACGGCGCGGTCACCGTGGCACTGACCAACTTCCCGCGCTCCCCGATCACCGAGGTCGCCGACCACGTGCTGACCACCGCGGCCAGGGAGACCACCTTCCGCTCCGGCGCCACCGCGAGCCGGATCGCCCAGCTCACCGTGATCGACTGCCTGTTCATCGGCGTCGCGCAGCGGCACATGGACGCCGCGGTCTCCGCGCTGGACGCGACCAGGGACGCGGTCGGCACCCACCGGCTCGGGGTCAGGCCGGACGGCAGAAGGCGCCCGAGGGAGACCGGCAAATGAGGGAGCCCTTCGACGCGATCGCAGCCACGCGTTCGGAAAAGAGCACAGAAACTGTGAGGCGCATGATGACCGTGCCGCGCCAGGTGGTGCACGTCGACTCCCCGACCGAACAGCGAAACCCCCGTACGACGGACATCGACCTGATGTCCACCGTCGGCATCCTCGGCGTGCTGAACGCGGAAGACCGCCGGGTGCCGGACGCGGTGCGCGCGGTACTGCCCCAGGTCGCGGTTGCGGTGGACTACGCCACCGAAGCGCTGCGCAACAGCCGTCGCGTGCACTACGTGGGCGCGGGCACCTCGGGCAGGCTGGCCACCCTGGACGCAGCCGAGCTGGTGCCCACCTTCAACGTGCCGGCGGACTGGTTCGTCGCGCACCACGCCGGTGGCGAGCGCGCGCTGCGCCAGGCCGTGGAGAACGCCGAGGACGACGCCAAAGCGGGCGCGGCCGAGATGAACGCGTGCATCGAACCGGGTGACTTCGTGCTCGGGCTGACCGCGTCCGGCCGCACCCCGTACGTGCTGGGCGCGCTGGAGGCGGCCGCCCGCCGGGGCGCCAGGACCGGGTTGGTCTCCGGCAATCCGGGCGCGGTCCAGCCCGCCGGGGTGGACGTGCTGATCGCGGTGAACACCGGCCCGGAGGCGATCGCCGGCTCGACCAGGATGAAGGCGGGCACCGCGCAGAAGATCATCCTCACCGCGTTCTCCACCGCGACGATGATCAAGCTGGGCCGGACGTACTCGAACCTGATGGTCAGCATGCGGGCGACCAACGCGAAGCTGCGCGGGCGGACCCTGCGCATCCTGCGCGAGGCGACCGGGATGAGCGCGCAGGACTGCTCGGACGCACTGGCCGAATCGGACGGTGAGCTCAAGGTGGCGCTGGTGCACCTACTGTCCGGAGTGGACACCCGGGACGCGGCGGACGCGCTGGCGGCCAACGGCGGGCACGTCCGGAACACCCTGGACTCACTGCGGGTCAAGGCGAGCTGAGTACCGCACCTCCGGTGGTCCACCTTGGACCACCGGAGGTTGAGACGGTTATCACAGTGGCAGAAATTCCGGCATTACGGCCACGGTGTGTGCGCGAATCGCTGCGCAGTGCCACAGTAGGTTAGGCATGCTAAGTAATGCGCCTACTTCGTGGAGGCACCATGACCGGAAAACTCGAGCAATGGGACATCACCTCCAGCGTCGGCCTGACCGCGCTCGGCGTCGCCGCCGCCCGCGCGGTGGAGACGCACCGGCCGGACCCGCTGGTCCGGGACCCGTTCGCGGAGGAGTTCGTGCGGGCTGCGAAACCACCGGTCCCGCTGCCGCTGCGACCGGGTGACGGCGAAGAAGCGGTGTGGGGCCAGTGCGCCCAGTACATGGGGCTGCGGTCGCGGTTCTTCGACGACTACTTCGCCGCCGCGACCGAGTCCGGAGTGGACCAGGTCGTGCTGCTCGCCGCCGGGCTGGACGCCCGCGCGTATCGGCTGGACTGGCCGTCGGACTGCGATCTGTACGAAGTGGACCAGCCGAAGGTGCTGGAGTTCAAACAGGACGTGCTGGCCGGGCTCGCCGCCGAACCGCGCTGCCAGTGGCACCCGGTGCCCACCGATCTGCGCGACGACTGGGCCGGCGCGCTCGCCGCGGCCGGTTTCGACCCGGACCGGCCGACCGCCTGGCTGGCCGAGGGCCTGCTGCCCTATCTGCCCGCGCAGGCCGAAGAGGACCTCTTCTCCTTGGTGCACAAGCTTTCCGCGCCCGGCAGCTGGATCGCCGTCGAGGTCGCGAACAGCCGGCTGACCAAGGCCGTGCTGGAGCACCCGATGTTCCGCTCGGCGTCGGCGAGTTTCGGGGTGGACGTCGGTTCGCTGTGGGAGACCGAACCGCGCCGGGACTGCGCCGAATGGCTGCGCTGGGCGGGCTGGACGGTGACCACCGAGGCGGTCTCCGATGCCGCGGACCGCTACCGGCGTCCGCTCGAAGGCGGGCTGAACGACGTGATGGCCTTGGGCGGCATGGTCACCGCGCGCCGGGAGAGCTGACCTCAGCCGGCCGCTTCGGCGATACCGCGCGCCTCCTTCGCCCCGGTTTCGAAGGCCTCGCAGCAGAACAGCAGCCAGCCGCGCACCCCGTCCGGCTCGCCGCTGGCGAAGCCGGCCAGCGCCTCGCCGTAGCGCCGCATCCGGCGGAAGCAGGCCACTTCCGGCACGGTCAGCGCCTTCGGGTCGAGGCCGCCGGCGACCATGGCCAGCCTGGCCGCGGCGCGGGCCATCACCCCGTCCGCGCTGCCGAACGGCCGCAGCGTCAGCAGTTCGCCGTGCACCACCGCGGTGAGCACCGGGCCCGGCACCGAGGTCGCCCCGGTGACCAGCTGGGCCAGCAGCTCCAACCGTTCCGCGATCCCGTCCCCGGCCCGCGGCCTGCCCAGCGCCGCGGGGTCGGCGACGAGGTCGGCCGCGGCCAGCACGTGCATCTTGGCCAGTGCCTGGAGCGGGGCCCGGCGCCAAGTGGGCAGCAGGCCTTCCAGCGCCTCGGCCACCCGGAGCGAGCCGGCCAGCACCGGGTCGGTCACCGCGGCGTCCTCCGGGATCTCCGGATCGGCACCGTCGATGCCGGCCGAGGCCCGTGCCGCGCGCACCGAGGCCTCGGCCGCAGTGGCCGAGCCGCCCCGCAGGTTCGCCGGATGGCGGTGCACCGCGAAAACCGCGTCCTGCGCGGACTTCACCGCGGCCGCGACGCCATCGAGGTCGAGCAGGGGCTTGAGCGGATCGGTGCTGTTCACGCGTCCAACACCTGTCCGGCCCGCTTGGTCACCGGCGGCCGGTCCGACCACGGGAAGTTGATCCACCGGTCGGTGCGGCGCCAGACGTACTCGCAGGAGACCACGGACCGCGGCTTCTCGTAGATCACCGCGCACCGCACCTCGGCCACGTGGTCGGCGCAGAAGTCGCGCACCAGCTTCAGGGTGGCGCCGGTGTCCGCGACGTCGTCGGCGACCAGCACCTTCGCCCCGGTCAGGTCCACCGCGTTGGGCACCGGCGGCAGCATCACCGGCAGGTCGAGCCGCTGGTCCACCCCGGTGTAGAACTCCACGTTCATCACGTGCAGGTTCTTCACGTCGAGCGCGTAGCCGAGCACCCCCGCGACGAACAGCCCGCCGCGGGCGATGGAGAGGATCAGGTCCGGCTCGAAACCGTCGCCGTCGATCTCCTCCGCCAGTTCCCGGCCGGCCGTGCCGAACAACTCCCAGGTGAGCTCTGCACGCTCCGCCGCCATCAGCCGTCCTCCCTGCCGCGACACCGAGGGGCGGTGTCTGCTCCGGCGAGCATAAGAGCACCTGCGAAGACGACGAGTGGCCTGTCCGATTAGCTCAGAATTGGCCCTCTTAGAAGTCCACCTGGCGACTTAGCGTGAGCGCATGACCGACGAATGGGACCACCGCCCCAGCCTGCACGGCAAGCACGTCCACCTCGAACCGCTCGGCCCCGAGCACGCCGACGGCCTGCACGAGGCCGGCCGCGACCCGGACATCTGGACCTGGCTGAGCCTGCACCGGCCACCGGAGCCCGCGGACACCCGGCGGATGGTGGACGAGATCCTGGCCGCGCCCGACCGGATCAGCTGGGCCCAGATCGACGCCGCCACCGGCAAGGTCGCCGGCACCACGTCCTACTACGAGCTGGACCGCAAGCACCGCGGCCTCGCCATCGGGCACACCTGGATCGGCACCCCCTGGCAGCGCACCCCGCTCAACACCGAGGCCAAGCTTCTGTTGCTGCGCAGGGCTTTCGAGGACCTCTCCGCGAACCGCGTCACCTGGCACACCGACTCCCGCAACGAGCGGTCCCGCCGCGCGATCGAGCGGCTCGGGGCGCGGCACGAAGGCATCCTGCGGGCACACCGGATCCGGAAGGACGGCACCCTGCGCGACACCGCGGTGTACTCGGTCGTCGCCGCGGAATGGCCCGCCGTGCGGGAAGGGCTGGCGGCGCGGCTCGATTAGCTCGTTCGGGACGCGACTCAACCCGGTGCGACCTTTTACTTCGAGGGCTAACGTCGTTACCGTGCCCCCGGGCGTGACCCGCGGAATCCGCAATTTCAGGAGGCCTTGCACCATGACCGAGCAGTCCCCAGCGTTGGACAACCTGCTCCAGGAGAACCGGACCTTTCCGCCGAGCGAGGAGTTCGCGGCGCAGGCCAACGCGCCCGCGGCACTCTACGGCGAAGCGGACGCGGACCGGGACGCCTTCTGGGCGAAACAGGCCGAGCGGCTGAGCTGGGACACCAAGTGGTCGCAGGTGCTGGACTGGTCGGACGCGCCGTTCGCGAAGTGGTTCGTCGGCGGCAAGCTCAACGTGGCGTACAACTGCGTGGACCGGCACGTCGAGGCCGGGCACGGGGACCAGATCGCGATCCACTGGGTCGGCGAGCCAGGCGACACCCGCGACCTCACCTACGCCGAGCTGAAGGACGAGGTCTCCAAGGCCGCCAACGGGCTCGCGTCACTCGGCCTTGTCGCCGGTGACCGGGTGGCGATCCAGCTTCAGATGATCCCCGAGGCGATCATCGCGATGCTGGCCTGCGCGCGGCTGGGCCTGACGCACAGCGTGGTGTTCGGCGGGTTCTCGCCGACCGCGCTGCGCTCGCGGGTGGACGACGCCGCGGCCAGGGTGGTGATCACCTCCGACGGGCAGTACCGCCGAGGCAAGGCCGCGCCGATGAAGGCCAACGTCGACGAGGCGCTGGAAGGCGCGGGCAGCGTGGAGAAGGTGCTCGTGGTCCGGCGCACCGGCGCCGACCTCGACGGCGAGGTGCCGTGGACCGACGGCCGCGACCTCTGGTGGCACGAGCTGGTCGAGGCGCAGTCCACCGAGCACCAGCCGGAGGCCTTCGACTCCGAGCACCCGCTGTACATCCTGTACACCAGCGGCACCACCGGGAAGCCGAAGGGAATCCTGCACACCTCCGGCGGCTACCTGACCCAGGTCGCGTACACGCACAACGTGGTGTTCGACCACAAGCCGGGCCAGGACGTCTACTGGTGCACGGCGGACATCGGCTGGGTTACCGGGCACTCGTACATCGTGTACGGGCCGCTGGCCAACCGCGCCACCCAGGTCGTCTACGAAGGCACGCCGAACACCCCGCACGAGGGCAGGCACTGGGAGATCGTGCAGAAGTACAAGGTCTCCATCTACTACACCGCGCCCACGCTGATCCGCACCTTCATGAAGTGGGGCAACGAGATCCCGCAGAAGTACGACCTGTCGTCGCTGCGCGTGCTGGGCAGTGTGGGCGAGCCGATCAACCCCGAGGCGTGGATCTGGTACCGGGAGAACATCGGCGCGGGCAAGGCGCCGATCGTGGACACCTGGTGGCAGACCGAGACCGGCGCGATCATGATCTCGCCGCTGCCGGGGGTCACCTCCACCAAACCGGGTTCGGCGCAGCGCGCGCTGCCGGGCATCTCGGCGAAGGTGGTCGACGACTCGGCCACCGAGGTTGGCAACGGCGGTGGCGGCTACCTGGTGCTGGACAAGCCGTGGCCGGCCATGCTGCGCGGGATCTGGGGCGACAACGAGCGCTTCAAGGAGACCTACTGGTCGCGGTTCTCCGAGCAGGGCTTCTACTTCGCCGGCGACGGCGCGAAGTACGACGACGACGGGGACATCTGGCTGCTCGGCCGGGTGGACGACGTGATGAACGTTTCCGGGCACCGGATCTCCACCACCGAGGTTGAGTCCGCGCTGGTCTCGCACCCGACGGTGGCCGAGGCGGCCGTGGTCGGCGCGACCGACCCGACCACCGGGCAGGGCATCGTGGCCTTCGTGATCCTGCGCGGCAGCGCGGACAGCGACACCGCCGGCGGCGCCGAAGCGGTGCAGGCGCTGCGCAACCACGTGGCCAAGGAGATCGGCCCGATCGCCAAACCGCGGCAGATCATGGTCGTGCCCGAGCTGCCGAAGACCCGTTCTGGCAAGATCATGCGTCGGTTGCTCCGTGATGTCGCGGAGAACCGCGAAGTCGGCGACGTCACCACTCTCGCCGATTCTTCGGTCATGGACCTGATCTCGACCGGGCTGAACACCGGCAAGGGCGAAGAATAATCCGGGGTGCCTCCCGGCGATAACGGCCCAGACCACCCCTGGCGCCGGGTAGTCGAACGAATGTTCTACCCTGTGCGCCGGGAGTACCCATCAATCCGGGCAAGGAGACAACACCGACGATGACCGTGGATTCCTTGACAGAACCAGAGCAGAAGGCTCCCGAGGTTACCGACACCCCGGCCACCGAGACCGCAACGGACACCGAGGCCCCTGCCACCGGTGAAGCTGCCGAGGGCGCCAAGCCCAAGCGCGGCAGGCCGAAGGGCCCCGCCGCGAAGAAGACCCGCACGGTGGAGCTGACGCTCACCGTCACCGGCACCGCCGACGGTGAATGGCAGGCCGAGCTCAAGCACGGCAGCAAGTGGGTCGCGCGCGGGCTGGAGATCCCGGCCGCCGCGGTTTCCCGCGCGGCGAAGGAACTGCACGAGGAGCTGTCCATCCCGATCGACGAAGTGATCAACGCCGCCCGCGAGCAGCAGGCCGCGAAGGTGGCACAGCTCGAAGCCGAATTGGAGCAGGCGAAGCAGGCGCTCGCCGAGCTCGACAACTGAAACACGGCCCCGTTTCCCGGGGCGGTCGATCGATGGCCGTCCCGGAAACGGGGTTTTTTCTGTCTCCGGCGCCGAATTCGCGGCACCGGCGATGCGGCGCGTTCCGTGTTTGACTGTGGCGGTGACCGAACAGGCCCATGACGGCGAACACCACGAAGACATCGGCGGCAGGCTGAACTGGCTGCGCGCCGGCGTGCTCGGCGCGAACGACGGAATCGTCTCGGTGGCCGGCCTGGTGGTCGGGGTGGCCGGTGCGACCACCGAGCGGACCTCGATCCTGGTCGCCGGGGTGGCCGGCCTGGTCGCCGGCGCGCTTTCCATGGCCGGCGGCGAGTACGTCTCGGTGAGCACCCAGCGGGACACCGAGCGCGCGCTGCTGCGGCTGGAGAAGCAAGAGCTGAAAACCATGCCGGAGGCGGAAGAACGCGAACTCGCCGGCATCTACGAGCAGCGCGGGCTTTCCCCCGCGCTGGCCGCGGAGGTCGCCAGGGAGCTGACCGAAAAGGACGCTCTCCAGGCGCACGCGGACGCCGAACTGCGGATCGACCCGGACAATCTGACCAGCCCGTGGCAGGCGGCGTGGGCGTCCTTCGGCTCGTTTTCGATCGGCGCGCTGCTGCCCCTGCTGGCGATCGCGCTGCCACCGGTCTCCCTGCGCGTCTGGGCCTGCGCGGCGGCCGTGGTGGCCGGGCTCGCGCTCACCGGTTTCGTCAGCGCCCGGCTCGGCAACGCCGGTCCCGCGCGGGCGGTACTGCGCAATGTCGGCGTCGGCGCGATCACCATGCTGGTCACCTACTACGTCGGCGCCCTCTTCGGCGTCACCACCGGCTGAATGCCGTGAAGGCCACCTTGCCTACTTTGAAGGTAGGGAAGGTGGCCTTCACGGACAATCGGGCGGTTAGCGGACGCCGGACATGAGTTTCCGGATGAACGGGCTGATCACCGCGATGACCACGCCGACCGCGATCGCGACACCACCGATGACGCCGAAGTACGGCGCCTCGTTGTTCTCGTTGTAGTACTCGGCCAGCGAGCCGGACAACGCCGAGCCGAGCGCGATGGAAAGGAAGAACAGCGCCACCATCTGGCTGCGGAACACCTTGGGCGCCAGTTTCGTGGACAGCGACAGGCCGATCGGGGAGAGCATCAGCTCGGCGACGGTGAACAGGAACAGGATGCCGACCAGGCCGAGGATCGGGGCGGAGTTGGCGCCGCCACCGGTCATCGGCAGGAAGGCCAGGAACGCCAGCCCCATGATGCCGGTGCCGAGCGCGAACTTGATCGGAGTGGACGGCTGGCGCGGGCCGAGCTTCGTCCACAGTGCGGCGAACACCGCGGCGAACACGATGATGAACACCGGGTTGATCGAGCTGACCCAGGAGACCGGAATCTCCCAGCCGAACAGGTTCCGGTCCAGCCGCTTGTCCGAATAGATGGTCAGCACGGTGAACTGCTGCTGGAACAGCGACCAGAACGCGGTGCTGGCGATGAACATCGGGATGAACGAGAGCACCCGCTTGCGCTCCACGGGCTCCACCTTGCGGCTGCTCAGGATCACTCCGAAGAGGACGATCGCGGCCACGGCGGTCACCCCGGCCACCACGTCCGCCAGGTTCGCCGCGGTCACCAGTCCGGTCAGCATGGCGGCCAAGACCACCGCCACCACCGCGACGCCGATGCCGATGAACTTCGGCCGTTCCGCAGCGGGCAGCGGGCTCGGCACCACACCGGCGTTCTCGCCGAGGTTGCGGCGGCCGATGGTGTACTGCACCAGGCCGATCGCCATGCCGAGCGCGGCGAGGCCGAAGCCGTAGTGGAAGCCGATCTTGTCCTGGGCCAGGCCGGTGAAGATCGGGCCGAGGAAGCCGCCGAGGTTGATTCCCATGTAGAACAGGGAGAACCCGGCGTCGCGCCGCTCGTCCTTCTCGCTGTAGAGCGTGCCGACCAGCGCGCTCGCGTTGCCCTTCAGGCCACCGCTGCCGATCGCGACGCAGACCAGGCCGACGCCGACCCCGGTCAGTCCCGGCAGCAGGGCCAGGCTGATGTGCCCGATCATGATCAGGATGGCGCTGTAGAAGAGGGTGCGTTCCGCGCCGAGCAGCCGGTCCGCGACCCAGGCGCCGACGATGGTGGACAGATAGACCATGCCGCCGTACGCGCCGACGACGCTGGTCGCGGTGGCCTCCGGTTGCGCGAGACCGCCCTGGTCCACCGTGTAGTACAGATAGATCGCCAGGATGCCCTGCATCCCGTAGAAGGAGAACCGCTCCCACATCTCCACGCCGAAGAGGTTCGCCAGCCCTCGTGGGTGCCCGAAGAATCCCTTGTCGCGCGTCACCTCGGCTGAGGTACTCACAACTCGCCCGTCCTTGTGGTCTAGACATCGTTGTCACCTTGCATGGTAAGCCTGCCCAAACTGACGGGTGCGCGGCACCACAGTTGGTAGGGAATTCAAGAGCGAAGCCGCTAAAATGTTGTTAAAGGTGCGCCGGGAAGTCTGGTCGGCAAAGGTAAGAGCCGACCGATCATGGAGCCGCCAGCGTGACCTCAGCCGAGCCGAGCCGTCCGGCCAAAGCCGTCCAGGAATTCGCCCGCTACCTGCGTACCGAGACCACCGGCGGGATCATCCTGCTGGTCGCCACCGCGATCGCGCTGGTCTGGGCGAACTCCCCGCTCGGCGACGTCTACCGCGCGATCAGGGACTTCGAGCTCGGCCCCGAGCTGCTGCACCTCAACCTCTCCATCGGCGACTGGGCCAAGGACGGGCTGCTCGCCCTGTTCTTCTTCGTCGCGGGACTGGAGCTCAAACGCGAGCTGGTGGTCGGCGAGCTGTCCAACTTCAAGGCCGCGGCGCTGCCGATCGTGGCCGCGATCGGCGGCATGGTGGCGCCCGCGGTGATCGCGCTGAGCATCGGCTGGGGCACCCCCGGCATCGACCGGGCATGGGCCATCCCGGTGGCCACCGACATCGCCTTCGCACTCGGCGTGCTCGCGCTGACCGCGTCGAACCTGCCCAGCAGCGCCAGGGTCTTCCTGCTCTCGCTCGCCGTGGTGGACGACCTCGGCGCGATCATCGTGATCGCGGTGCTGTTCACCGCCACCTTCAACCTGGCCGCGGCCGGCGTCGCGGTGCTGGCGCTCGCGCTCTACGCGTGGCTGCAACACCTGCGGGTGCGCTCGTCGTGGCTGTACGTACCGCTGGTGCTGATCACCTGGGTCGCGGTGCACTCGGCCGGCATCCACGCCACCATCGCCGGGGTCGCGCTCGGGCTGCTGACCAGGGTCCGGCCGGACGAAGGCGAAGAGGAGGCCCCGGCCATCCGGCTG
Source organism: Amycolatopsis nigrescens CSC17Ta-90 (assembly GCF_000384315.1). Taxonomy (GTDB): domain Bacteria; phylum Actinomycetota; class Actinomycetes; order Mycobacteriales; family Pseudonocardiaceae; genus Amycolatopsis; species Amycolatopsis nigrescens. The sequence goes on along the minus strand of NZ_ARVW01000001.1, from coordinate 4,084,036 downwards.
GAGCACCGGTTGCAGCCGTGGTCGGCCGCGCTGGCGGTGCCGGTGTTCGCGCTGTTCGCCGCCGGAATCGAGATCAGCGCCGACTCGCTCGGCTCGGTGTTCACCAGCGCGCTGCCGTTGGCGATTCTGATCGGACTGGTCGGCGGCAAGGTGATCGGCATCCTCGGCGCCAGCCTGCTGGCGGTGAAACTGCGGCTGGCCGAGCTGCCGCGCGACATGGGCTGGCGCGACCTCGGCGCGTTGTCGCTGCTCGGCGGGGTCGGTTTCACGGTCAGCCTGCTGATCGCCGATCTCGCACTGGACGGCGAGGCGAGCGAGCTGGCCAAGGCGGCCGTGCTGATCGCGTCCGCGATCGCCTCGCTGACGGCGGCGGCGCTGCTGTTGCGGCGCAGCAAAGTACACGCCGACCTGGATGAGTAGTAGCGAGCGCCGGACGCGCAATTTCGTCCGGATAGCGCGCCCACCGAGCTTCGTTTGGCGACGCATGGCACGATGGGCGCCGTGAGCAGCCCCAAACACCAACGCAACGACCCCGCCGGTGCTGGGGCCGTGTCCTATCTACCGCTGTCCAGCGACGAGGAGAACGGCGCAGGCGAGGAGTCGATCGGGAAGCTGGTCAGCGACGCGACCCAGCACCTGTCGACGCTGGTCAGGGCCGAGGTCGAGCTGGCGAAATCGGAGGTCGTCAAGGAGGTCAAGAAGGGCCTGCTTGGCACCGTCTTCTTCATCCTTGCCGGTGTGATCGCGCTGTACAGCTCGTTCTTCTTCTTTTTCTTCCTCGGCGAGCTGCTGTCCGAGTGGTTCAAGCGCTGGGCCGCGTTCGGCATCGTGTTCGCACTGATGATCGGCTTCGCCGGGTTCCTCGCCTTCCTTGGCTACCGCAAGGTGAAGAAGATCCGAGCGCCCGAGCGGACGATCAACAGCTTCAAGGACACCGCCGCCGCCCTCAAGCCCGGCCGCGAGACCGAGCACGAGCTGCCCGTGGTGCGCGGCTGAACGTCCAGCAGTCCCTCGTGCCGGCGCCCGATCCATCCACCGTCCGCATCGACGGCCCCTGGACGCACCGGGACCTTTCCGCGAACGGCATCCGGCTGCACATCGCCGAGGCCGGGCACCCGGACGGGCCGACCGTGGTGCTGCTGCACGGGTTCGCCGAGTTCTGGTGGGCCTGGCGCCACCAGCTGCGCGCACTGGCCGAGGCCGGGTTCCACGTGGTCGCCGCCGACCTGCGCGGCTACGGCGACTCGGACAAACCGCCGCGGGGTTACGACGCCTGGACACTCGCCGGTGACGTCACCGGCCTGGTCCGCGCGCTGGGCAAGCGCCACGCCCATCTGGTCGGGCACGCCTGGGGCGGCATGCTCGCCTGGTCCACCGCCATCATGCATCCGCGGTTCGTCTCGTCGGTGAGCGTGCTCGGCGGCGCGCACCCGCTCGCGCTGCGGGCGGCGATCCCGCGGACCGTGCTGCGCCGCAGGCGCACCAGCCAGGCCAGGGCGGCCGGGCACCTGTTCGGGTTCCAGCTGCCGATGGCGCCGGAGCGGCGGCTGGTGCGCGACGATGCCGAGCGGGTTGGCGCGCTGCTGCGTAAGTGGTCTGGGCCGGCCTGGCCGGAGACGGCGGATTTCGACGCCACCGCCAAGGTGCTTCGCCAGGCGATGCTGGTGCCCGGGGTGGCGCACAGCGCGCTGGAGTACTACCGCTGGGCGTTCCGCGCGCAGTTCCGCGGGGAGGGCAGGCGGTTCACCGACGCCGTCGGCACCCGCGCCGGGGTGCCGGTGCTGCAACTGCACGGCGCGCAGGACCCCTGCGTGCTGGAGGAGACGGCGCGGGCGTCGGCACCGTGGCTCGGCCCGCGGTCGAAGTTCGAGTCGCTGCCGGGGATCGGCCATTTCCCGCACCTGGAAGCCCCGGAGCAGACCAGCAAGACCCTGCTCGCCTTCCTGTCCGGTCGTGAGTGAAAAACGTTGCCGGAGCAACACTTTTCACTCACGACGGCTGACCTGCGAGTTAGCCGGCGCAGGGGCCGGTACCGACCCTGGCGCTGAGCGAAGGCGCGGTCTCGACCTCCGGCGCCACCTCGGCCGCGGTCAGCGTGAACCCGGTTTCCGGGTCCTCCACCGACGCACCGAAGACGACGCCGACCACCCTGCCCTGCGGGTCCACCATCGGCCCGCCCGAGTTACCGCTGCGCACCTTCGAACGCACGGTGAACACGTCCCTGCGCACGGTGTTCGCGTCGTAGATGTCGGGGCCCTGGAGGTTGATGCGCTGCCGGACCCGAGCCGCCTCGGCGGTGTACGGGCCGTCCAGCGGGTAGCCGAGCACGATCGCGCTGTCCCCGGCCCGCGCCGGCTCCGGGGCGAAGGTCAGCGGCTCGGCGTCCAGCCTCGGCACGGCGAGGATCGCGACGTCGGTCTGCGGGTCGAAATAGACCACCCTGGCCGGGAACCGGCCCTCCGTGGTCTCCACCGCGGTCTCGTCGGTACCGGCCACCACATGCGCGTTCGTCATCACCCGCTGTGGCGAGATGACGAACCCGGTGCCCTCCAGCGCGCGCGAGCAGGATGACGCGTTGCCGCGGATCTTGAGCACGCTGGGATGCAGGTTCTGCACCACCGGGCTCTCCTGCAGCGCGACGTCCGGCGGTTCGATCTCGGTGATCGGCTGCCGCTGAAAAGGGTCCACAATGGACGGAAAGCCGGAGCGGTCGAGCAGCTTGCGCAGCTGGTTCGGCAGGCCCTGCGCGGACTGCGGCATCACCGAGTTGACCCCGCCGAGCACGGCCGAGTTGTTGATCGCCGAGGCCAGCCCGGGCAGCCCGGCGACGCTGGTCAGCGGCAGCGCGATCAGCCAGGCCACCACGAAGACCACGGCGCCCTGCACGATCGCGCCCAGCGTGCTGTCCGCGCCGCGCAGCTTGTCGATGTTGATCTTCTGCCGGACCTTGCGGCCCGCCCACACGCCGAGCGTTTCACCGAGCGCGACCAGGAACACCACGGTGGCCACCGCGAACGCCACCTTGGCCGCCGGATTGTCGAACAGCTCCACGACCAGCGGCGCGAGCCGGATACCGGCGATCGCCCCGAGCAGGACACCCACCAGCGCCGGCAGCGCGATCACCACGCCCTGGCGCGCACCGGAGACGGCCGCCAGCACGGCGAGCAGCACCACCAGCACATCGACCCAGTTCACTACCGAACTACTCCCTGCCTCCGGCATCCGGATCATGCACAGTACCCAGGCGGGTCTCGTGCGCGGACAACGCCACTTCGAGGTCGCGGACGTCGGACCGGTCCCAGTCCCGCTCCCAGCCCGCCAGCGCCAGCAGCACGGACAGCAGCCCGGCGGTGAACCCCCAGACGAACAGGCCGTGCACCTCGAAGACCGGACCCTGCCAGCCGCTGCCCGGCCTGGTGACCTGGTAGCGGTTCGCCGGGTCGGTCAGGTCGGCCACGGACACCCTGGCCACCGCGGCCGTCTCAGCGAAGTCCACCGGACGCACCGGCGACGGCTTCTCCCAGTGCGCCAGCACCGGGGTCACCGCGAAACCGGACACCGGCACGAACAGTTCGGGCAGCACGGCCACCGGCCGCACCCCGGCCGGGTCGACCCCGGTCTCCTCCTCGGCCTCCCGCAGCGCGGTGCCCACCGGCCCGTCGTCGCCGGCATCGGCGACGCCACCGGGAAAGGCGACCTGACCGGCATGCGAGCCGAGGGTGTCCGCGCGGCGCAGGAGCAGCACGTCCGGCCCGCGCTCGTCCTCGCCGAGCAGGATCAGCACCGCCGCCGGCCGGGTGGCCCTGTCCGCGGGCGGACGGAACCGGGTGAACGTGCGCGAGTCGAGGGTCCCGCTGATCTCCACCAGCGGGCGCAGCCACTCCGGGACCGTGTCCAGGTCCACCAGCGGGCCGGTCACGGCGAGCCCGTCACGGCCCGGCGGACCTGGTCGGGGGTTTCGAACACCGGCGGGTCGCCGATCAGCCGGACCTGCCCGTCCGGGGTCACCAGGAAGGACGCCGGCAGCCTGGCCGGGGCGCGCAGCGCGGTGCGGACCGGGCCGGTCTGCCCGTCGCCGTCGTGCACCACGGGCAGGTGCACACCGAGCCGGGTGAGCAGCTCGAGACCGTCCGCCGCGGAGCTGGCGCCCTGCACAGTGAGCACGTTCGCTGCACCGGGCTGGGCGGCGTACGCGGCCAGCACCGGCAGCTCGGTCTTGCAGGGCTCGCACCAGGTGGCCCACAGGTTGACCAGCGTGGTGCGCCCGGCCAGCGCGGTGGCGAGGTCGACCGGCGCACCGTCGCCGAGGCAGGACGCGGCGACCTCGCCCATGGCGGGCAGCGCCCCTGCCCTGCCGTCGCCGGCCGGGCAGGGCGGGAGCGCGGCCCGCGCCCTGGCGGCGCCGAGGTCGGGATTGGCGGTGATCGTCGCGCTGCCGCCGGGGTCGTTGTCCCTCGGCAGCAACGCGACGATCACCGCCAGCACCAGCACGGCCGCCGCGAGCGCCCCTTTGGTCAACGCGGTCACGGGCGCTCCAGCATCGCCAGCAGGTGGTCCCGCTCAGGTCCCTTGACCAGCTTCGCGGCCGCTTCGAACTCGGTCGGCCCGGCACCGAAGGACGGGCAGTCCCTGGCCAGGATGCAGGCGCCGCAGGCCGGTTTGCGGGCATGGCAGACGCGGCGGCCGTGGAAGATCACCCGGTGCGAGAGCATCGTCCACTCCTTGCGCGGGATCAGCTCCCCGATCGCGTGCTCCACCTTCACCGGGTCCTCCAGCTCGGTCCAGCCGAACCGGCGGACCAGCCTGCCGAAGTGCGTGTCCACGGTGATGCCGGGGACGTCGAAGGCGTTGCCGAGCACCACGTTCGCCGTCTTCCTGCCCACTCCGGGCAGGCTGACCAGGTCCGCCAGCTTCGCCGGCACCTCGCCGTCGAACCGCTCGACCAGCGCCGCGCCGAGGCCGAGCAGCGAGTTCGCCTTCGCCCGGTAGAAGCCGGTCGGCCGCAGCAGCTCCTCCAGCTCGGTGCGGTCGGCGGCGGCGTAGTCCCGCGCCGTGCGGTACCGCGCGAACAGCGCCGGGGTCACCTGGTTCACCCGGACATCGGTGGTCTGCGCGGACAGGATCACCGCGACCAGCAGCTCGAGCGGGGTGCGGAAATCCAGCTCGCAGTGCGCGTCCGGATATCCCTCGCCGAGGCAACGCAACATCCGCCGGGCACGTCTCACCAGTGCGAGATGGCTTTCCGGGTTTCCGGAGGGCTTGGGGACGCCACCCTTCCGGGGGGCGTTTCCGACTGCGGGTGGCACCCCGATAGCCTACGGGCGCTATCCGACGGCTGTTCTGGGAGCACCCGGCTCCCGGTGGGGCCGGCACGCCGACACGCCACAGCCCGAACCTTGGCGCAGAGATCGAACGCCATGAGCGAGGATCTGGAGTCAATGCCTGCTACATCGAGCGCCCGATGTCCTTCAGTGTCTCTTTCGGAACGCGTATCGAGTAGGGAATCATGACTGTCTGGTTGGTAATCGCGGTACCGTTCGTGATGATGATGTTCCCGCTGCTCATGGAGCGGGTGGAGAGCCGCCTCAAGCACGTCGCCGTGCAGGAGGAAGACGTCGAAGAGTTCCTCGAGCAGGCCCAGCCGAACGAGGTCAGGGCGCTCTACGGGCACGGCATCGGCCGCGCGCTGGAGCTGTTCAGGCTGCGCCGCCTCGGCGGAAGAGCGGCCAAGCTGCGGCCCCGAAAGGTGCGGGGTTAGGCTCCACCGTCGAGCGAGATCGTCCGCGAACCCGCCTGAACTGCCGGTATCCGTACGGGCACCCTCCGGTGCCCGGTACTCACCCGGCTGGGCGGGTTCTTGCGCGCCCCGGCGAGCCAAGGGGCGATCTGGCCCGCAGGACCTACACTGCACGATAGTGATCGGCAGCACGCTCCTCTTCGGATGAGGATCGCGGTGGCCACACGATGAGGAGGCACGAGGTGGACGAAACCCTGGCCCGGGCGGGCATTTTCCAGGGTGTGGAGCCGGCTGCTGCGGAAGCGCTCGCGCAGACCCTGGAAAGCGTGGAGTTCCCCCGGGGCCATGTGATCTTCAACGAAGGCGAACCCGGCGACAAGCTCTACATCATCCAGTCCGGCAAGGTGAAGATCGGCCGCAAGTCCCCGGACGGCAGAGAGAACCTGCTCGGCATCTTCGGGCCGTCGGACATGTTCGGTGAGCTGTCGATCTTCGATCCCGGCCCGCGGACGTCCAGCGCGACCACGGTGACCGAGGTGCGCTGCGTGACGATGGACCGTGCCGCGCTGCGCCAGTGGATCTCCAGCAGGCCGGAGATCGCCGAGCAGCTGCTGCGCGTGGTGGCACGCCGGCTGCGCCGGACCAACAACATGGTCGCCGAGCTGATCTTCACCGACGTGCCAGGCCGGGTGGCCAGGGCGCTGCTGCAGCTCGCGCAGCGGTTCGGCAGCCAGGAGGCCGGTCTGCTGCGGGTCAGCCACGACCTGACCCAGGAGGAGATCGCCCAGCTCGTCGGCGCGTCGCGCGAGACCGTGAACAAGGCGCTCGCCGACTTCGCGCATCGCGGCTGGCTGCGCCTGGAGGGCAAGAGCGTGCTGATCCTGGACCCGGAGCGGCTGGCCCGCCGGGCCCGCTGATCCGATACCGGCCCGCCTGACGGTCGGGCCGGAAAACATGACAGCCAGAACATAACGAAGGGCCGGGCGCCACCCCCGACGTGGCGCACCGGCCCTTCGCTGTGCGCGGACCATCCCCCGACGGCCCGCGCTCCCCGCCCTCCGGACTAGGCCCCGACCCGTATGCCGGAGGGAGCTGGAAATCGCGTTCTGTTGCTTTTACCTTCGCACGACCCCTACCCCAAAACTCAAGGCCGTTCACCCTCACAGACGCCATCAGCGCGGGTTCGTTGCGCGAAACCGGGCATATGACGGTGACCGTTACTCAACCGAGATCAAACTTCCGGGAGAGAGTGACGCAGGTCGCCCGGAAACAATTGGTACTGATGTACCAATATCAGGCATACTGGTACTCGTGTCCCACTCTGCGTCCGAAGGCCATGCCACCCTGGCCGACTACCGCACCGCGCTGACCGCCCCCGGCTCGCGCGGTCCGGCGGTGGCCTCACTGCTGGCCAGGCTGCCGATCGCGATGATCGGTATCTCCGCCCTGCTCTTCGTGCAGCGCGAAACCGGCTCGTTCGCGTCGGCCGGGCTGGTCTCCGCCGGCTCGCTCGTCGGCGTCTCGCTGGGCTCGGTGGTGCAGGGCAGGCTGATCGACCGGTTCGGGCCGACCAGGCCGCTGCTGGTCACCGTTGGGCTGTTCGCGCTCGCGATGACCTCGCTGGTGCTCGCCATCGAAGCGCACGCGCCGACCGCGGTGCTGGTGCTGCTCGCCGGCGGGATCGGGATCAGCGAACCGATGGTCGGCTCCGCGTCCAGGGCGCTGTGGGGACGGCTGCTGCCCGCCGGCCCCACCCGCAACGCGGCCTTCTCGTATGAGGCGATCAGCATGGAGGTCTTCTTCATCCTCGGGCCCGGCCTGGCCGGGGTGCTGGTCGCCGCGCCGTGGGCGGGCACCGGCCTGGTCGCCGGCGCGCTCTGCATGATCGTCGGCGCGCTGATGTTCGCGCTCAGCCCGACCGTGCGGGCCTGGGGTCCCGCGGAAACCCGCGGCGGACGGCTGCTCGGCGCACTGGCCAGTCCCGGCATGCGCACGCTGGCGCTGGCCGCGCTCGGCTTCGGCATGGTGATCGGCTTCGTCGAGGTCGCGGTGCCGGCCGCGGCGACCAAGGCCGGTCATCCGACGATCGGCGGGCTGCTGCTGTCGGTGTGGTCGGTGAGCTCGGTGGCCTTCGGCGTGGCGTACAGCCTGCGCCCGTGGCCGCGCCCGATGCGGCTGCGGCTGCCGGTGCTGCTCGCCGGGTTCGGCGGGCTGGTGGCCCTGCTCGCGTTGCCGTCCTCGCTGTGGGGCCTGGCGCTGGCCATGCTCGCGGCCGGCGCGCTGATCACCCCGCAGTCCACCACGCACTCCGCGGCCATCGAGATGGTCGCGCCGCGCGGCACCGCCGCCGAGGCGTTCGGCTGGGTGCTCACCGCGATCACCCTCGGCCTCGCCGTCGGCCAGTCGATCAGCGGCTACCTGGTGGAGCACAGCGGCCCGCCGGCGTCCTTCCTGGCCGCCGGGATCGGCGCGGTGCTGATCGCCGGGTTGGTGTGGCTGCTGCGCGGCACCATCCGCCCGATAGCCGACGGCAACAACGACTCCGCCCCCGCTCTCATGGCGGCGAACGCTTGAGCGGCTAGCCGGTCTCGCGGAGGTAGTCGAGCTGGGCCCGGACGCTGTACTCGGCGGGTACCCACAGTGCCTTGTCGACGTCGGCGTAGACCAGCTCCACCACCTGGCGCGGGGTGGCGTCCGCACCGAGTTCGGCCAGCGCCGCCCGCACCTGGTCCAGCCGCTGCTCGCGGTGGGCAAGGTACTCCCGCGCGGTGGCGCGCAGATCGGGCAGCTCGGGACCGTGACCGGGCAGGCCCAGCGTGCCGGCCGGCAGCTCGATCAACGTCCGCAGCGAGCGCAGGTAGTCGCCGAGATCGCTGAGAATGGTGGTGCCGCGGCCGAGCACGGTGTCCCCGGTGAGCGCCAGCTCGGTACCGTCCTGCCGGATCCGCAGGGTCACCGAGTCCTCGGTGTGCCCGGGGGTGTGCAGCACCTCCAGCTCGAGCCCGGCCGCCGAGACCACCTCGCCGCCGACCAGCGGCTCTGCGCCGAGGCAGAGCGACGGGTCGAAGGCGCGCACCGGCGCGTCCACCCGCTCGGCCAGCCACGGCGCGCCCTCGGCGTGATCCGCGTGGTGGTGGGTGAGCAGGATCAGCGAAACCGGCGCCACCCCGGCCAGCGCCCGGAGGTGGTCGGGATCCTCGTAGCCGGGATCCACCACCACGTGCGACGCGGAGCCCGGGGCCCGCAGCACCCAGCTGTTCGTACCTTCCAGGGTCATCGCGGACGGGTTGTTCTCCAGCAGCACCGACGCGATCGGGGTCACCGGGCGGAGTACGCCGTAGGCCGGGTGCGTCACTGTTCCTCCAGCACGATGCGGATCTGGTCGCCTTCGCGCACCAGCGCCGGGCTGATCTTCCTGATCTCGCGTCCGGCGGCCAGCACCTCCGACGTGTTCTCGTAGTCGCCGATCTCGGTCAGCGTGATCCAGGTCGGCGGCATCAGGTTCTGACGGCCCGCGGTGGCGTCCGCGATCGTCTCCTCGGGCCGCTGCCAGCCGGAGCTCTCCGCCTCGGTGGTGGCCCCGTCGGCGCGCTGGCCGTCCGGCAGCACGGCCGCAAAGAAGCGGGTGTCGTAACGGCGCGGCTCCTGCGCGGGGGTCACCCAGTTCGACCACGGCCGCAGCAGGTCCGCCCGCAGGGTGAGCCCTTCGGCGGCGAGGAAACCGGCCAATGACAGCTCACGGGACTCCAGCGCGGCTCGCGCACCGGCGTAGACCGAGGTGTCCTCGACCACGGCGTCGCCGGCCGAAGCCAGCAGCACCCCGGACTCCTCGAACATCTCGCGGACCGCGGCGCAGACCAGCGCGCGGGCCAGCGACTCGGAGCAGTCGAACCACACCGCCCATTTCGCGGCCGGCGGGCCCGCCCAGCTGATCGAAGCGTCCGCGTCGCGCGGGTCCACACCGCCGCCGGGGAACACGGTCATCCCGGCGGCGAACGCCATCGCGGCCACCCGGCGCTGGAGGAAGACCTCCACGCCGCGATCGGTGTCGCGCAGCAGCACCACGGTGGCCGCGTCCTTCGGGGTCACCGGCTCCGCCACATCGGGGCGCATGGTGAACCCCGGCGGCACGTCGAAGGTCAGTCTCTGGGGTAGTTCAGGCACGCCCGAAAGATACGCCCGGTACGGAAGGATCTACTGCCAGAGCCACTGAATACTGCTGTGACCTGCGAGACCCGCGCCGTGGAACTCGCCGTGGCCGAAGGCCCCGACGGATCTCACCCCCGGCGCCCCTAGGCGCCGGAAAAGCCGTCCACCCAGCGGGTGCTGTTCTGCTCGCCGCCGCGGTTGACCCCGTTCATCCTGATCTTGGCCGCCTCGGCGCGTTCCCGTTCGGCCAGCTCGGCGTGCAGCTCGCGGAGGAGCTTGCGGTCGCGGTCGGACAGCTGCGGGTCGTCCAGGTCCAGTTCCGGCAGCTCGACCACCTCGCCGGCGTCCAGGCTCGCCGCCGCGATCGCCTTGCCGCGGCTCGGGTCCTCCGCCAGCGCGGCCCGCAGCTGGGCCACCTCGGCCGAGCTCATGTCGGACGTTTTCTCGGCCCGGTCTTCGGCCCCGCCTGGTGCTGCCTGAGTTTCTTGGCGCGCCTCCGGAATACCCACCTCGTCGCCGTCGTCCACGGTGTCCTGCTCGGCGGTGTGCCTGCCCTGCGACTCGGTGACCACCGGGGCCGAAGCCATCGCCGGGGCGGGCTGCACCGGGCTCGGGGACGAACTGTGCGAGCGGCGGTCGCCTGCCAGCCACACCGGCGTGGCCGAGCCGAGCGCCTGGTCGTGGTAGCCGGCCTTCTCCGCACCGGGACCGCAGACCTCGACCACCGAGCGGATCCCGGACCGCCGCAGCGCGGTGTCCACCCGGAACGCCACCGCGGGCGGGTTGCCGTCCGGGCCGATCTCCACCAGCACCACCCGCTGCGGCAGCGGGCCGGGCACGCTGCCGGCCGGGGTGTTGCGCCATACCGCGTGCACCGCACGCAGGTCCGGCAGCACCTGCACGGTGCGGTCCAGTGCCTCGGCGATGCCGTTCTCCGGCTGGTTGTCCCCGCTGAACCGGTGGGCCGGCCCGTGCGCGGCCTCGTCCACGGTCAGCTGGTCGGCCAGCGTGGCGTCGGACCGGCTCAGCTCCAGCACCAGTGCCAGCTCGCGCTGCTCGGCGCCGGTCACCGGCAGCTTGCCGGCGATCAGCGCGCCGGTGGCCAGCTCGATGGCCTCGGCGAGGTGAGACCGAGCGACCAGCTCGCGCGCTTCGGACAGCGCGCTGTCATCCAGCCGACCTGCCAAGGTGAGCAGCAGGTTGTGCAGTCGCAACGGCACCGCGAACCCCTCGGTCGTGAGTCCGTCGTGGACGTCGACCATGCCCTAACAACTCCCTCCAGCTCGCCGGATGGAGCGAGCGTCACGCAGCGGCGAGTCGATGCCCGGTGTCCACCGCACCAACGCAAACCAGTTCCGAGTTCGCGAGCGCGGCCTGGTGGTACCCGGGAAGTTCGAACCGCGGCGGCATCACCTCGACGCTGGGTTCCTCATCCCCCAGGACGCGCATCACCCGCTGCAGTTCGCCGGTCAGCCTCGGCATGCTGGAAAGCGCGGTGATCAGCAGTACTCGCTTCGCCTCGCGCTCACCGGAAACACCACCGTGCCGCCAGCTTTCCCGAACTTCACCCACGTCGGGTCGACCACGCAACGTTGCGTGAATCAATACCGACACCGAGTCGACGGAGTTCACCCATTCGGGCGCACTCCGGGTGAATGTGTACCCGGTCTGAGTGATGTCGTCTACCCCAAGCGTCGAACTGACCTGGTGCCAATCGGCGCCGTGCGGGACCAGTCCGGCGACCAGCAGGCGGTACTCGGGCTGATCGAGGTCAATGCTGTGCTTAAGCAAAGATCTTGGTAGCGTGCGCGCGAGGGTGCTCATCGCGCCCTCGCCGAGCCAGTCGCGGAAGCGCCACAGCAACCGGTCCGGCAGCCGGCCCGCCAGTCGCAGTAACAGTTCGTGACAAGCAAGCTCGATATCCGGGTCCATCAGGACACCTCCACGATCAGTTCGACCTCAACCGGGGCACCGAGCGGAAGCTCCGCGACACCCACCGCGGACCGGGCGTGCACGCCCGCCTCGCCGAAGATCTCACCGAGCAGCTCGGACGTTCCATTGAGCACGGCGGGCTGCCCGGTGAAGCCCTCCGCGGACGCCACGAAACCCACCACCTTGACGATCTTGACCACCGAGTCGATCCCCACCAGCGCGTGCACCGCCGCCAGCGCGTTCAACGCGGAGGTACGGGCCAGGCCCTTGGCCTCCTCTGGACTGACCTCGGCGCCCACTTTGCCGGTGGCCGCCAACGTGCCGTCGACGAACGGCAGCTGTCCAGCGGTGTAGACGTACGAGCCGCTCCGGTTGGCCGGCACGTACGCGGCGAGCGGGGCGGCCACCGCGGGGAGCTCGATGCCGAGCTCGGCGAGCCTTGCACTCCAGGTCATCGGCCCGCCTCCGCTAGCTCTTGGCTCGTTTGAGGTAGGCGACATGCTGCTCGCCGCTCGGGTTGGGCAGCACGGTGACCAGCTCCCAGCCGTCCTCGCCCCACTGGTCCAGGATCTGCTTGGTGGCGTGGATCAGGAGCGGAACCGTCGCGTACTCCCATTTGGTGGCACTCATGGGGGCGAGCGTAACGACCGCATCAAGTTGCCGGTCCAAGACCTGACCAGCTCACTCAAAGTAATCATCGGCTACCGGTAGTCCACCCTGATGTGTCCTAGCTGACCAGCGCGAACTCCAGGAATCTCGAAGGTGTCCATCACGGTTCGTCGCACACGTCAACGGGGGTCCTCATGCGCCTGCGCAGACCAGGCATCGTCACGCTCGCGCTCGTCCTGCTGGCCGGTTCGCTCGGCGCGCCGGCGGCGGCCGCGAACCCGCGCGGCGTGAACGACTGGAGCTGCCGGCCGAGCGCGGCGCACCCCGAACCGGTGGTGCTCGTGCACGGCACCGGCGACAACAAGGAACGCACCTGGCGCGAGATCGGGCCCGTCCTCGAACGCGAGGGCTACTGCGCCTACTCGCTGACCTACGGCGTGCTGCCGGACAGCCCGATCACCGGCGACGTGGTCGGCGGCCTGATGCCGATGGACTACAGCGCGAAGGAGCTGCGGGACTTCATCGAGGTGGTCCGTGCGGTTACCGGAGCGGGCAAAGTGGACATCGTCGGCTATTCGCAGGGCACCATGGTGCCCACCTACTACGCGAAACTGCTCGGCGGCCAGGACAAGATCAACCGGTACGTCAGCCTGGCCCCGATCTGGGGCGGCACCAACCTGTTCGGCCTCGCCTACATCTACGGGCTGCTGCGCACGCTCGGCCTCGGCGCGGTCAGCGGGCTGCTGACCAACTGCGCCGCCTGCCCGGACCTGCTCACCGGCTCGGAGATGCTGCGCAAACTGCACGAAGGCGGCATTTTCCTGCCGAACATCAGCTACACCAACATCGTCACCGAGTACGACCGGAACATCGTGCCCTACACCAGCGGGCTCGGCGACGGCCCGAACGTGCGGAACGTGGTGCTCCAGGAAAGCTGCCCGGCGGACCAGGTCGACCACGTCGGCATCGTGTTCGACCCGAACGCGATCGGGCACGTGCTGGGCGCTCTCGACCCGGCGGGCGCCCGGCCGGTGCCCTGCGTGCCCGTCCAGCGTTGAGTCCGAAATGGACGGATCGGGCGCCGGCTGATCGCTAACGTGGAACCGTGGAAACCTGGCGCATCATCGCGACGGCCCTGCTCGCGCTGCCCGGGATCGTGCTGGTGCCGGTGGTGATGGCCAAGGTCCGTGACCGCACGCACAGTTCCGGGCAGGTCGCCGTATCCGGTGCTGTGACCTGCACCGCACTGCTGCTGCTCGGGCTGCTCACTTTCACCGTGCTCCCGCCGGTCGTGGCCTGGACGGCGGTGGTCGTGCTGGTGACAGCGGTCAGCGTCATGCTGCTGGCTAGTTAAGCCCTGAATTAGGCTGCGAACGTGACCACACCGCTGCCCGGCTGGACCGACGAGCTCGCGCGCGCCCGGCTGCACTTCGTGACCGGGAAGGGCGGGACCGGCAAGACCACGATCGCCGCGTCGCTGGCCATCGCGCTCGCCGCCGGCGGCAGGCGGGTGCTGCTGGTCGAGGTCGAAGGCCGCCAGGGCATCGCCCAACTCTTCGACGCCGAGCCGTTGCCGTACGCGGAGCAGCGGATCGCGTCCACCCCGGGCGGGGGCGAGGTGCGGGCGCTGCACATCGACGTGGAAGCCGCGCTGCTGGAGTACTTCGAGCTGTTCTACAACCTGGGTTTCGCCGGCCGCACCCTGCGCCGGATGGGCGCCGTCGAGTTCGCCACCACGCTCGCGCCGGGCCTGCGGGACGTACTGCTCACCGGCAAGATCAAGGAGTGCGTCGGGCGCACCGAGTCCGACGGCCGGTACAGCTACGACGCGGTGGTGGTGGACGCGCCGCCGACCGGCAGGGTGGTCAAGTTCCTGGACGTCACCAAGGCGCTCACCGACCTGGCCAAGACCGGCCCGATCCGCGGCCAGGCGGAAGGAGTGGTGCGGTTGCTGCACTCCGGCGGCACCGTGGTGCACCTGGTGACCCTGCTCGAAGAGATGCCGGTGCGGGAGGCCGTGGAGGCGGTCAGCGAACTCGACGGCGCCGACCTCCGGCCCGGCGCGGTGCTGGTGAACCGGGTCCGGCCGCCGCGGCTGCCGGCCAGGTCGGTGACCGCCGCCGCGGACGGCAGGGTGGACGCCTCCCGGGTCCGCACCGGGCTCGCGTCCGCCGGCCTCGCGCTGCCGGAGGCCACCCTGGAGGCGCTGGTCGAGGAGACCGTGGAGCACGCGATCAGGGTGGCCGCGGAACAGCGGGCGCGGGACCAGCTCGCCGAGGCGGATCTACCCACCCTGGAGCTGCCCGAGATCACCGCCGGCGTGGACGTCGCCGCGCTGTACGAGCTGGCCGAGGCGCTGACCGACCAGGGTGTGCGGTGATGGCGGAAACCGAGCGGCCCCCCGACGACCTCGACCTGGACGCGCTGATCGACGATCCGGCCAGCCGGGTGATCGTCTGCTGCGGTTCCGGCGGGGTCGGCAAGACCACCACCGCGGCCGCACTGGCGCTGCGCGCGGCCGAACGCGGACGGCAGACCGTGGTGCTCACCATCGACCCGGCTAAGCGGCTGGCGCAGGCGCTCGGCCTGCGGGAGCTGGGCAACCAGCCCAAGCAGGTCGCGGTCGCCGGCTTCGAGCCCAAGGGCGAGCTGTGGGCGATGATGCTGGACATGCGGCGCACCTTCGACGACATGGTGCGGGTGCACGCCGGGCCGGAGCGCGCCGCGAACCTGCTGGCCAATCCCTTCTACCAGACCATTTCCACGTCCTTCTCCGGCACGCAGGAGTACATGGCGATGGAGAAGCTGGGCCAACTCGCCGGTTCCGGCGACTGGGACCTGATCGTGGTGGACACCCCGCCGAGCCGGTCCGCGCTGGACTTCCTGGACGCGCCGACGCGGCTGGTCACCGCGCTGGACGGCCGGATGATCAAACTGCTCACCGCGCCGGCCAAGGCCGGCGGCTGGGGCCTGCGCAAGGTGGTCAGCACCGGGTTCTCGATGTTCGCCAAGGCGGTGTCCACCATCCTCGGCGGGCAGCTGCTCAGCGACGCGTCGGCGTTCGTGCAGGCCTTCGACAGCATGTTCGGCGGCTTCCGCGAGCGGGCCCGCAAGACCGCGGAGCTGCTGCGCTCCTCGGGTACCGCGTTCCTGGTGGTGGCCGCCCCGGAACCGGACGCGCTGCGCGAGGCCAGCTACTTCGTGGAGCGGCTGTCCGCGGAGTCGATGCCGCTGGCCGGGCTGGTCGCCAACCGCACCCACCCGGTGCTCGCCGATCTGTCCGCGAGCGACGCGACGGCCGCCGCGGACGCGCTGGAGCGGGACGGCAAGGCAGCGCCGCTGGCCACCGCGGTACTTCGGCTGCACGCCGACCGGGTGGCGGTGGCCGAGCGCGAGCAGCGGCTGCTGGCCCGGTTCACCAGGGCGCACCCGAGCGTGCAGATCGTCGAGGTGCCCGCGCTGCCCAGCGATGTGCACGACATCGCCGGGCTGCGCGACATCGGCGACCAGCTCGGCAGGACCTGAGCCGCCGCTTCAGCCGGCCCGGACCGCCTGCGTCTCGATCAGCTCACCGAACTCGCGCTTGGCGGACTCCAGCAGCTCGGTCCAGGACGAGACGTCCGGGCGTCGCCGCAGCAGGGCCCGGCGCTCCCGTTCGGTCATGCCGCCCCAGATGCCGAAATTGATCCGGTGATCCAGTGCCTCGGCCAAGCACTCGGTGCGCACGGGACAGCCCATGCAGACCGTCTTGGCCTTGTTCTGTTCCGCCCCACGTACGAACAACCCGTCCGGGTCCGCGTCCCGGCAGGACGCGCTGACTCGCCAGTGCGACTGGTTGGTTTCCATACCCCCAGCTCCCTACCCTGTGTCGATCCCGCGGGCAGGCGAGGCGATGCCCCGTCACCACCGGCGGACCTCCCTATTGCTCACGTCGGCCGGCCTGCGCCTCCCCGGCGCCGGCGCCGGCGACTAGGCGAAGCGGACTCATCCGCTCACCCATCCGCCGGATATTCTTTGTGAGACGTTGACGGACTGTAGGCGCTCACGGTTCCCTCGCCAAGTTGTCGGATCTTTTTTGTTACCTGATGTCACCGCTGACGCGCAGTTTCGTGATAATGAGGGGTCCGAGGTCACGGCGTTCACACCCCCTCCGCGTACCCTGGCCACGTGCGTAAGAGGGATGGTCTGTTCAAGCTCGTCGGTCTCTGTCTGCTCGCGGGGGTGCTCGTCGCCGGGGTGCTGTTCCCCGTGGTCGGTGCGGCGGGGGTGGTCTCCAACCGCGCCAGCGAGACGGTCGACAGCATGTCGGCCGATCTGGCGAACGAGCCGCCGCCGCTGGTCACGTCGGTGACCGACTCGGCGGGCAACCAGATCGCGACGCTGTACAAGCAGTACCGGATCCCGACCGCGCCGGACCAGATCTCGGACGCGATGAAGTGGGCACTGGTCTCGGTGGAGGACCGCCGGTTCTACGAGCACCACGGGGTGGACTGGAAGGGCACCATCCGGGCCGCGGTGAGCACCAGCGGCGGCAGCACCCAGGGTGCGTCCACGCTGACCCAGCAGTACGTGAAGAACTACCTGATCAACGTGACCAACCGGCCGAAGAGCGACAGCGAAGAGGACATCAACGCGGCCAAGATGGGCCAGGCCAAGGCCCAGGAGGTGTCGATCGCCCGCAAGCTGAAGGAAGCGCGGATCGCGATCCAGCTCGAGACCAAGATGACCAAGGAACAGATCCTGGCCGGCTACTTGAACGTGGTCGAGTTCTCCCGGCAGATCTACGGCATCGGCGCGGCCGCGCAGACCTACTTCGGGGTGCAGGCGAAGGACCTCAACGTGGCGCAGTCCGCGCTGCTGGCCGGGATCGTGAACAACCCGATCGTCTTCGACCCGTGGCGGAACCCGGAGAAGGCCAAGGAACGGCGCGACCTGGTGCTGGATCGCATGGTGGACAACCAGAAGCTGGCCAAGGTGGACGCGGACAAGGCCAAGGCCGAGCCGCTGGGCGTAACCCCGGGGGCGCCGAAGAAGCCGGCCGCGAACTGCACCGGCGCCGGTACCGAGAACGGTTTCTTCTGCCAGTACGTCGAGGACTACCTGCTCAAGTCCGGGATGACCAAGGACGACCTTTACACCGGCGGCTACACGATCCGGACCAGCATGGACCAGAAGGCCAACCACGAGGCCAAGGTCTCCGCCGAGTCGCAGGTCAACAAGAAGCAGAAGAACGTGGCCAACACCCTGTCGCTGGTGCGGCCGGGCAAGGAAAAACACGAGGTGGTGGCGCTGGCGGCGAACCGGGACTACGGCCCGGATGCCGCCGCCGGGCAGACCATCTTCGGCCTGCCGTCCGGGGTTTACAACACCGGCGGCGCCGGGTCGAGCTACAAGATCTTCACCGCGGCGGCGGCCCTGAAGGAGGGGAAGGCCGGGATCTTCAGCAACATCCAGGTACCGGGCAGCTACAGCTCGTCGGTGTTCACCGGTGGTGGGCCGAGCTGCCCGACGGTCGCGCGGGGCACCCGTGCCTACTGCCTCAGCAACAACGAGGGCTCCAACTACCCCAGCTCGATGTCGCTGCAGAGCGCGCTGGCCACCTCGCCGAACACCGGCTTCGTCATCCTCGAGGAACAGGCGGGCATGGGTTCGGTGGTCGACATGGCCAGCAAGCTGGGCATGCGCGAGACGATGGCCAGCAACCTCGGCGGCGGCACCGTGAAGCCCGATTCGAAGGAGCCCGGCGAGAACGTCAGCCAGAGCACCTTCTTCGGTCCCAAGGAGAACTCGCCGGGGCAGGGTTCCTTCACCCTCGGTCCGTCCCCGCTGAGCGGGCTGGAACTGGCGAACGTGGCCGCCACGATTCTCAGCGGCGGCAAGTGGTGCCCGCCGACCCCGATCGGCCAGGTGACCGATCGCGACGGCAAGCCAAAGCAGATCACCGAGCAGCCCTGCGAGCAGGTCGTCGAGGAAGGTCTCGCGAACAGCCTCGCGGTCGGCATGAGCAAGGACGAGCAGCCCGGCGGCACCTCGGCCGCGGCCGCCTCGAACGCGGGCTGGACCCGGCCGCTGATCGGCAAGACCGGTACCACCCAGGAGAACGGCTCGGCCACCTTCGTCGGCGGCACCCCGCAGCTGGCCGGCGCGGCGATGGTCTTCCGGCCCGAAGGCGGCAAGGGCGGCCTCTGCGACGTGCCGGGCACGGTGATCACCTGTCCCAAGGGCACCATGTTCGGTGGCAGGACACCAGCGCGCACGTTCTACGGCGCGATGAATAAGATCATGGAAGGCCAGGAGGTCGCCCAGCTACCTCCGTCCGACCCCAAGTACGAACGCGCCGGACGGTAGTCGGCGCACAGACGTGTGATGCCCCGTGACATCGCGGATGCGCCCAAGGGATCGCGGCTGGCGAAGGTGGCCTTCTGGGTCGTCATCGTCGCCGCGACCCTGACGGTGCTGCTCGCGATCTTGGTCGTCGTGGTCCTCTCGGAGATGTTCGATTCAGACGAGGCGAACGACAAAGCGTTGGCTGCGGCCCAGCACGCAGCGCAATCGCTTGCGCTCGAGTTCGGGCAGCCGCCACCTGATGGCCAGCCGGTCGAACAGTACTTGCGCGAAACCACAGCGCGATACCCCGGAGAAATCCTTGAAGTCCGCCCTTCTGGCCAAACCACCATGGCCGTAGTGATGGTGCGCGGAGTCGCCTCGGCCGTGCCGGGGCCGTTCGAGGCAAAGCGCTGCTTCGAGTTCTCGGTGCCGGCGCAGGCGACCGGGCAGAGTGTGCCGTTTACCGAGCTCGGCCAGTGCCCGCCGCCCGAAGCCACGATCCCGGCCGGATGACGAACGTGCCGGACGGTAGTCGGCCGGAGTTGTCCACACACGCCCGGCGGTAGGGACGGGCCGGAAAGAGCACGCAGGTATACGCTGGTCGGTGTACGCAATAGGCCAACCGGGGGCATCTTGGGGCGTGCGTTCCATCCGTCTGTTGAACACGTATCCTAGACAATGTGGGTACTCTCAGTAACAAAGTCACGCCAGGTGTGAAGGTTCGCAACCTGGCAGTGGGGACCGCGGCCTTCGGCGCGGCCACCCTGGGTTACGCCGTCGGGATCGAACGACGGCATTGGACCCTGCGCACGGCCGAACTGCCCGTGCTATCACCTGGTGCCCGACCGATCAAGCTGCTGCACATCTCCGACCTGCACATGCTGCCCGGCCAGCAGTCGAAGCAGCGCTGGGTCGCCGCGCTGAACGAGCTCGAACCGGACCTGGTGGTAAACACCGGGGACAACCTCGCCCACCGGCAGGCGGTGCCGTCCGTGCTGCGCGCGATGGGCTCCCTGCTGGAACGGCCAGGGGTCTTCGTCTTCGGCTCCAACGACTACTACGCCCCCAAGCCCAAGAACCCGGCGCGCTACCTGATGCCGAAGGGCCGCAAGAAGCGCATCCACGGCATCCACCTGCCCTGGCGCGATCTCCGCGCCGCCCTGCTCGAGCACGGCTGGATGGACCTCACGCACGTCCGGCGCAGCTTCCGGATCAACGGGCAGGACGTGTTCGCGGCCGGCGTGGACGACCCGCACCTGAACCGGGACCGCTACCCGGACATCGCCGGGCGAGCGGACCGGCGCGCGGCACTCCGCCTCGGCGTGACCCACTCGCCGGAACCGCGGGTACTGGACCCGTTCGCCGCCGACGGCTACGACCTGGTGCTCGCCGGGCACACCCACGGCGGGCAGCTGCGCATCCCGGGCTTCGGCGCGCTGGTCACCAACTGCGAACTGGACCGCTCACGAGCCCGCGGTGTCTCCCGCTGGGGAGCCGACATGTGGCTGCACGTCTCGGCCGGCCTCGGCACCTCCCCCTATGCGCCGGCCCGGTTCGCCTGCCCCCCGGAAGCGAGCCTGTTGACCCTGGTAGCCCGCGATTCCGGGGTACAGGCAAGCCCGCTTCGGGGCAGCAAACAGCATCCGCTAAACTCTCCTTCGGCCCGTTAAGCAGTACTCCGGGGTGTGGCGCAGCTTGGTAGCGTGCCTCGTTCGGGTCGAGGAGGTCGTGGGTTCAAATCCCGCCACCCCGACGGTAGCTCTGGGAGCTCCTTGCTGATGGAAAGCATCAGCAAGGAGCTCCCATTGTCGTATTGGGGGGCCGAGCCCCCCATGCCCCCCACGGTGCGAGCTCCTCCAGTGGGCGAGCGCTGGGCGCGTCGTGGGGGAACCAGCGCCCGGATACAGACCGCGGAGCGTCGTGGGGGAACCAGCGCCCGTATGGAGATGGTGGGGCGACGTGCGGGAAACAGCAGGTGGATTGGCTCGGCGGGCGGCGGAGTAGTAGGTAGGCGGCCAGGTAGCCGAGGACTGCGGACACGGCGATGAGATAGAGGGGGTCCATGAAGGGCTCCTTGAGTGCGTGCTGAATCGGTGACCCGAGGCTATGGGCGGCGAGTGCGCGAAATCCACTTCGGATGGCGAAGTTGCCAGGTAATTCCCGGCGGCACGAAATCGCCGGATTTTCGCCACCTCCGAGCGGCGGCAGAAAACAGGCAGAAACCGCGAATGCAGCTGCCCCCGGTGGCGAAAAGTTGGCAAAAAGCCTGGTGAGACTGTTGTCCGAAGGTCAATTGCGGCGCATTCGCATAACCCGCTGACGAAGTTGTGGATCTTCCAGTACAGTCCCCGATCCATGAAGAACCCCATCGGCGGGGAGCTGCCAGGATTCGACAAGAATGGCGAGCCGGGCAAGAAATTGGTGGAATGTCTGCGCAAGCTGCACAAGGATCGCGGATTACGGCACGACGACCTGCGGTCCCGGCTCGGCCCCGAACTGCGGGAACTCTGGGGGATCACGGAAAAGGACGACAAGGAACGGGTCCGCGCGAAGGCGGCCATCCGGATCAGGGCCAGGCTGGCCGGATTCGACCGGAAGATGACCGAGGTGGTGGCGGCCTACTACAACCTTTCGCCCGACGCCAAGCGGAACGCGATGCTGCTCGGCGAACGACGGGAAGAGCTGGCAAGGCGCAAGGGCGACCAGTACTCCGTGCGGCAGACCTCGCGGGAGTTCGACTGGTTTCTCGCGGAGCTGGTGAAAAGCCTGAAGCAGCCGTGCCCGCCCATTCCGGAGGCCGAGCTCCAGCGGATGGTCGATCAGCTGCGCGGTGGCGCGGCGCAGGACCGGCTCGGCCGGGCCATCCACCGGGTGCACCATCCGCAGCACGCTTCCGATGAGGCGCTGGTCCAGCTGCGGTCCGCGGTACTGCACGGCCCGAGGTCGGCCACCGACGAGCTCGCCGTCACGAGCACCGCGGGTTTCGGGCACTGGCTGTGCGTGTTCACCAGCCCCGGCCTGCTGCACGACTACCGGCGGCGGACCGGGGCCGCCTGGCTCGACGAGCACTGGAGCAAGACCGGGGCCGAGCTGGTCCGCGAAGTGCACCGGGTCCGGCTGCCGGTCGGCATCCTGGTCAACCCCAGCCCGCGCCGCGGTGACGAAACCGCGGAAAGCCTGCCCATCCCGCCCGAGCTGGTCGCCCGGCTCGCCCAGTCCCACCGACCCGAAACCCCGATTGGGAACCAGCCATGACCGGCTTCACCGTCACGCCGCAGGAGCTGCGCGCCGTGTCCCGCACCATGCACGAGCTGCACGACAGGTTCGAAGCACAGCCGAATCTGCGTTTCCGGATGGACGCCAAGGAGACCAGCGACGACAACCTGAGCCGGGAGCTGGAGTCCTTCCAGGGCGAGTCGCTCGACTGCGCTCGGCGCCTGCAGGACGACCTCGCGGAACTGCGGTCGCGGCTCGGCCTTGCCGCCGACGGCTACGAAGAAGCGGAGAGCGACGCGGTCGACCGGATCAACGCGCTGTTCGGCCGCGCCTAGCGACATGACCGGAACCCAGCACCGCGGCGATCTGCTGCCGCAGATCCGGGGCAACCTGGACGCGATCGGCACCGAGTGCCGCCGGCTCGACACCCTCGCGACCTTCTTCGACACGGTCGGCGAGGACCTCCGGCGGACCGAGGCCACGCACTGGCAGAGCCAGGCCGGGCGCGATTTCGAAGAGCTCGGCTTCACGCTGGCCAAGCACTGCCGGCGGACCGCCGACGCGCATTTCACCGCGGCCGGCGCACTGGACCGGTACCGGGCCACGCTGGAGGACCTGCAACGCCTCCGCGACTCGGTGGCCGAGGATGTGCGGCGCAGTCCGGATCCGGTCACCATCGAGGCCGCGCGGGCCTCCGTCGCGCGCTGGCAGGCGCAGCTCCATTCGGCCGGTGAGGTGGCGTCCCGGGAGGTGGCCAAGGCCGCGGCCGAGCTGGAGTCGGTCAACCGGCTGCTGCCCGAGCCGGTGCCGGCCATGGCGGCACCGGTCGCGGTGCCGGAGCCGCCGCCGGGCAGGCATGCCGCGACGCGGCCGCCGCCGACGCCATACGACGCGTGGCGGAACCCGGAGTCCTACCGGCAGCGGGTCCGTGAGATCAACGACGCGCTGCTGGACGCCGTGTCACGGAACTGAGCCGGTCACTTGGTGGCGACGATCTCCACCCAGCACTGCTGGAAGTCGCCGTCCCCGCCCTGTGCCCACACCCAGGCCGACCTGGCGGCGCTGGCCAGCTGGTCCCGGTCGCCACCTGGCGCGGCCAGTGCGGCGACCAGCCTGGCCTCGACGTACTTGGCGAGCTCGCGATAACCGAAGTCCGGCCGGTACCTGGCGTGCGCGCGCACGTCACGGAACCCCGCCCGCGTCACCTGCTCCGGCAGTCGTTTCCCGGCGAACGGGTCCCCGCCGGCGCGCTTGCGCAGCAGGTAGTGCCCGCGCAGGGCGGCGTTCACGTTCGCCGTGTTCGGCCGGAGCCTCGCCCTGCTCCAGTCCGAAGTAGACAGTGTGAGCAGGCCGCCGGGGCGCAGCACGCGGTACAGCTCGGCGAGCGCATCCGCCCCGCTGGCCAGATGCTCGAACAGGGCGTGCGCGAAAACGACGTCGACGCTGGCCGAAGCGGCCGGCAAGGCGTACACCGAACCCGCAGCGAAGTCCACTGTGGACAGTCTGGTGCGGCGCAGTGCGGCGCGGGCCAGCTCGAGCTGGCCCGGCTCGCGGTCGACGCCGAGCACCTGGCAGCCCGGCACCTCGGCGCCGAGGCCGATGGTGATCGAGCCGGGACCGCAGCCGACGTCCAGCACGCGCATCCCGTTCCGCAGCAACGGCAGGACGAACCTGGCGCGATCGGCGGCGGTGCGCCCGGACATCATCGCCATCACGTCGTGGGCGTAGCCCGGCGCGTATCCCTCGTGCACGCCACGCAGACTACGGGCACGAGCCCATCGCCGGGGCAGACCTGGCAGGATCGGAACGGTGAGTACGCAGCCAGCGCCCCAGCACCCGTCCGCAGTGATCCCCGAGCGTCTGTTCGACGACGAGGGGGCCGAAGACCGGTGGCGCGCCAGGTTCCGGGCGCCGCGGATGTCGGCTCCGGACTGGGCGATCGACGCGCCGGACGCGAGCATCTACGTGTCCAACACCAGCGGGGCGTGGGAGGTGTACGCCTGGAACCGGGCGACCGGTGAGCACCGCAGGGTCACCGACCGGCCGAACGGCACCGTGCACGCGACCCCCTCGCCGGACGGGAAGTCCATCTGGTGGTTCAACGACACCGACGGTGACGAGTTCGGTTCCTGGGTGCGCGAGCCCTTCGCCGCCGGTGGCGCGCCTGAAACCGCGGTGCCCGGGGTGCACGACGGCTACCCGGCCGGCCTGGAGATCGGGCACCGGGTGATCGCGATCGGCGTGTCCACCGACGAGGGCAGCGAACTGTTCACCCACGCCGACGGGGAGACGAAGCGGTTCTACGCCAGTGAGGACGACGCGAGCGTCGCCGGACTGTCCCGGGACGAGCGACTGGTGGCCATCTCACATGCTGAACACGGCGACTCCCGGCACCCGGCGGTGCGGGTGCTCACCACAGGCGATTTCGCCGCCGTCGCGGACAAATGGGACGGCGAGGGCAAGGGGCTCACGCCGCTGGAGTTCTCGCCGGTGTCCGGTGACTCCCGGCTCCTGCTGCTGCACGAGCGGCGCGGCCGCGAGGAACTGCTGGTCTGGGACGTCGAGCGGGACACCGAGACCGAGATCGAGCTGGACCTGCCCGGCGAGGTGGTCGCCGAGTGGTACCCCCTTGCCGACGCGCTGCTGGTGGTGCACTTCCACCAGGGCCGCAGTTCGCTGTACCGCTACCACCTCGACACCGCAGAGCTGTCCTCTTTGGACACTCCGGCGGGACGGATCGGCGGTGCCGGGGTGCGGCCGGACGGATCGGTGGAGTACGCCTGGTCGAGCGCGGCGCAGCCGCCGGTGATCCGGGTCCGCGCGGCCGACGGCGAGGACAAGGTGTTGCTGACCCCGCCCGGCGAGCGGGCTCCCGGTTCGTCCCCGATGACCGATGCGTTCGTCGAAGGCGCCGGTGGGCAGATCCACGCGCTGGTGTCGCGGCCCGCGGACGCGCCGGCCGGCCCGCTGCCGACGGTGTTCACCCTGCACGGCGGCCCGCACTCGGCGGACGAGGACCGCTTCTCCGCGTATCGCGCGCTGTGGCTGGACGCCGGAGTGGCCGTGGTGGAGGTCAACTACCGCGGTTCGACCGGATACGGATCGGCCTGGCGTGACGCGATCGAGGGCAGGCCCGGCCTGACCGAGCTGGAGGACGTCGCCGCGGTGCACGACTGGGCGGTGCAGAGCGGCCTGGCCGATCCGGCGAAGTGCGTGGTCAGCGGCGCGTCCTGGGGCGGCTACCTGACCCTGCTCGCGCTCGGCACCCAGCCGGACCGCTGGGCGGCCGGGGTCTCGAGCGTGCCGGTCGCGGACTACGTGGCGGCTTACGAAGACGAGATGGAGCAGCTCCGCTCCTTCGACCGCGCGCTGTTCGGCGGCACGCCCGAATCGGTGCCCGCGGTGTACAAGGAGTGCTCGCCGATCACCTATGTGGACGCGGTGCGGGCGCCGGTGCTGGTGCTGGCCGGCGACAACGATCCGCGCTGCCCGATCCGGCAGGTGGAGAACTACCTCGACCGGCTCGCCAAGCGCGGCCTGCCGTACGAGTTCTACCGCTACGACGCCGGCCACGGCTCGCTGGTGATCGCCGAAACGATCAACCAGATCGCCGCGGAAGTGTACTTCGCGCTGCGCGCCCTCGGCCTGCGCTGATCTCTTGGCCCGAGCCTGCGGCGCGAGTTGTCCACAGTTCGGCGATCCTGTGGACAACTCGCGGCGATGGCCGGGTGGCCGGGTGTGGGGGCGATAGGCTGGAGCGGGGCCGCCCCCCGGGAGTGGTGGGGGCTGCGCGGGGTGCGGCAGGGCCGCGTTGGGGGCGTCGGCGTGAGAACGGCGGGGCTGGGCGAAGCTGGGTCAGCGGTCCGAGATCAGGCGGCCGCCGACGGCCCAGCGCTCGGGCGGTACCTCGTTGATGGTGACCCAGACGCCGTCGGGGTTCGCGTCGCAGGTGCGGGCGAAGGCATCGGTGAGTTCCCGGACCAGTTCGCGCTTCTGCTCCTCGGTGCGGCCGGGGAACATGGTGACGTTGATGAGTGGCAAGCGGCTCTCCTCGACAGGGCGATTCGGAAGGGTGGCTCAGAGACCGCGGCTGACCCCGTCGAGCGCGGACTTGTCGCCCTCGAAGGACACGTGCACCGCGTCCCGGCCGAAGGCGTAGAAGAGCAGCTCGACCGGCTCGCCGGTGATGGTCACCGGGTTCGGGCCGCGTTTGGCGGTCACCTCGGCGCCGGCGGGGGTGAGCAGCACGACGCCGACCGGGCTACGCCGGAAGGCCAGCCGCCCGATCCGCCGGATCGAAGCCAACGCGGTCGCGTCGCGGCGGGGGTCCGGGTCCCTTGGCGCCCAGTCCGGCTGCGCCCGCCGGACATCTTCGTGATGCACCAGGAACTCGGGGCCGTTGACGATCTCGTCCAGCGGGCCGAACGCGGTCGGCCAGAACCGGGGCGGACCGGAGCGAACCGAGCCGACCAGCTCCGACCAAGGCCTGGCCGCGTAGTTGTCCTGCACCCGCTGGGTGTGACCGGCCAGCGGGGACAGCAGGATGCCGGGCGCCGCGTCCGGCCGGTGCTCCCGGAGCACCAGGTGGGCGGCGAGGTCGCGGGTCCGCCAGCCGGTGCACAAGGTCGGCGCCTCGGGGCCGAGTTCGTCGAACAGGCTGCACAGCGCCAGGCGCTCATCCTTCGCGACTCCCATGGCCATGACGCTACCCAGCGGCACCGCGGCCGGCCAGGCGGGCTCAGTGGTGGAAGGCGGTGCTCGTCGACGGATCGTGCGCCGGACCCGGCTGCTTCTCCAGCTCGGGCAGAATCCGGCCCACGTCGTCCAGCAGCAGGTCCGCGAGGTCGTCGGTGAAACCGTTCCGGCAGACGATCCGCAGCACGGCGAGGTCCGTGCGGTTCTCCGGGAAGGTGTAGGCGGGCACCAGCCAGCCGCGCTCCCGCAGCCGCCGGGACACGTCGAACACATCGAATCCGGTGACCTCCGGTTTCGTGGTGAACGCGAACACCGGCAGCTCGTCGCCGCGGGTGAGCAGCCGGAACGGGCCGAGCTCGCCGATCCGATCGGCCAGCCGGGTCGCCACATCGCGGCTCGCCTGCTGCACGACGCGGAAACCCTCACGACCGAGCCGGACGAAGGTGTAGTACTGGGCGGCGACCTCGGCGCCGGGGCGGGAGAAGTTGAGCGCGAAGGTCGGCATGTCGCCGCCGAGGTAGTTGACGTTGAACACCAGCTCGGACGGCAGCGCCTCGCGGTCGCGCCAGATCACCCAGCCGACGCCGGGATACACCAGCCCGTACTTGTGCCCGGAGGTGTTGATCGACGCGACCCTCGGCAACCGGAAGTCCCACTCCAGCCCGGGGTCCAGGAAGGGCGCGATCATCGCACCGGAAGCGCCGTCCACGTGGATCGGCACATCGAGGCCGGTGCGCCGCTCGAACTCGTCCAGCGCGGCGGCGATCTCCGCGACCGGCTCGTAGCTGCCGTCGAAAGTGGACCCGAGGATGGCCACCACGCCGATGGTGTTCTCGTCGCACCGGGCCACCGCCTCCTCGGCGGTGAGGTGGAACCGGTCGCCCTCCATCGGCACCAGCCGCGGCTCGACCTCCCAGTAGGCGCAGAACTTCTCCCAGCAGACCTGGACATTCGCGCCCATCACCAGGTTCGGCCTGCCCGGCCCGGACCAGCGCCGCTTCAGCGCCATCCCGGCGAGCATGCAGGCTTCCGAGGAACCGGTGGTGGAACAACCCATGATCCGGGCCGGGTCCGGTGCGTGCCACAGGTCGGCGAGAATGTTGACACAGCGCCGTTCCAGCTCGGCGGTCTGCGGATACTCGTCCTTGTCGATCATGTTCTTGTCGACGCAGTCCGCCATCAGCTCACGCGCCTGCGGCTCCATCCACGTGGTCACGAAGGTGGCCAGGTTGAGCCGGGCGTTGCCGTCCAGCATCAGCTCGTCGCGAACCAGCTGGAGCGCGGTATCGGCCGGCACCGGGTCCGCACGCAACCTGTCGTGCGGCATCTTCAGTCCGGCCGCCAGCGCCGGATTCGCCCCGGTATGGAAGGGATTTCCGCCGCCACGACGGTCCGGACGGCCCGATTCACCCTTGTGCAGCACCATACCGGGGACCCTAGTGCGATCAGGCCTGCTGGGCCTGCCACATCCAGTGCGCCTTCTCCAGCTCCTGGGTGATTTCGATGAGCAGGTCCTGGGTGACCAGATCGCTCTTGTCGGTGTCGTCGATCCGGGCACGCAGCCGCTGGATCAGCTCGGCCAGAATCGTCACGATCGCCGCGACGGTGGACTCGACCGACTGCCAGTTGTCCGGGTACTCGGGCACGCCCGAGCTCTCCACCACGGTCTTCGCCTTGCCGTTCGGCGAGACGCCGATCGCGTTGGCCCGCTCGGCCACCTCGTCGGTGTACTGCCGCGCGGTGCTCACCAGCTCGTCCAGCTGCAGGTGCGCGCTGCGGAAGTTCGCGCCGACCACGTTCCAGTGCGCCTGCTTGGCGATCAGCGAAAGGTCGACCAGATCGACCAGGGTCGCCTGCAGGGCGTTTCCGGTGATCTCCTTGTCGCTCTCGCTGAGCGGGCTCTTGATCGGAGAGTTGGCCATTTTTCCGTCCTTTCCGTTCAGGTGGTCGCGGTCACCTCGACCACGATGTTGCCGCGGGTCGCGTTCGAGTACGGGCACACCTGGTGCGCCTGCGCGACGAGCTCGTCGGCCTTGCCCTGTTCCATCCCGGTCAGCCTGGTGTTCAGCTTGACCGCGAGCGCGAAGTTGCCGGCCTCCGTCTTGCCGAGGCCGACCTCGGCGGTCACCTCGGAATCGCCGACGTCCACTCGCCCCTGCTTGGCCACCAAGCGCAGGGCGCTGTGGAAACAGGCCGCGTAGCCGGCCGCGAAGAGCTGCTCCGGGTTGGTGAACTCACCGCCGGGGCCGCCGAGCTCCTTGGGAGTGCTCAACTTCTCGTCGATCACCCCATCGGATGAGGTGACCTCACCGTTGCGACCGTCGCCTCGCGCGGTCGCCTGTGCGGTGTACATCGCCTCGGCCATCAGTGTTACCTCCGCTGTCGGGGTCCGGCTGTCCCAGCCTCTCACCAGGTACAACAAACCGCAGGGGCAGAACCTTGCCGCCGCATGAGCGGCGTCACGGCAGCGGAGTACCCCGGTGCGGCGGGCGCGAATCCCTAGGCGGTGCGGTGTGCGACGGCGAACTCGGTCACCTGTCGGCCGATGGTGCGCAGGGTGTTGATCACCTTCTCCTCCGACGCGCCACCGGCCTCGTCGAACTTCACCTCGGCACTGTTGATCGCCCCGCCGAGCGGGGTCGGCCAGCCGCGCAACGCGTGCGCGATCGTGCGCAGCTGGTCCAAAGTGGTCACCGCGGCCTGCCAGCCGTAGGCCACCGCCGCCACGCCGACCGCGCGGCCGTCCAGGTAGGGCCGCCGGTCGGGGCGCAGGTCCTCGACGTAGTCCAGCGCGTTCTTGACCAGCCCGGACAGCGCGCCGTGGTAACCGGGCGAAACGATGATGATGCCGTCCGCCGCCCGGACCGCCTCGATCAGCCGCAGCGCCTCCGGGGCGCGGTCCGAAATCGTGGCGTCGTAGAAGGGCAGCGAGAGATCCGACCCGGTGAAGGCGACCGTATCGGCGCCCGCCTCCGCGGCACCGTCCAGCGCGATGCGCAGGGCCCGCTCGGACTGGGAGCCGGCGCGCAGCGAGCCGCCGATGCCGAGCACGTTGATCGCGGGAGTCGAAGTCACACCCCTGAGGCTAGACGCTCCAGTTAGGTGGAGGACCACGGTTTGGGACGGAGTGCTGAGTCACATCTGGTCATCGCACCTACTGGCAAGTAACGTCATCCGCCAAGGACCTCGACGGGAGGAACCATGGCGTTATCGCTCAGGACCCAGGTGGAGGCCGCGGCGGCCCAGCTGGTTTACGCGCTGCCGTCCCCGGTGCGCCGCCTGATCGCCGGCAGGGCGATCCGGATGGACGGGCAGGAACTGGCGCTGGACGCCCAGTTGCTGCTCCGGTTGCAGCAGATCAGCGGGGCCGAGCTGGTGCGCGGCGCGTCGGTCGCACAGGCCCGCACCCTGCTGGACGAGTCCCGGCATCTGGTCGGCGGCAAGCCGATGGGGCCGATCGCCACCCGCGAGCTCGTCATCCCGGCGGAGCACGACGGCCTGGCCGCCACCCTGTACACCCCGGCCGGGCTGGCCGAACCCTCCGGGCTGCTGGTGTTCTTCCACGGCGGCGGTTTCGTGATCGGCACCAGGGCCAGCCACGACAACACCGCGCGGTTCCTCGCGCTGCGGGCCGGGGTCCGGGTGCTGTCGGTGGAGTACCGGCTGGCCCCCGAGCACGTGTTCCCGGCGGCGGTGGACGACGCGGTGACGGCCTTCGACTACGCGCACGCCAAGGCCGCCGAGCTGGGCGCCGACCCGGCGCGGATCGCGGTCGGCGGGGACAGCGCGGGCGGCAACCTGGCCGCGGTGACCGCGCAGGTGACCACCCGGCGCGGTGGCCCGGCACCGGCCTTCCAGCTGCTCTTCTACCCGACCACGGACTCCAGCGTGCGCCGCCGGTCGAGGGAGCTGTTCGGCAAGCGGTTCTTCCTCACCGACAAGCACATGACCTGGTTCATCGACCAGTACGCCCCGGAAGGCGTGGACCGCAGCGATCCGAGGTTGTCCCCGCTGCTCACCGAGGACCTGTCCGGGCTGCCACCCGCCTACATCGCCACCGCGGGGTTCGACCCGTTGCGCGACGAGGGCGAGGCATACGCCAAACGGCTGCAGGAGGCCGGGGTGCAGACCGCGCTGAGCCGGCAGGCGGACCTGATTCACGGTTACGCCAATTTCCTCGGCGTCGGCCGCCGTTTCCGCGAGGCGACCGCCGAGGCCGCCGGTGCACTCCGGCTCGGGCTCAGTAATCGGAACGGCTTGTAAAAGACCCCGGACAACCGGAATCCGGCGCGGAGGGCACTCCGCACCGGATTCCGGATCCCCCCGATTCACATGGCGAGGGTTTTCCTATTCGGTTATGGCGTCGGCAACGGCGGCACCGGCGGTACCGGCAGCGGGGGCACCGGAAGGCCGCCGCCGAGCAGCCCTGCCACCAGTCCGGTCACCGCGGTCAGCAGGGTCTTCAGCAGGTCGCTGACGACCTTCAGCGGTCCCGGCAGATCGGGCAGCGGCGGCAGCGGCAACGGCGGCAGCTGCCGCGGCTTGGCGTTCGGATCGGCCAGCAGCCTGGACGCCTCGCTGGACCGCGCCTTCGCGTCGGTGGCGACATTCTGCTGCTCAACGGCGATGGAGTACCGCTTGCCTTCGGACAGATCCTTCAACAGCGGGTTCATCTTGCCAAGGGCGCTCCTGGTGCTGGTGACGTCACCGGCATAGGCCACCTTGGTCAGCTCGTCCCGGAACTGCAGCATCTGCGCCCCGGCGGCCTGCGTACTGGACGTGCCCTTGCCGCCGAGGGTGCCCGCCGCGGCCACCCCGCCAGAGGCCACCGCCAGCAAGCCACCGATCGCAACCACGGCAATCGAGCGGGCAATTCTGCTTTTCATTTCCCTAACCTCCCGGCCTCTTAAGACCTGACGGGAGTAATCGATACCCGCCGTGTCGGGGAATCACCACCCGGTCGCCCGCGCCGGACCATTTCCTGTCCTTACCTGACGAATTCATCTGCCGTCGGTACGCCCGCAATTGATGAACGTCTTGATCTTGAGCCTCGCCCGGAAGATCAAGTTGACACCGCGGAAAATGCACGGAAGGTGAGCGGGTCACTCGTCCGGGCCGCGACGGTCACCTGAAGAGATGCATTGCGCGTTTCGTTCACACCATCACTCGGCTGAACCGCGTGTCGCGCTCGCGTTGTGCGGTCCGTGTTCCCCGCTCCGGATCGCGCCACCCACAGACGCCCCGCCAGGCACAACACCCCCAGCAGGCGCTGAGCAGGGGGACACCCGGCGGGCCACACGACGACATGCGACAACACGGCCCGGCGAGCGAGCTGCTCGCCGGGCCGTGCCGGTGGTGGGAGCGGAAAAACTACTTCTGGAAGGCGGCCGCGACCTTGTCACCGAGGGTCTTGTCCACGTTGCGCCAGTACTCGAAGACGCGCTCCAGCACCGGCTGCGAGACGTCGTTGCTCGCGTGCCCGATGATGTTGTTCGCGAGCCGCTCACGCGCGGCGTCGTCGAGCACATCGCGGACCATCGTGCCCGGCTGGCCGAAGTCGTCGTCCTCGGCGTGCAGCTTGTAGGCGCTCCTCAGCACCTCGCCGGTGGCGCCGTAGGCCGACGCCGCTTCACCCGCCAACGCGGCGTCGGCGTGCGGGCCGCCGTAGGAGTTCGGCGCGTAGACCGGGTCGGCCGTGTTGCTGTAGCGCATCGGGCCGTCCTTGGAGTAGCTGTTCACCTCGGACTTGGCCGCGTTCACCGGCAGCTGCGTGTAGTTCGGGCCGATCCGGTAGCGGTGCGCGTCCGGGTAGGCGAACAGCCTGCCGAGCAGCATCTTGTCCGGCGACGGGCCGATGCCCGGCACCAGGTTCGCCGGCTCGAAGGCCGCCTGCTCGATCTCCGCGAAGTAGTTCGACGGGTTCCGGTCCAGGGTGTACTTGCCGACCTTGATCAGCGGGTAGTCGCTGTGCGGCCACACCTTGGTCAGGTCGAACGGGTTGAACCGGTAGTCCGCGGCCTCGTCATGCGGCATGACCTGCACGTACAGCGTCCACGACGGGTGGTCGCCCGCCTTGATGCTCTTGTAGAGATCGGCGATGTGGTGGTCGCGCGAGGAGCCGGCCAGTCCGTCGGCCTCCTCCTGGGTCAGGAACTCGATGCCCTGGTCGGTCTTGAAGTGGTACTTGACCCAGAACTTCTCGCCGCCGGCGTTCTCCCACAGGTAGGTGTGCGAGCCGTAGCCGTTCATGTGGCGCCAGGTCTTCGGCACCCCGCGGTCGCCCATCAGCCAGGTCACCTGGTGCGCCGACTCCGGGCGCAGGGTCCAGAAGTCCCACTGCATGTCGTGGTCGTGCAGGTGGTTGTCGGCGCGGCGCTTCTGCGAGTGGATGAAGTCCGGGAACTTGATCGGGTCGCGGATGAAGAACACCGGGGTGTTGTTGCCGACCAGGTCGTAGTTGCCCTGCGAGGTGTAGAACTTCACCGCGAAACCGCGGGGGTCGCGCACGGTGTCGGGGAAGCCGAGTTCACCGGCGACGGTGGAGAAGCGGATCAGGCTCTCGGTCCTGGTGCCCGGCTGGAAGAGGGCGGCCTTGGTGAACTGGCTGACGTCCTCGGTCACCTCGAGCCGGCCGAACGCACCACCGCCCTTGGCGTGCACCACCCGTTCCGGCACCCGCTCGCGGTTGAACTGCGCGTTCTTCTCGATGAGGTAGTGGTCCTGCAGCAGGATCGGGCCGTTGGCGCCGAGGGTCAGTGAGTCGTTGTCACTGCCGATCGGGATGCCCACGTTGTTGGTGGTCGGCTTGCTCACGCCGACACCTCCTCGTTCTCGTGGTGGGATTTACGTGCGGCCGAACAGCGGGGGCACAGCCCCCAGAAGACGACCTCCGCCTCGTCCACCTCGAACCCCGCCGTGGCGGATGGTTCGAGGCAAGGTGCCGTGCCGTGCACGCAGTCGACGTCCTCGGTGCGTCCACAGACGCGGCAGACCAGGTGGTGATGGTTGTCGCCGGTTCGAGTCTCGAACCGGGCCGGATGTCCGGCCGGCTCGATCCGCCGCACCAGGCCGGCACCCGCGCACGCGCCCAGCACGTCATAGACGGCCTGGGTGGATACCGAGCCGAGCCGCGCGCGGACCCCCGCCGCGACCTGGTCGGCCGTGGTGTGCGGATGGTCGGCGAGCCACTCGAGCACAGCGACCCTCGGTGCGGTGATCCGCAGACCGGCCGACTTGAGGCGCTGAGCGACGGGGCTTTCCTGGTGAGGCATGACCTCTACAGCTTGTCGCCTTTTCTGGAATGAGTCAAGAAAACCCGCCCGGCCGGGTGACCCCGGTCACCCGGCCGAGTTCAGCAGCCGTAACCACCGTCCACGTCGAGAGCCTGGCCAGTGACGAAGCCGGCCCGGTCCGAGGCGAGGAAGCAGACCGCCTCCGCGATGTCGGCCGCGGTGCCGAACCGCCGGAGCGGGATGTTGCCCCTGGTGATCCGCAGGGCCTCCTCGTCCAGCTCGCCGGACTCGATCAGCCTGGCCGCCATGCCGTCGGTGAGCATGCCGGGGCCCACGCTGTTCGCGCGCACCCCGAACCGGCCCTCCTCGGCCGCGAGCCCGCGGACGACCGCCTCGATCGCGGCCTTCGGCGCGGCGGACAGCCCGTCGCGAACCGGGAACCGGCGGTTCGCCGCGGTGGTCACCGCGACCACCGAGCCCCGGCTTTCCCGCAGCATCGGCAGCGCGTGGCGCACCAGCCCGAAGAAGCCGGACGCGTCCACGTCGAGCTGCGTGCGGAACTGGGCCGGCTCCACCCGGCTCAGGTGCACCATCGGCACATGCGGTCCGGACGCGTAGACCAGCGTGTGCAGGGCGCCGAGCTCACCGAGCAGCGCGCTGGTCCGCTCGTCGTCGGCGAGGTCCAGCCGGTGGCCGGTGACCAGGCCGGGAAGTTCGGCCTCCAGTTCGGCCGCGGCCTCGACGTTGTGCAGGTAGGCGAACGCGACCTTTGCGCCCCGCTCGGCGAGCAGGCGCACGATCGCGCGGCCGATGCCACCGGTGCCGCCGGTGACCAGCGCGACCCCGGGCCGTCCGGCGAAGTCCTGATTCATGCCCCGATTGTGACCACCGCCCCGGTCGCCGGTCCCGCAGACTCGCCAAAAGAAGTTGCACGTACGTACCAGGAGCCGGTCTCATCGGGGTATGCAGCGCTATCGTCAGGTGCTCGTCCTGCCTCAGGTTCGCACTTCGATGCTGCTGATGTTCTTCGCGCGGCTGCCGATGACCGCGATGGGTGTCACGCTGACGCTGCACGTGGTGGGTTCGCTCGGCCGCGGCTACGGCGAGGCCGGGCTGGTGGGTACCGCGACCACGGTCGGCAGTGCGGTCGGCGCGCCGGTGCTGGGCAGGCTCATCGACCGGTACGGGCTGCGCCCGGTGATCCTGACCTGCGGGCTCGCGTCCACCACCTACTGGCTGAGCACCCCGCACCTGCCGTACCTGGTGCTGGTGGTGGTGGCGTTGCCGGCCGGCATGCTCGCGGTGCCGGCCGGTTCGATCGCCAGGCAGATCCTCACCGCACTGGTGCCGGAAGATCAGCGCCGGTCCGCATACGCGCTGGACACGATCTCGCTGGAGTCGTCGTTCATGATCGGCCCGGCGGCCGGGATACTGGCCATCACCCAGTTTTCGTCCACGGTTGCGCTGACCGCCGTCGGCTGCTGCTACGGGCTGGTCGCGGTCGCGCTGTTCTGGATGAACCCGCCGATCAGGAACAAGAACGAGATCACCGTCAGCCCGGGGGCGCGGCCGCCGCTGCGCAGCTGGCTGACCGCGCGGCTGTCCGGGATCCTGCTGGTCGCGCTCGGCGCCGGGTTCGTGCTGATCGGCATGGAACTGGCGATGCTCGCGGCACTGCGCGAGTCGGACGAGCTGGACTGGGCCGGCGTGCTGTTCGTGGTGATCTGCCTCGCCTCGCTGACCGGTGGCCTGGTGCACGGCGCGATCCGCAAGTCCCTGCCGCAGCTGACCCTGATGGTGCTGCTCTCGGCGCTGATGCTGCCGGTGGCCTTGCTGGACCACCCGTGGTGGCTGCTGGCGCTCGCGCTGGTCCCGGCGAACCTGGCCTGCGCACCGACGCTGGCCTCGACCAGTGAGGCGGTCAGCCTGAGCAGCCCGGTCCGGGTGCGCGGGGAGGCGATGGGGCTGCAGGATTCGGCGGTCCGGATCGGGATCGGCATCGGCAACCCGGCGGTCGGTTTCGTGATCGACCATTCCTCGGCGGCCTGGGGTTTCGCCGCCGCGGGCGGCGGTGGCCTGCTGGTCGCCGCCGTCGCCGGCCTGCTGCGCCGCCGGAAGACCGGCCGCGAAGCCCCGGCACTGGCCGAGGCTGTCCAAAGTGGACAGTCAGCCTAGAGGCAGACCTGGCGCAGCCGATCGAGGTTGGCCGCGTTGCGGCGCATCCAGTCGGTCAGGTTGCCGAGCTCGTCGGCCTGCTTCTTCTCCAGCGCGACATAGGAGTCGGCCATGGTGAACAGGGTCTGCTTGACGTCCGCCTCAGCCACCTGGTCGCCGAGTTCCCGCAGCCGGTCCGCCTTCTGCTGCGCCTCGGCCTGAAGCTTCTCCGGGTCGATCCCGGCCGGGTTGAGGTCGGCGAGCCCCAGCGCCTCGCCGCACGCGCTGACCTTGTTCGTCGCGGTGTTCGCCTGGTCCATGGCCTCGTTCACCTCGGTACAACCGGTCAGCAGCACACCGAGCACCAGCACCGCGGGCACGCCCCAAAGCTTCATGCCCACCAACGTACCTGGAGCACGGCCAAAAACAGACAGCGGCTGATGACCTCCTGACGCGTTGGGAAAATCCCAATGCGCTGCTATCCTGCACTTATGGAAACGAGCATCGGGAGTCGGGTCACCGCTCTCCTCCCGGAGGGTCGCACTCGTCGTGAGATCGCGTCGGACGTCGGGATGACCCCCGACGCGTTTTCCCGTGCCCTCAACGGACAACGGGGGTTCGCGGCGATCGAGCTCGCCCTGCTCGCCGAGCTGCTCGACGCCGACGTGCACTTCCTGATCACCGGGGAGCCGAACCCGCACCAGTTGCTGGTCGCAGCCCGGCACGACTACGACCCTGATTCGGGCCGCCGCGACGTACCCGGCGCCGACGGCGACCGGCAAGAACTGGCGGATGTGGCCCTCGCCTATCAGCAGGCCGAACCCGCGGGACTGGCCGCCTCCACGGTGCCCGAGTCCGTCGCCGCCGCCCGTGACCGGTTGGGGGCGGAGTTCGTACGACCATTCACCGAGCGCCTCGAAGCATGCGGGATCGACGTGGTGCGGCTGCCGAAGTTGTCCACCTCCTACTGCTTCACCGTTGCCGGACGGGCGGTGATCGTGGTGCCCGCGACGGGAAACTGGTTCAGGGAGAACTGGGGACTCGCGCACGAACTGGGACACCTGGCCCTCGGGCATGTGGACCCCGGACTGCCTCCGGTGGAACGAACCCGGCATGAGGCCGCTGCGAACGCCTTCGCCGCGGAACTCCTCCTGCCCGCGGAGACCATGCGGTCGCAGGACTGGACCGAAGTCACGATCGAGGAACTCGCGCAGCAGGTGTGGCGACTCGGCGTGTCCACCGATGCGCTCGCGAAACGACTGGAAAGCCTGCAAGTTCCCGTCTCTTCGGTGATCACCGAGTGGGCCGGGCAACCGACGCAACGACTGCTGCGGCGGCACTGGCGGTCAACCGAAGCCGGCGACCCGATCACCGAGCGAATGGACGCGGCGGCCACCCGCCGCTTCCCGTTCGCACTCCAGGACGCCCATCTCACCCTCATCGCCAAGGGAGCCCTGCCGAAAACGACCCTGGCGTGGATGCTCGGGGTCGACGCGGACAGCCTGCAGGTGGACGAACCCGTGCCGCCACCGCCGATGCCGACGGCGGAGCTGGCCGCCGCCCTCGGCATCTGAACGGCGAACCCCGGTGGCACTGCTGCTGTTCCCGGACAACACCGTCCTGATCAACTTCGCCCACCTGCACCGGATGGACCTGCTTGCCAGGCTCGCCCAAAACGGTGCGTGGTGCGCCACGGTCGCGCGGGAGTGCGACCAGTCCTCGGCATGGTCCGGGCTCGAAGACCTGGCACAGGCGCACCAGATCTTCGGGGAACCGCTCCGCCCGGAAACCGGTGCGGAACACACCATGACCCGCACCTTCCGCACCCGATTCGCGAGGCCAGGGGATGGCCCCCACAAACACCTGGGAGAAGCCGAAACCCTGGCGATCATGAGCTGCCGTTCCCTGCACGGCATCTTCGTCACGGACGACCGCAGCGTTCCCGTCCTGGCCACCGAACTGGGCATCATGACCGTGACGACCTGGGACCTGCTCCGCCTCGTCGCGCGCCACGACGACGTGGATCGCGACACGTTGTGGTCCTACCTGCGCACCCTGAGGCAGCAGGACCGGGGCGGACCACCAGGCGTGACCGATCGCGGATCGTTCGATCGCTGGATCGCTTGACTCAACCCCATTTCCTGCTTTTCTCCACCCCCGTCTCCTCCCTTCGGATGAGGACGCCTGTCCGCGGCGGCCCTAGCGTTACCGGCGGGAATCGGGCGGCAATGGGGGAGAACTCGTGCGCACAGAACGAATACAGGCGCTGGACGTGCTTCGCGGGGTGGCCATTCTGGGCACCCTCGGCACCAACATCTGGATCTTCACCAGCCCGGATGGGGCGGCCGGTTTCCTCGACCTGCCCACCCCGGACTCGGCCGCCGGGTTCACCGAACTGCTGCTGCGGTTCCTGAGCAACGGCAAGTTCCTCGCCCTGCTCTCCCTGATGTTCGGCATCGGCCTGGAACTTCAGTACCGCTCGGCTCGGCGGCGCGGGGCACGCTGGCCCGGCTGGTACCTGTGGCGCGCCGCGCTGCTCTTCGTGGAAGGCACGCTGCACTACATCCTGATCTTCGAATTCGACGTGCTGATGTACTACGCCATCGTTTCGGTGCTGGTCGCGTTCCTGGTCGGCCGCAGCGACCGGGTGCGCCGGACCTGGCTGGTGGTGCAGGCCGCGATCCACCTCGGCCTGGTCGGCCTGCTCACCGCGGCCATGCTCGGCGGGACGGGCACGTTGTCCGGCGGGACACCGGCGGCCGGCACCGGCAACTGGTTCGCCCAGGTCGCCGACCGGATCTCGATGGCTGCCGTCTACCGGTCCGAGGTCGTGCTGGTGCTCCCGCTCAGCACCGTGCTGTTCCTGCTCGGGGTCGAACTGCTGCGCGCCGGCGCGCTGGAGGACTCCGCACGCGGCCACCGGCTGCGCACCAAGCTCAGCGGGTTCGGGCTCGGCATCGGCGTGCCGCTCAACCTGTTCACCACCTTCGGCGGCCAGGGGCTGTTCGTGCTGGACCGCTACCTGGCCGCGCCCGTGGTCGCGCTCGGCCTGCTCGGGCTGATCACCACGCTGGTGCTCCGGACGCGCGGCGAGCCAGGGCCGCTGCGCCGCGGGCTGACCGCCGTGGGGCGGGCCGCGCTATCCGGCTACATCTTCCAGAACCTGGCGGCCGGCGTGCTCTGCTACGGCTGGGGCCTCGGGCTGGCCGCCACCTTCGCCGACGCCCGGCCGTGGTGGGTGATCGTCGTCTACATCGGACTCTGCGGCTTGCTCATGACGCTGTCCACCTTGTGGCTGCGGCGCTTCTCCCGCGGCCCCGTCGAACTCGCCTGGCAATGGGCCTACCAAGCCCCCCAACGCTCCCTGAGCAAAGTGCCGTGAAGGCCACCTTGCCTACCTTCAAGGTAGGCAAGGTGGCCTTCACGGACTGGGGATCACTGGGGATCAGGTGAATTCGGGGGCGAGTTGTTCGGCGACCTCGTAGGTGTTGAGGGCGGCACCCTTGCGCAGGTTGTCGCCGCAGACGAAGAAGTCCAGCGTGTTCGGGAAGTCCAGCGCCTGGCGAACCCGGCCGACATAGGTCGGGTCGCCGCCGACCACGTCCGCCGGGGTGGGGAAGCTGCCGTTCGCCGGGTCGTCCACCAGCACGATCGACGGCTGCGCCCCGAACACCTTGTGCGCCGCGTCCACGGTGACCTCGCGGGCGAACTTGGCGTGCACCGCGAGCGAGTGCGTGGTGACCACCGGGACCCGCACGCAGGTGGCGGACACCTTCAGGTCCGGGATGCCGAGGATCTTGCGCGACTCGTTGCGCACCTTGAGCTCCTCGGAGAACCAGCCGTCCCCCTTGTAGGAGCCCGCCGCGGGCACCACGTTCAGCGCCAGCGGCGCACCGGCGAACGGACTGTCCGCAAAGGACAGTCCGGCGGCCTGCACGGCCGCCCGCACGTCACCAGCGCGCGCCCCGAGCCCCTTGCCGGACACCGCTTCCAGCTCCGCGTAGAGCCGGTCGATGCCGCCCTGCCCGGCACCGGAAGCGGCCTGGTACGAGGCCACCACCAGCTCGGTCAGCTCGAACTCGCGGTGCAGCGCGCCGAGCGCGGCCATCATGGAAAGCGTGGTGCAGTTCGGGTTGGCGATGATGCCCTTCGGCCGGTTCGCCACCGCCGCCGCATTTACTTCGGGCACCACCAGCGGCACCTCGTCGTCCATCCGGAACGCGCCGGAGTTGTCCACCGCGACCGCG
Organism: Amycolatopsis nigrescens CSC17Ta-90; assembly: GCF_000384315.1. Taxonomy (GTDB): domain Bacteria; phylum Actinomycetota; class Actinomycetes; order Mycobacteriales; family Pseudonocardiaceae; genus Amycolatopsis; species Amycolatopsis nigrescens. The sequence goes on along the minus strand of NZ_ARVW01000001.1, from coordinate 4,043,738 downwards.
CCGCGGGACACCGCGACCGGCGCCCACTCCGCGGAGATCTCGTCCGGCACGTCGAACATCGCGATGTCCACCCCGTCGAAGGCCTCCGGGGAGAGCGCGACCACGGTCAGCTCCTGGCCGCGCACGGTGATCTTCTTGCCCGCCGAGCGCGCGGACGCGATCAGCCGGATCTCACCCCACGGCACGGAGTCCCGGCCGTTGATGATGTCGATCATGACGGTGCCGACCGCGCCGGTCGCGCCGACCAAAGCCAGTACAGGTGCCATTTCTACCGACCACTCCCCGCATAGACGACGGCCTCTTCGTCACCGCCGAGTTCGAAGGCCTCGTGGATCGCGCGCACCGCGTCGTCCAGCTGCGCGTCCCGGATCAGGACCGAGATCCGGATCTCCGAGGTGTTGATGATCTCGATGTTCACCCCGGCCGCGGCCAGCGCCTCGCAGAACGAGGCGGTCACCCCGGGGTGCGAGCGCATGCCGGCGCCGACCAGCGAAACCTTGCCCACGTGGTCGTCGTAGAGCACCGATGTGAAGCCGAGCTCGTCCTTGATCTTCTCCAGCTCGCCGACCGCCTTCGGCCCGTTCGCCTTGGACAGCGTGAAGGTGATGTCCGTGCGGCCCGACGAGGTGCTGGAGATGTTCTGCAGCACCATGTCGATGTCGATCTCGGCGTCGGCCACCACGCGGAAGATGCGGGCGGCCGCGCCGGTGTGGTCGGGCACCCCGGTCACGGTGATCTTGGCTTCGGACCGGTCGTGCGCCACACCGGTGATCAGCGCTTGTTCCACGGGGATCTCCTCAATTGAGCCGGCGACGGTGGTACCGGGCTTGTCGCTATAGGACGAACGGACTCGGATCGGCACGCCGTACCGGCGGGCGTACTCGACGCAACGCAGCATCAGCACTTTCGCGCCGCCGGCCGCGAGCTCGAGCATCTCCTCGTAGGGCACGGTGTCCAGCTTGCGGGCGTTCGGCACGATCCGGGGGTCGGCGGTGTAGACCCCGTCGACGTCGGAGTAGATCTCGCAGACGTCGGCGTTCAGCGCGGCCGCCAGCGCCACCGCGGTGGTGTCCGAGCCGCCGCGGCCGAGCGTGGTGATGTCCTTTGTGTCCTGCGCCACGCCCTGGAAACCCGCGACGAGCGCGACATAGCCCTGTTCGAGCGCCTCGCTGACCCGACTCGGGCTGACGTCGATGATCCGCGCGTTCCCGTGCACGGAGGTGGTGACCACCCCGGCCTGCGAACCGGTGAACGACCACGCCTCGGCGCCCTGCGCGGAGATGGCCATCGCGACCAACGCGTTGGAGATCCGCTCACCCGCGGTGAGCAACATGTCCATCTCGCGCTCCGGCGGCACCGGGTTCACCTGCTCGGCGAGTTCGAGCAGTTCGTCGGTGGTGTCGCCCATCGCCGAGCAGACCACCACCACGTCGTTGCCGGCCCGCTTGGTGGCGACGATCCGCTCCGCCACCCGCTTGATCCGGTCAGCGCTCTCCAGCGAGGAACCGCCGTACTTCTGGACTACCAGCGCCACGTGCGGTGAACCTCCTAGTCGGCCCCCGGCAGAGGGAGCCCCCATGCGTCCCGGTGTTTTCCAGGAGCCTACCGGGGGTTGCGCCGGCGACCACCCCACTGTGTGGCCCCGACCACTAGTCCGGGTGATGGTGAGAAGATCCGTTTCATGGAGAAGCCAGCATCCACCAGCGTGCCCGTGCACGAGCTGATCGCCCGCCGTTGGAGCCCCCGCGCACTGGACGAGACCGGGGTGGTCTCCGAGGCCCAGCTGCGCGCGGTGCTGGAAGCGGCCCGCTGGTCCGCGTCCTACGGCAACACCCAGCCGGCCCGCTATTTGGTGGGCCTGCGGGGCGACGAGACCTTCGACCGAATCCTGGGCACGCTCACCGTGCGTAACCAGTCCTGGGCGCACCGCGCGGGCGCGCTGCTGATCGGTCTCGCGGTCACCCGCAACGAAAAGGGCGAGATCCCCTACGCCGAGTACGGCCTCGGGCTGGCCAGCCAGAACCTGGTGCTGCAGGCGGTCGCGGAGGGACTGGTCGCGCACCAGATGGCCGGGTTCGACCGGAACGCGGTCGCCGAGCGGTTCACGCTGCCCGCGGACGTCCGCCCGCTGGTCGCCATCGCGATCGGCACCGCCGGGGAGCCGGAGGTGCTTGGGGAAGAGCGCGACATCGCCAGGGAACGGTCGTCACGCGAGCGCATCCCCTTGGCGGAGTTCGCCTTCACCGGCGACTGGGGCAATCCCCTCAGTCCCCTCGGCTAGTTTTCCACCGGCCCGTTCGCGCAGCCAGCGGCGGATGTCCGAGCCGTCGGTGGGCACGAAGTCACGCCTGCGCGCGCCGTCGGCGAGCATCGTGGTGGTCACCATGAACCGGCCGCGCGCGGTGTCGAAGAACTGGACCGAGCCCTGCTGGTCCAACTGCCCGTCCTGGCCGCGCACGGACACCTCGAACATGCCGAAGCGCTCGACCGGGGCGGACATGAACCCGCGCAGCACCCGCATCCCGCCGGTTTCGGTGGCATCCGTGCCGTCCTCGCGTTCGAGCACCGAGCCGGCCGGTACCGGCACCGGGCCGAGCTCCGGCAGATCGGCCAGCAGCCGGTCCACCAGCGAACCGGAGTCGCAAAGCTCGAAGATGACCCGCTCGCCGTCCTGCCCGGAGAGCAGCCCGACCCCGCCGGCCGCCGAGGCGCGGTAGTGCGCCGCCTCGCTGCCGGTGGCCTGGCTGGCCCGGCCGACGATCAGCACGTCGGGCCGTGCCCAGACCTGTAAGGCGTTCTGCACCTGGGGCAACCTAACGGACCGACCCCGTGCTCAGGAAGCGGTGCCACCCACCCGGCGGATGATCTTCGCGAGAACCGCCGAGACGATCAGCCAGAACAGCGCGGCAATCCCGAAGTTGACCAGCACCTGGAGCTTGGCGTCTTCCGGGATGACGAAGAGGTCGCGGAAGCCGAGCGTGAGCGGCTCGGCCCAGCCGCGGATGAACGTCACGATGCCGTTCTCCGCGTTGGCCTCGGCGATCACGAAGATGATGTGCAGCACCAGAACGGCCGCGAAGATCAGCCCGATCCAGCGCACCAGCCCGGCGATGAAGCCGACCGTGGTGTCCTTCGTCCGGCGCCAGTCCACTGTGGTGCCACGCTTGGCCGCGGCGCCCTCGGTGTCTCCGGCAGTGCTCGACCCGACCGGCGGCAGCGCCTGCGTGGCGTCGTCCGGCCTGCCCTTTTCGGTCTTCTCGGCGTGCTCGCCCATGCCGGGCAGTCTCGCATGTCCCACCGCCGATTGCTACGGGTGAGTAACCCACGTGTACGAGTCCGGATAACAGTTCGATCGCGCAGGCGAGCTTTCCAAGCGGCGCGGCTTGTGTTTAGAGTGGAGACGTGGCACGCGCTCTCCTGCTTCGCTGCCGCGACGGGGCCTGAACCGACCGGCCCCCCGTCGCGGGGCTCTGTGATGCCGCCGGTCGGCCATGACGACTCATAGCACCAGACCCCGGCAGGAGAACCGAGCAGCATGACCACGCCCGAACCCCGCGGCACGACCACGAGCCGTATCCGCACCCCGTCCAGGCCAGCCCCAGCGGACCAGCCGAACTGGAACCCGCAGCTCGGCACGTCGATGCCGGTGCACCGGTACCGCCCGTGGCACCAGCTGGTCGAGGACATCGACCTGCCCGACCGCACCTGGCCGGACCACCGCATTGAGCGGGCGCCGCTGTGGTGCGCGGTCGATCTGCGTGACGGCAACCAGGCGCTGATCGACCCGATGTCCCCGGCGCGCAAGCGCAAGTTCTTCGAACTGCTGGTGCGAATGGGATACAAGGAGATCGAGGTCGGTTTCCCGGCGGCAAGCCAGACCGACTTCGACTTCGTGCGCGAGATCATCGAAGAGGGCGCCATCCCGGACGACGTGCGCATCCAGGTGCTCACCCAGTGCCGTCCCGAGCTGATCGAGCGCACCTTCCGGTCGCTGGAGGGCGCCCCCCGCGCGATCGTGCACGTCTACAACTCGACCTCGATCCTGCAGCGCCGGGTGGTCTTCCGCGAGGAACGCGAAGGCATCAAGAAGATCGCCACCCAAGCCGCGGACCTGGTGGTGGAGTACGCCGCCAAGTACTCCGACACCGACTTCCGGTTCCAGTACTCGCCCGAGTCCTACACCGGCACCGAGCTGTCGTATGCGGCCGAGGTGTGCAACGCGGTCACCGAGATCTGGCAGCCGACCGCCGAGCGGCCGGTGATCCTGAACCTGCCGTCCACAGTGGAAATGGCAACGCCCAACGTGTACGCGGATTCCATCGAGTGGATGCACCGCAACCTGGAGCGCCGGGACGGGGTGATCCTGTCGCTGCACCCGCACAACGACCGGGGCACCGCGGTCGCCGCGGCCGAGCTCGGCTACCAGGCCGGCGCGGACCGGATCGAGGGCTGCCTGTTCGGCAACGGCGAGCGCACCGGCAACGTGGACCTGGTCGCGCTGGGCATGAACCTGTACAGCCAGGGCGTGGACCCGCAGATCGACTTCTCCGACATCGACGCGATCAAGCGAACGGTCGAGTACTGCAACCAGCTGCCGGTGCCGGAGCGCAGCCCGTGGGGCGGCGACCTGGTGTTCACCGCGTTCTCCGGCAGCCACCAGGACGCCATCAACAAGGGCCTGGACGCGCTGAAGGCGCAGGCCGACAAGGCGGGCGTGCCGATCGACGAGTACCCGTGGGAGGTCCCGTACCTGCCCATCGACCCGAAGGACGTCGGCCGGAACTACGAGGCCGTGATCCGGGTGAACTCGCAGTCCGGCAAGGGCGGCGTGGCCTACATCATGAAGAGCGAGCACCAGCTCGCCCTGCCGCGCCGGCTGCAGATCGAGTTCTCCCAGGTGGTCCAGCGACACACCGACAGCCAGGGCGGCGAGGTGGACGCGACCACCATGTGGAACGCGTTCTCGGCCGAGTACTTGGAGCCGCGGGTGCCGCTGGAACTGGTCCGCCAGCACGTGACCGACAACGGTGGCGGCGAATACGAGATCGCCGCCAGCGTGCGGGTGGAGGGCGACGACCACGACGTGGTGGGCACCGGGAACGGCCCGATCGCGGCGTTCTTCGACGCACTGTCCACTGTGGGCTTCGACCTGCGGCTGCTGGACTACAGCGAGCACACGCTCACCCCCGGCGACGACTCGAAGGCGGCTTCCTACATCGAATGCGCCATCGGGGACCGGGTCTTCTGGGGTGTCGGCGTGGACGCGTCCATCGTCACCGCGTCCCTGCGCGCCGTGGTTTCGGCGGTCAACCGCGCGCACCGGTAGGTGTTGCCGGGTCCGCAGCACTCACGTCCGTTGAGGTGAACCGGTCGTGCCGCGCCCGCACCGCGCTGACCTGCCGTTCTAGCGTGGCAGGCATGAGCGAAAAGGCGCGGCACGACTCCACCGCACGGACCCGCGAACTGGGCTTGACGCTGCGGGGCGTGCGGAAGCGAAAGCAGCTCGGCGGGCGTGAGCTGAACCGGAAGGTGGGCTGGCCGGACTGCAATGTCTCGTTCTGGGAGACCGGCCGCCGCGCGCCGTCCAGCGTGGACGTAGCCACCTTCCTGGCCGGTTGTGGCCCGCTCGACCGCATCGAGTACGAACAGCTCATCGCCATGGCCAAGGAACCCGACAACGGCTACTGGGTCCGCCCGCACAACCCGGAGCTGCCCACGGAACTGCGCTCGCTGATCGTCGCGGAGAGCATCGCCGACTCGATCGCCAGCTACGAACCCGCGGTCATTCCCGGACTCCTGCAGACCGAGCAGTACATCCGGGAACTGTTTCGTTGGTGCTCGACGCGCACTCAGGGCGAGATCGAACTCCGGGTGCAAGCCCGGCTCGCCCGGCAAGAACTGCTGCGTCGAGACCAACCGCCGGACTGCACTTACTTCATTCAAGAGCATGCGCTGCGCACTGTGCTGGGCAGTAGCCGGGTGATGAACGAGCAGCTTCTACATTTGGTGTTCGCCGGATCCCTGCCACGATGCACCATCCGGGTGGTGCGGGAGGCCGCCGGGCCGTTCAGCGCGTGGGGCGGCATGTTCATGCTGTTGGAGCAGGCCGAGCACCCAGCGACCGCCTACACCGAAGGCCTCGCCGCCGGGACATTCTTGGACAAGGCCGAAGACATCACGCGTTATCGCGGTTTTCTCGCCAGACTCGATGCGAATGCCCTGAATGAGGGACAATCGCGGGCATGGCTTGCCAGCCTGGCAAGCGCCTACGATCGAGCGGAGGCCGGATCCTCATGTCCACCCCCGAGCAAACCGGGCTGACCTGGCACAAGAGCAGCTACAGCAATGGCGATAACGGCGCCTGCGTCGAGGTCGCCTGGCACAAGAGCAGTTACAGCAACGCCAACGGCGAGGCTTGTGTCGAGGTCGCCGCCATCCCGGGGAGCATGGCCGTACGGGACTCCAAACATCCCGAAGCGGGCCACCTCGATTTCCCTCCCGCCGCCTGGCACTCCTTCCTCACCGCCCTCCGGCACCGGTAAGACTGGCCATCAGACCCTTGAGTGAGCTTGCTCGATGCTCTCGAAGATGTCGGCGTCGGTTTCCTTCTGCCAGTCGGGCAGTTGGTCCCAGTCTGCGACGTAGGCCGGTTTGGGGTCGGGGATGTGCTTGAAGATCTGACCGGTCCAGCACAGGGCAACGAATTTGCTCTTCTGGTCCCGGGTGAGCTTGGCGGTGGCGCCGTCGGTAACTGTCACGAACGCGAGGACCTGCCCGTAGACGGCAGCGGCGGACGCCCGTTCCCAGTCCGGGGTGTCGTCCCAGGGCGCGATGTAGCCGGGCTTTGGTTCGCCCGGGTAGTGCTTGGTGACCCCGGCGATCCAGGCTTCGCGGAAAGCGCGGCCGTGCTCGTCCTGCAAGATCGTTCCCTTTCTCGTCGGTGGTCAGGCGGTGATGGTCAGCGCGGCGATGTCGGCGTTGAGCCGCTGGATCTGCTTGTCGTGCAGCAGGGGCGGCAGGTGATGCTGAAGCTCGCGCAGCTTGCGGCTGATCATGCCGGAGCCGGACTGGCGAACCTCGTTGAGTGCGGCGTCGGCGTAGGTGAGGACCTGATCGGGATCCCGGCGGTGGGTGCCGATCATGGCGAGATCGGTGAGCACGCTGGCGCGCCGCCGCGGCGACATCGCCTGGCGTAAGGCATCGTTGAGCGCGGTCTCGGCGAGGTCGGTGCGGCCGAGGCGGGTGTAGCAGGTGCCGCGTTCCTCGGCCAAGCGTGCGCCGTCGAAGCGCAACCAGCCGCCATTGTGCACCGGCCCGGCCAGTTCGCGGACTGGTTCAGCGGCGTCCAGGGCGCGCTGGCAGGAGGCCAAGTCACCGAGCCCGGCGTAGGTCTCGGCCTGGACGGCGGCGACCCAGTATCGGGTGGACAGCGCGGTGTCGCCACGCTGGGCGAGCGAGGCGGCGAGGTCGAGCATCGGGGCGGCGGCGTCGAACCGGCGTTCGTAGAACGAGAGGTAGGCGTGCCGGGTCATCGCGCAGGCCCACAGGTCGAACGCGTCGGCGTCCCGGCTGGCCTGCGCGGCAAGGGTGTAGCAGTGCGCGGCGTCGGTGTAGGCGTTGGCGTCGAAGAAGATCTCGCCGGCCAGCTGGAACAGGTCCGCGGTCAGGGCGCAAAGCCGGCGGTGCGCCTGGCTGCCGTGCGGGGTGCGCGAGCCCGTCGGCGAGGACGCCGAGCTGGCGACGCACCAGCGGCATGACCTCGCCCTTGGCTGAGGCGAGGCTGTAGACCTGCCAGAGGTGCCCGTTGAGCGTGGCGTGCTCGGCGACCGCCGTCGGAGCGCTCACGGCTGCGGCGGTGCCGGCGGGCAGGGTCAGCATGGTGCCGACCATGCTGAACAGGCGTAGCAGTTCTCGACGCTGCATGTCGTCAATCTCCGCGAGTCCTCGTCGACCGGCGCCGGCGACGACCTGCTTGATCTCGTGGGGACGCGAGGCTGCCGCCCAGTCTGCCGTCCCCGGGTTGCGGGTCTCGCCGACAGTATCCGGCTCGTTGATCACCTGGTCGAGCTCGGCGACCGACATCTCCAGCGACTCGGCCAGGCGCGGACGGGCCCAGGGCTGCGGCTCGCGGCGGCCGTTTTCCCAGCGCTCGACGGTGGTGCGGTCCACCTTGAGTGCGGCGGCCAGTGACTCCTGGGTGAACCCGAGGCTCTTGCGCCGCTCGGTCAGACGCCACCGCTTTCCCGCCATGCCGGTCGCCCTCCCTGCATGGTCCGTCTGCCCGCGTGACGCGGGTACCAGCGCTGGTCAGCACGGCCCTGGCAGCACGCTGGCCGCAAAACTGCCGCAGCCTGGCCGTGGTCTGAGCACGCCGTTACCGGTTGTGTGCAAGTAGCGACGTGACACGGCTCTCACAGTAACGGAAGTGGCGGCGATGGCCAGATCCCAAGCCGGTGTTCTCCGTGACCGCGGTGCCGGGATTCGATCGCTCACCCGGACGGCTCATCAGGCGGCCGGGTGGTGTGTGCAAAACCTTGTCGCGCAACGGAACGGAGAACTGGCATGACCACGATCGAAGTCGCACTGCGGGACCCCCGAACCTGCGTATCGGAGCAGGTGTGGGAGCGCGAGGTCCGGCTGATCATGCGGGACTACGAGATGGACCGCGAACTCGCCGAGCGGACCTTCGGGCAGACGATCGCGTATCTGGTCACCTCGGCGGAGAAACCCGACATCCCGATGGGGCCCACCGCCGCAGTGGACAAGGGCGTGCACTCGTTCGTCCTGGACACCCCGCGCTACTGGGACTTCTGCATGCAGCACGCGGGCACCTATCTGCACCACGTGCCGCACCTTCCCGAGGAACGAGCCGGGCAGCCCATGGTCCTGTTCGACACCATCCACGCCATCCGCGCCGCCGGATTCACGGTGGATGACCAGCTGTGGGGCGCCCAAGGCGCGGAGTGTCACCAGTGCCACGCCTGCTGCTCCGACAGCCCATACAAGAAGTAGCCGGACGGTAGTCTCGTCTCGCTTCCGGTTCCGGCGCGAGGCGAGGCCACCTCAAGGGAGAGGCAACGCGGATGACCACACCAGTCCAGGTCTGGGACAGCTTCGCCGCGACGGCGAAGCCCCGCAGGGCGGTGAACGCGGCCGGCGTCACCACCTGGCTGAACTGGACCCAATACCCCGACCACGGCCCGGACGAGTCCGTGCTCGGCCCCGTGAGCGGCAAGCGGGTGCTCGAGCTCGGCTGCGGAGCCGGAGCGAACCTGGCGCACGTGGCCACCCTCGGAGCTCGGTGTGTTGGCGTCGATATCGCACCCACCCGGATCAAGGCAGCGGCCGCCCGGTGGGGCACCGCGGCGAACCTCGAGTTCGTCACCGCCGACGCCGTCGACCACCTCACCGGGAGCCGAGTCGTCTATGACGTGGTGTTCTCGATCTTCGGTGCGGTCTGGTTCACCGACCCCGCGGTGCTGCTCCCCGCCGTCCACGACGCCCTCGCTCCGGGCGGAGTGTTGGCGTTCTCCCACCTGCCCGCCAGCGACGCCCCCGGACCGGCAAGGCGGCTGATCACCAAGCACCACCTGTCGACCCACCAGTGGCACCAAGCGCTCGAGGACGCCGGATTCGACGCGATCAGCGCCGAGATCATCCCAGCCCCGGGGCCCGACCAGCCGGGGACGCTGCTCGTGCACGCCCGTCGAGGTCGCCTGGCGTAAGAGCAGCTTCAGCAACTTCCATCCCGCCGCCTGGCACTCCTTCCTCACCGCCCTCCGGCACCGGTAAGAGCAGCCACCTCGGCATGTAGGGCGGCTAGAACCGCGGCGACGGCGGGGCGGGCCGAGGCGCCGAGGCGCAGCACGGCCTCGACGTGCCGGGCCGCCCGCAGGCCGGCCAGCGGGCGGCGGACCAGCCGTTCACCCGGACCGGTCTCCACCGAATAGCGCGGCAGCAGCGCGATCCCGTGCCCGGCGGCGACCAGTGCTTCGGTGATCCGGAAGTCGTTGATCCGCTGCACCACGTTCGGCCGGACACCGGTGCGCACGGCCAGCGAACGGAGCACGTCGTCAACCGGGAAGCCGACGTCCACCCCGATCCACCGCTCGCCCTCCAGTTCAGCCGGTTGCACCTTCTTCCGCCCGGCCAGCCGGTGCCCGACCGGCAGCGCGACGTCCAGCGGCTCGCGCAGCAGGTGCACCACCTCCAGCCGCTCGGAGTCGAACGGCTCGGCGTGCTCGTCGCGGTGCGCGACCACCACATCGAAGTCGGCGACCAGCCCGGGCACCTCCGGCGGGGTCATGTCGATGTCGCGGATGCCGACCTCCAGGCCGTCGACCGCGGCGAGCCGGTGCAGCAGTCCGGGCAGCAGCATCAGCGCGCCGGAAGGGAAGATCACCAGCCGCACCCGGCCTTTCGGCGCGCTGCGGTAGGTGTCCAGTTCGGACTCCGCGCGGTCCACCGCGGCCAGCACGTCGTCCGCGCCGGCGACCAGGGTGCGGCCGGCGTCGGTCAGCCGCAGCCCGCGCCCGGCCGGTTCGGTGAGCGGCAGCCCGATTTCGGCCTGCAGGGCGCGCAGTTGCTGGGAGACCGCGGACGGGGTGCAGTGCAGCGCCTTCGCGGCCGCGCTCACGCTGCCGCGGTCGGCGAACTCGCGCAGGGTGCGCAACCGGCCGAGGTCCATCACCCCAGTCTATGTGAAGCGCTACTACAAGGTAATTGCAGCTATTCTCGCTAGTGCTTAACGTTTTTTCGCCGCAGAGTTAGGGGCATGTCCCCTCGTGACCGGCTGCTCGCGGTGTTCGTCGCCGTACTCTGGGGCGCCAACTTCCTGGCGATCCACGTGACCCTCGACCATTTCCCGCCGCTGTTCGTGGCGGCGATCCGGTTCGCCCTGGTCGCCGTGCCGACTGTGCTGTTCGTGCCGTGGCCGAAGGTGAAGGCGCGCTGGCTGATCGGCTACGGGCTCGGTTACGGCACGCTGCAGTTCGCGTTCCTGTTCGTGGCGATGGACATCGGCATGCCGACCGGCCTGGCTTCGCTGGTGTTGCAGGCTTCGGCTCCGTTCACCGTGCTGCTCGGCGCCGGCTTGTTGCGTGAGCGGGTTTCCCCGCGGCAGTGGCTCGGCATCGGCATCGCGGTGGCCGGGATGCTGGTGATCACCTGGCGGCAGGCCGAGTACGCCGCGCTGCTGCCGGTGGCGCTGACCCTGCTCGGCGCGCTGAGCTGGGCGCTCGGGAACCTGAGTTCGCGGCAGGCGCGACCGGCGAATTCGCTGCATTTCACGCTGTGGATGTGCGCGGTGCCGCCGCTGCCGTTGTTCGCGCTTTCGCTGGTCACCGAAGGCCCCGCTTCGCAGTGGCACGCGCTGGCCACGATCGGCAGCGAGTCTGGGCTGAACGCGCTGCTCGGCCTCGGCTACGTGGTGCTTTTCGGCACCATCGCGGCGCCGTGGATGTGGACGTCGCTGATGCGGCGCAACCCGGCCGGGGTGGTGGCGCCGTTCTCCCTGCTGGTGCCGGTGGTCGGCATGACCACGGCGTTCGTGGCGCTGGACGAACGCCCGGCGCTGGTGGAGATCGTCGCCGGTGTGGTGGTGATCGGCGGTGTGCTGCTCGGCTCGCTCCGGCGCCGGCCGCCGGCACTCGCGCCCGAACCGGTGCTCGCCGCCGCTCCGCCCGGCCGATAGCCCGCCGCTGTGCCGGGTTATGCACAGTCGGCCCGGCCTGTGGACAAATGGCCCGTGAGCAGCGGAAACGTCACCTGGGTTGGATACGCTGGAGCGGGGCCGCCCCCCGGGAAGGGTGGGGGTGTGCTCGGTGGGGTTTTCGCGACGTGGGCGGGTCAGGTGGCTGGGGTGCGTTCGTGGGCGGGGTCGTCCTCGTCGTGGCGGGTGAAGCGTTTCTTGATTACCAGGCTGATCACCAGGCCGGCGAGTACGGCGACCAAGAGGCCGATCCAGGAGAACCGGGAAAGCCATTTCTCGGCCACCACGCCGAGGTAGTAGACCAGCGCGGTGGTGCCACCGGCCCAGGCGATCCCGCCCAGCGCGTTGGCCGCCAGGAACTTCGGGTAGTGCATGCGCAGCGCCCCGGCCAGCGGCCCGGAGAGAATGCGCAGCAACGCGATGAACCGACCAAAGAAAACGGCCCAGACTCCCCGTTTGCGGAACATTTCCTCGACTTTGGCCAGATGTTTCGGGCCGAAATGTTTCGGGAACTTGCGCCCGGCCCACGCGAACAGCCGCCGCCCGCCCTTGCGGCCGATCAGATAGCCGACACTATCCCCGGCGATCGCGCCGGCACTGGCGAAGATGCCGATCCACAACGGACTCAAGCCGCCGTGCTGCGACGCCAGCAGCGCGGCACTGACCAGCACGATCTCGCCCGGCAGCGGAATACCAAGACTTTCGGTCCCGATCACCAGCCCGACGATCAGATATACCGCGAGCGGTGGAATGGCCTCCAGCCACTGGTCGATGTGCATTTCCTGCCCCTTGCCGCGCCTTGTTCCCCTTTGTCCGGATTTCCGCATCCGGAATCGCAATGGCAGGATATCGCAGCAAATAGAAAGGCAACTCAGGCGAAAGCGGTCAGGGCGGCACTTATCGGAGTGTCGCCGGAGACCACGTCGAAGCCGCGGTTCTCGGTGAACGGCTCGGTCAGGGTGCCGGTCAGCACCGCGGCCACGTCCGCCCTGGTGACCCGGCCGGGTTCGAGATGGCCGCCGATCTTGACCCGGCCGGTCGGCGGCTGGTCGGTCAACGTGCCCGGCCGGACCAGGGTCCAGACCAGGCTGGACCGGCGCAGCGCGCTGTCCGAGATCTGCTTGGCCAGCAGGATCGACCGCACCAGCCGGTCACCCTGGTCCGGCGAGTCCGCGAACTGCGCGGAAAGCTGCACGAACCGCGGCACCCCGGCGCGCTCGGCGGCGTTGATCGCGGCGATCGCGCCGTCCCGGTCGACCATGTTCACCATGGACGGGTCCGGGTCGCCGGCGCCGGCGGTGTTGATCACCGCGTCCGCGCCGGTGAAGGCGTCGACCAAGGCCGACGGGTCCGACGCCAGGTCCGCGACCACCGGCTCCGCACCCAGCTCGACGACCGCCGCGCCACGGCTCCTGCCGCGCAGGCCCGCCCGCACGGTGTGGCCGTGCCGGCGCAGCAAACGCACCACGTGAATTCCCGTACGACCCGAAGCCCCGAGCACCGTGACCAGCATGTACCGATCCTGCCCCCTCCCCGCCCCGCGCGCACCCCCGGCGCGACGCAGTGAAGGCCACCTTGCCTGCGTTGAACGCAGGCAAGGTGGCCTTCGCTGCATGTCAGCCCGCGAGGTCAGCTTTCGAGGATCTCGGTGACGGAGGCGGGGCCGGTGCGCACGGCGTCCGGGTTGAGGGCGCCGTCCACCTCGACCAGCTCCGCCTGCACCTCGTGCGCGGAGATCCGGCCGTCGCGGATGTCCTCCACGTAATGGCAGGCGACCCGGTGCCCGACGCCGATGTCCCGCAGCACCGGACGCTCGGTGTCGCACCTGGTCTCCTGCCGCCACGGGCACCGGGTGTGGAACCGGCAACCGCTCGGCGGCGCGGCCGGCGAAGGCAGATCGCCGGCGAGCAGGATCTGCTCGCGGCCGTCCTCCACCGCCGGGTCCGGCACCGGGATCGCGGACAGCAACGCCTTGGTGTACGGGTGCAGCGGCTCCTGGTACAGGGTCTCCGAGTCGGTCTCCTCGACCATCGAGCCCAGGTACATCACGCCGATCCGGTCCGAGATGTGCCGCACCACGGCCAAGTCGTGCGCGATCACCAGGTAGGTCAGGCCCAGCTTCTGCTGCAACTCCTCCAGCAGGTTGATCACCTGCGCCTGCACCGACACGTCCAGCGCGGACACCGGCTCGTCGGCGACGATCAGGTCCGGCTCCACCGCCAGCGCCCGCGCAATACCGATCCGCTGGCGCTGGCCACCGGAGAACTCGTGCGGGTACTTCCGCAGCGAACTCTCCGGCAGGCCCACCGCGGCCAGCAGCTCGCGCAGCCGGGTCCGGGTGGACTCCTTGTCCTTGTCCAGGCCGTGCGCCCGCATGCCCTCGATCAGAATGGACTCCACCGACTGCCGGGGGTCCAAACTGGACAGTGGATCCTGGAAGATCATCTGCATCCGGCGGCGGCGGGTGCGCAGCTCCTCGCCCTTGAGCTTGGCGATGTCCGTACCGTCGAACACCACGTTGCCCGAGGTCGGCTCGGTCAACTTGAGCATCGCCCTGCCGAGCGTGGTCTTGCCGCAGCCGGACTCGCCCACCAGGCCGTAGGTCTCCCCGCGGCGGATCGACAGGTCGACCCCGTCCACCGCGAACACATGACCGACCGTGCGGTCGATCAGGATGCCGCTCTTGATCGGGAAATGCACCTTCAGGTCGTCGACAGTGACCAGCACGTCGTCTTCGGCGGCCGCGTGACTCATCGGGCACCCGCCTTCTGTGCCTCGGGCACCACCGGGTTGTGACAGCGCAACAGGGTGTTCCCCTCGGGTTCGAGGTCCGGCGACGACTCCCGGCAGACCGGCAGCGCGTTCGGGCAGCGCGGCGCGAACGCGCAGCCGCCGTCCCACGGGATGTTGTCCGCCACCGAACCCTTGATCGGCACCAGCTTCTCGCCCCGTTCAGCGTCCAGCCGCGGAATCGACGCGAGCAGGCCGTGCGTGTACGGGTGCCGCGGCTCGGCGAACAGCTGATGCCGCTCCGCCCGCTCCACGATCCGGCCGCCGTAGAGCACGTTGACCTCGTCGCAGAGCCCGGCCACCACACCGAGATCGTGCGTGATCATGATCAGCGCGGTCTCGGTGTCCTGCACCAGCTCCCGCAGCAGCGCCAGGATCTGCGCCTGGATGGTCACGTCCAGCGCGGTGGTCGGCTCGTCCGCGATCAGCAGCCGCGGCCGGCAGGCCAGCGCGATGGCGATCAGCGCGCGCTGGCGCATCCCGCCGGAAAGCTGGTGCGGGTACTCGGACAGCCGGCGCGCCGGATCCGGGATGCCCACCTTGTCCAGCAGGATTATCGCCTCACCGCTGGCCTGCTTGCGGGACATGCCGCGGTGGCGCTCCAGCACCTCGGTGATCTGCAGGCCGATCGGGATGACCGGGTTCAGCGAGGACAGCGGGTCCTGGAACACCATGCCGAGGTCGCGGCCGCGGCGGTCCCGCAGCTGCTTGTCCGACAGGCTGAGCAGATCGGTGCCCTCGAAGGAAACCGAGCCGGTCACCTTGTTGCCGCGTTTCGGCAGCAGGCCCATGATCGCCAGCGAGGTCACCGACTTGCCGCAGCCGGACTCGCCGACCAGCCCGACCGTCTGGCCCGGCTGCACGTCGAAGCTCACCTTGTCCACCGCGGTGAACGGCCGCTCGCCCTTGCGCTGGAACACCACGCTGAGATCGCGCACTTCTAGCAAGGCCATCGCTATTTCACCGCCTGTTCTTCGGGTCGAGGGCTTCCCGCATGGACTCGCCGAGCAGGGTGAAGCCGAGCGCCACCACGATGATCGCGATGGCCGGGTAGAAGGAAAGCTCCGGCCGGACGTCCAAATAGGACCGGGACGCGTTGCCGAGCATCAGGCCCCACTCGGCCCTGGTCGGGTCCGGGTCGCCGAGGCCGAGGAAGGACAGCGCGGCGGCCTCGATGATGGACGTGGCCAGGGTCAGCGTGGCCTGCACGATCACCGGGCCCAGCGAGTTGGGCAGCATGTGCCGCAACACGATGGTGTGCCGTTTGACGCCGAGCGAAGTCGCGGCCAGCACGTGGTCGCTGGACCGCTGCGCCAGCATCGCGCCGCGCAGCAGCCTGGCAAAGATCGGCACGCAGATGATCGAGACGGCGATGATCACCGTCCACTGGCTCGGTTTCGCGGCCAGCGCCGCGATCGAGATGGCCAGCAGCAGGCTCGGGATGGACAGCATGACGTCCACCAGCCGCATCAGCACGGTGTCCACCCAGCCGCCGAACGCACCCGCGAGGCCACCGATGAGCATGCCGACGGCCAGCCCGATCAGGGTGGCCATCACGCCGACCACCAGGGTCTGCTGGGAACCGACCAGCAGCCTGGACAGGAAGTCCCGGCCGAACTCGTCCCCGCCGAGCGGGAAACCGGGCTGCGGGCCGGGAATGACACCCGGCCGCACCAGGTCGCCGAGATAGCGCTCGTTGGGGTCCTTCGGCGCCAGCAGCGGGGCGAACGCCGCGAGCAGCAGGAACAGCCCGGTGATCACCCCGCCGGTGATCGCCACCGGGCTGCGGGACATCCGGCGGAGCGCCTGGCCGGCCAGGCTCTGCCCGGCCGACGAGGCGAGGTCGTCGACCTTCTCCTTGCGCCTTGTCAGAAGAGTATTCATCGCACCCGCACTCTCGGGTCGATGATCCCGTAGGACACATCGACCAGCGTGTTGACCAGCACGTAGACCACCGCGCCGAGCAGGATCAGCGCCTGCAGCCGCGGGTAGTCCCGGCGTTCGATGCCCTCCGCGAGCAGGAAACCGATGCCGCGGTAGTTGAATACCTTCTCGGTCAGCACCGCGCCGCCGAGCAGCAGCCCGGTCTGCAGGCCGATCGTGGTGGCCACCGGCAGCAGCGCGTTGCGCAGCACGTGCCGTCGACGGATGGTCGGCTGGGCGAGCCCCTTCGACCGCGCGGTGCGGATGAAGTCCTCGTTCAGCACGTCCAGC
Organism: Amycolatopsis nigrescens CSC17Ta-90; assembly: GCF_000384315.1. GTDB lineage: Bacteria > Actinomycetota > Actinomycetes > Mycobacteriales > Pseudonocardiaceae > Amycolatopsis > Amycolatopsis nigrescens. The sequence goes on along the minus strand of NZ_ARVW01000001.1, from coordinate 4,027,024 downwards.
ACCGACGCGCGGGTGATCCGCACGATCACCGCCAGCGGGATGGTGGCCAGCGCAACCGCCGGCAGCACCAGGTGCCAGAGCACGTCACCGGCCGCGTCCCACTCCTGGGTCAGGATGCCGTCGAGCACCCCGAACCCGGTGATGTCGGTGGCGTCGAGGCCGGTCGAGATCCGGCCCTGCGACGGGAACAGCGCGAGGTTCTCGGCGAACACGTACTTGAGCAGGTAGCCGAGGAAGAACACCGGCACCGCCACCCCGACCAGGGTGAAGATGATCGTGCCGTTGTCCAGGAAACCGCCGCGGAACCGGGCGGCGAGATAACCGAGCGGAATGCCGAGGCCCACCGCGAAGATCAGGGCCAGCACGGCGAGCTCGATGGTGGCCGGAAGGGCGAAGCCGATCTCCGACATCACCGGCTGGCCGGAGGCGAGCGAGGAGCCGAAGTCACCGGTCAGCACCCGGCCGAGGAACTTGAAGTACTGCACGAAGATCGGCTGGTCGAGGCCGAGCACGCGGTTCAGGTCGGCGACCTTCTCGGGGGTCGCCTTGTCACCGAGCATCGCGCCGGCCGGTCCGCCCGGCAACGCGCGCAGCCAGGCGAAAACGAGGATGGACAAGATCAGCAGCGTCGGAATTGCCTGCAGCAACCGACGCACCAGGAAACGGAGCATGGATAGTCCTTTTGGTCAGCCCTGAGGTGGCGGGGCGGGGACGGGCACCAGGCCCGCCCCCGCTCGGCTACGCGCCAGGACTATCCCTTGCTCACGGTGTTGAACCGCTCGTCGGTGAGCGGGCTGGGATTGATGCCCTGGATCTTCTCGCTGACCACCAGCGCCGGGCTGGGGTAGGCGACCGGAATCGCGGGCAGGTACTCCATGACCTTCTTGTTGGCTTCCTGGTACGCCTTGGCGTGCTCCGGGCCCGCCGGGGCGGCGTCCGCGTCGGACAGCGCCTTGAACAGGTCCGGGTTGTTGAAGCCGAACTCCGGCTTCTCGCGGCCGAAGAACGTGCCGACGAAGTTGCCGGCGTCGTTGTAGTCACCGGTCCAGCCCAGCAGGTGGATGTCGTGCAGGCCGCTCTTCTGCACGTCGTCCTTGTAGCCACCGTTCCACGGCTTGGCGATCGGCTCGATCTTGACGCCGATCTTCTTCAGGTCCTCGGAGATCGAGGTGAAGGCCTCCGCCGGGTTCGGCAGGTACGGGCGGCTGACCTCGGTCGGGTAGTAGAACTTCAGCGTCAGGTCGGTCGCACCGGCCTCGGCCAGCAGGCTCTTGGCCTTCTCCGGGTCGTACGGGTACTTGGTGACATCGTCGGTGTAGCCGTCGATGACCTTGGGCACGAACTCGGTGGCCACCTCGGAACCCTCGGCCAGCTTGCCCTTCACGAACTGCTCGCGGTTGACGCCGTAGGCCAGCGCCTGGCGCACCTTGAGGTCCTGCAGCTTCGGGTTGCCCTTCTGGTTGATGCCCAGGTAGAGCACGTTGAACGACGGGCGCGGCAGCACCTTCTCGCCGTCGCCGCGCAGCAGCTGGTAGTCACCGGGGTTCGGGTAGTCGTAGCCGTCGATGTCACCGCTCTTGAGCGCCTGCTTGCGGGCGTTCTCGTCGGCGATGATCTTGAAGATCAGCTTCTCGAGCTTGGCCTTGTCGAAGGACTCCTCGTTGCGGGTGAGGGTCACCTCGCCCTTGGCCTGGTCGTAGCCCTCGAACTTGAACGGGCCGGTGCCGGTCGGGTGCTTGACGTACTCGCTGTACTGGAACGAGCCGCCGCTCTGCACGACCTGGTCGGCGTTGTACTTCTTCAGCGCTTCCGGGCTGGAGATGGAGAACGAAGGCAGCGTAAAGGCGGCCGGGAAGGCGCCCTTGGCCTTGTTCAGGTTCAGCACCGCGGTCCCCGCGTCGGGGGCTTCGCAGTTCTTGTAGACCGGGTCGCCGGTGGCGTCACCCTCGTTGTTCGCGAAACCCTCGAAAACGTCGCCGTAGTAGATCATCTGGCTCTGGGCGGCGGCGCCCTTCATGTTGAACCAGCGGTCGAAGTTGTAGCAGACCGCGGCGGCGTCGAACGGGGTGCCGTCGTGGAACTTGACGCCCTGGCGCAGCTTGAAGGTCCAGGTCTTGCCTTCGTTGCTGGGAGTCCATTCCTGGGCCAGCGAACCGACGACCTCGGCGGTGCCCGGCTTGTTCTGCAGCAGCGTGTCGTACACCTGACGGGTGATCCGGAAGGTCTCACCGTCGTCATTGAAGATCGGGTCGAAGTTCTTCGGGTTACCGGCGGCTCCGAAGATCATGGTGTTCGAGTTCCCGCCCCCGGCGTCACGGTCAGACTGCGCACAGGCGGTCATCGAGGCCGCAAGCGCACCGGCAAGCCCGATCAGGGCAATACGGCGCGTTTTGGCCGCCCGCAGTTGGAGCATTTGGCACCCCTTGGAAATAATTCGGTTTATTTACCGTCCGGTCGGTCAGGAGCAGACGGTGCATCGCTGTGTGCGCCGACACTAGCCGGAAGTCGCCCCGCACTTAAGCACGTGAGGTTACGATCGCGCTACGTGGAGGCCGATATAACCGCATAGGGTCGGTAAATAATCACCAAACGTAGCCAAATGGCGGTCCACTAGCGCTCCTGGACCAAGTCCACTACTCCGATCGTGCGATCGGCCCGTCGACTGGTCTGGTCCACCGCGAACCAGCCCCGCTCGAATGCCTGCCATTCGCGCAACCGCTCGCGGTACTGCTCACCATCCCGGTGCACGGCGCGGTCCAGCCTCGCCTGCTCCCCGGGTCCTGGCACCCAGCACAGCAGGGAAAGCCTCGGCCGGATCGAGGCGCGGCCGGCCGAAACACCTTCCAGCACCAGTACTTCCGGTGGTGCCACGGTGATTTCGGCGCCGGGCCGCGGGCCTTCGGTGGTCCAGTCCACCTGGCGATAACTTCCCGCGCGGCCTCGCGCGAACGGGGTCAGCACCCCGTCGGCCAGCCGGGGCCACCAGGCGACCGGCTCCGACCAGGTGGCGAACTCGTCGGTGCTGATCAGCAGGGACCGCACGGACCGGTGGCCCAGTTCGGTCAGCACCGCGGCGGCCAGGGTCGACTTGCCGGCCCCGGAGGGCCCGTCGATGGCGAGCACCCGGACGGCGCCGAGCCTGGCCGGCGCGGCGAGCAGGGCCGCCACCAGCTCGTGCACGGTTTTCCTACAGGGCGCGGCGGCCGGACAGCGCGCGGCCGAGGGTGAGCTCGTCGGCGAACTCCAGGTCCCCGCCCATCGGCAGGCCGGACGCCAGCCTGGTCACGTTCAGTCCGGGGAAGTCGCGCAGCATCCGCACCAGATAGGTGGCGGTGGCCTCGCCCTCGGTGTTCGGGTCGGTCGCGATGATCACCTCGGTGACCTCCGCTTCCCCGATCCTGGCCAGCAGCTGGCGCATCCGCAGCTGCTCCGGCCCGATCCCGGACAACGGGTCGAGTGCCCCGCCGAGCACGTGGTAGCGGCCCTTGAACTCGCGGGTGCGTTCCACCGCGAGCACATCCTTCGGCTCCTCCACCACGCAGATGACCGTGAGATCGCGGCGGGTGTCCCGGCAGATCCGGCAGTTGACCTGTTCCGAGACGTTGCCGCAGATCTCGCAGAACTGGACGCCCTCCTTGACCTTGCCGAGCACCTCCTGCAGCCGCCCGATGTCCGCCGGTTCGGCGGCGAGCAGGTGGAACGCGATGCGCTGGGCGCTCTTCGGCCCGACCCCGGGCAGCCGCCCGAGCTCGTCGATGAGGTCCTGAACTACGCCTTCGTACAACGGGGTCCCAACTAGCCGAGGCCGCCGGGCAGCCCGAGACCGCCGAGGTCGGGCATGCCGCCGCCACCGAGGCCGCCGGCGAGCGGGCCGAGCTTCTCCTCGGTCAGCTTCTGCGCGTTGCCGGTGGCGTCCCGAACCGCGGCGACCACCAGGTCGGCGAGGGTCTCGGTGTCCTCCGGGTCGACCACCTTGGGGTCGATGGTGAGGTTCTTCAGCTCCAGGCTGCCGCTGACCACGGCGGTCACCAGGCCGCCACCCGCGGTGCCGGTCACCTCGGCCCTGGCCAGTTCCTCCTGCGCCGTGACCAGTTGCTGCTGCATCTGCTGCGCCTGCTGCAGAATCTGCTGCATGTCGGGCATGCCACCACCGGGTTGCACCATGATTCGGCTTCCGATCCACTCGCTTACTTGCACGTGTCCACCAGCCTAGCCGGGCCTCGCTGTGACACCGTGGTGGCCGTGCGACGACGGCTGGTACCGATGGTGATGGCGGGGATGCTGCTGGCCGCGGGCTGCCAGTCCGGTGATACGCCTGGGGTGCCTTCTCCTTTGACGCCTCCCGCCGGGCCACCGCCGTCCAGCTCGGTGCCGCCCCCGCCGGAAACCGTGACCAGCGTGCCGAGCCCAGCCGCGGCCCGGCCGGTGGTGATGCTGGATCCGGGGCACAACGGCGCGAACGCCCGCGACCGCGCCGCGATCAACCGCCAGGTACCGGCCGGGCGCGGCAGGACCAAACCGTGCAACACCACCGGCACCTCCACCGACGACGGCTACCCCGAGCACGCGTTCACCTTCGACGTCGCGCACCGGGTCGGCGACCTGCTGACCGCTCGCGGCATCCGGGTCGGCTACACGCGGCAGGACGACAACGGCATCGGGCCGTGCGTGGACGCCCGCGCCGCCGCCGGGAACGAGGCGGCCGCGACGGCGGTGGTGTCGATCCACGCGGACGGCTCCACCGCCAAGAGCGCGCACGGTTTCCACATCGCCTACTCGGATCCTCCGTTGAACGTCGCCCAGGGCGAGCCGTCCTCCCGGCTCGCCGTCGCCCTGCGCGACGGCCTGCTCTCGGCCGGTTTCGCGGTGTCCAGCTACATCGGCCAGTCCGGGCTCTCCCCGCGGGACGACCTGGCCGGGCTCAACCTGTCCGAACGGCCGGCCGCGCTGGTGGAATGCGGGAACATGCGGAACCCGGCGGAGGCGGCCGCGATGTCCACCCCGTCCGGCCGGCAGCGCTATGCGGACGCGATCGCGGCCAGCGTCCAGCACTACCTCGTCGGCTGATCGCTCTCGGGCTGGATCTGGCTGGCCCAACGTGACGTTTGGTGTCTTCTATTGGCCAAACGTCACATTGGGCGTGTTCCGGAGGCAGCTGATCCGGCCGTTTCGCCGCGGTTTCCGAGTTGTGCACAGTTGGCCGTACCTGTGGACAACTGGCTTGTGAGCAGCGGAAACGGCTTGGGGGGCGGATAGACTGGAGCGGGGTCGCCCCCCGGGATGGGTGGGGGCTGCGCGGGGGTGGGTTTCGCGGCGTGAAGGGCTGGTCAGTCCAGGGGGCGGGCGCCGAGGTGGTCGGAGAGCAGCTTGTGCACCTTGGCATCCGGGTCGTCCTCGGTCGCCGGTGCGGCCTGCGGCGCCGGGCCGGCGTCGTCGACGGTGTAGTCGTCTTCGTCCTCGGGCTCCGGCGGCAGCGGGATGTCCGGCTCAGTGGTGACCGGTACCGGGCGCTCGGGCTTGGCGGGCGGGGCCGCCGAACCGGCGGACGGCCTGCTGAAGGAGCGCTGCGGCTGGTTGTTCTCCGGCCGGGCTGGCGGCGGTTGCTGGGCCGGCGCGCTCTGCGGAGCCGGGCGCTGCGGCGCGGGGGCGGCGGGCTGCTGCCTGGCCGGAGCCGGAGCGGCGGCCGCACCGGCGGCACTGCCGTGCACGCAGCGCACCTGCCAGGTGCCACCGAGCACCTCGCCGAGCGCGGCCGCGATCTTGTCCGCGTTGTGCTGCTCGGACAACCGCTTGGCCAGCGGGGCCGCGGTGTGCGCGAGCACCACGGTGGAACCTTCGACGCTCTGCACGGTCGCCTGGGTGAGCATCGCCGCGGTGCTGCGGCTGCCGGGGGTCTTCCGCAGTGCCTCGAGCAGGTCGGGCCACATCCGCCGGACGGCGGTGGTGTCGATGGCGCCGACCGGCTGCGGGTCGGGCGGGGTCTCGGCGGACGACGGCGACTCTGCCGGCGCCTCCCTGGCGGGGGCGGCCGCCGGCGCGGGTTCGGCCTCGGGCTCCGGCCTGGCCGGGGCGGACTGTTCGGAACGGCTCGGCGCGGCGGCGGGCCGCTGGGACGGCCGCTGGAACGAACGTTCCGGCGCCGCAGCAGGTGCGGCTGGTGCAGCAGGGGCCGCGGCGGCCGGGGCCTGCTGAGCAGCGGGGGCCGCCACGGGCGCGGCCGGAGCACCCGCGGTGACCCGGCGTTCCAGCCGCTCTAGCCGTTGCAGGACGGCGGCCTCACCCTCGGCGGCCGAGGGCAGCAGCATCCGCGCGCACAACAACTCCAGCAGCAAGCGCGGCGCGGTCGCCCCGCGCATCTCGAGAAGTCCATTGTGGACAATCTCGGCGTAGCGGGACAGCGTGGCCAGCCCGACCCGCTCCGCCTGGGAAAGCATCCGGCCAAGCTCGTCCTCGGGTGCGGAAACAAGGCCCTTGCCCGCGGCTTCCGGCACCGAGCGCAGCAGCACCAGGTCGCGCAGGCGGTCCAGCAGATCGGTGGCGAACCGGCGCGGGTCGTGCCCCGCCTCGGCGAGCCGTTCCACGGTGCCGAACACGGCCGTCGCGTCGTCCGCGGCCAGGCCGTCCACCATGTCGTCGATCAGCGCCACATCGGTCACGCCGAGCAGCGCGACCGCGCGGGTGTAGTCGATGCCGTCCGGCCCGGCCCCGGCCAGCAGCTGGTCGAGCACGGACTGGGTGTCCCTGGCGGAACCACCGCCGGCCCGGATGACCAGCGGGTACACCGCGGGCTCCACGGCGACGCCCTCGGCCTCGACGTTGCGCTCCAGCAGCTCGCGCATCGAACTCGGCGGGATCAGCCGGAACGGGTAGTGGTGCGTACGCGAGCGGATGGTGGTCAGCACCTTGTCCGGCTCGGTGGTGGCGAAGATGAAGATGACGTGTTCCGGCGGCTCTTCCACGATCTTCAGCAGGGCGTTGAAGCCCTGCGTGGTGACCATGTGCGCCTCGTCGATGATGAACACCCGGTAGCGCGAGTCGGCCGGCGCGTAGAAGGCCCGGTCGCGCAGCTCCCTGGCGTCGTCCACACCGCCGTGACTGGCCGCGTCCAGCTCGGTGACATCGACGCTGCCGGCGCCCTCCGGCGCCAGCGCCTTGCACGAGGCGCACTCGCCGCACGGGTCCGGCGTCGGCCCCTGCACGCAGTTCAGCGAACGGGCCATGATCCGCGCACTGGACGTCTTCCCGCAGCCACGAGGGCCGGAGAAGAGGTAGGCGTGGTTGATCCGGCCCGCGGCCAGCGCGGTGCGCAGCGGTTCGGTGACATGCTCCTGGCCGACGACCTCGGCGAAGGTCGCCGGACGGTACTTGCGGTACAGCGCTAGAGCCACGCCGCGAGAGTACCGGCAGGGGCCGACGGTCCCGGAGGCCGCATTGGCCCGCTGCCTAGGCTCGGTGCCATGAGCGAGTTCGAGCACCGTTTCATCGAGACGAACGGGATCCGGCTGCACGTGGCCGAGGCGGGCCGAGGGCCGCTGGTGCTTTTGCTGCACGGGTTCCCCGAATGCTGGTACTCCTGGCGCCACCAGCTGAGCGCGCTGGCCGACGCCGGGTTCCACGTGGTGGCGCCGGACCAGCGCGGATACGCCAGATCGGAACGGCCGGCCGCGGCCGAGGACTACACCATGGCGCACCTGACCGGTGACGTGATCGGGCTGATCGACGCGCTCGGCGAAGAGAAGGCGGCCGTGGTGGGCCACGACTGGGGCGCGCCGGTGGCCTGGCACACCGCGCTGTTCCGCCCGGACCGGGTGCGCGGGGTGGCCGGGCTCAGCGTCCCGCACGCCCCGCGCGGCTCGGTGCCACCGCTGACCGCGATGCGCGCGGCCTTCGGCGAATCCTTCTACATGAACTACTTCCAGCAGCCGGGCCGGGCGGACGAGGAGCTGGCAGCCGATCCGGCGGACGCCTTCCGGCGGCTGCTGGTCGGCCTGTCCGGCGACGCCGACCAGGTGCGGCCGATGCTGGTTCCGCCGGGCAAGGAGTTCACCGACCTCTGGCCGTGGCCGGAGACGCTGCCGCACTGGCTGACCGAGCATGACCTGGAAACCTATGTGGCCGAGTACGCCGAGGCCGGGTTCACCGGCGGGCTGAACTGGTACCGCAATCTGAACCGCAACTGGGAGCTCACGGCCGCCTGGAAGGGGGCGCGGATCGCCGTGCCCGCGCTGTTCGTCGGTGGCGATCGTGACCCGGTGCTGGCCGGGCGCACCGGGGAAGCGATCGAGGCGACGCTGCGGGCGGCGGTGCCGGGCCTGACCCGCTCGGTGCTGCTGCCCGGCGGCGGCCACTGGCTTCAGCAGGAACGCCCCGCCGAGGTCAACGCGGCACTCCTCCAGTTCCTGCAAGCCCTCCCCTGACCCGTTTCCGCAGCTCAACGGTCGTGAGTGAAAAGTGTTGCCGGAACAACAACTTTCACTCACGACCGGCGCTGGTCCACGCCCGACGTGCCCGGGCCGTCAAGACGAGGAGCTCGCACCGTGGGGGGTTTGGGGGGCTCGGCCCCCCAATAGACACAGGGACCCTGCGAAGACGCCCCAGCGTCGAGCAGAGACATAGGGGACCCCGCGCACCCGTCAGAGCCTGCTTATCCTTGCTGCCTTCCGGCCCTGGGGAGGTTCACAGGGTGGACGCCGCGCGGGGTCCGTGGACCAGTGTAGCCATGTCGCTCGCCGCACGCCGCCGCACGCCTAGGCCGGCGGTTCCCGCCAGGCCGGGAGGGTCAGGGTGAACTCGGTCTTCCCCGGTTCGCTGCGCACCTCGACCCGGCCGTGGTGCGCGGCGGTCACCGCGGCCACGATCGCCAGGCCGAGCCCGGTGCTGCCCGCGTCGCGGGAGCGAGAGGTGTCCCCGCGCGCGAACCGCTCGAACACCTCGGGCAGCAGGTCGGCCGGGATGCCGGGGCCGTCGTCCGCGACCACCAGCGTCACCACCCGGTGCCGGGCGGACAGCGTGGTGCGCACCGAGGTGCCGGGCGGGGTGTGCGTGCGCGCGTTGTTCAGCAGGTTGATCACCACCTGGTGCAGCTGGTCCGCGTCGCCGAGGGTGCTGATCGGCTCGCCGGGCACCTCCAGCAGCCAGCGGTGCTCCGGCCCGGCCACGTGCGCGTCCGCGACCGCGTCGGCGACCAGCCTGGACAGGTCCACCGGCTCGCGGGCCGGCGCCCGGCCAGAGTCCAGCCTGGCCAGCAGCAGCAGGTCCTCCACCAGGGTGGTCATCCGCGCCGACTCCGACTCCACCCGGCCCATCGCGAACGCCACGTCCGGCGGCACGTCCGCCAGGTTGCGCCTGGTCAGCTCGGCGTAGCCGCGGATCGCGGCGAGCGGGGTGCGCAGTTCGTGGCTGGCGTCCGCGACGAACCGGCGCACCCTGCTCTCGCTGGTCTGCCTGGCCGCCAGCGCGTTCGCCACGTGTCCGAGCATCCGGTTCAGCGCGGCACCGACCTTGCCCACCTCGGTCCGGGTGTCGGTGTCTACATCGGACACCCGGATGGACAGCGCCACCTCACCGCGGTCCAGCGGCAGCTCGGCCACCTGGCCCGCGGTCGCGGCCAGCCGGTTCAGCGGGCGCAGCGTGCGGCGGATCGTCACCGCGCCCACCGCGCCGGCGACCAGCAGCCCGGCCAGCGCCACCCCGCCGAAGGTGAAACCGAGCTGCCACAGGGTGTCCGAAACCTCCACCGTGGGCAGCCCGGTGATCTGCACCCCGCCGTCCATGGTCCGGCTCGCGAGCAGCCGGTACTCGCCGAGCGGCCCGAGGTCGCGGGTGTTCCTGCTGCCGTCCGGCGGCAGGTCCTGCAGCACCCGCAGCTGGTCGGCCGGCACGTCGTCGAACGGCACCGAGCCGCCGTTGTTGCCCTTGCTGGCCCGCAGGATTCCGGCCCGCAGCTCGCCGTCCGGGTCGAGATGGGCGGCCAGCGTGCCGACGCCCTGGCCGACCGCGCGCAACGCGTCCGGCGGCGGCCGGTCCAGCCCGGGCAGGCCGGGCAGGTTCGGTGGTGGCGGCCGGTTGCCGCGGTCGCTGGCCGCGACCAGCCGGTCGTCGAGCTGGCCGATCAGGAAGTCCCGCAGCGCGAACTCGGTGACCACGCCGACCACCAGGCAGACCAGCGCCAGCAACCCGGCCAGCTGCGCGACCAGCCGCCGCCGAAGCGACCACGGCCGGCTACTTCGCGGGCTTGAGGACATACCCCGCGCCACGCATGGTGTGGATCATCGGCTCCCGGTCGGCGTCGATCTTCTTGCGCAGGTAGGAGATGTAGAGCTCGACGATATTGGCCTGTCCGCCGAAGTCGTAGCTCCACACCCGGTCCAGGATCTGCGCCTTGCTCAGCACCCGCCGCGGGTTGTTCATCAGGTACCGCAGCAGCTCGAACTCGGTCGCGGTGAGCGGCACCGGCACGCCGCCGCGGTGCACCTCGCGGCTGTCCTCGTCCAGGGTCAGGTCGCCGACCACCAGCGTGGACCCCCTGCTGCCGGAGACCCCGTGCGCCCGGCGCAGCAGCGCGCGCAGCCGCAGCGCCACCTCCTCCAGGCTGAACGGCTTGGTCACGTAGTCGTCGCCACCGGCGGTCAGCCCGGCGATCCGGTCCTCCACCGCGTCCTTCGCGGTGAGGAACAGCACCGGCAGGTTCGGCGACTCGGCGCGTACCCGGCGCAGCACCTCCAGGCCGCTGAAGTCGGGCAGCATCACGTCGAGCACCACCGCGTCCGGCCGGAACTCGCGGGCGATCCGGACCGCTTCGGCCCCGTCGCCGGCGCTGCGGATCTCCCAGCCCTCCATCCGCAGCGCCATCGAGACCAACTCGGCCAAGGTCGCTTCGTCGTCCACGACGAGCACGCGCACCGGTGTGCCGTCCGCCCGGTGCAGCGCGGTCGAAGTGGTGTTCATGGTTGCCATCCTCGGTCCGACGGGTAGGCCGAACCTGTGCCCTTTCTGTGCATTGGCTGTGAACGGCGCGGAGCACAGGACCCGCCAACGCACGGCACAGCTCGCACACAGTCTCGCTGGTGAAGCTGGTGCTCGCCGAACGAGAAAGAGGACCGAGAAAGAGGACACCGATGAGCACCGAACCGACGAACCAGCCCGGCGGCAACTGGGGCGACCCGGCACCGGCCGGGCAGCCCGAGCGGCCGAAGTGGTCCGGGCGCAAGATCGCGGCGGCGGCCGGGGTCGCGGTGGTGATCGCGGCCGCCGGCGGGGTGGCGATCTACGCGGGCACCAGCGCGAACGGCGAGCAGGCCGGCGGCATGGGCCAGGGCGGCGGCCGGATGTTCCCCGGCGGCCCGCAGGGCTCGATGGGCGGGGCGGCTGGCGCGCTGGGATCCGCGCTGCACGGCGACTTCGTGGTGCCCGACGGCAACGGCGGGTACCGCACCGAACGCCTGCAGACCGGCGAGGTGACCGCGATCAGCGCCACCTCCATCACCACCGCCAGCAAGGACGGCTACACGCAGACCTACACGATCGACACCGGCACGAAGAAGAGCGGCGAGCCGAAGAACGGCGACACCGTCACCGTGCTCGCGAACGTCTCCGGCGAAACCGCCACCGCCACCGCCATCACCGAACCCGGCCAGTCCCAGCCCGGCGGCCGCGGCCGGCAGGACGGTCAGCAGGGTGGCCCGCCGCCGGGTCAGTGACGGGCGGTGTCACGGCCGGACGAGCTCGGTGATGCCCCTGGTTCGCAGGTAGGACTGGTCGTGCGAGCGGCTTTCCAGCACGAAGGCCGCCCGCGTGCCCTGCTCGGCGAGTGCGAAGAACAGGTCGCGGCCCCGCACCGGATCGTCGTCCGGGAGCACGATGCCCATCGTGCGCGGCTCGACCGCGGGCGGGTGCCGGTCGAACTCCGCGGCCAGCTCGCGCAGGGCCTTCCCGGCCGGTTTGAGCCGGCGGTCGTTGGTGTAGAGCCCGAGGTCGTATTCGAGCGGGTTCAGGTTCGGCACCAGCGAAGGCGACACATCGTGCGAGCACCACCAGGTGAAGCCGAGCACGTGCGCGCCGGAGGCCGCGTTGCGCACCGAGCGCTTGAGCCACTCGCCGAGCAGCGGGCGGGTCTGGTCGGAGAAGTGGATCGACGGCGCCGCGCCGTCCTCCTGCACCCAGCCTGGCCGGTCCGGCGCCCCGTATGCCTGCATGACCTGGACCAGCCGTTCCGCGTTGTGCGTGGCCAGCGGGCCGAGCGGGTCGGTCTTGAGGATCTGCTTGAACGAGGTCCACGGGTGGATCGAGCTGACCGCGCCGGCCGAGGCCAGCGCGCTCCTGGTGAAGCAGCGGTCGCCGGTGGCATCCCACGGCGCGGAGTCGCAGCCCACCGTGTTCGCCTTGCCGGGCGCCACCTCCTGCGCGACACCGGCCAGCGTGTTCAGCCAGCCGTCCGCCTGCGCGGGGGTGACGTCCAGGCCGGCGAAGTTGTCCCAGTAGTAGTACGGCTCGTTGGACAGGTCGAAGCCCATGAACCGGCGATGCCCGCCGACCCGCCGGGCGAGCACGCGCAGGAACTCGCGCTGGGCTTCGAGCGCGGCCGGGTCGGTGAACCAGTTCTTCGGCTTCGGCTCGGTCTGCAGCCAGTTCGGCGTCCAGTACCGGGCCGAGATGTGCCCGTTGAACACGGTCAGCTCGACGTCGAGGCCCGCGGTGCCGGCCAGGTCGAGGAACCGCTCCAGCCGGTCCAGCAGCTGCCCGTTGAACAGCCGGGGCTCTGGCTGGAACTCCGACCACAGCAGCATGATCCGGATGTGGTCAAGGCCGAGCGCGGCGATGTCGGCCAGGTCGCGGCGGACGTCGTCCTCCCGCCAGTCCTGCCACAGGTGGAACCACCTGGTTGGCGGCGTGTAGTTCACCCCGAGCCGGACCCGACGGCGCCGCGCCGGTGTCCCGGCGGCGGCCTCGCCGGTGGTGGCCAGTGCGGCCGCGCCACCGAGCAGGGTGCCGCCGAGCAGGGTGCGGCGGCGCAGGCCCTGCCGGACCTCAGGTGGTTCGTGGCCGCCCATTTCGGACCTCCCGGTGCCGCAGGGAAGCGGGTCCGGTGCAGGCCCGCCGCGCGGTTGGCGCGGGAAGTAGATCTAACACAGATTCGTGCTGTCTCCGGGGTCCCGGAGGGTTTCTGTCCGTTCCGGCGCTCAGCCGGACAGGTCGAACTGCCCGGCCTTGACCGCGGTCAGGAACGCGTCCCACTCGCCGCGGTCGAAGACGAACACCGGGCTGTCGGTGAGCTTCGTGTCGCGGACCCCGACCAGGCCGGGGTTGCCGAGGTTGACTTCGACGCAGTTGCCGCCGTTGGGCTCACTCGCGAAGGACTTCGCCCACTTGGCGTCGTCGAACAGCTCGACAGCCGTGCCCGGGTCGTAATCAGCGCGGGGCTGATAATCCGGCATTGGTCGTACCTCCGTGCGCTGAACGGAACAAGCCCGTGACGTGCGAAGACGAGCTCGTCCCCGGGAACCCTCTGGACGTGCGGGGCCCGAGTCGGGCCCGGCTGAGCGATCGATCTTGTTGATCACTCGACAACAAGATTATTCCAGTAGTAGGATTAATCCTAGCGGCTGGGGCAGATCCGACTGTGATTTGCCACCCACAAGGCAAGTTCGTGAGTGATTCCCGCGCCGCGCCCGAAGTCTTGTCCAGCCTCTCGGGGGGAGGAGCACCGGTGGTCGATCGGGAAGTGACCCCGCTGCAACACCATGACCTGGCGAAACGACGCGCGCTGAGCTCACCGTTCATGGTGGTCGGCAGGATCAACGGGCGGCATGAGGCGGCCGGTGTGGCCACCCCGGCCGACGCGCTGGACCGGATGCTTCGCTGGTTGGAGTGCGACGACGACGCCAGCGCGGTCTGGTACCTGCGCGAGGACTGGCCGGATCCGATCACCATCATCGGCAGGCTGGCACCGGGCTCCTGCGGCGAAACCCGCCGGGCGGCCCATCTGTTCTCGATGGAGCCGGGTGCCGTGCACTGCGGCTCGCTGGAGGCCCGCTGCGGCACCGAGCTGTTCATGCCCGAGATCGAATGGCTGAACGTGGGCACCGGTATGCCCTGCGAACGCTGTCTGGCACTTTCCAACACCCCGGCCTACCGGCTCGAAGCGGAGTCCGCATGACGGTCCGGTTCCTTGGTGACGAGGACGGTCCGGCGCCCGCCGAACCGGGCTCGCACCGGCCCGAGGGGAGCCACCCGCCGATCCGCAGCACCCGGCATCCGTGGCTGGACCAGCTCGGGGACGTGACGACCCGCGCCCGCTACCACCGTGGCCGCGGCGACGAGCGGAAACTGCTGCCCATCAAGGTCTTCGTCGAGCTCGGGGTGCTGTTCCGCCGACGGCGGGCCGTCTGACTCAGCCGCCCTTGCGGCCCACTCCGCCGACCACGCAGGACAACGCCGGATTGCCGGCCAGTTCCCTGGTCGCCTCCGATTCGCCCTCATCGAGGCGCCACTCCGGCAGCCACACCACACCGGGGTCGAACAGCTCGAACCCGCCGAAGAACTTCCGCACCTCGTCCTGGGCACGGAAATGCACCGGGGTGCCGGTCTGGCGATACTGCTCCTGGATGGCCCGGAGCTGGTCGCCTTCGTGCTCCGGAACGCCCTTGTCGCAGCCATGCGAAATGATCAGGTGCGAGCCGGGCGCCAGCAGGTCCCGGTACTCTGCGACGGCGTCCTCGGTCTGCTTTCCCGACGGCAGGAAGTGCAGTACCGCCACCATGATCAGCCCGATCGGCCGGTCCGGGTCCAACACCCCGGTGGCCAGCGCGCCCTCCCAGACCCCCCGCACGTCCCGCAGGTCCGCGTTGATCGCGGCGTGCCGGTCCTGGTCGCCGTCAGACTCCAGCAGCAGCTGGGAGTGCGCCACCGCCACCGGCTCATTGTCGACATAGACACACCGACTGCCCGGGCTGATCGCGTCCGCCACCTGGTGCACCGGGTTGACCGTGGGCACCCCGGAACCGACGTCCAGGAACTGGGTGATCCCGTTGCGCGCACCGTGCGCCACCGCGCGGCCGAGGAAGTCCCGGTTCACCCTGGCCAGGGTGCGCGCCAAGGGCATGCGCGCGACCAGCCGGTCGCCGAACTCGCGATCGATCGCCCAGTTGGCGGTGCCACCGAGCAGGTAGTCGTAGATCCGCGCCGCGTTCGGCCGGTCCAGGTCCACACCCTCCGCCTCGCTCAACGGCAGGAACTCCTTAGCTCTCGGTAAGTCGCGGTGGAAAAGATCAGGAACTCATCTGCACGCGGTAGGTCTCGGCCAGCTCCTTGAGGAACTGTCGGGTGTCCTGGCGCTCCAGCGCCGCGCCGCGGAGCCGGTCCCAGGAGTCCACGAACAGCTGGAAGTCCTTCGGCTCGTCCAGGTACATCCCGCCGGCGGAATGCTCGATGTAGACGAAGTCCCTGGTCCGGTCGGCGAAGCGCATGATGGTGAAGTCGTTGGGCACCGCGGCCAAGCGGGCCCCGAACGGCAGCACGTGCACGTAGACGCGCGCCCTGCGGTCCAGCTCCAGCAGGTGCTCGACCTGGTCCAGCATCACCGCGGGCGCGACCCCGCCGGGCGCCCGGCGCAGCGCGGCCTCGCTCAGGATGAACCGGTAGTACGGCGGCTGCTGCTGGTCGAACACGGCCTTGCGGTCCAGCCGGTTGCGCACCAGTGAGGTGACGTCGGTGGCGCCGGCCTCGGTGAACTGCTTGAGCATGAAGTGCTCGGACTGCAGCGGGCCGGGGATGCGCTCGCCGTGCCAGGTCATGATCTCGGCCGCGGCCGGCTCGAGGTCGGTGAAGGTGCGGAACCAGTGCGGAACCACGGACCGGTAGCCGGACCACGCCCCGCGCTGCCCGGCCGCCGCCCTGGCCAGGTTCATCAGCGCCTCGGACTCGTCGCCGTTCACCCCGAACGCGTCCAGCATGGTGCGGACGTCGCCCAGCTTGACGCCGACCGAGCCGGACTCGATCTTGTTCACCTTGCCCTGGGTGCAGCCCAGCACATCGGCGACTTGCTGCTGCGTCATCTTCGCCGCGTTGCGCGCATGGCGAAGCTCGTTGCCGAGCTGCTTGCGACGCGAGGTAACCGTGCTCGCCATCAGCGCGCCCCGGACCTGCTCACGTGTGCCACCACACCCACTACTCCTGTTTACAGCACGAAGGCCGCCGGAACCCGAGCCACTCATTTTCACACAGCGGAGCCCGACGATGACTCCGGGCAGCGTGGCAGGAAAATCGGCCGAAAGCTAGTCAGCTCCCCGGCCATCGTCACTGTGCGGCGGGATACCGTCCGTTCATCACCCGGTTGGTCTAGCCGGACGGTCGTGACCTGCGAGGCGGGCACCCCGATCGCGGCCGCCGATCGCGATAGTCTGCGGGCAGGACTGGGACGCTTGGACGGAAGGCAGCACCGCACATGAGCAACAAGGCGAGCATCGGCGTCACCGGGCTGGCGGTGATGGGCCGCAACCTGGCCCGCAACCTCGCTCGGCACGGGCACACCGTGGCCCTGCACAACCGATCCGAGCAGCGGACCCGCGATCTGGTGGAGCAGTTCGGCGGCGAGGGCGAGTTCATCCCGGCGTACTCCGCGCAGGAGTTCGTGGATTCGCTGGAGCGGCCGCGACAGGTCGTGATCATGGTCAAGGCCGGTGCGCCCACCGACGCGGTGATCGAGGAGTTCGCGCCGCTGCTGGAAAAGGGCGACGTGATCGTGGACGCGGGCAACGCGCATTTCGCGGACACCCGCCGCCGTGAAGCCGCCCTGCGCGAGCGAGGGCTGCACTTCGTCGGCACCGGCGTCTCCGGCGGCGAAGAGGGCGCCCTGCACGGGCCGAGCATCATGCCGGGTGGCTCGAAGGAGTCCTACGAGTCGCTCGGGCCGCTGTTCGAGGACATCTCCGCCAAGGTGGACGGCGCCCCCTGCTGCACGCACATCGGCGCGGACGGTGCCGGACATTTCGTGAAAATGGTGCACAACGGCATCGAGTACGCCGACATGCAGCTGATCGCGGAGTCCTTCGACCTGCTGCGCGGCGCGGCGGGCTACGAGCCGGCGCAGATCGCCGACGTGTTCCGCACCTGGAACACCGGCAGGCTGGACTCCTACCTGATCGAGATCACCGCGCAGGTGCTCGCGCACACGGACGCGGCCACCGGCAGGCCGTTCGTGGACGTGGTCACCGACCAGGCGGAGCAGAAGGGCACCGGCCGCTGGACCGTCCAAATCGGACTCGACCTCGGCGTGCCGATCAGCGGGATCGCAGAGGCGGTGTTCGCCCGTTCGCTGTCCGGGCACGGGGACCTGCGCAAGGCGAGCCTCGGCCTGCCCGGCCCGTCCCGGCCGAAACTCGCCGGCTCGGCCGCGGAAACCTTCGCGGACGACGTGGAAAAGGCGCTGTACGCGTCCAAGATCGTGGCCTACGCGCAGGGCTTCAACATGATCCAGGCCGGTGGCGCGGAGTACGGCTGGGACATCGACCTCGGCGCGGTGGCCTCGATCTGGCGCGGCGGCTGCATCATCAGGGCGAAGTTCCTGGACGACATCCGGTCCGCGTACGCCGCCGAGCCCGGCCTGCCGACGCTGCTCACCTCGGGCGGTTTCAAGGACGCGGTGGCGGACGCGCAGGACGCCTGGCGTTCGGTGATCTCCACCGCGGTCCGGCTCGGCATCCCGACGCCCGGTTTCGCCACCGCGCTGGCCTACTACGACGGCCTGCGCGCGGAGCGGCTGCCTGCCGCGCTGGTGCAGGGGCAGCGGGACTTCTTCGGCGCGCACACCTACCGGCGCGTCGACCGCGACGGGTCCTTCCACACCGCGTGGGCCGAAGACGGCCGTCCGGAATCGCCCGCATGACACTCAAGGACTCGCTGGTGGCCGGGCTGGCGAAACAGCTCGGCCATCCGCGGGGAGTGCGCGGCAAGCTGGTCGGCCGGATGCTGAACCGGGCGAACAACGCACCGGTCGCGGGCGCCGTCGAAGCGCTGGAACTGCGCGCCGGGGAGACCGCGGCCGACATCGGTTTCGGTGGCGGGCTCGGCCTTTCCCTGCTGCTCGGCCGGGTCGGCCCGGCCGGGGCGGTGCACGGGGTGGAGGTGTCCGAGACGATGTTCGACGGCGCGGTCAAGCGGTTCGGCCGGGACGAGCGGGTGCGGCTGCACCGCGGCTCGATCACCGAGCTGCCGCTCGCGGACGCTTCGCTGGACGCACTGATCACCTGCAACACGCTGTACTTCGTGGCCGAGCCGGCGGTGGCCTTCGCCGAGCTGGCCAGGGTGCTGCGGCCGGGCGGGCGTGCCGTGGTCGGCATCGGCGACCCGGCCGCGATGGCGGAGATGCCGTTCACCCCGCACGGTTTCCGGCTTCGCCCGGTGTCCGAAGTGGTCGGGCTGCTCGGCGCGGCCGGGCTGGAGGTACGGGAGGACCGGCGGATCGGCCGCAGCGAACGGGCCTTCCACCTGTTGATCGCCGGACGCTGACCAGTTCGGGCAGAGTGGGGACATGCGCGACTACTACCCGGAACTCGAACCGAACGACTCCGGCCTGCTGGAAGTGGGCGACGGCAACTCGATCTACTGGGAGGAGTCCGGGAAACCGGACGGCAAGCCGGTGGTCTTCCTGCACGGCGGGCCCGGCGGCGGCAGCTCGCCGCGGCACCGGCGGCTGTTCGACCCGGCGGTCTACCGGATCGTGCTGTTCGACCAGCGGGGGTGCGGGCAGAGCCTGCCGCACGCCAGCGGGATCGACGCGGACCTGTCCGCGAACACCACCTGGCACCTGGTCGCGGACATGGAGCGGCTGCGGGCGCACCTCGGCATCGACCGGTGGCAGGTCTTCGGCGGCTCGTGGGGCAGCACGCTGGCGCTGGCCTACGCGGAGAAACATCCGGAGCGGGTCACCGAACTGGTGCTGCGCGGCATTTTCACCGTGCGGCGCAAGGAACTGGACTGGGCCTACGGTGGCGGCTCGGCCACCCTGTTCGCCGATCTGTGGCAGTCCTTCCTGGAGCCCGTCCCGAAAGCGCGGCGCGACGAAGACCTGATCGCGGTCTACCACGAGCTGCTCAACGACCCTGATCCCGCGGTGCACGAGCCCGCGGCGCTCGCGTGGAGCATCTGGGAGGCGAGCCTGATCGCGTTGCGGCCGCGACCGGACGTGGTGCGGAGCTTCACCGACGAACGGTTCGCCACCGCGTTCGCCAGGATCGAGAACCACTACTTCCGGCACGGCGCCTGGCTGTCCGAGGGACAACTGCTGGCCGAGGCGGACCGGCTGGCCGGCATTCCAGGGGTGATCGTGCAGGGCCGCTACGACATGCTCACCCCGGCCGGCACCGCATGGGAGCTTTCCCAGGCATGGCCGGACGCGGAGCTGGTGATGATCGACGACGCCGGGCACGCCTTCGACGAGCCCGGCACCCTGGACGCCCTGATTTCGGCCACCGATCGCTTCGCGCGTGGTACAACGGGAAAGTCAGCATGAACTGAAGTTCGTCGGCGCCGGTTGGTCGGTGGAGTGCGCCGGCGGTCTTTCCGATGGAAAGGACCGTTTCCGCAATGACCACCGACCAATTCGGGTTGTCCGATGGCGACTACACCCCGGACCCCGAGAAAGATCTCGCCCTGCTCATCGAGGGCTACTACGAACAGCTGGCGCGGACCCTGCACGAGCACGGGCTCGATCCCGAGCTGCTCACCGCGATCAAGCGGCGGCACGCCGAGCTGGAAGCGGCCAATGCCGGGCTCGTGGTGGACGAACCCGCGCGGCACAACCTGAAACTGACCCTGGCGCTGGTCGCCGGCTACCGGTCGCTGCGGCCGGAACTGGGCCGGGACAGGGCCATCGCGGCGGTGGAGGCCGCGTTCGTGGAACCGTTCGCCGAGGACATGCGAGCCGGTACCCGCGCCATGCTGGACGCCGCGCCGGATCCCTTCTCCGCCATGGTCGAAATGGCCAAGTCCCGCGAGGAACTGGCGTTCGGCAAGGGTTTCACCTTCCGGCGGCCGGTGGACGACGACCAGCGCTACCTGCTGGACGTCCACCGGTGCTTCTACCACGACGTGCTGGTGGCGAACTCCGCCGCCGAGCTGACCCCGTCCATGTGCGCCTTCGACCAGACCTGGATCGACGGCATAGACCCGGAACGGCACGGTTTCCGCTTCGACCGCGCCACCACCATCGGCCTCGGCGGCACCCACTGCCCCTTCCACTTCACCCGCGAATAGCTCCTGTCCGTGAAGGCCACCTTGCCTACCTTGAAGGTAGGTAAGGTGGCCTTCACGGACTTTGGTTAGGAGCCGGTGTTTTCGGAGATCCAGGGGGTGTAGGCCACGGCGGAGGTGTAGATGGACGGACCGGTGGCGCAGCTGGAGTCCGAGTTGCCGCTACGGCTGGTCACGCCGATCAGCTGCCATTTGCCGTCCGCCTGCACGACCTGCGGGCCACCCGAGTCGCCGTAGCAGGCGCCCTTGTCGCCGTCCGGGTTGTCCGTGCACAGTTCCACGCTGCCGTCGATGCCCTGGCACTTCCCGGCATCCACCACCTGGGTGTCCAGTTGCTGCAAGGTCACCGGCGCCTCGCAGCCGCCGCGCTCGGGGCAGGTCTGCCCCCAGCCGATCAGCCGCGACTTGGTGCCCGCGTCCGCGGCCGTGCCGAGCGGCACGGTGGCCGCCTTCACCGGCGCGGAAAGCTGCACCAGCGCGATGTCGCCACCCGGCCCGGAACCGTTGTAGTCCGGGTGCACGATGATCTTCGACGCGTCCGCCTCTTCACCGCCCTGCGTGCGGTCCGTGGTGCCGATCCGCGCCTTGACGTCGCCCGGCGAACTGCCCTCGACACAGTGCGCCGCTGTCACCACCCAGTCGGCCTTGACCAGTGAACCACCGCAGAAATGGTCACCCGACGGGCTTTGCAGCGACACCATGAACGAGTAGGTCTGGTCGGCGTCACCGCCGCCGACGATGAACGGGTTGACGTCCGCGCTCGCCGAACCGGCCCCGAGGACGCTGGTCGCCGCACAAGCGGCGCCCGCGATCAGCCCCATGATCAGGGAACGTGCCTTCATTCCGCCTCCTCCGTGAGTACCCCCCTGCCCCGGGGGACACCACGGACGGTAGGCGTTGTTGGTGATTAATTGACACCCTTCGAAAGTTCCGACTGCTTTTTCAACACGGCCGCCAGCACCTTCATCAGTTCCTCTTCAACCGCTTGCTTTTCCACCCCGACCTCGGCCAGCACCTCGGGACCGGCGCCCTCACCGAACTCGAGCATGGCGAGCAGCAGATGCTCGGTACCGATGTAGTTGTGCCCCAGCCGCAACGCTTCGCGCAGGGTCAGTTCGAGCACCTTCTTCGCCGACACGCTGAACGCGAGCTGCTCGGAGGTCAGCTCGACGCTCGGGCCGAACCGGGCGCCGAGCAGCCGTGAGACCTCTTCGATCGGCGCGCCGAACTTCACGATCGCCTTGGCCGCCAAGCCTTCCGGCACCTGGAGCAGGCCGGCCAGCAGATGCTCGGTGCCGATCAGCTCGTTGCCGGCGTCGAACGCGGCCTGCTGCGCGGCAACCACCACCTGGCGCGCCCGGTCGGTGTAGCGGCCGAACTCGCGGGCGATGTCCGCCGCGGAGAACTGGTCCTTGGGCACGAAACGCTTCTGCGCGGCCTGTTTGCTGACCCCCATGCTCTGCCCGATCTCGGTCCAGGAAGCGCCGGAACGCCTTGCCTGGTCCACGAAATGGCCGATCAGGTGGTCGGCGACCTCGCCGAGGCTTTCCGCCGCGAGTACCGCTTCGGAGAGCTGTCGCAGGACGTCGGATTCGGGGGCGCGCTGCTTGATGTAGTCGATCATGTCGTCGAGCCGTACTGGATTCGTCATGCGTCAACCATAAGTTGACGCACCCGCATTCGTCAACCACCGGTTGACGATCACGTGAAGGGCAGGCCGACGTAGTTCTCCGCGAGACTGGTCGCCGCAGCCGCGGAGGAGGCGGTGTAGCGCAGCTGCGAGAGCTGCAACCGCCGTCCGAACTCGTCCGCGGCCGGGTCCACGTGCAGCATCGAGGTCATGTACCAGGAGAAGTGCTCGGCACGCCACACCCGCCGCAGGCAAGTGTCCGAATAGGACTCAGCCAGCTCACTCCTGTTGTGCAGCAGCAGTTCGGTCAGCGCGCGGGAGAGCACCCGGACATCCGCGACGGCCAGGTTCATGCCCTTGGCGCCGGTCGGCGGCACGATGTGTGCCGCGTCCCCGGCCAGGAACAGCCTGCCGTAGCGCATCGGCTCGGTGACGAAGCTCCGCATCGGCGTGATGCCCTTGTCCAGCATCGGCCCTTCGCGCAGCTCGAACTCCGCGTCGGTGGCCAGCCGCAGCTGCAGCTCGGTCCAGATCCGGTCGTCGGACCAGTCCTCGATCCGCTCATTCCCGGCCACCTGCAGGTAGAGCCGGGTGATCTCCGGGGTGCGCATGCTGTGCAGCGCGAACCCGCGCTCGTGGTGGGTGTAGATCAGCTCCTCGTGCGAAGGCGGAGTCCGCGCCAGCACGCCGAGCCAGGCGAACGGGTAGCTGCGGTCGAAAATGGTCCGCCGGTCGATCGGGATGGACGGCCGGCTGATGCCGTGGAAGCCGTCGCAGCCGGCCACCACGTCGCAGTCCAGCTCACGCGCCACCCCGTCCCGGTCGCGGTAGCCGATCCGCGGCCGGTCCGTGTCCAGCCCGTGCAGCTCCACATCGGACACTTCGAACTCTACCGGCAGGCCCTTGGCGTCGTGCGCGGCGAGCAGATCCTTGACGATCTCCTGCTGCCCGTACACCGTGATCGACTTGCCGGTCAGCTCGGTCAGCGCGATCCGGTGGTCGGTGCCGTCGAAGCGCAGCGAAAACCCGTGGTGCGGCAGCCCTTCCGCGTCCAGCCTGCCGGCGAGGCCGAGGTCGCGGAGCAGCTCCACGGTCGGGTGCTCGCAGACCCCGGCGCGGACCCGTTGCTCCACGTACTCGCGGTCGCGCGCCTCCAGCACCACCGCGTCGATGCCCTCGGCATGCAGCAGATAGGACAGCAGCAGGCCGGCCGGGCCCGCGCCGACGATGCCCACCCTGGTGCGTGCCACTCGTTCCTCCTCGGTTCGCGACTCTCCCCGCCAGCCTGCTTTTCCCACGCGCCGGCACGCGCCTCGACTTCCACTGAATGGAAGCCAGGTTCACGGCCCGTCCCGCCACGCCACATCCGACATCCGCACCGCCCTCGGCGCGCCCAACGTGCGGGAGATGCCCCTGGCCGCCGCCCGCACCGCGGGCACCAGGGTGCGGGGGTCGGTGCCCTCGGCCGGCACCACGATCGAAATGGCCGCGACCACGGTGTCCTCCGGCCCGTACACCGGGGCCGCCACGGACAGCGCGATCAGCTCGATCTGGCCGTCGCTGATCGCGAACCCGTCGCGGCGCACGTCCGCCAGCACCCGGCGCAGCCGGGCCGGCGAGTCGATGGTCTTGGCCGTGTACCGCTTCAACGGCCTGGCGAGCACCTGCTCCTGCGTCTCCGCCGGCGCATTGGCCAGCAGCACCAGTCCGACCCCGGTGGCATGCGCTGGCAGCCTGCCGCCCACCCTGGACAGCACGTTCACCGCGCCCCGCGCGGAGATCCGCTCCAGGTAGACCACCTCCGGCCCGTCCAGCACGGCGAGCTGCACGTTCTCGTGGGTTGCCTCGTACAGGTCCTCCAGGAACGGCATCGCGGTCGCCCGCAGCCCCATCCCGTGCGGGGCCAGCGACGCGACCTCCCACAGCCACAGCCCGACCCGGTAGCGGCCCTCGGCGTCCCGTTCCAGCGCGCCGCGGCTGGTCAGCTCACCGACGATCCGGTGCGTGGTGGACAGCGGCAGGCCGGCCCGTCGGCTCAGCTCGGACAGGGTCAGCTCCGGGCGTTCCGAGCTGAACGCGTCCAGCACGTCCAGCACCCGGTCCGCCACCGAAGCCCGACCACCGTTGTGCCGCATCCGACAAGGCTAGTTCATGCAGGTCAGCGGTCGTGAGTGGAAAGTGTTGTCCCGGCAACACTTTCCACTCACGACGTCAGAAGTGGGTGAGCAGGTCGGGGAACTTCTCCAGGCGCAGCACGTGCTCGTCGTCGAGCTCCTCGTGTTCGAGGACCCAGGTGTGCTCGTTCGGGATGAAGACCGCGTTCAGGCCGGCCGCCCTGGCCGGCAGGATGTCCGACTTGACCGAGTTGCCGATCATCCAGCTCCGCTCCGGCACCAGCGCCAGCTCGGCGGCGATCCGCTGGTAGGTGGCGACATCTTTCTCCGGCACGATGTGCACGTCGCGGAAACGCTCGGCCAGGCCGGACGCGTCCACCTTGCGCTGCTGCGCGTCACGGCCGCCCTTGGTGAGCAGGAACAGCTCGTGCCGCCCGCCCAGCTCCGCCAGCGTTTCGGCGACCCCGGCGATCAACTCGACGCGGTTCTCCGTCAGCACCGCGCCGAGCGCCTCGATCTCCGCGCGCTCGGCGGCGGTCGCGGGACGGCCGCGCAGCCGCTCGAAGCAGTCGCCGAGGCTGTGCAGGAACATCGGCACGCCGTAGCCGTGGGTGGCGATGTTCCCGGCCTGGATCTCGGCGAAGATACGCCGGATCTCGGCCCCGTCCATGCTCGGATGCGCGAGCCAGACCAGGTAGTCGTCCATCACCCGCTCGAAGAGAACGTTGTTCTCCCAGAGCGTGTCGTCCGCGTCGAAGATCAGCGTCTGTGGTGCCACACCAGCAGGCTACTGACCGCCCCAAACGATTTCCGCGGTCTCGACGATGCGGGCCAGCTTGCGCGCCTGCTCGTCCTCGGTCAGGTCGTTGCCCTCCACTGTGGAGGAGAAGCCGCACTGCGGGGAAAGGCACAGCTGGTCGAGGTCGACGTACCGGGCGGCCTGCTCGATCCGGCGGCGCAGCGAGTCCACGCTCTCCAGCTCCCCGCTCTTGGTGGTGACCAGGCCGAGCACCACGAACTTGCCGCGGGGCACGAACCGGAGCGGCTCGAAGCCGCCGGAGCGCTCGTCGTCGTATTCGAGGAAGAAGCCGTCCACTTCGAGCTCGGAGAACAGCGCCTCGGCGACGAAGTCGTAACCGCCCTCGGCGGCCCAGGAGGAGCGGAAGTTGCCGCGGCACATGTGCGTGGTCACGGTCAGCCCGGCCGGCCGGTTCGCCAGCGCGGCGTTGAGCTGCGCGATGTTGCGCAGGTGCAGGGTCTCCGGATCGCCGCCCAGCTTGGCGACCAGCTCGCGTTGCTTCGGGTCGTTGAGGTAGGCCAGGCTGGTGTCGTCCAGCTGGAGGTAGCCGCAGCCCAGCTCGGCCATGCCGGCGACCTGTTTCGCGTAGGCCGCGCTGAGGTCGGTGAAGAACTGCTCGAGGTCCGGGTAGACCCGCTCGTCCACGGCGGCCCGGCCGCCGCGGTAGTAGACCATGCTCGGCGAAGGAATGGTCTGCTTCGGCGTCATCTCATCGTCCACAATGGACTTCAGGAAGCTGAAGTCACGGCCGAAGATGGTCTCGTCCAGGCCGACCCGGCCGTCCACCTGCAGGCCAGGCGGGCTGAACTCGCGGTCACCGGCGGCGTTGCGGAACTTGACGTGCAGCCGTTCGTCGCTTTTGGACACTCCGGCGAGCTGGTAGATGAAGTCCATGTGCCAGGACGAGCGCCGGAACTCGCCGTCGGTGGCCGAGCGCAGCCCGGCCGCGCGCTGCAGGGCCACCACGTCCCGGATCGCGTCGTCCTCGACGGCGCGCAGCTCGGCCGCGCTGATCTCGGCATTGGCGAATTTCTCCCGCGCCTGGTGCAGCCGGGGCGGCCTGAGCAGGCTGCCCACGTGGTCGGCGCGAAACGGCGGTGTCGAACGCTGAGCCATCGTTCAATCTTCAACCAGCGGAGCCGGTGAGCGCAAGGGATCAGCCCGCCATGGCGTCCAGTTCGGCCAGCGTTCCGGGGTCGAGGCGCAGCTCACCGGCGGCGACGTTCTCGTCGAGATGGCCGCGGGAGGAGGTGCCGGGAATGACCAGGATCGACGGCGAGCGGGCCAGCAGCCAGGCCAGCGCCACCTGCATCGGGGTCGCGCCGAGCCGGGTGGCGACCGCGCCGAGGCGCTCATCGTGCAGCGGGGTGAAACCGCCGAGCGGGAAGAAGGGCACGAAGGCGATACCGGCCGCGGAGCAGGCGTCGAGAAGCGCGTCGTCCGCGCGATGCACCAGGTTGTAGTGGTTCTGCACGCAGGCCACCGGTGCGATCCCGCGAGCCTCGGCGAGCTGCCCGGCGTTCATGTTGCTGATGCCGAGGTGCCGGATCAGGCCCTGCTCGCGCAGCTCGGCCAGCGCCGCGAAGGGCTCGGCGATCGAGCCGTGGTCGTCGCCGACCCGCAGGTTGACCAGGTCGAGCCGGTCCACGCCGAGTCGCCGCAGGTTCTCGTGCACCGCGGTGCGCAGGTCATCGGGCGCGAGCGCGAACGGCCAGCCGCCCTCGGCGTCCCGCCTGGCGCCGACCTTGGTGACGAGCACCAGGTCCTCCGGGTAGGGATGCAGCGCCTCGCGGATCAGCTCGTTGACCACGTACGGGCCGTAGAAGTCGGCGGTGTCGATGTGGTTCACGCCCAGCTCGACCGCGCGGCGCAGCACCGCGATCGCCTCGCCGGTGTCCGCCGGCGGGCCGAACACACCCGGCCCGGCCAGCTGCATGGCGCCGTAGCCGATCCGGCGCACCGGGAGATCGCCGCCGAGCAGGAAGTCCCCGGCCGTGCCCGCGGACGGCTTGCTGGTCATGGATCCTCCCGAGGCAGACGAACGCTGATTCCTGCCAATCTAGGCGGCGGGTTCGCAGCCGGGTGACGTGGCTGTGAGATCACACACCTGGCGCTGGCCTCCCCCACCCGGGCGGTCGACAGTTGGTGGATGGAATGGACGCCACGGAACAAGGCCGAGCTGGTGGCCGGCTGGCGGCTGTGGCTGGAACTCAGCGACCCGGTGTGGTCGACGGCCCACGGCACCCCGGCGGCAGCGGTACGGCCGTTGCGCGAGTTGCAGACGGCGTGCACCGAGATCGAGGTCGAGTACCGCGCGGCCGAGCCGGAGGGGACGGCGGAGGTGCTCGGGCTGCTCCAGTCGATCTTCGTGCTGACCGCCGCGCCGGTCGAGCTGTGGTACGACGACGAGACCCCGCTCGACGACGAACGCGCCGCGCTGCTGCGCGCGGACATGGCCGGGTTCGCCGAACAGGCCGAGCGCGTGCTGGCCGCGCTGGCGCAGGGCGGCGGCTGGGTGGCGTTCGGCGCCGCGCACCGGACCGGCGGATCGCCCGGCTAGCCGTCCCGGAACGGCCAACTCGGCGACCTGGACGGCCAACTCGGCGCCGCCAACGGCCAACACGCCGAATCAGCGGTCGAAGAGGACGTGTTCGCCTCGGTCCTGGACGAGACGGTTGGCTTCGGCGATGAAGGTTTTGGCCATTCTTGGGGAAAAGCCGGGCAGTGCGGCGACGGTGGCGACCTCGGCCTTCGCCAGTGCGACCACGGTCGGGATGCCGGCCGCGCGCAGTTCGGCGGCGCGGTTGGCGGCGACCCCGGAGATCGCGGTGAGCTTCGCCGGGACGCGCAGCTTCGCCCGGACCGCCGGGCCGCGGCGGGGCGGGCCGGAGCGAGCCGGCAACCGGTACAGCGGCAGGGCCACCGGGTCCGCACCGGCGACCGGCCGGCCGCCGAGTCGGATCCGCGGGCTGCCGCAGGCGGGACAGGCCGTCACCGACGCCGGACGGCCGGACGCGGTCCGGGCCGGGGTGCTCCGGCCGACCGGCCGGTCCTGCCCGCACGGCCCGCAGAAGCACTGTTCTCCGTCACCGGCCGGTGCTCGCGGCGGACACAGCCCGTCCGGCGGGACCGGCGGCACGCTCGGCGCGGCCAGGTCCAGCCGCACGGCCACCCCGGTCATCGCCAGCTCACCCGGCGCCTCGGAGACGAAGTACAGGCCGACCTCGTTCGCCGCGCCGATGGTCAGCTCCAGCGCGGTCAGCTCGACCGAACCGCCTGGCGGCAGCACGATCCTCAGCTCGGCCTCGGTCGTTCCCACCGGCACCTCGCCCGAAACCGCCCTGACGTCGAACTCCAGCTGGTCCAGTTCCAGCCGGACCACCTCGCCGACCGGCGCGGACAGCTCGTCGGAGAACGCGAGTTCGACCGCGCAGCCCGGCGAAGCGACCGCGGTGACCTCCAGCCCGAACCGCTGCCCGCCCTCGGCCGCGGCGAACTGGCGCACCGCCGCGGGCGCACCGCCGCCGTTGGCCAAGGTCAGCCCGGTGTCCGCCGGGGTGACCAGCACCGAGGGCTCGGACGGCTGCCACGAAGGGGACGCCACGTTCGCCGAACCGGCCAGTGACACCGAGTCCACGCCGAGCACGCCCTCCTGGGTGGAGAACCGGATCTCCGCCTGGGTCGCGCCGGCCGGGGAGACCAGCGCGGTCTCGTGCCGGGGCAGCCGGTCGAGCGTCCGTTCGTTGTCGAGGTCCAGCACGGTCACCGGCAACCGCTCGGTGCCCAGCGGTGCACAGCCGACGCCGCGCCAGATGACCTCGCCGGTCGCGCCTTCGGAGTCGGTGACCCCGTCGAAGGCGAAGCGGTACCGGGTGCCGGCGACCACCGGCACCACCTGCGAAAGCGCGGAAAGTGTTGCCAGGTAACCAATGCAGCCGCCAGGGACGCCCAGCACCGCCAGTGTGCCGGACCCGTTGGCCAGGCACCGCGGCCGGACCTCGCCCGCCGTGAGCTGCCAGTCCACCGGCTGCAACCGGCCGAGCACCACCATCTTCGCCGCCGCGAACTGGTCCCCGGTCACCACCGCGTGCGTGCCGGACGGGCTCATCGCCAGCCCGTCGCCGCTGCTGAGCCCGACGAAGACCGGGCGGGTGACCCGCCTTCGCAGGTCGACGGAGAGCAGCCCGCCGTCGTGCGCGACCAGCGCCAGCTCACCGGCCGGGTCAACGCCGACCCGGCGGGCGCTCACCTCCAGCGGAAGGTCCACCACGGTGCGCAGATCGCCGGCGCGGAGGAAGCGCAGCACCGCCGGACCGGCCACCAGCACGGTGGAACCGGTGACCGCGACATCGGCCGCACCGTTCAGCACGGTCACCGACCGCCCGAAGTCCGCTATTCCGGCCAGCACGTGCAACGTGCTCAGCTCCACGGATTCGGTGAGCACGTAAAGCTTTCCGTCTTGGCCGACGGTCAGCGCCTTCGGCCTACCGCCCAGCTCGGTCGACTCCAGCTCCGCCAGCGGCAGTTCGGTCCCGGCGATGGCCGCGTCGGCCAGCAGGGTCCACGGAATCCGGTAGAGCCTGGACGAAGTGTCGTCCTCCTGGCAGAGGGCGAAAACCGCGAGCCCGTCCGCCGAGCAGACCAGCGCGTGCACCGCGGGCGGCACCGGTTCCTCGTCCGGCACCTGCGCCCGCACCGGCGAGCCGATCAGGCGGCCGGTGGCGGTGTCCACCAGCACGAGCCGCCAGCCCGGCACGGTCACCGCCAGCGGGCCGAGGTCGGTGGGCTGGGCCAGCGCGACCAGTGCGCGGCCGCCCGCCGCGTCGAGCGTCATCGCGGTCGGCACGCCGGAACCGATCTCGGAGTTCAGCAGCTCGTCCCGGCAGAGCGGGTCGAACGCGGCCAGCCGGGCGCCGGCCCCATCGCGCAGCGCGAGATAGGCCGTCCGGCCGGCGGGTCCGAACACCGCGGGGCCGAACACCGGCTGCGCGGAGGACGGCCGCAGCGCGCCGCTCTCGTTCGAATCCGGCTCGGCACCGATCCGGTACCAGTCGGTGAACCCGCCGTTGGCCACGTGCTCGCCGCCGCCATCGGCGCCGTGCCCGGCGGTGGTCAGCGCCTCGTTCACCGCGGCCGCGACCTCCGGGAAGTCCAGCCCGAGGTCGATCGCGCCCTGCGGCGCGAACCGTTGCAGGGAAACGGCGACCTCGCTCTCCTCGGCCGCGACCCGGAGTTCGAGCGGCATCCGGAAGTCCCGCGCGGTGTGCCGCAACCGCAGCCTGGCGGCCGACGGCCCGGCACCGGCCTGCCGCCAGGACAGGCCGCCGTCGCCGGTCTGCTGCAGGCTCACCCCGTCCGTACCATCCGTGCCCCAGGCCGCCCGGCCCGTCTTGGCCTGCAGCACCACCCAGCGGCGGACCCCTTCGGTGAACTCCACCTCGCCCGGCAACGCGATGTTGACCCAGGTCGGGCCGGGTGCCTGGTCGCGGGTCAGCGCGCGGGCGGCGGGCGCGGGCAGCAGCGAGCGGCGGCCCGGTTTGCCGTCCGCGTCCTCCACCAGGTCCACGGTCAGCGCGACCTCCGCGGTGACCGCGGTGAGCAGCAGGTCGACCGAGGTCGCCAGCTCGGTCCGGTCGAGGACGAAAGGTTGCGCCAGCGGGCTTTCCGGGCCGAGTGGCACCAGCTCGGCCGGGGCACCGGCGGCGACCGGCCCGTGCACGACCTTGCTCGCTTCGAACGCGCCCTGTATCCGCCCGGTGGTGCCGCCCGGCGCGGCGACCATGCCGGGTGGCACGGCCAGCGACGCCCGGCCACCTTCCGGTGCGCCGTCGAAGGTGTAAGGCACCCGCATCGTGCCCAGTCCGTCCGGCATGGCGCCGGTCTCCACCTCGAACTCCAGGTCCAGCACCAGATCCAGCCGCGCGATGCTGTCCGAATGCAGCACGAACGGCACCACGTGGTGCCCGTGCAGCACTTCCAGTTCCGGCAGCATCGCCTGCAGCAACCCGGCGAAGTCGGGGGTGGTGACCGGTTCCACCAGCGCACCGAAATGCGTGAAGAAGACCGGCCCACCGGCCACCGCCAGCGTCACGTTGCTCGGCGGGGACGCCACCCGCAGCGTCGTCACGTCCGAGCCGGTCTGGCTGATCCGCAGCCCGGTGACGGTGAGGCCGGGCAGTTCCCCGGACGCCGGCAGCTCGAACTCCGGCGTGCCGCCGATGGCTCCGGTCGCCCCGACCGGCGTGAACCCGCCGCCGAGGTCGACCAGCAGCTTGCCGGTGGTCAGGCCGGTGCCGGTCACCGCGGCGAGCTGCCGTCTGGCGTGCAGCTCGATCTCCACCGCGGCCGGCGTCCCCGGCACGGCGCGCTTGTTCGCGCCCCAGTCACCGGCCGGGCCGGCGAAGGTGATGGTCTCGGTGAACCGGCGCTCCGGATCGAGGCTGTGCGGCGAAACGGTGATCGCCGCGCGAGTGACCACCGCACCGGCCGGCAGCCGCCGCAGGACCAGCCGGCGGTCGCGCTCGAACGGCGACCGCCGGCCACTGTGCCGGGTACGGACCTTCATCGCCCGTCCTTCCTTTGCCACGGTTGAGAAACAGGTCAGACCTTCAGCAGCAGCATGACCTTGAGCTCCTGGTCGAAGGTGTCCACGCCGATGTACTCGCGGGCCTTGAACTCCACGCCGTCCTCATCGGGGTCGTGCAGTGCGTCGCCCTCGAACCACACCGCGGTGCGGTTGTTGTCCAGGTGCTGCACCAGCACGTTCGCCGGGCGGGTGAGCGCCCTCGGCGGTTCGCCCGTGACCAGCGGCAGGTCGGTGTAGTTGAGCACCTTGCGCGGCCGCATCTGGAAGACGATGTCGTCCCAGTCGCCCTTCTCCTTGAGCTGCCGCACGCTCTGCTGCTCCTTGCAGCAACGCTCGAACCACGGCGAGTGGCAGTACTGGTCGTCGTTGAACTGGTCGTTGGGGTCGCGGAAGAACGCCTTCCAGAACTCCGTCTCCAGGTCGTCCAGGCTGGTGGTGTCGGTGTAGGGCACCTTGTACCTGGCCAGCAGTTCGGCGAACGGGACGCCGAGCTCGGGGAAGTCCTTCGGCTGGATGTCCACCGAGTCGCGCGAGCTCCCGCTACCCGAGCCGGGCACCCGGATCTTGCGTTCGCTGGTGTGGTGCAGGAAGAACGTGGCGTAGGCGTCGGTGGTTTCGTCGTCCTCCCGGCAGACCACCCGGAAGTACTCCAGCTTGTACGCGTCCACCAGCGGCGCGGTGCCCAGCTTGTGCTCCAGCACGGTGATCTCGCCCTGCTTGAGCACCTTGAACAGCTGCTGGTAGCCGCTGCGGCCGCGCACCTGGTCCAGCACCCGCTTGGTGATCTCTTCGGTCAGCGCATTGAGGTCCTTGCCCTCGATGTGGTCGGAGTCGTCGGCGTTGGGCACCCGCACCACCCCGTCCGCCGCCTTCTTCGCCTCCTTGCGGATGTCCTCGAAGATCTTGCGCTGCACCTCGTTCCAGTCCTCCGCGGTGACCAGGTCACCAGGGCCGCGCTGCACGTAGGGTTCCGTCTCGGTCATTTCTTCTCCTGTTGTTGATAGGTCGCGTCTCTGGTCACGCCGGCGTGGACCCCGGCGGACTTGGCCAGCAGCACCCCGCCCGGCACCGGCCGGAGCAGGTCGTCGGCGAGCGCGGGCAGTTCCGGCCCGGCCACCACCTGGCGGGCGTTCTCGAAGCGGCCGCCCGGGTAACTCACTTCGAGGTCGTAGATCGCCGGGCCGCTCGCCCTGCCGGTGACCGTGATCTCGTTGCCCCACACCCCCGGTTCGAAGGCGCTGAGCAGGATGAAATCGCCTTCCAGGCCCGGTTCGGACAGGTACAGCCGGGCAGGGTCGTCCCGTCCGCCGAGGCTGAGCCGCGCCGGTTCGCGGAACGGCAGGGCCACCGGCGACCAACCGATCGGCACCTTCCGCACCCGTTCGGCGACGACCAGGTTCGAGCCGCCGTCGGAGTTGATTCGCTTCTCCAGGTAGTCGGGGTTGTCCCGCTCCGGCTCGCAGACCACGCCGGGGAACCGTTCGGGCTCCCGGCCGCCGAACCGGCCGTCGCCGAAGGCCACGCCGAACCTGCGGTCCAGCTCGGCGGGCAGGTTCACCTCGAACGCGCCGGGCAGATGCGACTGCCAGCGGACGGTGAGCCTGCCGGTCGGCTTCGGGTGCCGTTCGGCGGCGAACACCGCGCGCGGGAAACCGGGGCCGGGGCCGAACCGGCTCAGATCGAAGATGGCGTCCTCGGTGCACGGGCCACCGGCGAACCGGTCGTGGTCGAACCGCGCGAAGTCGAACCTGGCCGCCTTGCACTCGTAGAACCGCCAGGTGTTCAGGCCGCGGCGGACCAGCAACGGGTCGGTGCCGGTGACCGACACCAGCTCAGCGGGTACCTGGCGCGGACGGCCGCGCTCGATCACGGTCGCAGCTACGGTGTCGCTTCCAGCACCGTCCGGGCGCACCGACAGCAGCAGCCGCCCGCCAGCGCCGATCGGCTCCTCCACCCGGACCGACCAACCCGCCACCGGGTCGGCCACGCACGGGCCGGCCACTCCGGCCGCGCTGAACAGCTCGACCGTGCCGGGCACCGCGGCCGCGCCGGTGTTGCGGATGCCGATCGGACTACCGTGCCCCACCGCCACCTCTATGTCCTCTTCGGACGGTGGATACTCCTGAACCTCCAGGAACCGCAAGGGAATCAGCTCTACTGAGCCTTCGAGTCCAGCGGTCGGCGAGCTGAGCCGCAGCCGGTCGTCCGCGGTCACCTCGGCGGTGCCGGGCAGCACCGCGTTGATCGCGGCCACGATCTCGACCGCCAGGGTGGCGGTGGGGGTGACCCCGGCCAGGTCGAT
Organism: Amycolatopsis nigrescens CSC17Ta-90; assembly: GCF_000384315.1. Taxonomy (GTDB): domain Bacteria; phylum Actinomycetota; class Actinomycetes; order Mycobacteriales; family Pseudonocardiaceae; genus Amycolatopsis; species Amycolatopsis nigrescens. The sequence continues at coordinate 3,993,346 of NZ_ARVW01000001.1, read as the reverse complement.
GTCCACCGGTTCGCCGCCGTCCACGGCCAGCCGGAGCACCGACCGCGCCGACAGATCCGGCGGCACCCGCAGGTCCGCGGTGCCCGTCAGCACCGCACGCTCGGGCGCGACCCCGGTGACCTCGCGTGGAGCGGTGCCGAAGATCAGCGACGCCGCATCGTCCGCCCCGGTGCGCTGAAGTTCCAGCCTGCTGCCGGTGCCGGTGGACGGCGAGCGCAGCGAGATCGCGGTGCCGCCGGGCACCGGCACGGTGGTGGCGATGGCGGTGCTGGCCGCGTTCACCGCGGCGGCGATCTCGGACGGGGTCGGCGCTTCCGCGTTCGCCGCGCCCCGGCTCAGGTCCACGGTGACCGGCGGTTTGCCGTCCACCGCTAGCCGCAGCAGGTTCGCCTCGGCCAGCTCGGCCGGTACCGGTCCGCCGGTGACGCTCGCGGAGGTGGCCGCCGAACCCAGGTAGGTCCGCGGCGCGGCGATGCCGAGCACCAGCGCGGTCGCGTCCGTGCCGCTCTCCGGGACCGCGATCTCCAGCCCGATCCCGGCGGAAAGCAGCAGGTGCTTGCCGTCGTGCGCGGCGACCTGCGCGACCATCGCCTGGTTCACCGCGGCCACCAGCTGACTCAGCCCGCGAATCCCGGCCACCGTGCCGTCGCCGAGCACGATGTCGGCCGCGGCGCCGCCGTCCACGGCCAGCCGGACGGTGGCGTCGGCGGGCAGGTGCACCCCGGCGCTCAGGTCCAGGGTGCCGGTGAAGAGCACGCCGGAAGCGTTGGCACCGCGCACCAGCCCGGTGTTCAGGCCGAGCTTGTCCAGCGCGTCGCGGTCACGCGGCGGGCTCAGCAGCACTCGCGAGTCCGCTCCCGCAGTGCCCGAAGTGAGCGTGATCCGGTGCCCGTCCGTGCCTGCGGCCCCGGCGAACTCCTTGTTGATCGCATCCACGATCTCGACTGGGGTGGTCGCTCGCGGCCGGGGCTGGGCGTTGAAGACGATCTCCTTGGTCTGCTCGTCCACGGTGAGCCGGAGCCGGTTGAGCACCGACAGGTCCACCCCGCCGCTGAGGTCGTTGACGCCGGCCATTTCCGCCGCGACCGGCGGCAGGCCGGTGGCGCGCCCGGCGGTGAAGCCGAACACGCGGGTGCCCGCGTCGTCGGTCACCATGGCCCTGGTGACGAACCGGCGGCGGCTGGTCCGCCGCAGCGGGTGCACCAGAATCCGGCCGCCCGCACCGGGATCACGCGAAACGAGGATCAGGTGCGCGCCGTCGTGCGTGGCCACCGGATCATCGGCCGGCGCGCCGAGGCCGTGGTTGACCGCGTCGGCCAGCTCTTCCACGGTCACCGCGCCGGGATCCGCGGCGCCGTGGCGCAGGTCCACCTCGACCTGGCCGCCGCCGTCCACGGTGAGCCCCAGCAGGTGCCGCGCGCCGAGGTCGACGCCCGCGGACAGGTCCACGGTGCCGGTGAGCGCGGCCGTCGCCGGTGGGCTGCCGGTGACCCGGCGCGGCCGCAGCCCGAGCACCGGCTCGGCGGCGTCCGCGTCCACCTCGCCGGCCACCAGCGTGCCGTCCTCACCGGGGCTGCTCGACACCAGCGTGATGCGCTGCCCGTCGTGCGAAGCGATGTCGGCGCGCAGAGCCTCGTTCACCGAGGTGACGATCTCCGCCGGGGTGGTCGCGGCCGGGTCCGCGCCGGCGATGTCCACGGTGACCGGCGGCCTGCCGTCCACCGCGAGCCGCAGCCGCGAGCCGTCGCTCAGGTCAACCCCGTTGGCGAGGTCCCGGTCGCCGGCCAGCACCGCACGCCGCGCGTCGGTGCCGACGGTGAGCGGCCGCACCGGCCCGAACAGCCTTGCCGTCGCCGGTTGCGCGGCGGGCGGGCGGAACTCGATCCGGCCGGCGACGCCAAGGGTCGGCGAGGTCAGGGTGAGGAAACGCCCGTCGTGCGTGGCGACCGCGATACCGAGCCCGTCGTCGATGGCGGTGGCGATGTCGTCCAGCTCCACCGCCGCCGGGTCGGCCGAGCCCGCCGCGCAGTCGATCTCGGCGAGCCGGCTGCCATCGATCACCAGCCGCAGGTAGCGCGCGCCGGTCAGGTCCACCGGGGTGCTCAGGTCCACCGTGCCGGTGACCCGCGCCCTGGTCGCGGCCGCACCTTGGTACGCCCGCGGTCGCAGGCCGAGCACAAGGCCGGCGCCGTCCTCGCGACCGTCCGCGACCAGCAGCCCGGCGTCCTGGCCGGAGGACTCCGACACCAGCCGCAGCCGACCGTCCACAAGGGACGCGAACTCCGAGCCGAACTCGGCGTTGAGCACCCGCACGATCTCCGCGCCGGTGACCGCCGCCGGATCCGCGGCCCCGTCGGTCAGGTCGACCGGCACCGCACCGCGGCCGTCCAGCGCGATCCGCAGCAACGGCGTGGCCCGCAGGTCCACCCCGGCCCGCAGCTCCACCGTGCCGAGCAGCACCGCGGGCAGCGCATCATGCCCGATGCGCTCGGCCGAACCGGAACCCAGCACGAGCGCGGCGGCGTCGGTGTTCCGCGGTGTGCTGGTGACCAGCACCGGGTCCGCGCGGTTCCACCATTCGTCCAACGCGTCATCTTCGATGTGCAGGCCGAGCGCTTCCGCGGTGACGCGCAGGATGCCCTGCACCGTCACCGTGCCGTCGAGAAAGGTCCGCACATAGCGCTTGAGGTGCTCGCGGAACTCCTCGACCGACTCGTCCGGCCGCGGCGCGAGCCCGTAGAGCGCACCGATCCCGGCCAGGTCGTGGATCTCGCGCTCACCGGCGTCGGCGAAGTCCACCCAGTGCGCGCGCATCACCGCGACCAGCGAGTTCTCCGCCGCCTGCAACTCGCCGCCGTACGCCTCGGCCAGCGCGCGGAGCGCCGACGGCTCGCCGCGCACCCGGAAGGTGGGCGGCAGGTTGGCGAGTATGCGGTCAACCTTGGGCACCGGACGCCTCCTCCAGCCGGATGTCCGCGGCGGACATGTCCAGCGCGATCCACCATTGGTCGCCGTCCACGGTGGCCACCACCTGGTAGGTGCCGGCCTCGATCTCGGCGTCGGTCGCCTGCTGCCCGGCTCGCCCGTCCACAGTGGACTGCAAGAGCCCGCGGTCGGGGATCCGGCCGTCGCCGGGCGCCTGCGGCCCGAACGCGGTGACCGCGTTCTCGAAGGCCGTGCGCAACGCATCCTCGTCACCCGGCGGCGTGTTCCGCGCTGCGGTGAGCAGCGCCGCGACCAGGCCCGCGTCGCCACCGCCCGGCCCGGACAGGTCCGCGCGGGCCACCACCACGTCCTTCATCGTCGCGCTGAGCACGTCCGGCACGCCGAGCACGGTTTCCAGCAGCTTCGCGCCGTCCGCGTTGTCCCCGCGGGAAAGCCCGTCCACGTGGGCGCCCAGCGCGGCCACCACGTCCGCGGCGATCTGCGCCTTGCCCGGCGCGGAGATGTTCCCGTCCACCGACACCACCAGGCGAGGCGTGATGAACACGTACCGCGCGAGCAGGGTGGCCAGCACCCCGGCGGCCCTGGTGTCGTGCACCGCGGCCCGCAGGCTTGGCAGCCGCTCCGGCTCGGCGTCCACCACCACGGTCACCGTGCCCGGATCGGACCTGGTGGCCGGCGGGCTGTTCGGGTCGAAGAACTCGACCGGCTTGCCGCGGCCCTCCCGGATCACCCTGTCCAGCGCGGCCAGCGTGGCCTTGCCCAGCGAACGCAGCGCCGCCTTGGCCCGCAGCCGCAGCTCGTCGTCGGTCTCGTCGGCCGCCGCGCGCTGCGCCGGGTCCAGGTTGCTGACCCGTTCGATCCCGGCCACCGGCTGGGTCATCTCGGTGATCTCGCCGGCCGCGACCAGGCCCGCGTCCCCGGCGAACCCGACGTCCGCCCTGGCCGGCACGTCGATCCGCGCCTGGCCGCGTTGCAGGGTGCGCGGCTGGGCGGCGACGAACACCACGCCCTTCGCGGTGGCCAGCCGGGTGCCGGCGGCGATGGTGATGTTGCCGTCCACCGAAGGGCTGCGGAAGAAGGTCACCAGCACTTCGGCGAACTCCGCGGTCTTGCGGAACACATCCAGGATCGAGACCACGTACTCCAGCGACTTCCCGGTCGCGGTCTCCACGAAGGCGGACAGGTAGGCCAGGTTGATCTGCTGGTACACGGTGGCGATCTCGCGGCCCACCGCCTCGGACAGGGTGCGGGTGACGCTGCCGACGTTGATGTCGGTCAGCGGCGACCGGCTGTCCACCCGGAAGTAGTCCACGAAGAAGGTGGTGTCGTCGTCCGGCAGCGTGCCGTCCTCCAGCCACACCACCACGTTCGCCGCCGGATCGAACACGAAGTCGATCTGCGGCAAGAAGTTGCGCCGCGCGCGAGCCGCGGTGCCGGTGATGCCGCGGACCCCGGTGGCGCGCTCGGCCAGCGGATAGGTCAGCACCTTGAGGTCGAACGGGATCGGCTCGTTCACCACCCCGCCGACCACGGCGGTGAGGATGTCGTCGACCAGGTCGCCGTACGGGCGGTCGATCAGGGTCGCGGTGTCGCCGTTCATGGCGTCCCTCCGTCGAGCTGAACCGGGAACACCAGGTTGAGCGGGGTGTCCGAGTCGATCGTCAGCACCGAGGCCGAGATGTCGATCCGGTTCGGCCTGCTCCGCTGGGTGCGCACTTCGATGGATTGGACCCGCGCCACCCGCGGCTCGGCCTGCAGGGCCTGCAGCGCGTAGAGCTTGGCCCGGTTGCGGGTGGTCTCGGTGTTCGGCTCGCCGATCAGCTCGTGCAGCCTGCTGCCGTAGTCCGGGTGGCCGAGATGGGCGAGTTCCCCTTGCTCGGTGAGGAACCTCAGCAGCAGGGCCTGCTGCAGATCGGGCACGCCGATCAGCCGCTGCAGGTCCGTCCCGGAGGTCTCCGGGCGGACGGCGGTGCGCAGGTCACTGCCGCGTTCCCGCTGTTCGGCCCGTTCGAGATCGCCGAGCAGCCGGAGGTCGGTGCCGAACCGGGCGTCACGCCGGGCGATGCTTGCCGCGTCTGCCATTGCCGCTCCTGTGCTCATGCGGGACACCCGCACCCGGTCGGACTCGATAACTGGGCTGCGCGATTTTCAGTCATCGGTCCTCCTCAAGGTGCCCAGGTGTCATTTACGAAGCCCGCCGCCGGCGGACCGATCACGGTCAGCAGCCCCGGCGGGGAAGGGATCTGGTCGCCCATCCGGACCAGGCCGCGGCCGGCGACCCGCACCCCGCTGCTGCCGAGCGGGCCGATCACCAGCGGATAGGGCACGCCGGTCAGCGAGTTCACCATCACGCAGATCGAGCCGCTGGTGGCCAGCGGCAGCCCGCCGGCGGTGATCACCGGCGGCAGTACCGCGACGATCGCGCCACTGTCCGGCGCGCCGGTCGCGCCCGGGCTGACCACGACGGCAGCCCCGATGGACACAGGAGGTCCTGGCATCTCATTTCCCCTTATGGCGTAAAAGAAGTAAGCCCGCGAACGGTGACAGCGGCGCCTTGGACGGTGGCCGCCGCGGAGCCTTCGAGGGCGGCCTGGAGGGTGCCCTTGACGGTGGCGCGGGTGCCCTGCACCTTCGCGTCGAGCCCGGCCTTGACGGTGACGTTGCCGGTGGCCTCCAGGGTGAGGTCCTTGGCCGCGGTGAAACTGACCGAACCGGCCGACGACAGCCGCACGTCGCCGTCCTGGTCCATGGTGATCGTGGTGCTGCCGGAGGAGACCGTCACCGTGCCACCGCTGGCGCCGGACTGGTCGAGCTTGAGCTCGGTCTTGCCGGCGGTCGCGGTGACCACCCCGTCCACGATCCGCACGGTGATCTTCGGCGGCATCTCGATCACCAGCTCGCGCGGCGGGCTGCCGTCGGCGTGGTTGCGGATCGCGGCCAGCACGCTCTTGTCGTCCGGCTCCGCCAACGGCAGCCGGAACACCACTTCGTCCGTTGTGGACAGTGTCGGCCGGTCGATGTCGTTGTAGAGCCTGCCGATGATGATCGGCGAGTTCACGTCCCCCTGCGCGAACGCGACCAGCACCAGATCGCCGATGTTCGGGATGGCGACCGTGCCGACGTGCCCGGTGGCCACCGGCACCCGTTTCAGCGCCAGGCCGCTGTTCTTCAGCGTGACGTCGCAGCCGTAGTTGTTGTCGTCGTCGCTGTCGCGGTGCGGGTAGACGTCTTCCACCACGCCCAGCTCAGTGCCGCGGACCGCGCTGAGCTCGTTGCGCACGATGGCCGCGATGGTGTCCACGATGGTGCTCACAGCAAGCCTCCCAGTGCGGTGGCGGCAGCGCCGGCCAGGCTGCGCACTTCGAGGTCGGTGACCAGGCCGGCGGCCTTGCTGAGGTGGTGGCCGACCGCGCGGACCTGGTAGTTGCCGTCGATCTCGGAAACCCCGGCCCGGTCCGGGAAGCGCTCCAGCCGCACCAGGTCGCCGAGCGATACCTGCGGCCTGCCCTGGATCCGGACCCGGCCGCGCAGCCCGCGCTCGGTGAACACCTCGGCGACCGCGCTCGCGGTGGTGGCCGCGGCCACCGCGGTACGCAGGGAAGACCGCTCCACCAGCAACTTCGGCGAGCCGGTGCCGGCCGTGCCGCGACGGGCCCCGAAGTCCTTGGTCAGCCAGGCCCACGACTCGTCACCGCGCGACGAGCCCGGGCTGTCCCCCCAAACCTCCACAGTGGACGCGAACGGCCTTGACCTCACCAGCTCGGCGGCCAGCACGTGCTCGCCGTACTTGAGCTTGTGCACCGTGCGACTGCCGGTGAAACCCTCGAAGACCAGCTTGCCCTCGGCCGTGCAGTAGGTGTCGAACCCGCACAACACGGCCAGGTCGCGCAGGTGCCTGGCGGCGTTGCGGCGCCCGTCCACGACGTAGGCCGGGAAGGCGACCCCGTCCTCGACCCGCTCGATCTCCACCTCCGCCGACGCGGCCAGCGCGCGCACGATGTCCCCGGCGGTGGTGTCCTCGAAGGTCTTGTCGGTGAACGCGCGCAGCAGCCGGTCGCCGGTGGCATGCCCGGTGATCCGCTTGGTCTCCAGCCCCGGCTCCACCGCCACCACCAGCCCGGTGCACACCCTGGTCAGCTCGCCGTCGGCATACCCGAGATCGATCGACGCGTCGTCACCCGGCTCCGCTCGCAACCCGCCGACCTGCCCCTGCACCAACGTGAACCCGTCCACCGGCGTGTCCATGTCCAGCCGCACGGACAGCTCGATCGCGGTACTCGCCTTCGGCTCCTCGGTGGTGTCCACCACGTGGTCCCCGATCACGATCCGATACCCCGGCCGCAACATCACTCAGCCCTCCGCTCCGGGATCGAGCAACTGCCGGACGTGCCACGCGGCCTGGCCGGTGTCCCAGCCCTTGCCGGGTGCCTCGCGTGCCCAGCCGGCCAGGAAGGCATCCAGTTCCTGCCGCGCGTCCGCGCTCGCCACGAAATGGGCACCCTGCGTCCGGACCGCGTCCGCGGGATCGGCGAGCATGGCCTGCAGCACCATCAGCAACGCCTCCCGGTTCTTGTCCGGGTAGTACAGCGTCAGCAGCACCTCGTAGGCCTTCACCCGCACGACCGGTTCCGGGTGCAGGGTGAACGGCCGCACTTCGACCGCTTCCTCGGGTACGGCGTGGGTCCGTAGATAACTGAGGCACCCGGCGACGAACCCGGCCAGCCCGGCTTGCCGTGCCTCCTCGCCGCCCAGCCAGTCGAGGACCGCACGCCGGGTACGCGGATCGGTCAGTTGCTCTTGGACTTCGGGATGTTCGGTGAGCAACTGGTTGCGCACCATGCCGTCATCGGTCGCGAGGTAGCTCCGGACCAAAGGTGGGATGTCCATGATCTCCTCTCAGTACGGCTTGACGAATCGGGAACCGCGGATGGCGGTCACCTGAGCGGGAATGACGAAGTTCGGCACTCGGGCGGTGTTGGTGAAATTCTGGTCCCACAGCCGCTTCGGATTGCTGGTGCCGGCGCCGGCCAGCAGCGGGAACCGGTTCATCAGGTTCCTACCGTCGATGGGGCCCGGCGCCGCGGCACCGACGGCCCCGAGGTCGAAGTGACCGGCGGCGGCGTTACTGAGATTCGTCGTCAGATGGGTCATCTCGTGCGGATCGGCGAACGCGGTGATGGTGGACTCCGCGCCCAGGAAGCCGAAGCCCAGGTTCGCGCCGCCCGCAGCGAAGATCGCGTCCGTATGCGCTTCGCCCCCCGCGAACTCCGTCAGAATATGAGGCTTGCCCGGGTCGGGCAGTTTGACGATGCGGCTGACCATGACGAGGAAGATGTCGTCCTGCCCGCTGGGGAAGAGCGGGCGCGCCACGCTGACCACACTGGCCTCTGAAGCGGAGGCCACTCGTTTACTGCCGCTGGTGCCGCTGACCTCCACCGAGGGGTTGGCACCGAGCGGGTCGCCGGGGAAAAGCGTCTTCCACACGGTGGTCGCCGCCGGTGGGTCGATGGTGACGACGTCGATCTCCGCGAAGATTCCGCACGCGGCGTATGCCGCCCGGATCGTGCCCTTCACCAAAGCCTCCCGCGGCGGGAGGAACCCGACACCACCCACCTGCTTACGCACGTCCACCAGGTGCACGCGGACGCGCCGCCGGTCCTCCGGACTGCGCTGGAACACGGGAAGCCGCACGGTGAACGGGTTCACCCCGTTCAGCACCGAGTACCGGCAGACCGATCGGCTGGTCAGCGGGTGCGTGTCGTCCACCGTGATCCTGCGGAGCCGGTGGTTCCGGTCGCCGACCCCACGTTTACCGACGTCGCCGGCGGCAAGGCCGCTTTCGACCCGTTCCGTTTGGTCCGCGGCGTCCGCCACCAGCATCACCGCCGCCGACACGAACACCTTGGTGCCCGGGGCGGTCTCGGTCACGGTGATGTCCTCCGTGTCGACCGGAGGTGACCCTGGCAGGGTCGGCCGGACATCGTCCAGCGTGCCGTCGTCGAACTCGGTACGCCAGGCGATGAACGCGGTGCCGGCCTGCCTGGCATCGGTGACCCGGAAGTGGAACTTGCGGGTGTCCAGGTCGACGAAGGCCGGCGCCCCGGGCGCGTTGCGAAGGATGCCGGAAACCGGGTCGAACGCGTTGTCCCACAGCCCGATCCGCACCGCGGTCAGCGGCGGCGAAGCGACCGGCGCGTTCGCGGTCACCTCGACCTGGATGACGGTGGCCGCCACCCGGTCCCCGTCCGGCTCGACGCCGTCCAAGCCGAGCTGGATACCGGCGTCACCCGCGGCCGCGCTCACGGCCGCTCCCTCTGCGAACAACCGGAGGCCGTTCGCAGGCACGGTTCCCCCGGTGATCCGGAACGACGCGGTGAGCGGCACGTCACCCGCGGCGGGTGTCTCGGTGGTGAACAACCGCACTCGGCCGTTGAGCAGGTTCAGCACCAGGTCGCCGGTGAAACCGGCCGGCTGCGGCTGGCGCACGATCAGCATCGCGCGCTCGGCGCTGCGCAGCGCGTCCTGCAGCTGGAGCGGCCTGCCGGGCGGCGCCTTGTCCGCCACGGCCAGCACCGGCGGCTCGACGCCGGCGGCGGGACGGCTGAGGCCGACGTCCAGGGTCAGCTCGACCGAGGTCATGGTGCGGGTGGCGGCGAAGCCCGGGACCGCGCCGACGGTGATGGCGAGCCGCAGGGTCACGTCACCGACCGCAGCGCTGGCCGAGAAGCCTTCGGCGAACAGCGTTTGCCCCGCCAGCAGCTGTGCGTCGGTGAAGACGTTGTCCGTGCCGTTGAAGGTGATCTCGGTGCCGCCTGCTGGGGCGTCGAAGAACCGGACCCGGTCGCTGGACCGGGTGAAAGTACCGGTGAACGGCGCGGTACCGGTGGCCTGCAGCACCACCGGGCGGCGTGCCGGGCTGGTGTGCGGCTTCCGCACCACGACCACGTCCGGCGCGGTGACGGACGGCCGGATACCGGCCACCGACCGGTGCACGAGGACGATATCCGCGGGCGCGCCGCCGTCGAGCCGGAAGCAGACCGCGTTGCTCCGCACCTCATCGAGGGACTGGCTACGAGCCCTGGCGACAAACGGTCCTTCCACTTCGATGGTGAAGGTGCCGGGGCCCTTCTGCTTTTCGTAGCTGAAACCGCCATCGGGCCGGGTCCGCCCGGGAAGCGGGGTGCCCGCCACCGCGGGCGGCCTGCTCTTCGGCACCTCACGGTCCATGAACTCCCCGTCTGGGGCGATGAGCACGTACCGGCCGACGTACGGAGTGCCGTCCTCGAAGGTGATGCGACCTTCGACGACGAACGTGCCGGGCTCGGCGGGGACCCGGAACCACGGGCGGTTCGGGTCCACCTGGCCGGTCGGCGCGGTTTCGCCGTGCGGCACCACGAAACAGTCCACCGCGCGGGCGGTGCCGTCGTCCAGGCACCAGCCGCCGCCACCGGCGCCGTCCGGCACCAGGTCCAGGGTCGCCGGTTTCGGTACCTGGCAGGGCATCGCGGACTCGCGGACGAACATCAGCTCGGTCCGGCGGTTTTGCCGCTTGGCGTCCTGGACGTTGACCACCGGGTCCTGCTCGCCGCAGCCGAGCCAGCGCAATGGGCCGTGGTCGCAGCCGGTCGCGTTCGCGTTCGGCATGAGCTGGGCGGCCGGGATGTCGATCGGCTCGTGCCCGAGGTAGGCCTCGATCAGCACCGGCCAGGTGCCGTCGCCGACCACCCCGTCGTCGGCGAGCCCGTTATCCCGCTGGAACCGGCGCACCGCGTCGTCGGTGAGCACCGGGTCGCCGCCGACGTTGCCCTGGAAGTAGCCGAGGTCGGCCAGCATGTGCTGGTACTCGCGGGTGCCCCAGGTGTCCCGGACGGTGGTGGTCTGCCCGGCCGGCCTGGCCCGGCGCAGCTCGTTCCACTCGTTGACCGACGCCTGCGGGTCGTGGCCGAAGGTGAGCATCGCGTAGGTCGCCCGGCCCCTGCGCTCGGACAACGCCTGGTTGTACGGGTCGTCCCCGACCAGGTCGGTGTGCCCGACGATGAGCAGCCGCTGATCGCGGTGCGCCTCGGCGAACTCCGCCACCTGTTGCAGCACGTGCCGCATGCACGGCTCGACGAACGCCTTGTCGAACCGGAAGTGGATGACGAAGAAGGTCGCCGTCTTCGCGCCACGGCGCAGCACGATGGTCACCGACGCGGTCTGTCCATCTTGGACGGTCACGGCGGCGGAGCCGGTGAGCACCTCGTGCACGCCGCCCGGGTTGAGGCTGTCGTCCACCAGCGCCTCGGCGGTGTACTCGCCGGCCGGGAACGGGTCCTCGAACCACACGTTGTCCCTGGTGCGGTTGGTCAGCACCCGCTCCAGCGCCGCACCGGAGGACGCCTCGGTGCCGCGCACGGTCACCCGAACCCGGCTCATGTCGAAGTCCGGCTCGCCCTCGACCACCACGGTGACGGCGAGCTTGCCGCTCTCCACCTCAGGCGGCGGTGGCGGCGGGATGTCCACCTCGTCGGTGTCGATCGGCTCCGCCTCGGTGAACTCCCGCAGCGCGAAGGCGTACTCGAACATGCTGGGCCGCCCGGCCAGCTCGCGGACGTCCATCTCCTCGATCAGCACCCGGTCGACCAGTGTCGCGGACGAGATGTCGGAGACGAAGGCCACCGGCTCGCCGGCGTGGAACTTGGTGCGCAACGCGGCGAGGCTCTCCGGCGTCTCCGGCCTGGTGAGCACCCCGGCCAGGCGCAGGCGGGCCCCGCGCCGGCCGAGGTCCTGCAGGAAGTCGCCCTCAAGCCCGGGGACCGGGTGCCTGGTGAACACCTGGTCCTCGTCGGTTTCCACGAACTGGACCTGCTCCAGCTCGAGGTCTCCCAGCATCGGACGCACCATCTCTTCTTCCTTACGGCTTCAGCGAGTTGAGGTGCACGGTGATGGCGTCGAGCAGTGCGACGATCTCTTCCTTGATCGCGTCCACGCCCGGCAGCGACGTGACCACGTCGGTGACGTCGGAAATGGCGTCGATGGTGGAGGTCTCGTTCGGCAGCAGCTTCTTCGCCGCTTCCAGGAAGGCCGGGATCTTCCCGGTCAGCTCGGAAACCGTTTCCAGGCCGGGGATATTGCCCACGTCCAGCTCGTTGACCGCGGTCTTCAGCTTGCCGACCAGCTCGATCAGCAGGTCGATCAGGTCCTTGACCTGCGGCACCAGCGAAGCGATCGCCTGGATCGCCGGTTTGATCACCGGCACGTTCTCGTCCAGGAAGCCCTTGAAGTCGGCGAGTACCGCCTTGAGTTCTTCGAACAGGTTTTCTTCTGCCATCGGTGTTTCCCCTCATCGGTGACGGCCGGTTCAGCCGCCGGTGTTGTCGGCCCCTTCGGTGAGCCGGCCGAGCAGGCCGGTCAGCGAACCGACGAACCGCTCCAGCCCGCTGGCGAAGGCCTGCGCGAGTTCCAGGCCGCCGAGCACGTCGTCCAGCAGGCCGGCCGCGTCCTCGAGCAACCCGAGGTCCAGCCCGGACAGCTCGGCCGGCTCCACCGGCTCGATGTACTCCCGCAGGGTGAGTGCGTAGGCGTACCGGTCCGGCCGGCCGGCGAGCTGCCGGAGCTGCAGGTCGTCGAGCACCACCTGCTCGATCTCGGTGTCCGTGGTGATGTCCGCGGTGAACGGCAGCGCGACCCCGGTGCGCAGGTCCTTTTTCAGTTGGTCCAGCAGCTCCAGCGCCTGCCGGTCACTCGCCATCCCCCAGAGGGTGACCGCGGTCGGTGCCCGGCCGAGGTTCTGCAGCAGGCTGCCGTCCTTGCCGGGCGGCTTGTGCTCGGCCAGCGCCCGCAGGTCGGCGGTGCGCAGCTCCTGCACCTGCGGCAGCTCGTAGCCGGACAGCATCGGGCGCATGGTTCACACCTCGATCCCGTGCCGGCGCGCGGCGTTGTCCAGAATCCGGTGCATCATCAGTTCGAGATCGGCCTCGGAGACGGTGTTCTCCGCCGGCGGCGAAGGCTTCGCCACATCGTTCGGGTCGGACCGCCCCGACGCGGCAGAAACCATTGCACGCCGGGGAATCTCCGACAGCTCGGCGAACTGCGCGCTGAGCCGCTTCGGCGTTTCGTCCACTTCGGACTCCGCTTTGGACGGACTGTCGTGCTCGCCGGACGGCGGCGCGGCGGTGTGCGGCCGGTCCGGCACGGGCTCCGGGCCGGGGGTGACCGGAGCGTGCGCCGCGGTCTCGGGCGCGGTCTCCGTTGGCCGCACGGCCGGCCGCGGTGTCCCCTCCCGCCACGCGGCCGGCCGGCGAGTCTCGTCCGGCGAGTTCGCCGGTTCGCGGTGGTGCACCCGGCCGAGTTGCCCGAAGGCGAGCCTTTCGAGCAACTCGGCCGGTGCGGCAGGGCCAGGCCGCAGAGCCTGGCCGGGTACAGGTGCCGGTTCCCCGGCTGTGCCGATCCGCTGAAGGAAGGCGATACCCGGTGCGTTCGTCGGTTCGCAGACCGGTACCGGTGTCCGGCGGTGCGGACGTGCGACTGGTTCGGCGGGCGGGGTAACCCGCCGAACCAGTGCCCCGGCCGAGGTGGGTAGCACCCCGGCCAGGCGGCGAAGCCGTTCGGTGCCGACCTGGCACGGGTCCGCGCGATCCGGCTTCTCGATGGCGAAAGCCGGTGCCCGCCCGGCCCGCGGCCGGCACCCGCTGGGTGCGGCCACCGGCCGTGGCGACCGCGCCGGGGTCCGGGCAGGCCCCGGGTGCACCGGCCGGGCGGCGGGTTCCGGCCGCGGCACCCGCGGCCGTTCCGCTGCTGTGTCCTGTTCGGACGCTCCGGGCTCCACGGAGTCGGCCGCGCACCCGGTCAGCTCGGCCAGCGTGCGGCCGAGCAACGGCCCCGGCAGCAGTCGCGGTGCCGCCGAGTCGAGCGCGCAGACCCTGCGCAACCCCGCGTCCACCACCTCCGTCTCCGCGCGAAGCGCCCCGCGGAACGCACGCGGCGCACCCGCTGCCGCCAGCGCATCCACGCAGGTCAGCGGTCGTGAGTGAAAAGTGTTGCCAGGGGAACGTTTTTCACTCACGACCGTGGGCTGCTGGCTGTTCATGCGACCTCGACCGCCCGCCCGGCCATCTCCAGGTACATCAGGATCTGGCCGATCGTCATGCCGCTGACGTCCTCCGCGGTCCAGCCGAATTCGTCGGCCAGCACGAAACACGCCTTCGCCAGCGGCGCCTGCACCAGCTCGGCGAGCCGGTCGCGCGGGGTGTCGATACCGCTGAGCTCGTTGATCCGGTCCACCAGGAACCGGGCCAGCCCGGCAGGCAGTCTGCCGGCCTGGTCCGCGGTCAGCGCCGGCTCGGCGAACGCCTGCTGGATCATCAGCGCGGCCGCGAGCTCCCGGTCGTCGCGGGCGGCACGGGCGATGCGCTGCACGTCCCGCACGGTCAGCGGGCGGAGGGTTACCGTGCCACCGGGCACGGCTCCCTCCAGCAGTTCCGGCGGCAGCGTCACCTCGTGGGTGAGGCCGCTGCCGGCCAGCAGATCTTCGGCGGTGAGTGGCATTTCCTACCTCACGGTGGGTTAACTCAGAAAATTTCGACCCCGGCGTCGAGCACGCTCATGGTGAGTCCCTTGAAGCACAGGTTCTCCATCACGAACTCGTCCTCCGGTACGGCGAACTGCCAGTTCTCGAACTTCACCCCGCCGACGGACAGCGCCACCGGCTCCTCCGGTTTCGCCGGGTTGAGCAGCGAAACGACCAAGGTGAAGGTCGGCTGGACGTACGGCTCCGGCACGGTGACCGATTTGGCCCCCTTGCCCAGCAACAAGGTGAGCAGCCCGCCGTTCACATAGGCCCGGCCGACCGAGCCCGAGATGTAGATGTTCCCCGGGCTCAGCGAAACCGGATGGCGTCGCCCTACTTCGTGGAACTCCTTCAGCGCGGTGTTCACCCGCAGCGTGACGTCGGTGAGCCGGCCGACGGTCTGCATTTCGTAGGCGTCCACCACGGTTTTCGCGTCGGCGCCTTCGAGGGTGTCGTCCGGAGCGAGCAGGAGGGAGCCATTGGCCCCCGTGAAAACTTCTGACGGTGCCATGGGAATCCTTACTCGAGGAACATCGTGACCTTGATGAAATCGATGCTGAAAGTGGGCCGGATGACCATGTCGACCAGCACTCGCCCGCGGATCTCGTCCTCACGCGACGCGTGCACGTCGAGTTCGTAGCTCACCAGCATCTCGTCCTCGACCATGCTGCTGAGGAAGCCGTTGATGGTGGCGCGCAAGGCATTGCGGACCCGCTCGTTGTTCAGCAACCCGATGAACGGGGTCGCCGCGCTGCGCACGCCGAGCTTGGCGTAGTCGACGATCCGCCGGGTGGTGATCTGGGTCCACGCGGTGTTCGTCGACGTGGTGATGCCGCGGACGATCCGGAACCCCTGCCGCTTCTCCAGGGTGAGCGCCCGGCTCAGCACGAGCTGCTTCAGCTCGGCCGAGGTGAAGTCGTACTCCAGCCCGCCCACCTGCAGAACCTTGTTGGTCAGGCTGATGTGCGGCGGCTGCGCGGCGAGCATGCCCGCGATGGCGGCGGCGGTGTAGGCCCCGGGCAGGGTCACGTCGGTGACCGGGTCCGCGCCGCGGTCGGTGGCCGCGATCCCGGGCGCCACCAGCACCAGCCGGTCGCTGTTCTGCGTGTGCCCGGTCACGTGGGTCACCATGGTGGACTGGCTCGTCTGCGCCGCCGTGCCGACGATCGCGATCCGCTCGCGCTTGATCTCGTCCCCGGATGCCGCGTCGCAGTGCGCGGCCAGATCGTCGCCGAAATCCCGGTCGTTCTGGCCGGCCGCGACGATCAGGTGCGCGTCCACGGTGTTGAGCGCGTCCAGGCCGGCCGAATAGAGGGCGCCGGTCTGGCCGTTGGTACCACCGGCCAGTGGGGTGGGTCCCTGCTCCCCTGGCCGTTCATCCGGCTTTCCCGGGGCCGGCGCCGGAGTCGCCTTCACCAGTGCTGAAGAAGCGGTGATCTGGGCGGCGAGATGGGTCCCCGAAATGACGTTGTACACCTCTTCGGCGGTCACCCCGGCTTTCACGACGACCTTGGACGCGTTCGCCTTGGCCACCGCGTAGCTGACCAGCACCGTATCGCCGGCCACCGGCGGCGTGCCGAACGTGAACGTGCCGTCGCCCTCTTTGAACAAGACCCGGGTCGGGTTGAGCTGGCTCTCCTCGTAGACGATCGCGGGCACCCGTTCGGTCCCGCTCGCCGGCTTGATCACGAGCCGGTTCACCGCGGAGCGTTTCACCGATTTCGCGGCCAGCTGCCACTTTCCGTCCTTGAACGTCACCTCTTCGTCCCGGACGAACGCGTCGGCCTGTCCCGTGCCGACCACCTGCACCGTGAGCTCGTTCCCCCAGGTCCCCGGCGAGGCCGCGGTGAGCAGCGCGCTGGCGGCCGCGGGTGTGCCTGCGTTGACCGTCCCGGACGCGTAGGCGGGCTCATTGGGGTCGGGCGCCGCCACCCGGACCGCCCAAACCGTGGTGGCACCGAACTTGTAGGCCTGCTCGATTGCGCGGACCAGCGTGAGCTCGTCCGAAGTGCCGTTGTTCCACCGGTCGTACGGGCCGAAGGTCGCCACCGCGGCGGCATAGCTGCCGAGCAGCTGGGGCACGTTGACCGGCCCCTTGGCGGCGGTGCCGATCACCCCCACGTTTCCCACGGTGATCGCACCGGGCACGATCAGCGCTTCCGGCCGCACTTCGATGAGTACGCCGGGCAAGACTGCTTCGGTCATGTCTCCCTCTTCTCCGTGTCTTCTCCGAACGTCGGGCCGCGGTCGTGCGTCATGGCGAGTTGACCCGCAGGTAGACCACGGCGGTCTGGTCGAGCCCGGCGCCGGGGCCCGGCGGCAGGTAGCTGCAGATCAGCCGGTCCGACCAGGTGGGCAGCACGATCGGCTGATCGAGTGGCCGGTCGAAACCTGCGTAGCTGTCCACCACGCCGTCGGTGTTCCAGTCGCCGAGGTCGAGCCCGGGGCCGGCGGCACCGAGCTGGGTGAACAGCTCGGCGGGGGTCAGGGTCACGTCCGCGTTGGCTTCCGCCGGGTGCGCACCGCCGGTCGCGGCGAGGAAGGTGGCCAGGTCGGGCAGGTGCACGATCGGGCCGCCGGTGCCGTCCATGCTGCGCAACGCCAGCAGCCGCACCTGGCCGCCGATCGGCGGGCCGGGATCGAAGGCCAGCGCGGTGATCCGGTCCACCCGCATCGGCCCGGTGATCACCAGCGGCGGCGCGTTCTCGCTGTCCCAGCGGATGATCGAGTCGGTCTCGGTCTCGCGTTCCCGGCCGGGGCCACCGGCTCGCTCGGGATCGGTGGTGAGCTGGATCCGCGTGATCAGGCTGTCCGCGTCGCTGCTGTCCACATAGGAGTACTCGTAGAGCGCGTCGAAACTGGTGGTCTTGCGCCAGCCGCCGACCGGGTCCACGTGCTCGGCGAGCGTGGTGCCCGAGGCGTTGAGCTTGAGAAAACCCAGTCCGCGCAGCACATCGCGGTCGTCGAGCAGGTCCGAGTGCAGGGTGAGCACCGCGGTGTCCACGGCGGACGCCGTGCCGCCCCAGATCTGGAACCGCACCCTGGCGTCCAGCCTGCCGCCGCGCACCGTGCGGGTGCCAAGAGTGCCGGTGCTCTCGGTGCCGCGGTGGTTGCCGATGCCGACCAGCTTCTCGGCGACCCGTTCCAGGGTGACGTTCGGTTCGGGCAGGGTGGGCAGCGGGCCTGGCAGCCTGGCGCCGAGCACCGCGAGCATCTCGCCGACCACGTCGGTCAACGCCGGGCCGGTCATGCCGGCCCCCGGCACCGCGAGCTGGTCTTCGATGAACCGCGCCAGCTCGAACGCCCGGTGCCACGGCCGCCGCTCGCCGGTCTCCACGTCGGTGACGAAACCGTGCCAACCCGGCGCGGCCTCCGGTTCGCGCAGCGCGCGGACGACAAAGGAGTGCGCCAGCACCGAGTCGCTCGTCGTGTCACCGTGGCTCCCCTTGTTCGTATTCACAATGCGGTCATGGATACGCGGGGGCGGTCTCCGGAACGTCTTCCCGCTGTCTCCGCTTCGCCGAGCCGCTCGCGGAGGTCGTCGACGGTGGCGCGCAGCTCGGCGAGTTCGGCCCGTACCCCGTCCAGCGCGGCAGGCTCCGGTGGCCTGCCGGTGTCCGCGCCGATCTCCGCCGCCAGCCGCACGGTCCGCGCCGAGGGCCGGATGCCCAGCTCGTGCAGGAGCACCTGCTGGCACCGCCGGTACTGGCGAAGCGCCCGGGTGCGGTCGTCCGTGCGGTAGTAGAGGTGCATCAGCCGCCGATGGGTGCGCTCGTGCGCCGGCTCGACCTCGAGCAGCCGCTGGGCCCAGTGGATCGCCGCTTCCAGCTCGCCGTGGCGTTCGTGCCCGACGCTGAGCTTGTCCAGCAACGTGATGTGCAGGTCCTCCAGCCGGGCCCGCTCGATCAGGAACCAGTCGTCGTAACAGCCCGCCATCAGCGGCCCGCGGTACAGGTCGGTGGCCTTGGTCAGCTCGACGAGCTCGATGGCCGTCCTGGACGCCGCCACGAACGCGTCCACGTCCAGCCAGACCGGGCGATCCGGGTTGATCCGGATGACCTCGCCCTCGGTCAGCACCAGCCGCGGCCCGGTGGGACCGGTCGCCTGGTGCAACTGCCAGAGCACCTGGCGCATGGACTTCTTCGAAACCTCGGCCCCCGCCGCCGGCCACAACGCCTCCGCCGCGACCTCACGCAACACGTTGCGCTGCGGCGCCAGCAACACCAGCGCCAGCAACTCCTGCGCCTTCCGCCGCACCGGCCGCTCCACCGGCCGCGCGTCCAAGGTCAGCTGAAAACTACCGAGCAGACGAACCCGTAACTCACCCACGCGAACCTCCCGCACGCCCACCCGGCGCTACCAACCCAGCGTGCGCACCCCCCGCTCCCAACTGTCCAGCCGCCGTTCAGCCTTTAGAACACCCATAACCGCCTCATCGGGCAGCCGTCGGGTCGCACACGAAAACAGCCCCACCGGAAACCGATGGGGCTGTTTTCGTCCACTACTCGCCAGAGTGACTCGTCAGGCACGCTCCGCCAGATGCGGCGGATAGTCCAGCTGGAGATACTCCCGTGCTCGCTTGCCCGTCTCCGCCTTGCCGACATGCACCGAATGCAGCAACCCGTTGTAAACCAGATCCCACAACTCATGATTCTGCTGCAAATCATTCACCTGCGCGTGGATACCATTGCCTAGACTGTCCTTGATCTTGAGCGAATGCGCGGCACCGTCGATCACGACATCAACAGCGACCAGCTCATAGGTCTTGACGAAGGACTTGCCGTAAGCCAGCCAATCCGCACCAGCCGACATCCGCACGTTCCGGCCGGTAACGAGGAAGAGAATCGGCCACGGCACCAGCAGCAACCAGAGCCAGATAGTCCCCATCCAGCCGAATCCCCCGTCCCGAAAAGTCAAGTAGACAATCCCCAGGAGCACAACGAAAAAGCCGGAGATCAGCCGGGTAGTGCGGTCCGGGTAGAACCACTCCAAGAGCGGCCCTTCACCGGACGGCGGCTGTGGCACTTTCGACTCGGCCCTCGCCCGCCGATGGCCGGGCTTGCTGTTACCCCGCTCCAGCGGGGCGCTGGGCGGGCGGGGCACGCCGGTCCGGGTGTCGGGTTTCGGCGGCAACCGCGTGATATCCATTGTCAACCTCAGAACAAGTCGCTGAAGAACTTTCCGACGGCCTTACCTGCGTCGCCGACCTTGTCACCCACCCAGCCTGCGGCATCACCCACCGCTTCAACAGCATCGTCACCCCACTCTTCGATGGCGAAACCCACCCCTGCCGACACCAGGGCGCCACCGGCGACGGCCCAGCCCACCGGTCCGCCCATCGAGGAAACTGCCGCTGTCGCCAACGCTCCGGCGACGAACCCGCCGGCTCCGGAAGCAACACTAGTGGTCACATCCTTCTTCTGGCTGATGTCGTAACCCACTCCGAGTCCGGTGATCGCCAGTCCGACGACCGGCAATTTGCCGAGCACACGGGTGCTTCCACGCAGCAGCGGGTTGGCGATGTCGTCGGCATGTTTGCCGAATGCCAACGTTTTCTCAAGTGCACCTTTGACACCGTTCGGCAGTTTGTCCACCATGCGGGCGGTGCGAGTGGCGACCGCCTTGGTGTTCTCCGCCTGCTGCGCCAGCCTTCGTTCGATCTCCAGCGCGTCCGCCCGCGCCTGCGCGAACGGGTTCATGCGCCCGCTCTTGGCATAGCGAGCCGCGCGGTCGATCCCCGGATCCATCGCCCTGGCCGACGCACGGAACTTGCTGGTGCGGTCCGCCACCGCGGCGGTCAGGCCGGTGGCGATGTCAGACATGTTGAAGACACCTTTTTCAGCGTAGCCGGAGACGAACTTGTTCAACACCGACTGCGACTGGTTGAGGGTGCCCTTCGCCTCGACGGCCACGCCACTCGCTTCGGTGAAGCGCTGGACTTTCAGCGCGTAAGCCGACTGCGCCTGTGTCGCGCTGTCATGGATCTGCTGCTGTTGCGGAGTAGGAGGCTTGTCCGTCGGCAACGGAATCGGGTCGGCCGGCGCGGGCCCTGGGTCTTCGATGATGTGGCCGTTGATGGTCAGGCCGCCGCTGCGGGCGATCTCGATGGCCTGGCTCATCCGTGCCTTCACGGTGTCGACGTCGTCGGCATGGGTCTTCAGCGCGGTCGAAGTGGCGGTCAGGTCCCCGGCCAGTTCGTCGATCTTCTGACCCGCCTGCGTCATGGTGGACCTGAACCCGTCGGACGCCGGACCACGCCAGGTGCCTTCGGAGTCTCCACGAGCGCCGTAGACCTGTCCGCCCGCACCGTGCGTGTCACCTGACCGGGCGGTCAGCCAGTCCGCCACGCCGCGAATGCTTCCAGGATCGGCCTTGACCTCGGTGTCCAGTGGCATTTGAGCTCCCCCTCGAGTGTTCAGTTCGCATCGATCTGCGGCACCTGGCCACCGGCGTCGTGCTCGGCGTTCTCATACACTTCTCTGCTGGTCGCCACCGCATCACCGGCGGCTCCCACCCCCTCCACAACCCCTGCCATCGACGTGCAGAGCGCACCGACCAAACCGCTGATGGCTCCGGTCACCTCACCCGCCTCGGCCGGCGGAGGCGGGGCACCGGCACCGGCTTCGAGATCGGCGGCCCCATTCCGCAACCGGCTGGCCAAAGCTTCCATGTCCCCTGGATTTACGCCGTAGCCGTCCATCAGGCGTTACCTCCCGCCGAACTTTCACGCCGCTGCTCGGCCGGCAATGCCTGATTCCACAACACCTCGTCCGCCCCGCTCGCCTGCACGATTTCCCCGATCGACTCGGCGGGCAGCGAAACCCACGGCTGCCGGTCGCCACATCCGTCCACCAAGGCATCCAGTGACGTATAGGCGAGCACCACAAGCCGTCCGTCGTCTATCCGGCGGAATTCCACCGTAACCTCGGCATCGCCCCGTTGTGCCCGCTCGGATGGCAGGTACACCAGCGCCTGTTCTGTCACACCATCTTCCTCGACAAAGCCCGGTCCGATCACCGATGGTGCGGATGATTCATGGTTCCTAAAGCCATCTCGTGTCACGCGCGCTCCTCCCTCGCCGTTGACTACTTGCCAATTAATGGCCCGTCCACTGGACGCCCGAGTCGCAGGGTAACCAAGCGAAAGCCCCATACGTGGCCCTAATTGCAAACTCGACAAGAATCGAACACGGACGGATCGGAAAGCCCGAACAATTGGCAGACATTACAACCGCTATGTCGTTTCTTCGCAGATCGCCGTCCACGGGAACCAGGACCAAAGCAACTCGACACAAAGAAGAGCCCTCCACCGCATGTGAGTGGAGGGCTCTGTCTTGCTGTTCGGAGCGGTGGCCAGGGCCGGGGTCGAACCGGCGACCTTCCGCTTTTCAGGCGGACGCTCGTACCAACTGAGCTACCTGGCCGCGAACGCCGGCCTAGCAGCCGAACGATCTTGCGACCCTGACGGGACTCGAACCCGCGACCTTCGCCGTGACAGGGCGACGCGCTAACCAACTGCGCCACAGGGCCTTGCTGTACTGCGTACTCCCAACGGGATTCGAACCCGCGTTGCCGCCTTGAAAGGGCGGAGTCCTAGGCCGCTGGACGATGGGAGCCCGGTCGGTTTCGGCGAACCGACCGACCGCGCTCTCAGGTCCCCCTGGGAGCGATCACAAGCATAGGGCACCCACCCCGACGACCCCAAAGCCGGGGGTCACTTTCCCGCTCGCAGCCTCCGGAGCTGCATCAACGGACCGTCATCCCCGGCTTCGACGACCGGGCGGAGCGTGGGCTGCCGGCGGGGCAGCAAGTACGGACCCGGCCCGGACCCAATGATCACACCGTTACCGAACGGGCACGAACGAACACGTCTACCGAATAATCTACGTCACAAAGTCGCGGCAACCGACGATTCGATTGCCGCATAAGCCTGCGACCAGTATGTTTTCCGGAGCCGCGCGCAGGGGTGGAAACCAGGGGGTGCACCCCTGCGCGGGCTACCTACTCCATTCGAGGCTTCGGCCAGGACTCACCGTTGCACCGGCGCCTGGCCGTCCTCGTCCAAAGTCAGCCCGAGCATGTCGAGCAACTGCGCACAGTCCTCCACCCCCTCAGCCCCCATGGCGACCGCCAGCCGGGCCCGACGCACTTGATCGTCGGAAACCCTCTGTGCATCCGCATGCCCACTGCGCTGGGCAGGAACGCCGCCCGCGTAGTTGTTGCTTCCCCCATCGGCACCCTCGTGCCGCAGGAGGAACTGTCGAACCTCAAGTGACCCGCTCATGGCTCCTCCACTTGGCTCACGGACAACTGGGCGCGAGGCTACTTAGCAGACGATCCAAGATGCAGCCCCCCGCAGAGTGAACCTCTGCTCACGCTCGGTCCTCCGACCTCGCTCACTCAATGAACACCCGGCAACGAACAGATGACACCGCCGGTCGGAATTTTTCGCCGACCACTCGCACCACGACGGAAGTCATGTAACAATCAACGGGCTGACACACCCCCGGTCAGCGCCTGTGGAGATCCCCTCCGGCCCCCGCGTTCCTCCCCCTGGCGCGGGGGCCTCTCCATTCCTGCTCGACGCTTGGCGTCTTCGCAGGGTCCTTGTGTTCATTGGGGGGCCGAGCCCCCCGGGCCCCCCGCGGTGCGAGCTCGTCACCCTGACGGCCTGGGCGCGTTGAGACGGAACCAGCATCGGTTGCAGGCGCCCGAGTGGCTAAATCTTGCGGATTGTTTGTCAAGAAGAGGGGGGTGGTTACGCACAGATACGTGACGGGGCGACAGATTTGGTTGCGGGGGGTGTGGGGCGGGTTGCGCCAAGTGGGCGTGAATGACCTGAACGGCCTAAAGTCCAAGGTCAACAGGGATTACCTAGTGTGTCGTGGACCACATTGGGTTGGTCGCCGAGATCCAACCGTTATCGTGGCAGCGTGCCTCTTCCATCGTTAGGACGTCTGAGCAGCCGCACCAACCTCAAGGCCGTCGGCCAGGGTCGGCACCGGAACTCCGCAGCCAAGGAGGCGGAAACCGGCGTCGAAGACCACGAGCTGACCAGCTACCTGGCCGCGCTCGCCCCCGACGCCGACCCGGAGAGCACCGGGACCGGTAAGCGGTTCGGTGACGCGCAGGTCTACCAGCTCCGGCTCAGCCTGATCGCCAGCGAGCAGTTCAAGGAGATCGCCACCGAGCGCGGCGTCTCCCCGCAGCGGCTGGCGCACGACTGGATCCTCGAGCGCCTCTCCTGGGAAGCGCAATCCGCGCCCCAGCGGCCGCGTCAGCAGGCGGCCCCGGACCACGACCACGAGGACGCCCACACCGACCAGCACGTGTTCGACCAGGACTGGAACCAGCCCCTCGCAGGCCGGCTCTGACCGGCCCCCTTACGACGCACGAGCCCCCGGCGAGAAATTCTCGCCGGGGGCTCGTGGTGTCTAGACGACTAGCCGGTCAACCTCAGATGGGGCGGACCTTCTGCGCCTGCGGGCCCTTCTGTCCTTGGCCGACCTCGAACTCGACTCGCTGGTTCTCCTCGAGGGTGCGGAACCCGCGCCCGTCGATCTCCGAGTAGTGCACGAAAACGTCGCCCTCGCCGCCGTCCTGGGCAATGAAGCCGAAGCCCTTTTCGGCGTTGAACCACTTCACAGTGCCTTGCGCCACCGCTTTACTCCTCGTAACAGATCCGCATCGGGGGCCACCGCAGTAGTCCCCGGGCCGCCCCGGGCGGTTCCAACGAGTGAGCGAAGAGCGCATCCGGCTCAGGGCTCGCGTCAGAAGTTCCGCGAGTGTGAAGCCACGAACACGCAAAACGACGGCCTGACGGCAGCCTACCGGGATCTGCGGAAATCTGAAGCCCTCCAACAAGGGTTCGCTCCTACTGCCGAACGGGTCACCGAAACGTTGTACGACGTTCCTGATCTTGTCGGCACCAACGGTTACTCTGTCGCTCGCGCCGGCCGACCCTCGGACCTGGTCCGAACGGGATGTGTCAACACCATGATCCACCCGCCTTCGCGTGATATTCGTCACGTTGCACCGGATCAACGTCCTGGAGACGCCAGGCGTCACTTGTGGGGACAGGGGAGTAAGGGGACAGACAGGTGACAGGACTGAACACCAAAATCCGCGGCAGGCGAAGCGCCTTGCTGTTCGGGCTGGTCATGAGCGCGGCCATCGGGCTGAGCGCCTGCACGAGCACACCGGACACGTCCGCGGCGGGGGAATCAGGGCAGGGCCCGGCAGGCGGGCATTCCGGGCAGACCGCGGCGGCCAAGCTCGTCGCACAGCCATCGGACGGCGCGAAGGACGTGGCACCGGGCGAACCGGTGCGCGTCTCGGTCACCGACGGCACCATCGGGTCGGTCAGCCTGACCAACCCGGAGGGAAAACAGGTACAGGGCCAGGTTTCCGAGGACAAGCGCAGCTGGACGACCACCGAGCCGCTCGGCTACGGGAAGAGCTACAGCTGGCAGGGGAACGCGGTCGGCAGCGACGGCAAGCAGGTGCCGCTGGCCGGCTCGTTCACCACGGTCACGCCGAAGAAGCAGCTCGAGGGCAAGCTCAACGTCGGCGACGACCAGACCTACGGCATCGCGATGCCGATCGCGCTGACCTTCACCGCCAAGGTCACCGACAAGGCCGCGGTGGAAAAGGCGATCTCGGTGGAGACCACACCGAAGACCGAGGGATCCTGGGCCTGGCTCGAAGGCGACACCTCCGTGCACTGGCGGCCGAAGGAGTACTACCAGCCGGGCACGCAGGTGAAGGTGAACGCCAAGCTGTACGGGGTGAAGCTCGGCGAAGGCGTCTACGGCAAGCAGGACGTATCGTCGAACTTCCAGATCGGCCGCGCGCAGCTGGTCAAGGGCAACACCCAGCAGCACCGGATGCAGGTGATCCGGGACGGCCAGCAGATCGCCGACTACCCGGTCAGCTACGGACTCGACTCCGATCCGGGCCGGGTCACCAAGAGCGGGACGCATGTGGTGATGTCCAAGCACCCCACCTATTCGATGAGCAACCCGCGCTACAACTACACCGACGTGAACGTGCCGTGGGCGGTCCGGATCTCCAACAACGGCGAGTTCATCCACGGCCTTTCCGCCTCGATCTGGGCACAGGGCAAGAAGAACATCTCGCACGGCTGCCTGAACCTGTCGCCGAAGAACGCCAAGGAGTACTTCGACGGCGTGCTCCCCGGTGACCCGGTGGAGATCGAGGGCAGCACCCAGAAGCTGGGGCCGAACGACCACGACTACGCGGACTGGACCTACTCCTGGGAGGAGTGGACCGCCAAGTCGGCGCTGAACAGCTGATGACGGAAGCGAACGACCAGGAAGTCGCCAGTGGCTTCCTGGTCGTTCGCGCATCCGGGGCCAGTGCCGCGGTGCGGGCGATGGGCGGCGGCAGTGCCGGCGGCGAGCCGGAACGGCTGCAGCTGCTGATGCGCTGCCTGGTTCCCGGCGCGGTGCGCGAAACCGGCTCCACGCTGAGCTTTCCGGACTGCACCCTGCACGTGCTGCCGGTGTCCAAAAGGGACGACGGCCAGGACGCGTCGCGCGGGCGGCGCGGGGTGGTGATGCTGACCGTCGCCACCTCCGCGCTTTCGGTCTCCTTCACCGAGCTGCGGCCGCTGATGTTCCAGCCGGTGGAGGTGGACCCGGCGCTGCGCGGGTTGTTCGCCGGCGCGATCGCGCACCTGCTGGCCGCTGCCGGGACGCTGGACCCGCACGGCGTCGCGCACCACCTGCTCGGCCTGGCGGAACTGGTGCTGCGCAGCGCGCTGCGGGCCGAGCTGGACCGGGTGGACCTGATGGCGTCGCGTCGGCGCGACGCCATCGAGTACATCAGGGCGCACCTCGGTGAACCCGGCCTCGGCGCGGACCGGATCGCGGACGCGCTGTTCATCTCGCGGCGGCGGCTGTACCAGCTCTTCGACGACGGCGACGGGGTTTCCGGGCGGATCCGGGCGCTGCGCGTGGCCCGCGCCAAGGCACTGCTCGGCGACCCGGCGAAGGCGGCGCACGGAATCGCCGAGATCGCCAGGCAGTGCGGATTCGGCAACGCCGCGCACTTCTCCCGGACCTTCCGCAAGGTGGTCGGCCGGACCCCGCGCGAGTACCGGGACGAGCGGCTCGGTGCGGGATGAGACTTCTCGAAGCGCCGGCAAAATTCGGTGCAACCCGGGGCGAGGGCACGCGCATGTCTAACGGCACAGGCGTCACCGCAAGGGGGTGGCGCCGGCGACCTAGGAGAACTATTGCGTACTCGAATCGCACTGTGGGCCGGTGCCCTGCTGCTGGCGGGCGGCGCCATGACCGGGACCGCGCTGGCCACCTCGAACCCGGCCCCGCCGCAGCCCGCTCCCGCGCAGGCGACCTCGACCCCGCCGGTACCGCAGCCGACGTCGGCCCCGCCCTCCGCGGAACCGACCAGGACGACCGCGCCCGCCGAACGGCCGTCAGTCACCCAGGCGCCGAAGCCGACCGCCGCACCGGCGGGTCCGGACGGCAAGGTCAGGGTGCCGGGCAAGGTGCCGGCCGGCCCGACCGGCGACCTGCACCTGCCGAGCATCGGCGGCAACTGACCGGGTGAAGCAAGAGCGCGCGCCGAAGACCGGGCCGAGCTCGCCGTGGGACGGCGAGTTCGCCCGGTACTTCGGCGAGCGCGCACACTCCCTGCGCGCCACCGCGTTCCTGCTCTGCGGGGACTGGCACCACGCGGAGGACATCACCCAGCAGTCGCTGCTCAAGCTGTACCTGGCCTGGCCGCGGCTGTCACGGCACGACGCGCTGGACGCCTACGCCCGCAAGATCGTGCTGCGCACCTTTCTCGCCGAGCGCCGGCGGCCGTGGCGGCGGCGGGAGAACCTCACCGAACTGCCGCCGGAGACCGCGGGCGACGACGGGGAGCACGGTTCGGAGCAGCGGATGCTGGTGCTGCACGCGCTGCGTGCGGTGCCGCCGAAACAACGTGCGGTGCTGGTGCTGCGTTACTGGAACGATCTGAGCGTGGAGGAGACTGCGGCCGCGCTCGGCTGTTCCACCGGGACGGTGAAAAGCCAGAGCACGCGTGGCCTCACCACCCTGCGGCAACGGCTGGGGCCGCATTTCAGCGAACTGTTCACGACCGCGCAAGGAGGGAGGTGACATCGTGACCGGTAAGGAAACCGAGGACATCAAGGACTTGTTCGCCGGCACCGGCGTGGAGCACGGCCCGCCGCTGGCCCTGTCCGCGGAGGACATCCTGCGCCGTGGCGGCCGGATCCGGCGGCGGCGCAAGCTGCTCGCCGCGGCCGGCAGCGCGACCGCGACGGCCGGCGTGATCGTCGCGATCGCGCTCGGCCTGCCGCAGCGCCAGCTCGCGCCTCCGCCGGTGGAGCCGGCGGCACCGCCGCCCGCGGTCGAGCTGACGAGCACGCCACCGCCCACCCCCACTTCAAGCCTCCCGTCACCTTCGGCCGAGCCGGGCAGCGAGGTCACCACGCGACCCCGTGAAACCAGCAACAACACGCGAAAGCCCTCGATGAGCCCGAAACCGCCCACGCAGCAGCCGACCGCCTCGGTCCCGGGCACACACGCGCCAGCTCCGCAGGGCACCACGGTGCCGGTACCACCGAACAGCGGGCCGATGACGAGCACGAACTAAGAGTCAGCCGAATTCGACCCCGGCCACCAGGGTGCCGACCAGGCCGGACAGCTCCAGCCAGCCGCGGCCGGTCGGTGAGTGCAGGGTGAACACCGCGATCCTGGGCGCGCCGGGGTCGACCACGACCGCCTGCAGCTGCGCGCCGGTGGACCGGCCGGTCACCAGAATCCGTTCCGCGACCACCACCGGATAGCCGGTGGCGGTGCGCGCTTCGGTCACCTCGCGGATATCCGGCCCGTCCCCGAGGTGGTAGCGCAGTTCGGCGGCGGCTTCGAGATCCATCGGGCGGTCCACCGCGACCACCGCGGCGACCAGGATCGCCGGGTCGGCGGCGACGTGTTCGGCCACCGCGACCAGCCCGGCCCGATGCTGGTGGGCCAGCTCGGCCGCTTCCACGGCGGCCAGTTCGAGCCCGGGGTCGCGGGCCGCGTCCGCGCCCCGCAACCGGCCGAGCAGTTCGGTCAACTCGGCCGTGGTGCGCTCCACCGAATCCAGCGAAACCGGTGTGACACCCGGAACCGCGGGCAGCCTCACCGGCCACCGTCGGCGACCGCCGCGGCGAACGCACTCGCGCCACCAGGCGGCGGGACCGTGAACGGCGACGGTGACCCCGTCCACCGGTGCAGCGGGCTGAGCAGGGTGGCCAGCCCGGCGCCCAGTGCGGCGGAATCCCGCAAAGCACCGGTCTGCGGCCGGAAACGGGTGCTGGCCGATGCGGGCTCGGTACCGTCCACAAAGGATCGAAGCAGGGCGGTCACCCGTTCCGCCTCGGTGCGGTGGCGATGCCGCAGCTGCCTGGCTTCGTCCAGCAGCCGGTCCAGCTCGGCGGTCAGCGTGCTGTGCCGGCGGCGTGCCGCGGCCAGTTCGTGCTCGGCATCGGCCTTGGCCTGGCCGGTGGAGAACTCGGCCTCGGTGGCGGCCCGCTCCATCGCGTCCGACTCGTCCCGGACCTGGCCGCGCAGCTCGACGGCGCGCCGGTCCAGTTCCTCCGCGGTGCGCCGGCCCGCCGCCAGCGTGCCGGCCCAGTCGTCCAGGACGCCCGCCGCGGCGACGAGTTCGGCACGGGTGGCGGCCAGCGCGTCCGGGCCCCCGGCCAGCCTTTCGGCGTAGGCGGCCGCGCCCGCACCGGTCCAGCCCGACGGCGGGCGCCCGGCCCGGCGCAGGTCCTCCTCCGCCGCCTCGGCGTGCCCGGCGGCTTCGGTGAACCGACTGCTCACGTCCGCGACCGCGTCCGGGTCGCCGGGCACCGGGTCGAAACCGAGGCCGCGATAGTCACGGTGGTCAGCGGTCATCTTGCAGCCGCCGCAGTTCCGCTTCCCCGCTCTCGTCCACCACCTGGTAGTGGTGCCGGGCGGCGCGCAGGCCGGCCGAAGCGGAGTCCACATCGGACCGCACGGCGGTGACCCGCGCGGACCACCGGTGGCTCAGCGTGTCCACCTCTTCGACCAGCTCGGCCGGGCCGAGGGCGGGATCGCGCTCGGTTTCCAGCAACGGCGGGATGGGCGTCAGCCGTTCGGTCGCGTCGTCCAGCAAGCGGGCCGCCTCGGCCATGCCGGGCAGATCGGCGCGATAACCGTCGCTCATTGGCCGAACACCGGCGGGTAGGCGGGGGGCAGGTCGTCCATCAGGTCAAGGCCCAACTCGTAGCGGTTCTTGTGCTCGGTGTCCTCGCTGTTCTCCCCGCGGGCACCGGCCATCGGCGGGTACATGCCGAACGGCGTGCCGGCCCCGCCCCGCGCGCCCGCGGCGGCCGCCGCGCCACCGGCCGCGGCCGGGGAACCCGGCAGCCCCGAGCCGCTTCCCCCACCGGGAGTTGCGATGCCGGGGGTGGCGACGCCGGGACCACCGGGATGGCCGGCACCAGGTGCCCCGTAGCCGGGGGTACCGGGTACGCCGGAAACACCGCCATGACCGGGTCCGGCCCCGCCCGGAAGCTGACCGGCACCGGCGACCACCGGACCGGCAGCCGCCGACGTGGTGGTCTCATCGGCGCCAGGCGGCTCCGTCGCCGCCGCGGCGAACGGTCGTACCGCCGACGACGAACCGTCCGCGGTCACCACCGGTGCGTCGGTGAAGCCCGGCAGCTTGGTCTGCACGCCCTTGCTGGCCGACTCGTAGGTGTCCATCACCTGCACGGCTTCGGCCTTCGCGCGGGTGGCCTGCTGCTTGGACGGCAGGTGGTCGTCGAGCAGCTGGTCCATCATGTACGCGCCGTTCCGCCCCTCCAGCGCACTGACGTCGTACCCCTCGCGGAACCAGCGTTCGAGGTAGGGGTGCACCGGCTCGGGGATCTTGCGCTGGGCCTCGGCCACCGCGGAGGTGTAGTCGTCGAGGCCGTCACCGATCTTCCGCGCGGTCTGGCTCGCGTCACTGGCCCAGGTGGTCAGCTTGGTGGTGGACTCTGCTGCGCGGACCGCGGAGCCGCCGCGCCAGGACAGCAGCAGCTCCTGGCAGGTGGCCCTGACCCCGGCGGTCGCGGCGTCCACATTGGCGGCCAGGGTGGCCCAGCGGTGGGCGCGCTCGCCCATTGCGGCCGGCTCCGCCGACTTGATCATGTCCCAGAGCTGGCGGTGGTCGTAGGCCGACCAGTTGATCTTGCCGAACGCGCTGTCCCGGAGGTTGTCCCGCTGACGACGTCGCTGCCGGGCACGCTTGCGGCGCTGCCGCCTTGTCAACGGGTGGTCGTCGTGGTACTGCCGCTTCTTACGATGCTCGTCGTAGGCCAGCGCCATGGTCGTTCACTCCGCTTGCTGGTGGGATCCGCGGCGCCGCAGGGTATCCGCGGCGTCATCGTCGAAGTTCTGGTGGGTCGAGCCCACCTCCTGGATGGCTTCGCGCAGCGCGGACAGCTCGGCGAGATAAGCCACCAGAGTCGCCTGTACGCCACCTTCGTGCGCACCGGCGCGCTTGTTGAACGAGCGGCCCATCGGGCCGGCGACCGGGCTCTTCCCGTCGTACAGCTTGCCTTCCAGCTCCCGCGCCTGGCCCAGATAGCCGACCAGCTCGTCGTAGTGCTCGGCGAGCTTGGCCTCGGCCGCCTTGAGCGCGTCCAGGTCGAGGTCGATGCCGTCCTTGTCCTCGGCCAGCACCCCCGCCGAGCCGGCCCCGGTCGGCGCCGCCACATCACTGGCATGCCGGACCGGCTCCTTGTCACCGTGCTCCTGCGCGGCGTACTTCTTTCGCAGGGCGGCAGCTTCGGTCTTGCTACGCACCGTGTCCACGCCGGTTCCTCCTCCCCTGGCGAGCGGGCGTCCCTATCTTGCCCGCACGAACGCGACAAGACCAGCATGACCCGATTACTCCGTGTTGACGCCCTCGGCTGCTCAGACGGACACTAGCTGCGCACTGCCAGACAAGGCCGGTACCGGACAGGGCCGCGACACGCGCCCGGAATGTCTGAGTTTTCGCGGGTAACCGGAAATTTTCCGACACCAGCATCTACCTGCGAAAATGTCACCCAAACGGGCTAGCAGCGCCCTTCTGCGGCCGCCGCAGGATTGGACAACGCTTCGGAAACCCCTACGGTCAGGGGATCATTCAGGGGGCAGGGCAGCTACCAGGCACAGCCGCGGGCACCGATGCGGCTGTGGGCAGGAGGGCAGGCAATGGCTGAAGAAGCAGTGCTCGCAGAAGGCGACGCACCCAAGGAAGCCCAACCGGAGCAGATTCGCAAAGCGGTCGCCGGGGCGGCAATGGGTAACTGCATCGAGTGGTACGACTTCGGCGTGTTCGGCTTCATGCCGGCGATTCTCGGCCAAGTCTTCTTCAACGCGGCGAGCACTTCCGAAGGCGCGCTGGCCACTTTCGCGGTACTCGCCATCACCTTCGTGGTGCGGCCGTTCGGCAGCTTCGTGTTCGGGCCACTCGGAGACAAGCTCGGCCGCCAGAAGATACTGGCGCTGACCATCATCCTGATGTCCGGCTCCACGTTCATCATCGGCCTGCTGCCGTCCTACGCGACCATCGGGCCGGCGTCCGCGGTGCTGCTAATCCTGCTCCGCGCGATCCAGGGATTCTCCGCCGGTGGGGAGTACGGCGGCGCGGCCACCTTCATCGCGGAGTACGCGCCGGACCGGAAACGTGGCTTCTGGGGTAGCTGGCTGGAGTTCGGCACCCTGGTCGGTTTCGCCATGGGCGCCGGGTTCGTCACCCTGTTCACGGTCATCTTCGGCGAAGAGGCGATGCACTCCTGGGGCTGGCGGCTGCCGTTCCTGATCGCCGGGCCGCTGGGCATCGTCGGGCTGTGGCTGCGGTCCAGGCTCGAGGACACTCCGCTGTTCGTCGAGTTGGAGCAGAAGAAAAAGGTGGAGCAGGCCCCGCTGCGGGCGCTGCTCAGCAAGCACTGGACCTCGATCCTGCACCTGATCGGCATCGTGATCATGCTGAACGTGGCCGACTACATCGTGATCACCTATCTCGAGACGTACCTCAAGGACGTCATCGGCTTCACCGGGCACACGCCGCTGCTGATCATCCTGGCCACCATCGTGCTGATGCTGGTGCTGATCGTGCCGGTCGGCTCGCTGTCCGACCGGATAGGCCGAAAACCGATCCTGATCGTCTGCTGCGCGTGTTTCCTGGCGCTGCCCATCCCGGCGTTCACGATCATGGGCGCGGCCGCGGACGACCGGAACGGGCTGCAGCTCGGACTCGGCGTGGCGATGATCGCCATCCCGCTGGTGCTGATCCTGGCCGTGCTGGCGGCGACCCTGCCGGCGATGTTCCCCACCCAGGAGCGCTACAGCGGTTTCTCCATCGGCTACAGCGTGTCGACCGCGCTGTTCGGCGGTACCGCGTCCTACATCATCGGCAGCCTGGTGGACAGCACCGGGAACAACCTGTGGCCGGCGTACTACCTGATGGGCTCGGCCGCGATCGCGGCGATCCCGATCCTGCTGCTGCCGGAAACGGCCGGGGTGTCGCTGCGCGGCATCGTCAACTCGCGGATCGCCAGGCGCCGTCCGCAGGCGGCGAAGCCCAAGCCCGCCACCGGCTAGCGCGAAGCTGAGAGTCCCTTAAGGCCCCCATTGCTACCTTCAAGGTCGCAATGGGGGCCTTGAGGTCTTTGGGTTAGCGTTGAAAGGTGAACAAGATCGCGCAACCGTGGCCACCGGTGGACACCGAGCCCGCGGTGCCCCACGAAAAGGCCCCTCAGCCAGGTAGCGAACTGGGCGTCCACTATGCGGAGTGCTTCGGCTGCGGCGACGAGCTGGACGCAGGTCTGCACATGCGCTCCACCGTGGGCGAAGAGCTCACGGTGCGTTCCCGGTTCACCGTCACCTCCGCGCATCAGGGCGCGCCAGGGCTGGCCCACGGCGGCCTGCTGGCCTGCGCCTTCGACGAGGCGCTCGGTTCCGCGGTGGGCAACCTGCTGCGCAAACCGGCGGTGACCGGGAAGCTCGAAACGGACTTCCGCCGCCCGGTCCCGGTCGGCTCCACGCTGTACATCACCGCGAAGCTGGACGGCGTCGCCGGGCGCAAGATCTACGCCAGCGCGGACGGCAGGCTGGACGCGGAGGACGGGCCGATCGCGGTGCGTGCCCGTGCGCTGTTCGTGATCGTCGGTTTCGAACATTTCACCGAGCACGGCCACCCGGACGCGCTGGAACGGTTCGCCGCGGCCAGACGGGCCGAAAAGAAAGATTGGGACATTAACCCCTGATGCCGTTCTACCACGTTCCCTACGCGATCATCTTCACGCTGCTGCACTGGTACATCTGGAAAAGGCTGATCAAGGACAGCACCAGGCCGGGCCGGCTGCGCCAGGTGCTCACCGTGCTCTGGATCGTGCTGGACCTGTTCATGGTGGCCGCGCTGCTGCTGGGCACCTTCGTCCCGCCGTCGATCGGGCAGTGGTTCGCCTGGCCGGGCTGGATCTGGTTCGGGCTGTTCGTCTACATCCTGCTCACCGCGCTGGTGCTGGAGATCCCGCGGCTCGCCCTGCTGGGCTGGATCCGCCGGGACCCGAAGTTCCCGCCGCCGCCCAAGAAGAAGAAAAAGAAGAAGACGGCCCCCGAAGACGTCGACAACACCGAAGAACCGGCCGACGAACCCGCCGCGGAACCCGCCGAGCCGCCGCGCGGGGTGTCGCGCCGGATGCTGCTGGCCAGGGGCACCGCGGCGATCGTCGGGGTCACCGCGGTCGGCGCGGTCGGCTACGGCGTGCCCACCGCGATGGGCGCCCCCGACATCAAGCAGGTGCGGATCGCGCTGCGGCGGCTGGACCCGCGGGCAGCGGGCTGCCGGATCGCGCTGGTCAGCGACATCCACCTGAGCGCACTGCTCGGCCGCTCGTTCACCCAGCGGGTGGTGGACACGATCAACTCGCAGCGGCCGGACCTGATCGCCGTCTGCGGCGACCTGATGGACGGCAGCCTGCAGAACCTGGCCGCGGCGACCGAGCCGCTGCGCGAGCTGCGCGCCACCCAGGGTTCGTTCTACGTGACCGGAAACCACGAGTACTACTACGCCTACGCGGAATGGATCGACCACGTGCGCACGCTGGGCATCCGCCCGCTGCTCAACGAGCGGGTGACCATCACGCACAACGGCGGCGCCTTCGAGCTGGCCGGGCTGACCGACCCGGAGGCCGAGCGCGCCGAAGCCGAGCAGCCGGACGTGGCGAAGGCCCTGCGGGGCTGGGACCGTCAGCGCTCCGTGGTGATGCTCTCGCACCAGCCGCGGAACCTGGACGAGGCGCGGGCCGAGGGCGTGGACCTGGTGCTCTCCGGGCACACCCACGGCGGTCAGCTCTGGCCGTTCACCGCCATCGTGTCCGGCACCCAGGTGTCGGTGACCGGCCTGTCCCAGCACGGCGACACGCAGCTCTACATCACCAACGGCGCCGGCTTCTGGGGTCCGCCGGTGCGGGTCGGCGCCCGCCCGGACATCACCATCGTCGAACTCGCCACCGCCTGAGCAAGTCCCTTAAGGCCACCATAGGGGCGTTCAACGCCCTCATGGTGGCCTTAAGGGGCGATCAGGTGAGGGTGCGGGGGCGGATGGCGTTGGCGCGGTCGACCAGCTCGATGCGCTGCTCGACGGAACCGGCCAGCCTGGCCAGCGCGCGGTAGCAGCGCTCCAGGCCGAAGCGCAGGTCACGCTCGGCCAGTGCGCAGCCGAGCACCGTGGCGCCCTTGGCCTGCTCGGCGCGGGCGGCGTCCTCACGCACCCAGTCGTGCGCCGCCTCGAGCACCTCGGCGGAAAGCCTGGTCCGGCGTTCCGCGTCCAGGGCGAGCCGCTCCAGCTTGGCCGCGGCGTCCACCAGGTCGCCCTGCAGGACCGCGGTCGGCTCCCGCCCGGTGGCCCGTGTCTTGATCTTGATCGCGGCCACCTGCGCGGCAACGTGGTGACTGGACGACGGCGAGACCGACTCCAGCACCTCGATCGCCGAGTTCCGCGCGCCCTGCGCCAGATACACCCTGGCCAGGCCGAAGGCGGCGCTCACGTAGCTGTGGTCGATCCGCCAGACCAGCTCGTAGAACCTGGCCGCGCCGAAGTAGTCCCCGACGCCCTCCGCGCTGACCGCCAGCGCCAGCTTCGGCGCGATCTCGCCGGGCAGCTCGTCGTAGGCCGACTCGAAGGCCACATGCGCCACCCGCGCCCGGCCGCCGGCCAGCTCGATCAGCCCGCGGAACCAGTCGATCCGCCAGTCGTGCGGGAACCCGGCCCTGATCGCCAGGTACTGCGCGGCCTGCAGCTGCCGGTTCGCCTCGGCCAGCTCGCCGAGGTCGATCCGCGCGCGGACGATCCGCAGCCGCACCTCGATGGACTCGCGCGGCGCGCCGGCCAGCGCCTCGATGGTGCCGCGCGGGTCGGTGGAGGTGGTGGTGGCGAGCACGCCGGCGGCCGGGTCACCGGTGTCCACCTGCGGCACCGGCAGCCCGGACACCACCTCGTTCACGTCCGGCAGCGGCACGCTCTGCCCGGGATCGGGCACCACCATGTCCACGCCGAAGGTGTTCGTCTCCGGCCCGAACACGGTGGACGCGCCGGGCCGCGGCTTGCCGGTGCCCAGCGCCATGATCTCGCGCAGCACCCCGGTGAGCTGGTCGGCCATGTCCTCCGCGGAGATGAACCGGCGATCCGGGTCCTGATGCGTCGCGCGCTTGAGAAACCGGTGGTACGAAGGGAAAAGCGCGAACAGCGGCACGTCTTCGGCGCTGGGCAGGCTGGTTTTGTACTTGGTCGTGTAGCCGGTGAACTCGAAGCTGAGCACGGCCAGCGTGCGGCCGACGGTGTACAGGTCCGACGCCACCGAGGCGCCCTGCTTGGGCAGTTCCGGCGCGCTGTAGCCGGTGGTGAAGAACAGCGGGCTCTCGTAGTCGTCGGTCCGCCGGACCGCGCCGAGGTCGATCAGCTTGAGCTGCTCGTGCGTCTGGATCACGTTGTCCGGCTTGAGGTCGCAGTACAGCAGGCCCTGGCCGTGCAGGTAGCCGAGCGCGGGCAGGATCTCCAGGCCGTACGCGATCACCTGGCCGATCGGCAGCGGTTCGGGGCGGCCGGTGGCCCGGTGGTGCGCCAGCGCGAGCTGCCGCAGCGATTGGCCGCCGACGTACTCCATCACGATGTAGCCGACCGAGCTGCCGGTCCGCGCGTCCGGATGCTGCACGAAGTTGTGGATCTTGACGATGTTCGGGTGCTCGACCTCGGCCAGGAACCGCTGCTCGTTGGCCGCGGCCGCCATCGCGGTGGAGTCCCCGGTGTCGATCAGTCCTTTGAGGACCACCCAGCGGTCGCTGACGTTGTGGTCCTGTGCCAGGTAGATCCAGCCGAGCCCGCCGTAGGCCAGCGCGCCGAGCACCTCGTACTGGCCGCCGAGCACCTCTTTCGGGCGCAGCTTCGGCACGAAGGAGAACGGGGTGCCGCAGTTCGCGCAGGTCCCCTCCGGCGAGCCGGGCCTGCCGTCAGTGCCGCGGCCGACCTTGGCGCTGCAGTTGCCGCAGAAGCGTTTCTCCTCCGCGACCACCGGGTTGGTCAGTACCGCGGACGTCGGGTCGCGATAGGGCACCTGCGGCACGTCGACCAGTCCGGCGCCCAGCCTGCCGCGGCGCGACCTGCGCGAGGACGTCCGCCGGGAGGTGCCGGGGAACGCGCCGGAACCGGTGCCCGGCCCGCTGCCGGGACCGCTGCCCGAGCCCGAGCCGGTGTGCCTGCCGTCGCTGGTCCGCTCGGGCAGCACGCTTTCCGTGCCGGGGTCCGGCAACGGCACCCCGGGCCCCGGCTCCACCCGCGGGGTCGGCGGCTGGATGCTCTGCGTGGCCGGGGCGCGCGCGGCGAGCACGCTGGTCGGCTGCGCGGCGGGCGGTGGCGGGCCGGCCGGGCGGCGCATCGGCGGGCGCTGCTGAGGTTGCTGCTGCTGAGGCTGCCGGGGTGGCTGCTGTGGTTGTTGTTGCTGTTGCTGGGGTTGCGGTGGTTGCTGGGGTTGCTGCTGCCGGGGTGGCCGGTCCGGCGGCAGCGAGCCGGACAGCACCTCCGGCGACCTGCTCCAGCCGCTTCCGGTCTCCTCCGACAGCGCTCCGGGACCAGCGTCGGGCTCGTCCTCCGGTGCGCGGTGCCGAGGACGGCGTGACTCATCCGACACGGCTGCCTCCCGAGCTGTCCACGTGCGTACCCATCGTTTCCTACTTGTATTCGGCGGGCGGCGGGCTGCCGTCACCGAGCAGCTTGCTCAGCCACTTGTCGTAGCTCTGCCGCCACGGCCCGGCGCGCACGTTGTCCAGTACCGCGTTGACGAACCGGACCATGTCCTCGTTCGCCTTCGGGATACCGATACCGTACGGCTCCCTGGTGAACTTGTCGCCGACGATCCGGGTCGTTGGGTCCTGCTCGGCCATGCCGACCAGGATCACGTCGTCGGTGGAGACCGCGGCCACCTGGCCCTGCTGCAACATCACCAGGCAGTCCGACCAGTTGTCCACGGACACCGGCACCGGCTTCGACGGGGCCGCCGCGATCGTCTTGAGCGGGGTGGATCCCTTGGCCGCACACACTTTCTGGCCGCCGAGGTCTTCGAGGCCGTCCACCTTGTCGGCGACCGAGTTCGGCACCAGCACCCGCTGCCCGGCGACGTAGTACGCGGTGGAGAAGTTGACCCGCTTCAACCGGTCGCAGTTGATCGTGTACGTCCGCACGACGATGTCGACCTCGTTGCGCTCCAGCACTGCCTCCCGCTGCGAAGAGGTGATCGCGCGGAACTGGATGCGGTTCTCCGCGGTGCCGAAGATCGCGATCGCCACCTGCTTGGCGATGTCGATATCGAAACCCTCGAGGCTTCCGTTGGTGGGGTTGCGGAAACCGAAGAGGAAAGTGGTCTGGTCCACTCCGGCGATCAGCTTGCCGCGTTCCTTGATCTTCGCCATGGTCGAGCCGGACGGAATACCGGTGCCGTTGTTCGGCGCCAGGCTGCCGGTATTGCAGTCCTTGTTCGCCGAACCGGGACCACCGGCGTCCACCCCGCCGACGTGCGCCGGCTGCGGCGGCTGCACGTCGGTGACCGGTGCCGGATCCACCGGCTTACCCGCCGATCCACAACCGGCCGCCGCCATCGCTACGGCCGAAATCAGTACGGCCAAACGTTTCTGTTTCACCAGCTTCATCAGCGGTACTCCCTCAGCCGTTCCCTGATCCCCATCGTCACCCCGGCCGCGGCCACCACGCAGAGCACCGCGAACCCGGGCGCGAGCAGGATCAGCGCGCGTTCGGCATTGCGCGTCTCGTCCAGGAACTCCTGACGGCCCACGTTGATCGCCTCCACCAGATCGTGGTCCAGGCTCAGGAAGGCACTCGCCGCACTGTCCTTGGCGCCGGTGTCGATCGCCAGCTTGACCGCGCCGTCGTAGTCGCCGCTGTCGTCCCGCTTGCGCACCTCCTGGTGCGCCTGGAACCAGGTGATCGTGTTCCGCATCGCGGAGTCCACGTGCCCGGCCGAGTCCAGTCCCTCGGCGGACGCCTTGGCCTCGTTGAGCAGGCCGCCCTTGCCGTCCGGCCCGATCAGCTGCACGGCGAGGTCGACGAAGTCCTTCTCGTAACCGGCCCCGTCGCCGCGGGCGACCAGGGTGAGGGTCTCGTCGGCACGCGCCTGCAGCGCCGCGATCCTGGCCCGGACCAGCACGTCGACCTGCTGGGTGCCGGCGGTCTGGCCGGCGTTGACCAGCACGCTCTGCACCACCAGCGCGACCGCGCTCCACACGATGGTCAGCGCGATCGCGCCGCTGGCCACCACCAGGCCCACGTTGAGCAGCCGGTTGGTCTTTCGGGTCAGGTGCAGCTGGGTACCGACCAGCGCGGCGACAAGGCCGAGCACCAGCAGCGTGGTCAGCCACGGGAAGTCGGTGGCGTCGTCCTGTTCCTCGGCGAGCCGGTCGGTGTCGATCCGGTAGAGGTCCTGCGCGGCGGGCAGGATCTTGGCCCGCATCAGTTCGGATGCCTCGCGCAGATACGAGGCACCGGCGGGGAAACCCTGGCGGTTGTTCGCCCGTGCGGTCTCCACCAGCCCGGTGTAGACCGGCAGTTGCTGGCCGAGCACGCCGACCTTGGTCGCCGCGTCGGACACCCCGGCCGAGTCGGAGGCGGCCTTCGCCAGCGCGGCCCCGGCCTGCGCGATATCGGTGTCATAACGCTTTCGCAGCTCGGGCGGTTCGGTACCGGTGGAGAGGAAACCACTGGCCGCGGTCGCGTCCGCGTCCGAAAGCGAGCGATAGACCTGCTGCGCCGCGGCGGCCAGCGGCTCCCGGTGGTCGATCAGCTCGTTGATGGTGTTCTTCTTGCCCTGCACCTCGAAGGTGCCGACCAGACCGGTGATCAGGGCGAGCAGGGCGAGGCCGACCGCGATCACGGACAGCCGGCCCGGGGTGGTGCGGGCGAAGTCCATCACCCCGCGCACCGCCTGGCCTGGCAGGTCCAGCAGCCCGGCCACGCCGGAGCGCGGCTCACGCGCGGGAACTCCGGGTTCCGGCCCGTGCCCCACGCCGGGTCCCCCCGGCCGGGTCGCGGTGCTCGTCATATTTCTCCTCCACCCTCGGTACCGCACTCGAAGAAGAAGGTATCTGAGTCACGAACTCCTGAACCAGCGACACCACGCCGGACGACGAATAGCCGTCTTTTCGACGCTCCGGCAGGGCTAAAGCCGGTTATTCGGCCAGCCGGTGCGCAAGGGCGTAACGGACGGCTTCCGCTCGATTGCGCACGCCGATCTTCGCGTAGGCGTTGTTGATATGTGTCTTCACACCGGCCTCGCCGATGAAAAGCTCACCGGCGATCTCCGCATTGCTCAGCCCGGTGGCGATCAGGCCGAGCACCTCGGCTTCCCTGGCGGTGAGCCCGTCCGGCGGCGCCGTCTTCGGCCGGACCGGCCGTCGCTCGCCGAAAGCGGCGGCGACCAGCCTGCCGGAAACCTCGGGGCCGAAGGTGGACTGCCCGGCCACCGCCGAGCGCAACGCGGCGGCGATCTCGGCCCGGCCGGCATCCTTGGTGAGATAGCCGCGGGCGCCCGCGCGCAACGCATTGCCGATGGACTCGTCGTCGGCGTAGGTGGTCAGCACGACCACGGCGGTGCCCGGGTGCTCGGCGACGATCCGCCGGGTCGCTTCGACCCCGTCCAGCACCGGCATCCGGAGGTCCATCAGCACCACGTCGGCCGGATCTTTCTCCAGTGCTTCCAGTGCCTGCGCGCCGTCGGCCGCGATGCCGAGCACCCGCACGTCTTCGAGCAGGCCGAGCAGCGCGGCCAGCCCTTCGCGCATCACCTGCTGGTCGTCGACCACGAGCACCCTGATCACGCACCCACCTCCGCCACCAGCCGCCAGCCGGAACCGGCAGGACCGGCACTCAGCGTGCCACCGGCCAGCGCGAGCCGCTCGCGCATCCCGGTCAGCCCGTGGCCTGCGCGTTCGACCGGCTGGCCCGGCAACTCGTTGTACACCCGCAACCTGACCGCTCCAGCGGTGAACTCCAGCGACATGGTCACCGGGCGGCCGGGGGCGTGCTTCGCCGCGTTGGTCAGCGCCTCCCGTGCCGTCCCGGCCAGTGAGACGGTGGCGGCGGACGAGATCGGGCGCGCTTCGCCGACGGCTTCGAACTCCACCGGTACCTGGTGGTCCGCGCTGTGCGCGGCGGCCATCGACCGCAGCGCCTCGGTCAGCGAAGGCACATCGCGCCGCAACGCGGCCACCGCGTCACGCGCCTCGCTGAGCCCGTCCGCGGCCAGCCGCCGCGACCGCCTTACCGTCGCGAGTGCACTGTCTAGATCGGACTTCTCGGCGAGCAGCGCCTCGGCCAGCTCGAGCTGCACGCCCAGTGCGCCAAGGGAATGCGCCAGCACGTCGTGGATTTCCCTGGCGATCCTGGTGCGCTCGTCCAGCGCGGCGGCGCGGCTGTGCTCGGCCTGCGCCAGCCTGGTCTGCACCAGCAGCCGTTCGGCTTGGATCGCCTGCACCTCGTACTGCCGCCGGTTCAGCCCGAGCAGCACGATCGCCAGTACCAGCAATGCGTTGCCGAGCACCTCGCCCGCACTGGCACGGGAAAGCGGGTACGGCAGGATCATGAACGCCGCGCAGGCAAGGGCGACCGACGCGATCGCCGTCACGGCCGGGGTCACCAGCGCGGCGAACCGGCCGAGCAGGACCATGCAGAAGATCAGCGCGGAGGGGTCCGCCGCCCAGCTCACGGTCAGCCCCGCGGCCAGCGCGCCCAGCCCGAGCACGACTGCCGCCGCACTGGGCCTCTTCCGGTACTCGGCGACCAGGAAAACCAGCCAGCACAAGGAAACGACGCCGTGAGACCCCCAGACCCACGGCGACGTCTCCCGCGCGGTGACCAAAGTCAGCCCGATCATCAAGGTGCCGAAGACGTGCACCACCAGCCAGCCCGGCGCGATGTTGTCCGGCAGTAGCGGCCGCTTGCTCATCTCCTGATCTCACACCACCGGACCCGCTCCTGTGCTTTCACCGCCGCCGTCCGCAAGCAGCTCCTTTTTGTTCATGACCGGCACCCTAGGAATCGCGCGGGGTGGATGCCCACCACGCACCGGTGGAGATCGAGGTGGAGAACCGACTTCACTGACGCTTGAGCGAGGAAAGGTGACGGCGGAGGATCTGCCGCATCAGGGCGGGAGTGGTGCGGCCCGGCTGGGTGGCGGCGGCCATGGCGAGGCCGTCGAGCAGCGCGGCCAGCCGTTCGGCCTCCAGGTCGAGATCCAGCCCGTCGGCCAGGCCGCCCATCCGGCGCGCCTCGACCAGCACCCGCCGGGTGACCGCGCGGATCTCGTCGTGGGACCTGGTGACGTCCCCGGCGAGCTCGGGCCTCGTTCTGGCGGCGGCGGTGAACGCGAGCCAGACCTCGGTCTCGGCGCGGCGGGTGTCGTCCAGCGGGAGCAGCTCGCCGAGCAGGCGCTCGGTCAGCTCGAGCCGGTCGACGGGCGGCCCGGCCGGGTCCAGCAGCCGCTCGGCGTGCACCAGCAAACGTTTGCGCACGCGCTCGCTCAGGGTCCGCATGGCGAACACGATCAGCTCGTCGTGGGTCGCGAAGTAGTGCCGGACGGACCCGACGACCAGGCCGGCCTCGGCCGCGACCAGCCGCAGCGAAGCCTGCTCCAGGCCGTCCCGGCGGACCACCCGGAAGACCGCTTCGGCGATCTCCTGGCGACGGGCTTCGGCGTCCACGATCTTGGGCACGTTGCCTTTATAGCACAGCCTTGCTATTTTATTTAGCATGACGTTGCTACAAAGGGGGAACCGATGAGCTCATGGCTGATCGCCGGGATCGTGCTGGCCGCCGTGGTGGCGGTGATCATCCGCAGGCTCCGAGGTGAACCGCTGGTCGCCCGGGACGTGTTCGGCACACCGGCGATCCTGATCGCGATCGGGATCTACAGCATGAGCAAGCTGGACGTGCTCACCTTCGCCGACGTGCTGTGGGTGTTGGCGGGTTCGGTGATCGGGCTCGGCTTCGGCGCCGTGCGCGCCACGACCACCCGGCTGTTCGAACGCGACGGCGTGCTCTGGCAGCGCTACACCGGCTGGACCTTCGGCATCTGGGTGCTCTCGCTGGCGGTCAACCTGGGTTTCGCCCTACTGGCCGCGACGGCCGGGATGCTCCCCGAAGCGCGGCCGACCACGCTGTCCATCGGAATCAGCCTGCTCGGTGAGGCGCTGGTGATCGCCTACCGCGCGAAGCGAACGGGCCTTCCCTTCGCACCTTCGCAGGACGGGATCCGACTGCTGCCGCGCTAGCGCACGACCTGCACCACGTCACCGATCTTGAGCGTGTTGTAGAACTTCAGCGAAGCCGCGTTGGACAGGTGGATGCAGCCGTTGGAGTAGTTGCTCAGGCTGCCGGCGTGGAAGGCATCACCGGGGTAGAAGAACACCGAGTTCGGCATCGGCGCGTTGTCGAACTCCTTGCTGTAGTGCATTTTCTCCTTGGACAGCACGCGGAAGTTGCCCACCGGCGTGGTGCTGCCCTTCTTGCCGGGCAGCATCGGCACCGGACCGTAGATGATCTTTCCGCCGCGGGAGATCCACGCCTTGTGCGCGGACAGGTCCACACAGGCGCCGTCGGGCGACGAACAGGGCACCCCCTCGGCCGCCTTCACAGCCGGCTTGCTGGTGGACGGCGTGCTCTTGGGCGTGCTCTTCTTGGTGCTGCTCGGAGATGGCGTGCTGCTCGGCGACGACGGCGGCTCGCTGGTACTGGGCGCCGTGGTCGTCGGCACCGAACTGGTCGGCTGAGCCACCGCGAGCTGCGTTTCGCCCGCGCCGTCACCGGCTCCAGCCGAACACGCACCGAGCACGG
The DNA here is from genome assembly GCF_000384315.1 of Amycolatopsis nigrescens CSC17Ta-90. Classification (GTDB taxonomy): domain Bacteria; phylum Actinomycetota; class Actinomycetes; order Mycobacteriales; family Pseudonocardiaceae; genus Amycolatopsis; species Amycolatopsis nigrescens. The sequence continues at coordinate 3,949,414 of NZ_ARVW01000001.1, read as the reverse complement.
CCGCGACGGCCAAAGTGGACACCGAAACCAGGATCTTCCGCACGGCTCAAACCCCTTTTTCGAAGGTGCTGCGACTCTCCTGATGCGGTAGACGCCCGGTCCGCGGGTCAAGTTGTCCCGGGTACATCACGATCTCGTCGCCGGTCCGTGCGAACACCCCAAAGTGGACCGAACTTCCCCGGTGCGGAAACGAAAGAAGCCGCCACCTCGATGAGGTGGCGGCTCCTACTCGAAGTCTCGTCAGATGACGGTGACCGAGGTGGCCTGGGGGCCCTTGGCGCCCTGACCGATCTCGAACTCGACGCGAGCGTTCTCGTCCAGGCTACGGAAGCCGTTGCCCTGGATTTCCGAGTAGTGCACGAAGACGTCGCCGCCACCGTTGTCGGGGGTGATGAAGCCGAACCCCTTCTCGGAGTTGAACCACTTCACAGTGCCCTGAGTCATAAAAAAATCTCCATATGTAACAAACACAACGAGGAAGCCACTTCAGCACCCCGGGTCCGATAACGAGCGATTTGCTTCCTCGAACGAGGAACCTCAACGCCCGCTACGTCTTGCGAGCGTGGGTTAGCACGAACACAAAAACTTTGAGACCGCCAACAGTAAATCACAGGTAGGGGCCCCTCGCCAACCGGCCCATCGGGTGATCTTGTGAACTCTATTCGGCGCTCGCACCCCGGACGGGGGATGCGGCGAACGGGGAGCGGGTCACCGCGGCCAGGTCCACATCGACCGTGGTGTCGTCCTTCGTGTCGTCGGCCGAGCTGAACTGCACCGGCGCTTGGGCCGCGTGCCGCTGGTCGTTTCGAGCGGTCTCTTCGGCCATCTTCGGCCCCTTCCGAATTTGCCTAGTTCTTGACGCTGATCCGGCTCAGGCGGGCCGGCGTCGGCCAGCGCACACTGGTCGCCCAGCCGAGCTTCTCGAAGACCCAGATCAGCCGCGCGGAGATGTCGATCTGCCCGCGGAGAACGCCGTGCCGAGCACAAGTCGGGTCGGCGTGATGCAGATTGTGCCACGACTCACCGAAGGAGAAGATGGCCAGTGGCCAGAAGTTCGCCGCCTTGTCCCGACTGGTGAACGGCCGCTCGCCGATCATGTGGCAGATCGAGTTGACCGACCAGGTCACGTGGTGCAGCAAGCCGACCCGGACGAACCCGGCCCAGAACATTGCGGTCACCCCGCCCCACACCGACCAGCTGATCAGGCCGCCGAGCACACCGGGCCCGACGAAGGTGAGCACCACCCAGAGCGGGAACAGCCGGTCCACGATCCGGATGTCCCGGTCGGCCTGCAGATCGGGCGCGAACCGTTCCACATTGGTCACGCTGCGCTCGAACAGCCAGCCCATGTGGGCGTGCAGGAAGCCCTTGGCCAGCGCTTTCGGCCCGGTGCCGAACAGCCACGGCGAATGCGGGTCGCCGGCCCGGTCGGAGAAGGCGTGGTGGCGCCGGTGGTCGGCCACCCAGGTGGTGACCGGGCCCTGCGCGGCCATGTTGCCGGCGATCGCGAGGCCGATCCGCAGCGGGCGCTTCGCCTTGAACGAGCCGTGCGTGAACAGCCGGTGGTACCCGGCGGTCACCCCGAGACCGGTGAACACGAAGAAGGCCGCACCGATCCCGACGTCCAGCCAGCTCAGCCCCCATCCCCATGCGAACGGCACCGCGGCGGCGATGGCCAGCAGCGGCAGCAGCACGAACACCTTCACGGTGACGTGTTCGGGCATCGAACGCAGGCCGGAAATAATGGGTTTCGGTCGTCGGGTACGGGCTTCGGTAGCCGTCATGCACACCTCTAGATCAAGAAAACGAGTAAACACCCGGACAGCACCGCCCAGGGTTTTGGAGATCAATTTGCGGCAACGGGAATTGCTCGGTTGAAAAGTTGGGGAAAATTCCTCCGCTATCAAACCGGCTGTGCCTACCCGGCCGACGGTACCCGACGAACCCGCCAGACGCCAGGAACCTGAGTTTTCGCTGAGTTTTCCCGGCGCGGCAAAGCCGGAAAGCGTTTCGCCTTCAGACCGAACGGTCGCCGTGGAACAGGCTGCTCAGCCGGGTTTCCGGGGTGATCACGTCCGGATCGGTGCGCACGTCGATCACGCTCGGCCGCTGATGCAGCAGCGCCCTGGCGATGGCCGCTTCGAGCTCGTCCGGACCCTCCACGGTGTACCCGGCCGCGCCGAGGCCGCGCGCCCAGGTGGCGAAGTCGACCGCGCCGAGGGACACCCCGGACAACCGGCCGTGCGTGCGCGCCTGGTGCATCGCAACCGTGCCGAACAAGCCGTTCTGGAAGACCAGCACGATCACCGGGGTGCGGTAGCGGACCGCGGTCTCGATCTCCTGGCCGGTCATCAGCGCGCCGCCGTCACCGACCATCGCGACCACCGTTCGCTCCGGCTCGACCAGCTTGGCCGCCACCGCCGCCGGCACCGCGTAGCCCATCGCGCCGTTCGCCGGGCCGAGTTGCGTCCTCGGCGCGGTGAAACACCAGTAGCGGTGCACGAAACCGGAGAAGTTGCCGCCGTCGCTGGTCACGATGGTGTCCTCCGGCGCGAGCTTGCGGACCGCGCGGACCACGTCGGCCGGGTGCACGAAAACGCTCTCGCTGGTGTCCGGCGGGGTCATGAAGGTGTGCACCGCCGCGTTGGCGGCCGAACTGCGCCGGGCCCGCGGCGCCGCGATCGCGCGCAGCTCGCGCAGGAACGGCTCCACCTCGGCCTCGACCCGGAAGGTGAGGCCGCGGCGGCGGGTGTTCGGCAGGCCGGTGCCGACCATCACCAGGGTCTGCGACGGCAGCGGGTAGCGGAAGTTCTGCGTGGTGATCTCGTCCAGCCTGGCGCCGAGGGAGAGCACCAGGTCGGCCCGGTCCAGCGCGTCCAGCTGGCGGGCGGGGATGCCCTTGCCGAGGTGGCCGGCGTAGCGGGCGTGGTTCTCCGGAAAGGCGTCCTGGCGGCGAAAGGCGTTGTAGACCGCGAAGCCGAGCTGGTCCGCGGCGGTGATCAGTTCGTCCCGGGCGTTGCGAGCCCGGCCGCCGGCGATCACCACCGGGTACTTCGAATCCTCCAGCAGGGCGGCGACCTCGGCCGCGGACCGGCGCAGCGCGCCGAGGTTCGGCTTCTCCAGTTCCGGTTCGGCGACCGCCGCGTCGAAGGGCGCGACCCAGAAATCGGCGGGCACCGCCAGTACCGCCGGTCCTCGCCGGCCGGTGCGGGTCTGGTTCAGCGCCTCCACCAGCAGCCTGGGCACGTCCGCGGCGGTTTCCGCGGTACGCGCCCATTTGGCGAACGGCTGGAAGAAGGCGGCCAGGTCGATCTCCTCACCGCCGTCCGCGCGATCACCGAGCTGAAAGGCGGACGGGGTCAGGCCGAGCAGCACCAGCATGGGCGTTTCGTCCTGATATGCGGTGTGCACGCCGATCGCCAGGTTGGTCGTGCCGGGCCCCCGGCTGCCCAGCACCAGCGCGGGCGCGTCGCGGAGCTTGCCCTCGGCCTCCGCCATGTAGGCCGCGCCCGTTTCGTACCTGGTCGAGACCAATGTCATCGATGGTTCGAATTGGACGGCGTCCAGAAGTTCCAAAAAAGACTCGCCGGGCACGGCGTACGCTCGGCGCACCCCGGCGTCGGCGAGGATTCGCACGGCCGTCTGGGCGACGGTCCACCCCCGGTGATACCTGATGCGGCACGGTAATGAGTCTTTACTAGCCCGGTCAAGTGAACTTTCAATCTCACGAAAGTGGCCATCCCCACTGAGAGTTGAGCCCCTTAATCTGGAGCGAGTCCCGAGCCACGAAGGAGTACGCAGCGTGACACTCGACGCCAGCAGCCTGGAGACCGTGTTCACCTACGGCGCTCCGGCGCTGAAGTTCGGCCGCGGCGCGGCCGACGAGATCGGCTACGACCTGACCCAGTACGGCGCGCGCCGGGTACTCGTGCTCACCGACCCGCGGGTGGCTGCCACCGGCTGGCCACGCCGGATCGCGGACGGGATCGCGGGGTACGGCCTCGAAGTCGAGATCTTCGACGACGCGCACGTCGAACCCACCGACGTCAGCATGGGCAAGGCGGTGGACCACGCGCGAGGCACCGGGCCGTGGGACGCGTTCGTCGCGGTCGGCGGCGGGTCCAGCATCGACACCGCGAAGGCGGTGAACCTGCTGACCAGCAACGACGGCGAGCTGATGGACTACGTCAACGCGCCGGTCGGCGGCGGACGGGCGCCGAGCAAACCGTTGAAGCCGCTGGTCGCGGTGCCGACCACCACCGGCACCGGCGCGGAGAGCACCACGGTCTGCGTGCTGGACGTGTTGTCACTGCGGGTGAAGAGCGGGATCAGCCACCTGCGGATGCGGCCGACGCTGGCAGTCGTGGACCCGAGGCTGACGATGAGCCAGCCGGCCGGGGTCACCGCGGCCAGCGGGATGGACATTCTGTGTCATGCCGCGGAGAGCTACACCGCCAAGCCCTACACCGAGTTCGCCCGCAAACGGCCCGAGCAGCGGGTGCCGTACTGCGGGTCGAACCCCCTAGCCGACATGTTCGCCGAGCGCGCGCTCGGCCTGCTCCGGAACGCGCTGCCGGCCGCGGTGGCCGACGGTGACAACCTGGCCGCGCGCGAGGACATGGCGCTGGCCGCGACCTTCGCCGGGCTCGGTTTCGGCAACGCCGGGGTGCACATCCCGCACGCGAACGCATACCCGATCGCCGGGCAGGTTCGTGACTTCCACCCGGACGGCTATCCGGACGAGGAACCGATGGTGCCGCACGGGATGGCGGTCTCGCTGACCGCACCGGAGGCGTTCCGGTTCACCTTCCCGGCCGCGCCGGAACGGCACCTGCGGGTGGCCGAACTGCTCGCGCCCGGCTTCGAGCACACCGGCGCCGACGAGGACCGGCTGCCCGCCGTGCTGCGCGACCTGCTGCGGAAGATCGGCATTCCCAACGGAATCGGCGCGGTCGGCTACACGGAGTCCGATGTGGACGATTTGGTGCAGGGCACGCTGAAGCAGCAGCGACTGCTGGCCACCGCACCCCGCGAGCCGAGTGAAGAGGACCTGACCGGGATCCTGCGGCGGTCGGTTTCGCTGTGGTGAACGAGTACGCGCACTGGCAGCCGGTGCCGACGCGGTGGAAGGACAACGACGTCTACGGACACGTGAACAACGTCGTGCACTACGCGCTGATGGACACCGTGATCAACACCTGGCTGATCGAACGGGGTGGCCTGGACGTGCACGCCGGACAGGTGATCGGGCTGTGCGTCGAATCACACTGCAACTACCACGGCTCGGTGGCGTTCCCGGACGTGCTGGCGGTCGGCCTCCGGGTCGCCCACCTCGGCCGGTCCAGCGTGCGCTACGAGATCGGCATCTTCCGCGAGGACCGCGCCGAACTGATCGCGGAGGGCCATTTCGTGCACGTGTTCGTGGACCGCGAGTCGCGGCGGCCGGTGGAGGTCACCGGCAAACTCCGCGAGTCACTCGCCGCACTGAAAGTCGAGTAGGCGCAATTTGTTACCACAGCGGTAACACATTCTCGGGATACTCAAGAATGGGATCGGCAGGATCTACGGTAAACATAACTAGCCAATCGAGCGAAAGCCCGCTGGCCTGACCGCCCGTAGTATCCGCGACATGAGCGGCAATTCCCCGATAGCAAGAGCGCTGGGCAGGGCGCTGCGTACAGAGCGCGAAGCAGCAGGGCAGAGCCTTCGCGAAGTAGGTGAGCGGATAGGAGTCAGCTTTCCGACGATTTCCCGCTGGGAAACCGGTGATCGTTTCCCGCGCCCGGAGGACGTGTCCGCGATGCTGACCGCCGTCAACGCCGATCCCAAGCGGCGCGAGCAACTGGTCGAACTGGCGCGCAACGTTGACAAACAGCACTGGCTTTCCCTGCGTCCGGCCGACCGGGAACTCATGATGGCGGCGTTCCTGGAATACGAGCGGACCGCCAGGCGGATCATCCATGTTGAGCCGGGCCTGGTGCCTGGACTCCTGCAGACCAGTGCCTATGCCAGGGCCATCATGACCTCGGGAAAACTATCCGCTTCGGAGGCGGAAGAGCGGGTCCAGACTCGCATCAACAGACGCGAAGTACTGACCAAGCCGACTCCAGTGGAGCTACTTTCGCTGATCGATGAGGCTGCCCTGCACCACGAAATCGGCGGTCCGTCGACCCTGCTGACCCAGCTGAAGTATCTGGCCAAGCTCATGGAACGGCCGAACATCGACATACGCATTGTCCCGAACTCGGCTGGATACACGCCGATGCTGGTTGGCGCCTTCGTGTTGCTGGAGGACCACGACGGCCAGTCGGTAGTGCACCTGGAATACGTACGAACCGGCGCGTTCTTCCACCAGCCCGAGGATGTTGACGCGTACCGGGATGTAGTGCCTAGGCTGGTCAATGCTGCGCTGAGCCCGGCCGACACCGCCCGGCTCGTAGCCCACCGCATCACCAAGCTGGAGGCGATGACATGACCCTGTCCGCACACTGGCGCAAGTCGAGCCACAGCGGCGAAGCATCTAACTGCGTCGAAGTGGCCTGCGACAAGGACGTCGTCCAGGTGCGGGACAGCAAGGATCGCTTACACGGCACGCTCGACCTACCCCTCCCCGCTTGGTCCGCCTTCCTTTCCCAGGTCAGCGGTCGTGAGTGAAAAGTGTTGCCAGGGCAACCGTTTTCACTCACGAGGTCCCGGTAGCCAGATAGCACCGAAGGCTAGTGCCAACCGCCGGGAAACGCGGACGCTTGCGCGCAGCGTGCGGACACGCCGGCGAGCGCCGTGTTGGCTGTTCGCGACACTGTGTTGGCCGGTCATGCCGCCGAGTTGGCCCATTCACGTCGCCGCGTCGCCGCCGCGAGGAGCCAACACGCTGACCGGAATGGCCAACACGCCGACGGGGAGGGCCAACACGCCGGGCCGGGAGGGGGTTAGGCGACGGAGGGGACGGGGGTGGTCCAGGCGAGCATCATGGCGGCGTAGCGGGGGGACGACGTGAGCAGCTCGTCGTGGGAGCCGAGCAGGGTGGCGTTGCCGTCCATGACCAGGACGCGGTTGGCGCGTAAGGCCGAGGTGAGGCGGTGGGCGATGACGACCAGGATTCCACCGCGGGCGGCGAAGGCACGTTCGGCGCGGGCTTCGGCCACCGGGTCCAGGTGCGAAGTGGCCTCGTCCAGGATCACCACCGACGCGGGGCTCGCATAGACCCTGGCCAGCGCGAGCAGCTGCGCCTCCCCGGCGGAGATGCCCCCGGCGCCGGTGCCCAGCTCGGCGTCCAGCCCGCCCAGCCTGGCCAGCAGCTCACCGGCCCGCACCGCGTGCACCGCCGAGAGCAGTTCCTCGTCCGACGCCGACGGGGCGAACAGGGCCAGGTTCTCGCGCACGGTACCGGCGAAGACATAAGCCTCCTGCGGGATCAGCGCGACCATCCGGTGCAGCGAAGCCGGCCGCACGTCCCGCACGCCGACGCCGCCGAGCAGCACCAGGCCGTCCTGCGGGACCAGCATCCCGGTGAGCAGCCCGGCCAAAGTCGACTTGCCGATCCCGCTCGGCCCGACCACGGCCAGGTGCTCGCGCGCGGCCAGGTCCAGGTCCAGCCCGCGGACCACCGGTTCGGCGTGCTCGCCCCAGCCGAAGGTCAGCCCGCGCACGGAGATCGCGGAGTTCGCTGGTTCCGCGGTGCCCGCCGCCGCGGTCGGTCCTTCGATCGCCTCGCCGAGCCGGCGCAGCGCGACCAGCAGCCGCAGCACCACTGTGCTCGCGGTCGCGGCCAGTCCCTGCAACGCGGGCTGCATGGTGCTGGCCAGGTACACCAGCGAACCGAGCGCGGCACCCGCGGTCATCCGGCCGGAGTTGACCATGCCCGGGGCGAACCCGAGCACCAGCAGCAACGGCAGGAACCCGCCCACCGCGATCACCAGGGTGCGCAAGGCGGTCGCGCGCGCCATCCGCACCGCGGCCGCGGCCTGTGCGCCGACCCGGTTGTCCATGGCCAGCCCGGCGGCGGGCTCGGCACCGCAGGCCACCACGTCCCGCATGCCGACCAGCAGCCCGCCCGCGGTCTCCGCGGTGGCCTCGTCCGCCAGCGCCACCGCGCGCTGCCGCTTGGCCAGCGCGGGCAGCAAGAACCCGAACAACGTCACCGAGACGACCACCGGCACCGCGACCAGCCAGGCCAGCGGGCCGGCCACGGTGAACAGCCCGGCCAGCGCCGCCACCGTGGTCACCAGCATGCCCCTGGCCTGCACGAGCAGCCCGGCGGTGGCGTCGCGGACCACCTCCACGTGCTGGGTGACCCTGGCGACCCCGCTGGCATCCGGCTGGTTCCGCTTCGGCGCCGCGTCGTGCAGCACCCCGCGCACGACCACGGTGACCAGCGCGTCGCGCATCGGCTCGACCAGCGTGCCGAGCCGATGCCAGACCAGTCGCGAGCCGAACGCGCCGAGCACCGCGAACACGCCGAACACCAGCAGCCAGAGCAGGCCCGTCCCCGGCTGCCCGGCCGCGAAACCGCGGTCCACCGCCAACTCGACCAGCCGCCCGGAAAAGAAGGCCGGCACGCTTTCCAGCACCGAGCAGCCGAGCAGCACCAGCGCACCGCGCCACTGCCCGGCCAGCGTGGACCAGTACAGCCTGGACACGTTCACCGCGGTACCCCCTCGATGGGCACGGCTGGCGTTAGATCGTCCACTTCGGACTCGGTGAACACCGCGCGGTAGGCCGGATCCGACCACAGCACGGCGTGCGGGCCGATCGCGCGGAGCCGGCCGCCGTCCAGCCAGGCGACCAGGTCGGCGCGGGCCGCGGTGCCGGCCCGATGGGTCACCACCACCCTGGTCCGGCCCGGCATCGCGTTCTCCATCTCACTGTCCACTATGGACTCGGTGACGGTGTCCAGGCTGGCGGTCGCGTCGTCGAGGATCAGCACCCGCGGGCCGCGCACCAGCGCGCGAGCCAGGCCGAGGCGCTGCGCTTCCCCGTCGGACAGCGGAGTTTCCCCCAGCGGCGTCTGGTATCCCTCTGGCAGCCGGACGATCAGGTCGTGCACCTGGGCGATCCGGCAGGCCCGGCGCACCGCGGCGGGACTGGCCCAGCTGCCGTAGCCGACCGCGTCCTCCACGGTGTCCCCGAGCAGCGCCGGGCGTTCGAAGGCGTAGCCGACCATCGCCCGCAGGTCCTCGGGGCGCAGTTCGGCCACCGGCACACCGTCGAGCAGCACCGAGCCCTGCTCCGGCACCAGCAGCCCGCCGATCGCGTTCACCAGCGCGGATTTCCCGGAGCCGGATTTTCCGGTCACGGCGAGGAAAGTTCCCGGCCGGATGATCAGGTTCACGTCCACGAGCGCACCGGGCGCGGTGACGCCACGCAGCTCGACCGAGCCGCGGCCCGGCGGTGCGGCCCTGGTGCCGGCCTCCGGCAGCGGTGCGTCCAGCACCTCGGTCAGCCGTTCCGCGCAGGAACGCGCCCTGGCCAGGGTGGTCAGCAGCGGGATCTGGCCGACCATGCTCATGCCGAGCGCCACGTAGCCGAGCGCGGCGAGCACCTCGCCGATGCTCAGCCGCCCGGCCAGCACGCCGAAACCGGCCGCGGCCAGCACCGCTAGCTCCACCGCGGGCAGCAGCAACGCGGCCCGCCAGACCATTTTCGCCTGGGTCCGCCACATGCCGGCGCCGGCGCCGCCGAGCCGCGGCAACGGCCGCAGCACCCGGCTGGTCTCCTGGTCCGCCGTACCGGAGGCGGCGATGGTGCGCAGCCCGCGCACCGCGTCCAGCAGCCTGGCCGAGATCTCCCCGGAGACCTCCTGGTAGGTCAGCACGTCTCCGGCGGTGTGCCGCAGATGGGTGCGCGCGAGCAGCAGCGCGAGCGGCACACTGGCCAGGAACACCAGCGCCAGCCGCCAGTCCAGCAGGGCGAGCAGGATGATCGCACCGCCAGAGACGACCGCCGCCGAGGCCAGTCGCACCACGATCGGCACCACCCCGCCGGCCCCGGCGCAGTCGGTGGTCAGCCTGCTGACGGTGTCGCCGTGGGCGAACCCGGAACTGGTGCCGGCCGCGAGCAGCCGGTCGGAAAGGCGGCGGCGCAGCCAGGCCGAAGCGGCGCTGGTGGCGCGGATGGTCAGGATGCCGCCCAGCACGTCGGCGAGGATCTCGGTGCCACCGACGGTGAGCAGCCAGAGCACCTGCGGCCAGCTGCGCTGCCCGGCGATGGCGGCGTCCACCGCGGCGGCCAGCGCACCGGGCAGCAGCAGCCCGGCGGCGGAGGCGAGCAGCGCGGCGAGCACCATGCCGGCCAGCCGGGCGCGGTCCAACCTGGCCACCGTGACCAGCAGCCGGTCGCCCGATCCCGCCATGTGGGTCCTCTTTCAACAAGTGATTTTCGGTACGAAACTGGGGACAATAAAGAAGCGTGGGAGCGGCGCACTTGGCCTGTGCCGCTCCCACGCCCTTACCACCCGTTACGGGTTACCGCGCGAACCTGTCAGTGGCAGGTCAGCAGGCTGATGGTGCTGTTGGCGCAGGAGGCGAGCAGGCTCAGGTTGCTGCCGCCACCGCCGCCGTGGCTGTTGCCGGCCATGACGCCCTCGGCCAGGTCGGGGGTCTCCATCGCCTGCAGGTCCAGGACGAGGTCCATGGTGATTCCTTTCGTTGATTTACTTTTTCCACCGGTCCGGGGGACCGGGGGTCTGTGGACGGCGGGTGCTGCCGAAGAACGGCAGGACCGCGGTTCCGTCGAGGGTGGCGGCGATGGCGAGCAGTACGCCGGCGCCGCCGGTGTGCACGTCCATCGACAACCGGAGCAGCTGGTTGCCGGGGAACGCCAGCCCGTCGCGGTACGGCACGGCGTACCAGGCGAGACGGGACAGATGTAGTTCGACCGCACGCTCGGCCACCGGGTCGGGGCCGCGGTCCGCGCCCATCGCGAGCGCGGTCATCAGCCCGCCGCGGCCGAAGACCAGCCCGGGGTGGATGACGAACTCGCCGCGGCACGCCTGCCGGAGGCCGGGCAGCTTGGCCACACTGGACGCGCCGGGCAGGTGCGGGGCGAGCTGCTCGGTCACCATCGCCACCCCGGCGCTGCCGATGCCGACGTAGGGCAGGGTGCGCAGCTCACCGTCGCGCACCTGCAGCGACGCGTCGTCCGCCGGCACGCACTCCTCCAGGTCGCGCTGCAGTGCCTGGTCCGCGAGGCCGAGCCAGCGGTGCTCGCCGGTGCGCTCGAACAGCCGCACGAACAGCAGCGCCGGGCCGGACCAGCCGCTCATCAGGCCGGCCCTTGCGAAGTCGCCCGGCGGAGCGGCCACCGCCAGCGCCTCGGCCAGCTGGTCCCCGATGCGCCCGGCCTGCGCCTGGAAATCCTTGTCCTGCCTGGATTCGGCGAAGTGCAGCAGGTTCAGCCCGATCCCGGCGAGGCCGGTGTCCAAGCTGTGCTCCCTGGTCTGCTCGACCATCGCGGCGGCACCGGAGAGCAGCTCCGACGCGGCGTCGTGGTGGCCGAAGTTCTCCAGCACGTAGGCGATCCCGTGTGCACCGTCGTAGAAGCCCGGCCGGTTCGGCGGCTCGCGGCGGACCGCCTCCAGCAGCCACCGCTCGTGTTCGGGGTAGCGGCCCTCGCCGGTCACGTGCAGCGCGTGCAGCACACCGGCCGCACCGTAGGCGAAGCAGGCGCCGCCGACCCGGAACTGCTCGATGTCGCCGGGGAACAGCCGGTCCTCCCGCTCGGGAGTGGCGCTGGCGAGGATCGCGGTGGCGATGGACTTGCGGACCACTCGCCAGTCCGGATCCGCCCGGTCGAGCTCGGTTGACGACGGCGGCTCCGCGTCCGCCTGGCGCGGCAGCAGGTCCGCCAGGATGCTCGCACCGTAGCTGCTGGGCAGCGAAAAGCGGTGCTGTACGAACTGGACCAGGCTGGTCAGCTTGGCCGGAGCCAGTTCGAGCAGGGTGTTCAGCGGCAGGAAGAGCCAGAGCCGGAACGCGGCGAGCGCGTGCCGGTCGATGTCGAAACCCTCGCGGTCGGCCGGTGCCCGGAAGCCGGGCGCGCCCAGCGCGGGCCGGCCGCCCTCCTCGATCGGCGCCGCCATCTCGAAGTCGATCAGCGCGATGGTGTCCTCGCCGGAGTCGTCATCGGTCTCCACCAAAATATTGAGCGGATGCAGATCGCCGAACACCACCCCGCGCTCGTGCACCTCGGCGACCAGCCGCTCCACTTCGGCCACCATGGCCAGCGCCCGCTTGGTGTAAGCCACCAGGTCGTCTTCGGTGACTTCGCGGCGGGTGAGCGGGTAGTTGCGGGCGAGCCAGCTGCCGAGCGAGATGCCGGGCACCTGCTCCATGGCGAGGAAGTGGTGCTCCCAGACCGGGAACAAGTCGTATACCGCTGGTATGCCGGTAATTCCGGCCAGCCGCTGGAGGATGTCGTGCTCGCGGCGCAGCCTGGCCACCGCGTCCGTGCCGGCCCGGTCCAGGCCCGCGAACGGCCTGGCCTCCTTGAGCACCACCCGCGCGCCGTCGGAGTCGCGGTCGGCGAGGTAGACCCCGCCGCCGTTGGAGAAATGCAGTGAGGATTTCACCTTGTAGGGGAATTGCGTGGGATCCCCACCCTTGCGGGCCGCGAGGTGTGGCACGAGGCAATCCGGCAGTGGTTCCCATTCCGGCACATGGAAGCTCGGCCCGCGTTTGTCGGGCACCAGGGTGCCGTCCGGCTTACGGATCGCCAGCACTCTGGCTCCGTCCGCTTCGACGTACTGCTCGAGAAATCCCCCGTAGCGGACGTAGAGCGGTCCGTCGCCATAACGAAGATCGCTGAGAATATAGGGTCCGGACTCCCCGGCCAGTGCAGTCGAAAGTTCAACGAGAACACGTTCCAGTTCCTGGTTACTGCCCGGATAAATGGCAACGAGCTTGCCACTGGCTTCCCGTGGTGCATATTTCGAATTGCGTGCCAGCAGGATCGACCTGGTACGGAGGTGCTTGAAGGGGATCCGGTGCTCGATGCAGTAAGCGTACACCACGGCCAGCACTCGGTCGGCATTTTCGAGGTTCGCCGATACGTGGATCTTCCAGCCCTGCAAAGACAGATCGTGACCCTTTGGATGTAACGCCCGCCAGATGTTCCGTTCACCGTCGACCCAACCGTCGCCGGCCGGCGGCAGCTTGGCGGCGAATTCATCGCCGGCGCTGCCGGTGTCTCGCTGTTCGTCGAAGAACAGTGGATCCGCGAAGCAATAAGCCTCGTAACGGAGATCCATCTGCCGCCCTTCCATGCCGCACGACTAACGGGGTTTACGCGGACATTCGTTCCGCCTGCAACATTCCCGCACGTAGACCGGCGTGCGGCCAATCCGCCAACCCGGGGGTTTATGCTGCGCTGATTGAGGTAGGGAAAAGCAGCAATTACCCACAGGTAGTACGACCCTGGGTGAAATGGATCTTCAGACGGATCACCCAGACGGTCTGTAACAGATCCCAACTGCTCCGAAAGTGCTGGTCCAGACCACGAGATTAATCTAGGTAAAAGATGTGAACCTTCCCTTACCGGCTACTTGGTAAGTTTCTTACGTGCTGGTCAGAGCGGTCTGACGGGCACGGGGAGGGCATCCGGGCGTACCGCCGAAAGGCGGCACCCTATACTACGAAAGGTAGTAAACGGACACGGGAGGACGGGTGCTCACAGGTTTCGCGATCACGATCGCGGTCTGCTCGCTGATCGTCGCGGGCTGGAGCTTCCTGCTCGCGGCCCTGAACCGGGCGCCGAAGGGCGCGCTGCTGATCGGGCTCGCCGTACTCGAACTGCTGCTGGTGGCCCAGCTCGTGATCGGCGTGGTACTGCTGATCGGCGGGCAGCGCCCCGGCAGCATGGCCACCTACCTGGCCTACCTGATCGGCTCGCTGATCGTGCTGCCGCTGGGCGCCTTCTGGGCACTCGCCGAACGCAGCCGGTCCAGCACGATGGTACTCGGGGTCGCCTGCATCGCGGTGCCGGTGATGGTGCTGCGGTTGAGCGAGGTTTGGAGTGGGGCAAGTGCCTGAGGCGGCCGACAAGAGCGCAGTGACAACGGCGACCGGGCCCGGGCGGCTGCTGGTCGCGGTCTACGCGATCTTCGCCATCGCCGCGACTTCACGGGCGGCCGTGCAGATCGCCGGCAAGTTCCACGAGGCACCGCTGGCCTACCTGCTGTCCGCGTTCGCCGCCGTGGTGTACCTGCTGGCCACCTTCGCGCTGGCCCGCTCCGGGCGGACCTGGTTCCGGATCGCGCTGGTGGCGTGCACGGTGGAGTTCCTCGGCGTGCTCACCGTCGGCACGCTCAGCGTGTTCGACGCGGAGGCGTTCCCGCACGCGACCGTCTGGTCGGTCTACGGCCGCGGCTACCTGTTCATCCCGCTGGTGCTGCCGGTGCTCGGCCTGCTCTGGCTGCGGCGCACCGCCAAGCGGTGATCAACGCGACCCGTAGGTGAGCCGCCGGAGCAGCCGCTCGGCCGGCCCGCTCAGGCCGCGGCGGTCCAGCAGCCGCGCGACGGCGACACTAGCGAGCCAGACGAGCACCGCGAGCACGGCCGCGGTGAGCGACGGGCTGCCGAACTTCTCGCCCAGCGCGAGGGTGTACGGCGCCAGCAGCACGAGCCACGCCACGGACTGGAACAGGTAGCCCGACAGCGGGCGCCGGCCCAGCGCGGCCAGCGCACCCGTCACCGGTCCGGTGGTCTTTCGCGAGACGCGCACCGCAACCAGGCCGATCAGGGCGGCGTAACCGGGACCGGCGAACATCCCGCTCGCCCCGTAGAGCATCGACATCAGCGACGCCGCCGACTCGTCCACCCGCAGCAGGCCGGCGCTGAGCAGCGCCTGCGGCAACCCGCCCGCGACGGCGATGCCGAGCCCGCCCGCGGCGGTCCAGCGCAACAGCTTCAGGTGCCGTGCCGGCTCCTCCAGGATGCGGCGGCGCGCGGCCCAGGTGCCGAGCCAGACGATCAGGATGAACGGCAGCACGGTCGCCGTGTGCGCCGGCCACTCGCCGAGCCGGTCCAGCAGGCTGTGCGGGTAGTCCGGCGCCGCGAGCGAGCCGATGTGCTCGTTCGCCACCCCGGCGGACCCGCCTCCGCGCAGGATCGCGAGCACCACCAGCACGCCGATCACCAGCACCTCGGCCACGAACAGCGCCCAGATCCAGAGCACGAACCGGTGCGTGCGATCACTTCGCCGCAACAGCACCAGCGTCATCACGAGGCCGACAATCCCATACGCGCCAAGGAAATCGCCGTAGTAGAGCAGGGTGGCATGTGCCAGGCCGAAGGCCACCAGCCAGGCGTTTCGCCGCAGCAGCACCGACCTGGCCACGGCCGGTGCCGCGCCCGCGGCCTGCTGCCGCCGGTAGAGCTGCACCAGCCCGTAACCGAACATCAGCGCGAACACCGGATAGCCGCGCGCGTGCACGAAGGTGAACATGAGCAGGTTGAACCCGCGTTCGGCGCCCTCTGGCGACGGCTCGACCCCCGGCTCACCGGCGAGCGCCACCCCGGCCGCATTGGCCAGCGCGATGATCAGCAGCATCGCACCCCTGGCGAGGTCCGGCGCGAGCGCTCGTTCCGCGCGCTGGACCGGCCCGCGCGCCACGCGCGGATCACTTCGAACGGTCATGTCATCCCCCGACTAGTTCGTGTACGCCATAAACTATATCAGGAAAACTAATATCGGGTCAGCCGCGAACGCGGAACTCGCGGTGCGCGAACGTGGGACTCGCGGTACGTGAGTGTGGGACTCGCCGGTGAGGTCGGCTTGTTTCGGCGAGTTCTACGTTCAGCCTCGGCGAGTTGAACGTTGGCGCACGGCGAGTTCGCCAGTGGGTCATGATGGGCTGGCACCGGGGCGGCGACGGCGAAAGGGCTCGAATGACCAGCGAGGAGGGGCTGCCGGCCGGGCTGCGCAGGCTCTGGGGACTGTCCGAACCCGCACGGCTCGGGCGCCCCGCCGAACTCGACGTGCGACGGGTGGTGGCGGCCGCCGTCGAGCTGGCCGACCGCGACGGCCTCGCGGGGGTGACGCTGCCCAAGGTCGCGAAGGAACTCGGCTTCACGAGCATGTCCCTGTACCGGTACATCGGCTCGAAGGACGAGCTGCTGGTGCTGATGCGCGACGCCGGCCTTGGCCCGCCGCCGCCCGAGATCACCCGCGACGCGAAGTCATGGCGCGACGGCCTGCGGCGCTGGGCCGACGACGAGCGCCACGCCTACCTGCGGCGGCCGTGGCTGGCCAGGGTGCCGCTGTCCGGCCCGCCGTCGGGGCCGAACGAGATCGCCAGGATGGAGGTCGCGCTGGCGGTGCTGCGCGACACCGGCCTCGACTGGGCGGCGAAGGTCGGCGTGCTGGCACTGGTCAGCGGGTACGTGCGGCACTCGGCGCTGCTGTTCCAGGACCTTGCCCATGGCAGGGCGGAAGGGGTCGACCAGGCAGGCGCCGAACGCGACTACGGCCGCGCGCTGGCCAAGCTCGTCGAACCGGACCGCTTTCCCGAGACAGCAAAACTGTTCGCGTCCCCCCTCTTCGAAACCCCGGACCAGGAGGCCGACTACGACTTCACCTTCGGCCTGGAACTGATCCTGGACGGGGTCGAGGTCACCGTCCGGCGGGCGGACGAACGGTCCTAGCTCTGCCAGGTGGGCAGGGTGACGCCGTGCAGCCCCCGGTACGCGGCCTTTTCGGGCCTGCGCCAGCCCTCGGTCAGCTCGGCGGCCGGGCGGTAGACCTCGACCGCCAGCGGACGGCAGACCTCGATCGGGTCACGCGCGTCGGGCCCCCAGAACGGAATCGAAAGGTCGCCCGCCGGGCAGGTGGACAGCGCGCAGAGCAGGTCCTGCTCGGCGAAGAACTCGAAGAAGTCCCCGGGCCTGGCCGGCGAGCCCTTCATGAAGTACTTGCCCTCGTCGTTGATCCCGGCGCAGTTGAAGATGTTGAGCACGTCGTGCACGTCGAACTCGGTCAGCCCGTACGGCAGCACGGCGCGGGTCAGGTTCGAATGGCAGTGGAAGTCGAAGTCCTCGTCGCTGAGCATGCGGTTGACGTACGGGTCGCAGCGCGCGCCGAGCAGATCGTGGATCCGGCCGCCGTCGGCGTCCACCCCGTACCACTCCAGCGTGTCGTTGGTGATCGTGAGCAACGGGCGCAGGAACGGCAGGGTGGACCACAGCCGGTCGTAGCGGGTCACGTGCGTGCTCTGCAACTGGCGGGTGCGCGAGGTCCACAGGCGTTCCCGCGGGTCGTGGCGGTTCCAGACGTTGAAGTCGCCGGCCTGCGCGCCTTCCGGGGTGAGCACCCGGCACAGGTGCCCGGCCGGCACCTCCCAGGCGCGGCCGGACCGGATGGGCAGCACGAACTCCTCGACCAGCTCCCGGCTGTCGGTGTGCCGCGCCAGCTCGTCGTAGAAGACGGTGTCGACGTCGAGCAGACTGCCGGCCTTCGGCTGGTATGCGGCGGCGGGTGAACCCATTTCGCTCCTCACTCGGTCAGCGCGCGGTGGCCGCCCGGCGGAGCCCGTCGAGCACCTGCCGCTCGGAGTCCTCCAGGTAGCCAAGGAGCACGCCGACGCTCTGCGTGCGGCGGCCCTGGCGCAGTAGTTCGTACAGTTCGCGGTCGCGGGCGGCCCAACCTCGCTGGAACTGCTCCTCGTCGCAGGAGGTCGCCCAGGCCAGCCGCAGTTGGGCGAGCAGGGTGCGGAAGAAGTCGTCGAGCCGGTGGCTGCCCAGCACCGCGATCAGCGCCTGGTGGAAGCGCAGGCTCGCGGTGCCGGCCGCGCGCCACTGCTTTGCCTGCTCGGCGCGTTCCTTCGCGAGGACGGCCGCCTCCATCGCGGCGAACCGGTCCTCCTCGGCCACCGCGCTCTCGGTGGCCGCCTGCACCTCCAGCACCCGGCGGGTGCGGTAGATGTCCCGCACTTCCGAAGCGGTGAAGGTCTTGACCGACGCGCCCTTGTTCGGCGGCTGGATCACCAGCCCTTCGGAGGCCAGCAGGCGCAGCGCCTCGCGCAGGGTGTTGCGCGAGACGTCCAGTTCGGCGGCGACCGGCACCTCGCGCAGGGCCGCACCCGGGGACAGCGCCCCTTCCAGGATGCGGGTCCGGAGCGCGTCCACGACCCGGTCCGTCGCGCTCAGCGCCTCGGTGGCTTCGTCCGCTGTCACACCGCCACGCTAACCCCAGACTGTTCAACAATCAAGGCCGCTGTTCAGCCCACAGCGCGACTATGTCCGCTACAACTGGCCCGAACTGCCTTTAGATTGTTGAGCAATCAGAGCGGCTTGTGCGCGGAGATAGCGCTGCCGGGGGAGGTCGGTGGTGCGCCGGGCCGCTTCGAGGTACGCCACCCTGGCGGCTTCGAGGTCACCGCTCTTCTCCAGCAGATGCGCCCGGACCGCGTGCAGCCGCGGGTCCCCGGCGAGCCGTTCGTCGGACTCGAGCTCGGCGAGCAGCCGGAGCCCGGTGGCGGCGCCGTGCACCATGGCACTGGCCACCACGTGGTTCAACGCGACCACCGGGTTGTCGGAGGTGCGCATCAACAGTTCGTAGAGCGCCTCGATCTGCGGCCAGTCGGTCCGCTCGGCGGTGGGCGCCTCGTCGTGCACCGCGGCGATCGCCGCCTGCAACTGGTAGGGACCGGTGGGACCGTGCGGCAGCGCGGCGGTGATCAGCGCGGTGCCTTCGGCGATGAGATCGGTGTGCCAGCGGGAACGGTCCTGCTCGGCCATCGGGATCAGCGAACCGTCCGGCCCGGTGCGCGCGGGCGTGCGCGCGTCGGTGAGCAGGAGCAGCGCGAGCAGGCCGGCGATCTCGCTGTCTCCGGGCAGCAGCCGGTGCAGCAGGCGGGTGAGCCGGATCGCCTCGGCGGTGAGGTCGCCGCGCCGCAAGCTCGCGTAGCCCTCGTTGAAGATCAGGTACAGCACGTGCAGGACGACATCGAGACGTTCCGCGCGCTCGTCGGCGGCCGGCATGCCGAACCGGAGGCCGCTGGCGGTGATCCGCTGCTTGGCCCTGGTGATGCGCCGGGTCATGGTCGCCTCCGGCACGAGGAACGCGCGGGCGATCTCCGCGGTGCTCAGCCCGCCCACCGCGCGCAGGGTCAGCGCGATCTGCGAAGCCGGGGACAGCGACGGGTGGCAGCACAGGAAAAGCAGGGGCAGCGTGTCGTCGGTGTCGGCGCTGTCTTCGGAATCCCGGTCGGCGGCGGGCGCCAGGTCGGCACCGGGCAAGGTCCACTGGAGCAGCGCCTCCTCCCTGCGCCGGCGGGCCTGCTCGCGACGCAACAGGTCGGTCAGCCGGCGGGACGCGACCGTGATCAGCCAGCCGCGCGGACTGTCCGGCACGCCATCGGCCGGCCACTGGGTCGCCGCCGCGAGCAGCGCCTCCTGCACGGCGTCCTCGGCCAGGTCGAAGTGCCCGAACCGGCGGACCACCGCGCCGAGGGCCTGCGGCGCCAGGTCGCGCAGCAGGCCCTCGATCTCGGCAGCGGACACGCTTCAGAGCTCCGGCCCCGGCTCGGCACCCATCACCGGCCGGACGTCGACGGCCGACTCCGGCCCGGGGCACAGGCTCAGCCTGGCGGCGATCTCGGTCGCCCGGTCGAAGCTTTCGCAGTCCACCATCCAGTAGCCGATCACGACCTCCTGCGTTTCGGCGTACGGCCCGTCGGTCACCACCGGCACCCCCTGCTTCAGCTCGACCCGCCTGGTGTGCACCGGGGCGGCGAGCCCCTGCGCGTCGACGAACTCCCCGGCCTCCTCCAGTTCCCGGTTGAACTCCCGCAGGTAGTCCCCGATCGCGGTCAGCTCCTCGGCGGACGTGGCCGCGTCGAAGTCCCGTTGCGAGCCGTGCACCAGGATCACGTATTTCATGTCGTCTCCTCTCGGTCGTACTGGAGACGTCGAAGCGATCTTCCCCAGCCGGACACCTGCCCGGTGAATTATTTCCGAGGAGGATGGCGGCATGAGCACTTCTCCCGCCACTGGTGGCCGGTGGACGGCCGCGGACATGCCGGACCAGACCGGTCGCACGGCCGTCGTCACCGGCGCGAACAGCGGCCTCGGGTTCGAGACCTGCCGGGCGCTGGCGGCGCGCAACGCCACCGTGATCATGGCCGTGCGCGACCTCGGCAAGGGCAGGGCGGCGCTGGCCAGCCTGCGCACCCAGGGCAGCGGCAGGCTGGAGGTGGCCCGACTGGACCTGGCGGACCTGGACTCCGTGCGCGCGTTCGCGAACGGCCTGATCGAGCGCGGCAAACCGCTCGACCTGCTGGTCAACAACGCCGGCATCGGGATGCCGCCGCGGACGCTGACCGCGCAGGGCTTCGAGTCGCAGTTCGGCGTCAACCACCTCGGGCACTTCGCGCTGACCGGGTTGCTGCTGCCGCTGCTGCGCCGCGGCTCCGGCGCGCGGGTGGTGACGGTCGGCTCGGGGGCGTTCCGCGGCGGGTCCATCCACTTCGACGACCTGCACGGCGAGCGCTCCTACCGGCCCGCCGCCCGCTACCGGCAGTCCAAGCTCGCCAACGTGCTGTTCGGGCTGGAACTGGACCGACGGCTGCGCACCGACGGGATGCCGGTGGCCAGCCTGCTCGCGCATCCCGGCCTGGCGCTGCGCCTCGGCAACAAGCTGGTGGCCCAGCCCGCGGAACGTGGCGCGTGGAGCCAGCTTTACGCGGCGACCGCGCGGGACGTCGAAGGCGGCCAGTTCTTCGGGCCTGGCGGGCGCACCGGCATGAGAGGGCACCCGATCCTGCTGGAACCGGGACCGCGGGCCACCGACCCGGAGACCGCCCGGCGGCTGTGGGCGGTCTCCACCGAGCTGACCGGCGTCGGCTACGAGTTCTCGGACGCCCGCCTGACCTGACCGGTCAGCCCAGCGCGGCGTAGTGCCCGGCGTCCCCGGTGCGGATCGTGCTGGACACGCCCTCGACGCTGACCGGGACGTCCCCGGCCAGCGTCACCCGGTGCAGCAGCCTCGGCTGGTCGTCGTAGTCGGCGACCGCGTAGTGCTGGGTGGCGCGGTTGTCCCAGATCGCCACATCGCCGTCGCGCCAGTCCCAGCGCACGGTGTTCTCCAGCTGGGTCACCCGCTGTTGCAGCAACTGGAAGACGGTCTGCGACTCGGCGCTGGTCAGCCCGACCAGCCGCTTGACGAAATGCCCCAGCAGCAGGGCCCGCTCGCCGGTCTCCGGATGCACCCGCACCACCGGATGCTCGGTTTCGTAGACGGTGCCGCGGAACTCGTCGCGGTAGGCCTGGAACTTGACGTCCACCCCGCCGGTCCGCGCTTCGTCCACATTGGACGCGTAGTCGTAGGCGTTGGTGTGCACAGCCCACAGCTCGTCCACCAGCGCCCGCAGTGACGCGGGCAGTTTCTCATACGCGGTAACGGTGTTCGCCCAAGTCGTGGTGCCGCCGTAGGACGGCAACCGGACCGCGCGCAGGATGCTGATCGCCGGCACCCTGTCCACGAACGTCACGTCGGTGTGCCAGCTGTTCGCCTTGGAGTAGTCCGAATCGATGGGCAGCACGTGCGCGTTGTCCGCGTTGCGCACGGTGGGATGCGCCAGCGTCGGGGTACCGAGCAGCGCGGCGAACGCCAGCTGGGCCCGGTCGTCGAGCTGGTGCTGGTCGCGGAAGAAGAGCACCTTGTGCGCCAGCAGCGCGGCCCGGATCCGGGACACCGTCACGGCTTCCAGGTCACCGCCGAGACGTACCCCGTCGACCCGCGCCCCGGTGTGCGCGCCGAGTTTGACCACCTCGACCTCGGCGCCCTGGTCCGTCGCCGGGATATCCGCCTGCAGAGTCATTGTTTTCCTTTCGAAGACCGCAACCGACATTAGAGAGCGATCTTCCGCGGTCACAATATTCGTGAAATGCCGAAAATAAGTCATTCCGCATGCCGGGCGGACTTGCGTTCTCCGGCGCTAATGGTCACCGATGGCGTGCAGGCAGCGCGCGGCCTGGGCGCGAAAGGCGTCGGCGAGTCCGGGCGGACCGCTGACGAGGGTGAAGCCGGTGTCCACCGAGGTGATCATCCAGACCAGCGCGGAAACGTCGTCGGCGCCGACGTGCAGCAGGCAGTTGTGCTCGTCGACGGCCTCGACCACGCCCATGCCCGGCCAGAGCCGGTCGGCGACGGCTTCGGCGGATTCGGGCAGCCCGACGGTCGCCTGACAGGGCCAAGCACGCACCGACAACTGGTGCGCCAGGTAGGTCGCGACGTCGCCGTGCGGCGGCTGCCTCGGCGCGAACCGCGGGCCGGTGGGCGTGCGGGGAGTCAGCCGGTCCACCCGGAACGTGCGCCAGTCGTCGCGGCCGGTGTCGAAGGCGACGAGGTACCAGTGGCGGCCGTAGTTGACCAGGCTGTGCGGTTCGGCGGAGCGGACCGTGTCGCCGCCGCGCGGGCTGGTGTAGTCGAAGCGCAGCCGTTCACGGCGGCGGCAGGCGTCCGCGATGGTCATCAGGGTGTCCGCGGAAACCTGCGGGCCCGGCGCCGCCCCGGCACGGACGGTCGCGGCCCGCAGGGTGTTCACCCGGTGCCGGAGCCGGGACGGCAGCACCTGTTCGAGCTTGGTCAGCGCGCGCAGCGAGGTCTCCTCGATCCCGGCGACCGAGCCGCCCGCAGCCGTGCGCAACCCGACCGCGACGGCCACCGCTTCCTCGTCGTCGAGCAGCAGTGGCGGCAGCGCCGCACCCGCGCCCAGCCGGTAGCCCGCGGTGCCCTGGACGGCGTGCACCGGATACCCGAGCGCACGCAGCCGCTCGACGTCCCGGCGCACCGTACGCGTGGTGACCCCGAGCCGGCCGGCCAGTTCGGTGCCCGGCCAGTCCCGGTGCGCTTGCAGGAGAGACAGCAGTTTCAGCAGCCTCGCGGACGTTTCCAGCACGCGGAGAAGTATGCCGTGCGATTAGGAGCGAACCTGTCCTAACCGGCCCATAGTGTGCTGCTCATGACCAACATTCACCCCTTCCGCCTCGACATCCCGCAGGCCCAGCTGGACGACCTCAAGGCGCGGCTGGCCGGCACCCGCTGGCCGGACGAGCTGCCCGGAGTCGGCTGGAGCCGCGGCGTCCCGGTCGGCTACCTGAAGGAACTGGCCGAGTACTGGCGCACCGGCTACGACTGGCGGGCGCAGGAGGCGGCGCTCAACGAGCACCCGCAGTTCGTCACCGAGGTGGACGGGCAGAACATCCACTTCCTGCACGTCCGCTCGCCGGAACCGGACGCCACGCCGCTGGTCCTGCTGCACGGCTGGCCCGGTGGGGTGGTGGACTTCCTCGACGTGATCGGCCCGCTGTCCGATCCGGCCGCCCACGGCGGCGACCCGGCCGACGCCTTCCACCTGGTGATCCCCGCACTACCGGGGTTCGGGTTCTCCACGCCGCTGGCCGGTCCCGGGATGAGCGCGGCGAAGATGGCCGGGCTGCTCGCGCGGCTGATGGCCAGGCTCGGGTACGACCGCTACGGCGTGCAGGGCTACGACACCGGCGCGTGGGTCGGCCCGGAGCTGGGCAAGCAGGCCGTGGACCAGGTGATCGGCGTGCACCTGAACGCGATGCTCACCTTCCCGGCCGGGGCCGACGGCGAACTGGACGGCCTCACCGAGATCGAGCAGGGCCGCTGGGCTGCCATGCAGAACTTCAACGACGGCTATCTCCAGTGCAACTCCAAGCGGCCGCAGACGGTGACCTACGGGCTGCACGATTCACCGGTCGGCCAGCTCGCCTGGATGGTGGAGAAGTTCAAGGAGCTCACCATCCCGGCGGACGGGCTGCCGGAGGACAGCATCGACCGGGACCGGATGCTCACCGAGGTGTCGCTGTACTGGCTGACCGGCACGGCCGGGTCGGCGGCGCAGATCTACTACGAGGAGCTCTCCGCCGCCGACTGGACCGGCGACTGGGACGCCGGCGAGGCGGACTGGTCGGCCGGTGCGCGCGGCACGGTGCCGACCGGGGTGCTGGTCTCCGCGCACGACGTGACCATCCGCCGCTGGGCGGAGCGCGACCACAACATCGTGCGCTGGACCGAACTCGGCAAGGGCGGCCACTTCCTGGCCATGGAGGCACCGTCCGCGCTGGTCGAGGACGTCCGCACGTTCTTCCGCGAACTCCGCTGACCCGGAGCGGCGGGCGGGCGCGCGTGCTGGGCCAAAGCCAGGACCGCGCTCACCCGACGCTGTAGCATCAGCGGGGCCAGCCGGCCGATCTGCAGGATGCGTTGCTGCCGTCGGCCGATCGCTGCCCTGCTATTGGGAGGTAGCTCGATGCACACCCCGTCCGCGCAGTCCGTTCCGCGATCGCTGGACCCCGACGACTCGGTCTCCGTCGCGGTGCTCCAGGCGGCCACCGCGCCGTTGCGCGAGGCCTTCGGCGATCGTGTCCGGGTGGAGGTGGAGCATCTCAACCGGGTCGGACCCTGGGTGTTCCTGCGGGGGAGGATGCGCGGCAGCGACGGCGGCCGGCCGAACTTCGCCGGCACCGCCTACGAGTCGCGCCAGGCCGACGGCGTCGTGTCCGACGTCTACGTCGCCCTGGTCAAGAAGGACGACGCCACGATCGTCGACAACGACGCGCGGTCCTGGCGCTTGTCCGACCGGGCCATCGGCCCGACCGATGTGGCCTGGCTGACCTGGCCGGACAAGCACGAGGCACCGCCCGCGTTGTTCGGGTTCTGACTACCGCGGGCCGGCTCAGCCCGGCGGGGTGAGTACCTTGACCAGGCCGCCGCCGCCACCCATGCTGACCTGCTGCGAGCCGTCCGAGTTGATGTTGTTCGAGCCGATGAACTGACCGTCGCCGGCGTACAGCACCACGTGCCCGCCGCCGTTCGACACCACCACGTCGCCGGGCTTCGCCTCGGACAGCGGCACCGACTTCCAGCCGTCCGCCTCGAGGTTGGCGGTCAGGCCCGCGACCGAGGCGCTGGCCTGGCCCTTGTCGATCAGGCCGGATGCCTCCAGGCAGCCGGACACGAAGTTCGCGCAGTTGACGTCGTTGGGCACCCAGGACTGCATCGCGGGCAGCTCACCGCTGCCCTTGAGGTCGCTGGCATTGCGGCCGAGGAACTGCTCGGCGATCTTGGCCGGGTTGTCGCCGCGGGCATCGATCGGCTTGGCGGGCTTCCCGTCGCCCTGTACCCCGGCGACGGCCCCGCCACCGGTGTCCCCGCCACCGCTCGCGCTCGCACCGCCGCCGACGGCGGGTGCCTGGCCGCCCCCGGAATCGATGGGGCGGGAGCCGGCGCTTGACGCCGTGGTCTGGCCGGTGTCGGCGGGCACCAGCTCGATGAAACCGCCCTCGATCTCCATGCCAAGGGGCTTGAGGAGGTCGTCGATCTGCTTCTCGGCGTTGTCCAGCGCCTGCTCGATCTCCTCCTTCTTGCCGTTGGAGTCTTTCTCGTTGAGCTGCCGGAGCCGTTCGATGTCGGACGCGGCGGTCGCGATCTCGTTCTCGTCGTCCGAGCTGTTCTTCCGCTGCCGGGCGGCGCCGATCAGCGCGCGGTTGTCCGCGTCCTTGTCGTTGGCTTCCTGGGCGAGCTGGGCGACCTTTTTCTTGACGTCTTCCAGAATCTCGGAAACGCGCTGGAGGATGTTCTTGGCCGCCTCGGCCTTGTCGCTGACCTTGTAGCTGGCCTTGCCGAGCTGTTCGAGGTGGTCGGCGACGGCGTCCGCGTCCTTGCCCTCCCAGTTGCGCAGCACGTCGTCGCGGAAGATCTTGAGATCGTCGCCGAGATCGCTGGCACTGGTGGCGGCTCCGCCGACCTTCCCCGCCTGGTCGTTGACCGCCCTCGCGTCGAGCTTTTCCGCCTGCTGGGCATGTTTGTCGATGGCGTCCAGCGACTTCGGACGGTCCTGCGACGGGTCGTCGAGCTGGTTCAGATTCTGTTCTGCGGTGGTCATCGGGGGTTGCCGCCTTCGAGAGTGTGGATGACCGCGTCCTCGTCGTTCTGCATCCGCTCGGCAGCGTTGGCCAGCGCTTTGGACGCGGCTTCGACGAGCTTCGCGGCGGCATCCAGCTGGCTGTTCACGCCGCCGTAGAACCCCTGCATCGCCTTGCCCGCGCTGGCCGCGTTGCTCAGGTCGCCGTACGCGCCTCCGGGATCGCCATTACCCAGGTCCGTACCCGTCTTGCGGTAGGCGTCCTTGAGGTCGCCGACCTTCTTCGCCAGCACGGCGATCTGATCTGGGTCGTAACGGCGGCTCATCAGTGATCCCTCCAGTGTCGGCGCCTGCGCCCATGCCTGCGTGGCCCGCGCTGCTTTACCGCACAGTCTATGAGGTCACACCTGCCTGCGCGCGCGTTTACCGAAACGCGACGACGTCGTTGGCGCATCCGACGCACCCCGGCCGCATACCGTTCCCTGACGACCAGCGAATCCATTAAAATCCCAGGTCATCGCCCTGGCCATCCGGAGCAGTGAAGGCGTGCCCGCAGAACCGGGCACGCCTTCGTCGGGGTGGGCCGCCAGGGGCTCGAACCCTGGACCCAGGGATTAAAAGTCCCTTGCTCTACCAACTGAGCTAGCGGCCCGCCGCCCGATCTTAACGCCCCGGTGGCGGGCATGGGCGGCCATCCCCGCCGGCCTGGTGCCGACGGCCGTGACCTGCGTTTTTCGGGGGCGCTAGACTACCGGGGTCATGACGATCGAACATGACGACCAGACGACCGGCCCGGATCCCGCCGAGCACGTCCATGCCTTTGTGGCGGCCTTCAACGCCGCGGACCTCACCGCCATCGAGCGGGGTTACGAGGACGGCGCCGTGCTCGTGCCGAGCCCCGGCCATCCGGTGACCGGTCAGGTCCGCAGTGCCGCCACCCAGCACCTGCTCGGGTTCGGGCTGCCGATCGACGCCCGGCTGCGGCACTCCTACGTCGTCGGGGACCTCGCGCTGATCATCGTGGACTGGTCGATCAAGGGCACCACCGCCGACGGCATCGAGGTGGACCTCGACGGCACCTCGTCCGACGTGCTCCGGCGCGACGACGACGGCCGGTGGCGCTGCGCGATCGACAATCCTTTCGGTACCGCCTGATTCCGCGTGATCGCGCTGCGAGAAATCAGTTTCGCCGGACCGCGGTAACACGGTAAGACTAGAGCAACCCATGGAGAGGGGTCGGTCTTGCTCCACGTGGTAATGGCGGAAATCGTCGCACGAGAAAATCGCACCGATCTCGAATCACCGGCGCGCCGGGTTCTGCGCAGCACCCTCACCCGGCGTCAGCGGCTCGGCTGGGCAATGGTCGAAATCGGCCTGCGGCTGGCCACCGGTGATCGGGCGTCCTGAAAGCCTTACCCGGCAACGGAATTCATCGGTGGGGCCACCCGGCTCGGGCGGTCCCACCGGTCAAAGGCGCCGGCCGGACGGCCGCAGCGCGGCCAGCACCTGATCGATGTCGTCGGTCATTTCCTTCGCCGTCACGGCATCGTGCCCGGCGAAGTGGGCGCGCAGGCCGACCAGCCTGCTGCGGGCGCGGGTGGACTCGATCTCCCTGCCGAGTTCCAGCGCGACGCGGGTGACTTCGGCCGCGCCGTCCACCTCGCCCCGCGCGAGCCGCGCTTCGGCCACCGACATCGAATGCAGCATCCGGTCGCGGCGGCGGCTCTGGTCCAGCCGCCGGATTCCGGTCACCAGATGCTGCTCGGCGCGCCGCGGGTCGCCGAGGTCCAGTCGCGCGCGACCGGCGTCCGCCTCCAGCACCGGCAACGTCACCCAGGAACTCCACGAAGGCGGTTCGCCGGGAGACGGCCGGACGAAAGCCTGCGCCGCCTCCTCCAGCGCCTGCTGGCACTCCCGCTGCTCGCCGAGGCTGGCGTGCGCCCGCGCCTGCCGGGTGGCCAGCAGCGAACCGGCCATCCCGGCCGACGAGCAGGCGGCGCCGTTGCGGGCGATCTTCGCCAGCCGCACGGCATCGCGGGCGTTGCCGCTCCAGACTAGGTGGTAGCTGAGGCAGGAAAGGATGTACGCACCGAGGTCGCGGTCGCCGGCCAGGCTCGCGGCCCGCAGCCCGGCGAGCAGATAGCGCTGCCCCCTGGCTCGCTGGCCGAGGTCGACCAGCAGCCAGCCGGCCAGCTGGGCCAGCTCGGCGATCGCGCGGTAGAGCTGGGTCCCGGTGGACTGGTCGTAGGAACCGGTGCGCGCCAGCCGCATCGCCCAGCGCAGGTCGTGCGCCATCCAGTTCGCCACCAGCGCGCCCTGCGCGTCGTCCAGCCCGCGCAACTGGCCGATCCGGCCGGCCAGCAGCTCCATCGCGCCGGCGGTGACCTCCTCCCCGCACCGGCGTGCGGGCGGTGGCCGGTCGGTGGCGGTCAGCCAGTCCACCCCGAGGGAGACCAGTACCGAACTCGGCACCGGAGTGAACATGCCGGGAACATCTTGTTCGGCTGGCCCCAGCAAAGAATCCATCGCCCGGCCGATGTACTCGGCGGACCAAGGCAGTTGCAGGTCGTTATCGGAGAAATCTCGACCCCCGCTCGAGAACCGGTGGGGCCAGATCTTTCCGACATCAATGATTTCACCGAGTTGTTCGGACAGAATTCCGCAAACCATGGCGGGAACCCGCCCTCGTGGGTACGATCCCTTCAACCAACCGTACGGAGCCTTGCTGCTAACGGTTCCGGGACCGTGTAACCGGTTTATTTCACGGGCCAGCCGTTCCGGCGACCAGTGCAGTCTGTCCAGGTACACGGCGAGCGAGGAAAAACCGTCCACAGAGGCAGCCCCCAAACCGCGCATGCAGTGTCATGGTTCCCCACCAAGATTGCCACAGTTCGGCCTCGGCGGGCTCGGACCGCGAGACACCGCCGCCCGATCGGAGTAGCGTCTTTGCCCTTAAGGGCAGCGCTTAGCCGATGTCAAGTGCGGAAAGTATTAGTTTATCAAGTCGGGCACGTTCTCAGCTTTGCCCCGGCGCGACCGGAACCGATGTTTCCGCAGCTCAACACCCTCTTGATCAATGCCTTTGTCCACCAGGTCAGGGTTTCGCCGGCCGCTCGCTGACCAAGCTGACCGCGGTGCTGACCAAACTGACCTACACCCCGCGTTCCGCACTGGGCAAGCTGGCAGAAGGCGGCAAATCATACGACTGGGACATTGGCATTCGTCATCGAATACTGCATCGCACCGTATGTGGCTTCGCCCACACAGCCAAGATCGTGAGGTTGCGGCAACCAGACTCGCCAAGATCACCGCATGAGCTACTGAAAGACCTGTCGTCACGGCACGAGTTGTGGCACTCTGCCCTTATATGACGACTGGGGAAAGGCTTGCGTCAAGATGAACTGGGGAAGATCAAGACTGGTCGCCCGAGCACGGTAGGGCGCGCAGCGGGAACCACGGGCCGAACGTCCGGGTAGTGAACGCAGTAGAACAAGTTGATGTTTCAAGATCCCCGCATCGACCTGTGAGCCGTCTAGCGCCGCGCTCGATCTCGTTGAGTTGAGTTATGACGACTGGGGTGTTACGAGGTGACAGATCTAGCTGTCCGCGTTCCGGGAGAATTCGGATGCGTTGACACAAACGGAAAGTTGACGGAAAAACGACAGCCCGCCGAGGAACCGGTGGTCAGGGTCGCCATCGCCGCGCTGTCGGTGGCCGGCTCCCCGCGCACCGCGGGCGCCGACCCGGAGCACGCCCGCGCGCTCGCGGACACCCAGGACGAGCTGCCGCCGATCATCGTGCACCGGGCCACCATGCGCGTGATCGACGGGCTGCACCGGCTGCGGGCCGCCCAGCTTCGCGCGGAAACCGAGATCTCCGTGCGGTTCTTCGACGGTGACGAGGCGGACGCCTTCGTGCTCGCGGTCAAGGCGAACGCGGCGCACGGCCTGCCGCTCTCGCCGGCCGACCGCAAGGCCGCCGCGGCCAGGATCATCACCTCGCATCCGCAGTGGTCGGACCGGCTGCTCGCCTCGGTGACCGGGCTGTCCGCGAAGACGATCGCGGAGCTGCGCCGCCGTCCCGGCGGTGCGGTGCCGCAGCCCGACGTCCGGATCGGCCAGGACGGCAGGGTGCGCCCGATCAACAGCGCCGAACGGCGGCGGCTGGCCGGCGAGCTGATGGCGGACAACCCGCATCTTTCGCTGCGCCAGGTGGCCAGGGCCGCCGGCATCTCACCGGAGACCGCGCGCGCGGTGCGCAGCAGGCTGCGCTGCGGTGAGAACCCGATCCTGCCGAAACAACGCGACCCGAAACAGGCCGCCGAGCCGGCGGCGAAACCGGAACGACGAGGAGAACCGGAGGCCGCCAGGACACCCGGCCGGGCTTCGGTGCTGCACCGCCTCCGGGCGGACCCCACCCTCAGGTTCACCGAGACCGGCCGGATGCTGCTGCGTCTGCTCGACGTGCACGCGATGAGTGAGGAGAAATGGGCAACCATCATCGACAGTGTGCCGCCGCACTGCCGGGACACCATCGCGAACGTGGCGATGGAATGCGCCGAGGTCTGGAAAATGTTCGCGGAACAACTCGAAAGGGACACGACCGGCGCAGTGTAGCGGCGGGCGGGTCTTTCCATTCCGATTTCACCACTGTCGTTCGCCACCAGGCGAAAACGGTATGCGTACCACCCCATTCCCCTTTGGAGAGATCAGTGGACCACGCTCTGCTCGACAATCCGGTGTTCTTGGCCCGGCAGCAGCCGCAGTGGGAAGACGACGCGCAAGTGCTGAGCGTGCGCCGGGAGCTGGCGGCGCTGCCAGGGCTCGTCGACGCCGAAGCGGTGCGGACCCTGCGTTCGATACTGGCCGGTGTGGCCACCGGCCAGGCCCATGTGGTGCAGGCCGGCGACTGCGCGGAAGACCCAGCGGAATGCACCCCCGGTTACGTCGCCCGCAAGGCGGGGCTGCTCGACGTGCTGGCCGGGGTGCTGAAGATGAACACCCACCGGCCGGTGGTGCGGGCCGGCCGGATCGCCGGCCAGTTCGCCAAACCGAGATCCAGACCCACCGAGCTGGTCGGGGACGTGGAGCTGCCGGTGTACCGCGGGCACATGGTGAACAGCCCGGAACCGGACCCGGACGGCCGCCGGGCCGACCCTCGCCGGCTGCTCAGCGGCTACCGGGCGGCCAGCGACGCGATCGAACTGCTCGGCTGGCGCGACGCCAGGTCACGGATCGAACCGCCGGTGTGGACCAGCCACGAAGCGCTGCTGATGGACTACGAGATGCCGATGCTGCGCCAGGACGAGCAGGGTCGCCCGCTGCTCACCTCCACGCACTGGCCGTGGATCGGCGAGCGGACCAGGCAGGTGGACGGGGCGCATGTGGCGATGCTCGCGGACGTGGTCAACCCGCTGGCCTGCAAGGTTGGCCCGAACACCACCACCGACGAGCTGGTCGCGCTGTGCGAGCGGCTGGACCCCGGCCGGGAGCCGGGCAGGCTCACCCTGATCGCCAGGATGGGCGCGGAGGCGGTGACCAGGCTGCTGGTCCCGCTGGTGGTGGCCGTGCGCGCGGCGGGGCATCCGGTGATCTGGCTCTGCGACCCGATGCACGGCAACACGGTGAACACCCCGGCCGGGCTGAAGACCCGTTTCCTGGAAACGGTGATCCGCGAGGTCGAGGGGTTCCAGCTCGCCGTCGGCGCTGCCGGCGGGGTGGCCGGCGGGCTGCACCTGGAGACCACCCCGGACGACGTCACCGAATGCGTGCGCGGGGACGCCGGGGTCGGCCAGGTCGGCGACAAGTACACCAGCCTGTGCGACCCGCGGCTCAATCCACGACAGGCCGTCGACGTGGTCTCGGCCTGGAACGGCTGACGCTCGTCCGCACAAGAGACTTTTCGAAGAGGGGATGGTAGTGGTGGGTATTCCTCCGATTGCGCCGTATCCGTTGCCGATGGCGGCCGAGCTGCCCGGCAACGTCGCGCGGTGGGCAGTGGATCCGGCCAGAGCGGTGCTGCTGATTCACGATATGCAGCGCTATTTCCTGCAACCGTTCCCCGACGGCATCAGAGAACAGCTGGTCGCCAACACCGCCTGGCTGCGCGACCGGTGCGACGAGCTCGGCATGCCGATCGCCTACACCGCACAGCCGGGCGGCATGACCGAGGAGCAACGCGGGCTGCTGAAGGACTTCTGGGGACCCGGCATGCGGGTGGACCCGGTGGACAGGGAGGTGGTGGAGCCGCTGACCCCCCGGCCGTCCGACTGGGTGTTCACGAAATGGCGCTACAGCGCGTTCTTCCGCTCGGACCTGCTCGAGCGGATGCGCGAGCTCGGCCGCGACCAGCTGGTGATCTGCGGGGTGTACGCGCATGTCGGCGTGCTGATGAGCGCGGTGGAGGCGTTCACCAACGACATCCAGGCCTTCGTGGTGGCGGACGCGATCGCGGACTTCACCGAGGACTACCACCGGCTGGCCGTGGAGTACGCGGCCGAGCGCTGCGCCGTGGTGCTCACCGCCAAAGAGGTCCTGCCATGAACCCTGCCGTGAACACAGACCTGCTCGGCCAGGTGCTCGGACCGAAGCCACCGCCGTTCGCCCTGCTGCACCGCCCCGAGTCGACCGGCAGGCACTGCCTGGAGGTATTGGTCGGCGAAGTGTCCACACCGGACACTCTTGCCGGGCTGCCGGTACCGGAGGAAGACGGCGGGCCCGGGCACGAGGTGCTGGCGATCGTGCCCTACCGGCAGATCGGCGAACGGGGATTCGACTGCGTCGACGACGGGTCCCCGCTGATCGCGATGCGGGTGACCGGGCAGGCGCGAGTGCCGGCCGCCGAGGTGCTGGCGCGCATCCCGGACGAGGACATCCGGCTGGCCGGCGGCGCTTTCGACGTGGACGACGAGACCTACGCGGAAACCGTGCGCAAGGTGGTCGCCGAGGAGATCGGCACCGGCGAGGGCGCCAACTTCGTGATCAAGCGCTCGTTCATCGCGGAGATCACCGGCTACGGCGCGCACAGCGCGCTGACCTTCTTCCGGCGGCTGTGGGAGCGGGAATCGGGCGCGTACTGGACCTTCGTCGTGCACACCGGCACCCGGACCTTCGTCGGCGCGACCCCGGAACGGCATGTCAGCCTGCACGAGGGCGTGGCGGTGATGAACCCGATCAGCGGCACCTACCGGTACCCGCCGACCGGGCCGACGCTGTCCGAGGTGATGGCCTTCCTCGCGGACGGCAAGGAGACCGACGAGCTGTACATGGTGGTGGACGAAGAGCTGAAGATGATGGCCCGCATCTGCGAGAACGGCGGCCGGGTGGTCGGCCCCTACCTCAAGGAGATGGCCTGGCTGGCGCACACCGAGTACTTCATCAAGGGCCGCTCCAGCCGCGACCCGCGCGAGATCCTGCGCGAGACGATGTTCGCGCCGACGGTGACCGGCAGCCCGCTGGAGAGCGCCTGCCGGGTGATCGGCCGGTACGAGCCGCGTGGCCGCGGCTACTACAGCGGCATCATCGCGCTGATCGGCCGGGACGAGCGCGGCGAGCGCACGCTGGACTCGTCGATCCTGATCCGCACCGCCGACATCGACTCCAGCGGCCGGGTGGAGATCGGCGTCGGCGCCACCCTGGTGCGCCATTCCGACCCGGTGTCCGAGGTGGCCGAAACCAGGGCGAAGGCGGCCGGGCTGCTGGCTGCGCTGGACGCGGAACGGCCGGCCAGGTTCGGCGATCACCCGGACGTGCGGGCCGCGCTCGGCAGGCGCAACACCGGGCTGGCCCGGTTCTGGCTGGCCGACAACGCCGCGCGCGCGACAGCCGAGCCGGGACTGGCCGGGCGGCGAGTGCTGGTGGTGGACGCGGAGGACACCTTCACCTCGATGATCGACCACCAGCTCCGCTCGCTGGGCCTGACGGTCACCGTGCGCCGGTTCGACCAGCCCTACCACTTCGACGAGCACGACCTGGTGATCATGGGGCCAGGTCCAGGCGACCCCGGCGACCTGAGCCATCCCCGGATCGCGCACCTGCACTCCGCGATCGGCACCCTGCTGCGGGAGCGGCGGCCGTTCATCGCGGTCTGCCTCAGCCATCAGGTGCTGAGCACGCACCTCGGCCTGAAGCTGGTCCGCCGGGACGTGCCCAACCAGGGCGCGCAACGGGAGATCGACCTGTTCGGCGCGCGCGAACGGGTCGGCTTCTACAACACCTTCGCCGCGCACAGCAGCGAGAACGAGGTGGACCGGCCAGGCGTAGGGCTGGTGGAGATCAGCCGGGACGCCGAAACTGGCGAGGTGCACGCGCTGCGCGGACCGCATTTCGCGTCCATGCAGTTCCACGCCGAATCGGTACTCACCCAAGACGGACCCAGGATCGTCACCGACCGGATGAAAGAGGTATTGGGCGTATGAGGGCAACGATTGCCTGGTGGGACCTGACCGACTCCGAGCAGACCATCGACACGCTGCGGGTCTACCTGCGGGACGAGGGCGTCGATCCGTGGAAGGACGTCCGCGGGCTGCGCTTCAAGTTCTGGATCTCCGACCGCGAGGGAAACCGCTGGGGCGCGGTGATGCTGTGGGAGTCCGAGGAGGCGACCAAGCAGCCGCTGCCCCCGCACCGGGCGGCCGAACTGATCGGTTACGGGCCGACCGAACGAGTACGGTTCGACGTCGAAGCCACCGTGGAGGGGCGCTACGACCAGGCGGTCCTGTCCGGGCTCGGGCTGGCGCTGGGCAACTGAGACGCATCATCAGCGGAAACATGTGGAGGAGTAAGTGAACAACGCGCCGACGTTCGCACCGCCGATCGCGCTGGAGCTACCCGAGTTCGACACACCACCGGCGGACCCGATCGCGCTGCTGCGCAAGTGGTTCGAAACCGCGGTCGAGCTCGGGGTGCGGGAGCCGGGAGTGGTCGCGCTGGCCACCGCGGACGCCAAGGGCCGTCCGTCCAACCGGATCGTGCAGACCATCAAGATCACCGCCGAAGGCTGGGTGTTCACCAGCCACAACACCAGCCCCAAGGGCCGTGACCTGGCCGGCAACGACTGGGCCTCGGGGGTGTTCTACTGGCGCGAGACCAGCCAGCAGGTGATCTTCGGCGGGCGCGTCACGCAGCTGCCGGACGCCGAATCCGACGCTTTGTGGAACGCCCGCCCGATCAGCACGCACCCGATGTCGGTCGCCGCGGACCAGAGCGCGCCACTGGCCGACGAGGAGGAACTGCGCGCCGAGGCCGCCAAGCTGGCCGAGCCTGGCGAAGCACTGCCCCGCCCCGCCGCCTGGGTCGGCTACCGGCTCGCTCCGTCCACAGTGGAGTTCTGGCGGGGCAGCCCGGACCGGCTGCACCGCCGGCTGCGCTACGACCTCGACGGCGACACCTGGACCAGCCAGCGGCTCCAGCCCTAAAGCCTCGTGAGTGGAAAGTGTTGCCCTGGCAACACTTTCCACTCACGACGTCAAATCTGCAGGGTGCCACGGGCGATCACGATCGCGGAACCGGCCACGTCCACCTGCTCGATCTTGTCGGCGGTGCCGCGCACGGTGGAGAGCATGGTGGACGGGCGGCCCATCTCCACGCCCTGCAGGATTTCGATCTGCTCGCCGAACGGGGCGAGGCCGTGCCTGGCCAGGTGCACTCCGAGCGGGCCCGCCGCCGAACCGGTGGCCGCGTCCTCGGCCACCCCGTAGGCGGGCGAGAACATCCGCATCCGCCAGTGCCGGCCGGAGCCGGCGAAGCAGTTCGCGGCCATGTCCAGGTGGTGGGCCAGCGCGAGCAGGTCCGGTTTGACCGCGGACAGCGCCGAAACGCTTTCCAGTCCAACGAAAACGTGCCGCGGCCCGTTGTGGTAGACGGTCACCGGCAGGATGGAGGACTCGCAGCCGAGCGCGTCGAGCAGCTCTTCGGCCTGCTCGTACGGGCCCCAGGTGGGAATCGGCTGGCGCATGCTGGCGGAGAGCAGCCGGTCGTCGGAACGGTCGAAATCGAACGGGATGGTGCCCATATGGGTTTCCAGCTCGATGCGTTCCGCCGTGGTCGAGCCACCGAGCACGATGGCGGTGCCCAGGGTCGGATGGCCGGCGAAGGGAAGTTCGTTGACCGGGGTGAAGATCCGGACCCGCACGTCGCCGCCGTTCTCCGGCGGGAGCACGAAAGTGGTTTCCGAAAGATTCATTTCACGGGCGATGCGCTGCATGGTCGCTGGGGACAAATCTGCCGCGTCCAGGAAGACGGCGACGGGATTACCCTCCAGCGGGGTACCGGTAAAGACATCGGCGACCACATAATCGTGCATTCGCTCAAGCTACCGGCGCCGGTCCTGGGCGCCAAGCGGGGCGTCCAACCAGGGAAAATCGTCAGTTGGACACGTTGACAGATCGCCTGGTCGGCCACTAAAAAAGTTCGGGCAGGCCAGCCTCTCCAACACTTTGTGAGGTTTCGATTATGACCGACGTCACCTCGAACAATCAAGGATTCTCCGACGACGTGGAGTTGCGGCGCGTCCACCGCGAAGTGGTCGCGGACTACATGAGCAGAAAAGGTGAAGGCCGCCTGACGCGGTACCAGCTCTTCACCGAGGACGGCAGCGGCGGCCTGTACACCGGCGACACCAAGGAACCGATCGTTTCCCGTGGCCGCGAAAAGCTCAAGGCGCACGGCGCCTGGTCGCTCCAGGTCTTTCCGGACTGGGTCTGGTACAACATCGAGATCTTCGAGACGCAGGACCCGAACCGATTCTGGGTGGAATGCGACGGGAAGGGCAAGATTCTCTTCCCCGGCTACCCCGAGGGGTACTACGAGAACCATTTCATCCACTCGTTCTTGCTGAAGGAAGGCAAGATCGTGCAGAATCGGGAATTCATGAACCCGTACAACCAGCTGCGCGCGCTTGGCATCGAGGTGCCGGTGATCAGGCGCGAGGGCATCCCCACCTGACCCACCTGAGCACCGCCCGAACCGGAGGTTAGGCAGAGTGAAGGTCGACTTGCAGGCCACCCGCGAAGCGCTGGAAGTGATCACCGGCGGGTGGCGGGCACAGGCCCTCTACACCGCGGTCAAGCTGGGACTGCCGGATCACATCGAGGCGGGCCGGGTCACCACCGTCGAGCTGGCGGCGTCGACCGGCTCGAAGGAAGAGGGCATCCACCGCCTGATGCGGCTGCTGGTCGCGATGAAGGTGTTCGAAGGCGACGGCGAGACCGGCTTCCGCAACACCGCGCTGAGCCGGACGCTGCTGGACGAGCCCGACTCCATGCGCGAGATGTGCCTGCTCTACGGCGAGGAGTTCTACACCGCCTGGGGACACCCGAAGAAGGCCATCACCACGGTCGGCTCCGGGTTCGAGGAGGCGTACGGCCAGC
The DNA here is from genome assembly GCF_000384315.1 of Amycolatopsis nigrescens CSC17Ta-90. Taxonomy (GTDB): domain Bacteria; phylum Actinomycetota; class Actinomycetes; order Mycobacteriales; family Pseudonocardiaceae; genus Amycolatopsis; species Amycolatopsis nigrescens. The sequence goes on along the minus strand of NZ_ARVW01000001.1, from coordinate 3,912,158 downwards.
CGCTGTACAGCTATCTCGGCGAGCACGAGGACGCGGCCGACCGCTTCCAGCGCGCGATGAAGGCCGGCAACGTCTTCTTCGACTACGTGCCGGACGTGTTCGACTTCTCCGGCAAGAAGGTGGTGGACGTCGGCGGCGGCAACGGGCAGCTGCTGGCGGCCATCCTGTCCGCCACCCCGGACGCCACCGGCATCCTGTTCGACCGCGAGCACGTGGTGCCGCTCGCCCGCGAGAACCTGACCGCCACGGTCGGCCTGGACCGGGTCGAGCTGGCCGGCGGCAGCATGTTCGAGTCCGTGCCGCCTGGCGGGGACGTGTACATGTTCTGCCGGGTGCTGGCCGGCTGGGCCGACGACGACGTGGTCGGCGTGTTCGAGCGGTGCCGGCGCGAGCTGCCCGCGGACGGGCGCGTGCTGGTGTTCGACCGGCTGGTGCGGGCCACCGCGGACGCCGAAGCCACCGTGCTGCCGTCGATGTGGGACCTGCACCTGCTGATGACCGCCGGTGGCAAGCACCGCACGCTGGAGAGCTTCACCTCGATGCTGAACCGGGCCGGTTTCGACGTCGAACGCACCGCCGACCTGCCGCTGGAGAACACCGCCATCATCGCCAAGCCCCGCCACTGACCCCACCAGCCGCCTCACTGTCCGTGAAGGCCACCTTCACTACCTTGAAGGTAGGCAAGGTGGCCTTCACGGACAGTTAACCGGGGGTGGTTGCTGATAGGTGGTGGGGGTGGGACGCTGGTGGGGAACGCGGGAAGAACCGCGAGCGGTGCCGCCCGAGACCCCGGTGCGCTGTAGACGCCAACCGGGAAGCGGGCGTTTGATGACCTCCACCGAGGCCCTGCCCACGCAGAACAGCGACTACGCCGAACTCTCGCGCGAGATCCGGCAGGCCGGCCTGCTGCGCCGGCGGTACGGCTACTACGCGGTGAAGATCGGGCTCAACATCCTCGCGTTCGCCGGCGGCTGGGTGGCTTTCGCCTTCCTCGGCGACTCCTGGTGGCAGCTGTTCCTGGCCGCCTTCTTCGCCGTGATGTTCGGCCAGTTCGCCTTCATCGGGCACGACGCCGGGCACAAGCAGATCTTCCGCAAACGCCAGGCCAACGACCTGATCGGCTATGTCCACGGTGGACTGGTGGGGATCAGCTACGGGATGTGGCTCGGCCAGCACAACCGCCACCACGCCAACCCGAACCACGAACAGGACGATCCCGACCTGGACATCCCCGCACTCGCCTTCACCGTCGGCCAGGGCGGGCACAAACGGGGTTTCCTGCGCTGGATGGCCAAGTACCAGGCGTTCCTGTTCTTCCCGCTGCTGCTGCTCGAAGGGCTGAGCCTGCACGCGTCCAGCGTGCAGGCGCTGCGGCACCCCGGGGTGAAGGCGCGGCGCGGCGAGATTCTGTTGCTGGCCGGGCATTTCGCGCTCTACCTGACCGCGGTGTTCCTGGTGCTCTCGCCGCTCACCGCGGTGGTGTTCATCCTGGTGCACCAGTGCCTCTGGGGTGTCTACATGGGATGCTCGTTCGCCCCGGGGCACAAGGGCATGCCCACCCTGGCCGAAAGACACACGCTGGACTTCCTGCGCAAGCAGGTGCTCACGTCGCGCAACGTGCGCGGTGGCATCTGGGTGGACTTCGCGCTCGGCGGACTGAACTACCAGATCGAGCACCACCTCTTCCCGACCCTACCGAGGCCGCACCTGCGCCGCGCTCAGCCGATCGTGCGCGAATTCTGCCGCCAGCGGGGGATCGACTACGCCCAGTGCGGCTGGCTGCGGACCTACGGGTACGTGCTAGAACATCTACACGCAGTCGGCGCACCACTGCGTGCGGCCACTCGCTGAACCGCGAACCGGCCGGCCGTACGAGCCGCTGCCGGGTGTGCACAGCCGAAAGGGCCAGGCGATCGCGTTGGTCAGCGACGGCAGCCGGATCGTCCGGGTGTGGAACTGGCTGTCCGAGCACGCGGCGGCCAAGGCCGTGGTGGTGTCCCCGCGAGTGCTGTGCGACGCCGCGGTGCACCGGCTCACGGTGAGCGGCGCCGCGCTGACCCTCGCCAACGGTTCCGGCTGGCCAGAGTTGAAGTACGCCACGGACGCGCTGGCAGGGAGCCTGGCAGAGCTGCAGGTCACCACCGGCGAGGGCCCCTCCGTTGACGCCGCTGACCAGCGCCGGCCGGTGCTGGTCAGCGATCTGGGCACGTCGGCCGGCGCCCGCCGCTGGCCGCTGTTCGCGCCGCTGGCCGTGGACGCCGGGGCGCGGGCGGTGTTCGCACTGCCGCTGTGCATCGGCGCCATCCCGGTCGGCGTGCTCACCCTGCACCAGGTCGAAGTGGGCTCGCTGGGCAGCGACGCGCTGGCGAACTCGGTGGTCTTCGCCGACCTGGCCCTGCGGCTGCTGCTGGACGAGCAGGCCGGACGCCCGGTCGGAGACGGCGTGCCGGATGGCGACGGCCTGCCGCTGAACAGCCCGCAGGTGCACCAGGCCACCGGCATGGTCGCCGGGCAGCTCGGCGTCAGCATGGAAGACGCCTTCGCCCGGCTACGCGCCAGAGCCTTCACCGACCAGCGGACCTTGACCGAGCTGGCCACCGACGTGGTGACCCGGCGAATCCGCTTCTCACCGGAAGAGACGCCCGCTTGACGCACAGACCGCGCGCAAGACAAGTACCCTGGCAACCCCATGGAGGTGACCTCGATGAGTCATGAGCGCCTCGTCGACACGTTCGTCGAACTAGCAGACACCCTGATCGACGACTTCGACGTCATCGATTTCATGCACCTGCTGGTGGATCGGTGCGTGGAGTTGCTGGACATCGACGCGGCCGGGCTGCTGCTGGCCAACACGGCCGGCGAGCTGCAGCTGATCGCCAGCTCGGACGAGCGGGTACGGCTGCTCGAGCTGCTCCAGCTCCAGAACGACGAAGGTCCCTGCCTGGACGCCTTCCGGACCGGCTCCACGATCAGCCACCCCGATCTCACCGCGTCGAACTCGCGGTGGACCAGGTTCCCGAGCGCGGCCAAAGCGGCCGGTTTCAAGTCGGTGCACGCACTGCCGATGCGGCTGCGCGACGAAGTGATCGGCGCGCTCAACCTGTTCCGCGACAAACCCGGCGAACTGGACCAGGACGCGATCCGCACGGCCAACGCGCTGGTCTCGGTGGCCACCATCGGCCTGCTCCAGGAACGTTCCATGCGCAGCCAGGAAGTGCTGATCGAACAGCTGCAGTCGGCGCTGAACAGCAGGGTGGTGATCGAGCAGGCCAAGGGGCTGGTGGCCGAACGGCTCGGCACTGACCTCGGCGCGGCGTTCAACGCGCTGCGCGGGTACGCGCGGACGAACAACCGCCGGCTGAGCGAGGTCGCGAACGAGGTCGTGACCGGATCGCTGTCCACCGACCGCCTGCTCGGCAAACCCCCCAAGGTCTAGCTCCGGACGCTGGTATCGGCGCAGGGAAAGGAAAGCTGCCTGGCGACCACCGGCAGCCCGTCGCGGCGGCTCGGCACCGAAGGGGCCCAGCCGGTCTCGGCGCGGAACTCGGTGCTGCAGACCCGGTGCGAACGGCCCATCGACGACGCACCGGCCGCGGCGGCCAGCCAGCGAGGCGGGCGGCGCAAGGTGGGCCTGCCCACCACGCTCGCCAGTACCTGCACCAGATCGGCGCGGCGCAAGGGTTCCGAGTCGGCCACGTCCCAGATTCCGGCCCGTGCCCGCAATGCTGCCTCGACCGCGGTGCCGACGTCGGCGGTGTGGATCGCGCTGTGCCAGGCGCCGGCACGGCCGGGCAGCAGGCACCAGCCGCGCCTGGCCAGGTTCAGCATCCGCCAGGTCGCCACGTCGTCCGGCCCGTAGGACTTGCCGAACCGCAGCACCACCCCGGCCCCGCCGGCGGCGGTGAAGTCCGCGACCTGCCGCTCCACCGCCATCGCCCAGGCGAGGCCGCCGACGGCGTCCCGGACGGTCCGGTCCGCGGCCACGTAGCCGTCCCCGCCGTCGGCGTAGCCGCAGGTGACCGAACCGCGGATGAGCCGGGGAACACCGGCCGCGATGCAGGTGCTGACCAGGTCCGCGACCCCGCGGTCGGGCAGCTCGCAGCTCGGCCGCAGGTCCACCACGGCGTCGAAACCGCCGACCAGGTCCACGCTGATCGGCCCGCCGGCGACCGGAACCCCCACCGGGAGGCGCTGGTTGTCCCAGACCGTGACCGGATGACCCTCGCTCGTCAGAGCGGTCAGCGCAGCGCGGCCGGCTACTCCGGCGGCGCCCAACAGCAGCACGTTCACCATGTGACCTCCGCGGCTGGGTAACGATTTTACGTGGTCTGGCTCAATAATGGTGGTCATTTTTCAACTCGCAGAAATAGCGGTCAGGACGTTGAGCCGGGCGGCTCTGCTGGCCGGCCTCGCGGCGGCCAGCACCCCGGACAGTGCGCCGGCGATCAGGATGATCACCAGCGGCAGCACCGGAAGTTCCAGTTGGGTCAGCAAGATCGAGTTCGCGGAAAGCACGGTCACCGCGCCGGCGAGGCAGCCGAGCAGCACCCCGCCCAAACTGCCGAACACCGACATCAGCACGGCTTCGGAGCGCACCGTGGTCCTGGTCTGGCCGCGGGTCAGCCCGACCGCGCGCAGCAGCCCCAGTTCGCGGGTGCGCTCGAAGACCGACAGCGAAACGGTGTTCGCGATCCCGAGCACCGCGATCAGCACGGCGAGCGCCAGCATCGCGTACACCAGGTTCAGCGCGGTGCCGACGGCCTCGGTCTCCGAGTCGATGTACTCCTGCCGGTCCCGCACCGGCGGATCACCGAACGCCCGCATCGCGTGCTCCAGCGCGCTGATCGTGCGCGCCCGGTCGGCGCCGGGCTGGAGATCGACGAGCACCTCGCTCGCGCCCTGCTGCCCGTTGTGCGCGGCCCAGGTTTCCGGCGGCAGCACCACGTCGCGCACCAGGCCCGGCGCGGCGAACACGGCGGCGATCGGGGTGTGCACGGTGGCCCCGTCCGGGAAGCCGATCGGCACCGTGTCCCCGCTGCGCCAGCCCCTTTCCTCGGCGAAGGCCTGGCGAACCGCGACCGCGTCGCCGTGCAGGCCGGCCGGGTCGCCGGAGCGGAACTCGAACTCGACCAGCCCGTCCAGTTGCCCGGGGTCGGCCACGGTGACCGCCTGCCCGGCGCCACCGGCCAGCACCCGGCCGGTGCCGAGCGCGGCGGCCTTGCCGACCCCGTCACCGTGCCGGACGGCGGTGACCACGCCGGTGCCAAGCCCCGAGGTGGCCCCGTTCGCCCCCGGCGCGCTGATCACCAGGTCCGCCCGCAGCGAACCGGCGGCGGCCGCGTCCAGTGAGGCGCGCAGCGAACCGGCCAGCACCGTCGCCAGCGTCACCAGCAGGGTGCCCACCAGCAGCGCGGTGGCCGCGCCGGCCACCCGATGCGGGTCGCGGACCGCGTTGCGCACGGCCAGATCCAGCGGAGCGCCGCGGCGCGCACCGAACGGCGCGCTGAAGTACTTCATCGCCGGGCCCGCCGCGATCGGCCCGAGCGCGATCGCGCCCGCCACCACCAGCAGCACGCCGACACCACCGGTGACCACGCCGAGCCCAGCCATCGAACCGACCACGCCGAGCACTCCGAACCCGAGCAGCCCGAGCCCGATCGGCGCCCTGGCACCGCCCGGGTTCGCGGCGCGGGCCTCCACGTCCCGCAGCGCGGCCAGCGGCGCGACCCTGGACGCGCGGAGCGCGGGCACCAGGCCGGCCAGCACGGTGGCCAGCACCCCGGCCGCGAAGGAGATCAGCAGCCCGGCCGGGCGCACCACGAGACCGCTGCCCGGCAGCATCACGTTGAACCCGGCGAAGGCGCCCTTGAGGCCGAGGGTGAGCAGCAGCCCGCCGCCGAGGCCGAACAGGGCGGCCACCGCGCCGACGATGCCGGCCTCACCGAGCGCGCCGAGCAGCACCTGCCGCTTGCTCGCGCCGACCGCGCGCAGCAGGGCCAACTCGCGGGTGCGCTGGGCGGTCAGGATGGACTGCGTGTTGTAGATCGAGAAGATCGCGACCAGCAGGCTCAGCGCGGCCAGCCCGGACATCACCAGGTTCAGGTTGACCAGCAGTCCCTCGTTGATCACCCCGGTCGCCTCCGCGGAGGCCTCCGACCCGACGACGGCCTGCACGCCCGGCGGCAGCACGGCCGAGATGCTGGCCGCCAAGTCCGCCTTCGCCACTCCGGGTTGCGCGTGCACGAAGATGTTCGACACCTGGCCCGGCTTGCCGAGGTGCTTTTCCGCCGCGGCAAGGGTGAACCCGACGTAGGAGCTGCCGAGGAAACCGTCGGCGCTGCCGAAGGTGGCGATGCCGACCACGGTCACCGGATGCGGTTCCGGTGCCAGCACGGTGGTACTGGTGCCCAGGGTCAGCCCGACCGCCCTGGCCGTGGAGCGGTCGATGACCACTTCATGGTCCGCGGCCGGGCTCCGGCCCTCGGCGAGCCGGTAGTTGTTCAGCGGGGTCTCGCCGATCCAGCTGGCGCCGACCCGGAAACCGTCCCCCAGCGCCGCGCGGCCGTCGCGGCCGAGGATCTGCGCGTAGCCGCCGATCACCGGCGCGGCCTCGGCCACCCCGGGCACCGCGGCCACCGCGGTGACCAGCTCCGCGGGCAGGGTGCTGCGGTCCGGGCGCGGGCTGGGGTCCAGCGCCTGGCTGGACCGCACCACCACGCTGATCCCGGAAAAGGTGTCGGACAGCGATTGGTTGACGCTGCGGGTCAGCGTGTCGGACAGCACGAAGGTGCCGCTCAGCAGGGCGACGCCGAGGAAGACGGCGAACATGGTGCCGGCGAGACGCCGCTTTCGCGCCCAGGTCTCCCGGAGTGCGAGCCGCAGCATCAGTACTCGCGATCGTAAAGGTCGCCCATCACGAGCCGCCGATCGTCTTCATCCGGTCCAGTACCCGCTCGGCGGTGGGCCGCAGCATGGTGTCCACCACCCGCCCGTCGGCGAGGTAGACGACCTGGTCGGCGTAGCCGGCGGCGACCGGGTCGTGCGTCACCATGATCACCGACTGGTCCAGGTCGCGCACCGACCGGCGCAGCAGCTCGAGCAGCTCGGTGCCGCTGCGGCTGTCCAGGTTGCCGGTCGGCTCGTCCGCGAACACCACCGCCGGCCGGGTGATCAGCGCCCTGGCCACCGCGACCCGCTGCTGCTGGCCGCCGGAAAGCCGGGCAGGCCGGTGGCCGAGCCGGTCGGTGAGGCCCACCGCGGCGACCAGGGTGTCGAACCAGACCCGGTCGACCGACCTGCCAGCCAGGTCGAGCGGCAACGTGATGTTCTCACCGGCGGACAGGGTGGGCAGCAGGTTGAAGGACTGGAACACGAAACCGATGCGTTCCCGTCGCAGCAGGGTCAGCCCGGTGTCGGACAACGCGGCCAGGTCCCTGCCCTCGATGGTGGCGGTGCCGCCGGTCAGCGTGTCCAGCCCGGCGAGGCAGTGCAGCAGGGTCGACTTGCCGGAGCCGGAAGGGCCCATGATCGCGGTGAGCGTGGCACGGGGAAAGGAAACCGTGACCTCGTCCAGCGCGGTCACCGCGGCGTCCCCGTGGCCGTAGATCTTGGTCGCGCGGCTGACCCCGGCGACCGGTCGTTCCTCGGGTGCGGCCGACGGCACGCCAGGTTCCGTGGGGGTTTCGGAACCGGGCGTGCCGTCGCTACAGCGCGAGATAGAAAGACCAGGCATTCCAGGCGTCCTCTGTCGGCGATGCCCCACCGATCGCAGAGCCCGTATGCACTACTGTGCTCAATCCGGCGCCGCACCGCGTCCGTCCAACAACGTGACCTGGTGTGCGTCTTCTGCGGTACTCGCGGGCCGGCCTATACCTCATTCGCCGTACATGAAAGCCCGCTGAGAACCCACTGCGGGGTGGGAGCGTTGGCACTTATGGTTGCCCGGTGAGCACCCCGGCGGAGACCAGCGCACGCGAGGACTTCGCGCGCGAGGCCGCCCTGATCGGCGTGCTGGTGCTCATGCAGGTGATGGTCACCAGTGGAATCGCTTACGAGGCACCGGAAACCGAGCCGCGGGACGCACTGGCGTACGTACTGCTCGTGATCGGCCCGCTCGGTCTCTTCCTGCGCCGGGTGGACGCCGCCCTGCCGGTGCTGGTCTCCCTGCTCAGCCTTGGCGTCTACCTGGTGCTCGGCTACCCGTTCGGCCCAGTGGTGCTCAGCTTCGCCTTCTCGCTGATCATCGCCCAGCTCGACGGGCGCCGGCTGGTTGCGTGGACGGCCACCGCGCTGTTCGTCGGGTTCCTGGTGGCCGCGCTGACCTGGCGGTTCGGTCAGCCGATGGAGCAGGACAAGGTGGTCGGCATCAGCTCGATCATGGTCGTGGTGACGGTGGTCAGCGAGCAGGTCCGGGTGCGCCGCGAGTCGGCGCGGCAGCGGGAGCGCGCGCAGGCCGAGGAGGCGCTGCGGGTGGCCGGCGACGGACGGCTGCAACTGGCCAGGGACCTGCACGACGTGCTCGCGCACAGCCTGTCGGTGATCAACGTGCAGGCCGGGGTCGCGCTGCACCTGCTCGGCGACCGGGAGCAGGTGGAGAGCAGCCTCAACGTCATCCGCACCACCAGCCGGGACACCCTGTCCGAAATTCGTGGCACGCTGAACTCACTTCGCGGCGAAACCGAAGCGCCCACCGCGCCGACCGCTAGCCTCAAGGATCTGGGCCGGCTGGTGCGGGCGGCGCGCGACGCGGGCGTGACGACCACGACGGAGGTCGAGCTCGGCGGCCGGGAGCTGCCGGCCAGAGTGGACATCGCGGCCTATCGCATCGTGCAGGAGGCACTGACCAACGTGACCAAGCATTCCACCGCCCGGCGGGCCAAGGTCGGCATCAGGCTGGACGAAAACGTGCTGGTGGTGCGGGTTTCCGACGAGGGCAGGGCGCGCACCCTGGACCAGGACCGCAGCGGGGCCGGGCACGGCATCCACGGCATGCGGGAACGGGCCACCGAGCTCGGCGGCAGCCTGAACGCCGGGCAGCGGCGGTACGGCGGTTTCGTGGTGGAGGCGCGGCTGCCGCTCGGAGACGGCTCATGACCGGCGACCCGGTGTCGATCCGGGTACTGCTGGCCGACGACCAGGCACTGGTCCGCGGCGCCTTCCGCGCCCTGCTCCGGTCGCAGCCGGACCTCGAAATCGTCGGCGAAGCCTGCGACGGCGAAGAAGCGCTGGAACTGACCAGGAAGCTGAAGCCGGACGTGGTGCTGATGGACATCCGCATGCCGGGCACCGACGGTCTGGAGGCCACGAAGCAGATCGCGGCGGACGCCGACCTCGCGGACGTCCGTATCATCATGCTCAGCACGTTCGCGCTGGACGAGTACGTGTTCGAGGCGATCCGCTCCGGTGCCAGCGGCTTCCTGGTCAAGGACACCGAACCGCAGGAGCTGATCGCCGGGGTACGGGTGGTCGCGCACGGCGACGCGCTGCTCAGCCCGACGGTCACCCGGCGGCTGATCGACGAGTTCGCCGCCAAGACAAGGCGGCCGGTGCCCAGCGGCAAGCTCAGTGCGCTGACCGAACGGGAACGAGAAGTCGTCACGCTGGTCGCCAAGGGACTGTCCAATGACGAGATCGGCAGGCAGATCTGCATCAGCCCGGCCACCGCGCGCACCCACGTCAGCCGGGCGCTGGTCAAGCTCGGTGCCCGCGACCGGGCACAGCTGGTCGCGGTCGCCTACGAGGCCGGCCTAGTCCGTCCAGGCTGGGTCGGCTGAAAGGCGGCGGCGAGGGGCCCGCTGTCCACACACCCCATGCGGGCACCGGACCCCTCACCACCTTCCCCGCATCGCTCAGGCCTTCGCGGTCTGCGCGGTACGGGAAGCGAACTTCGTGCGCCCCCAAGGTTTGAAGACGGACAGGAAGGCGTTGAACAAGTAGATCGCCAGCGAGACGCTGCCCGCGATGGACAGATCGCTCGCGGCGCCGCCGACGTCGGCGAGCTGCCCGGCCGGCGTGCTCTCCACCGCGGCCACCGCCTCGTGCACGCTGGGCAGGAAGGCCGCCAGCACCAGCGTCACGGTCAGCACGGTGAGGCTCAGCTTGGTGAGCACCCACTTGTGCCGCGCCAGGCCCCAGCCGGTGCCCATCGCCATCAGCACACCGGTGATCAGGGTGGCCCAGCTCAGCGGCAGCACCAGATAGTCACCGAGCACGCCCAGCACGCGGTACGCGGCATGCTGCAGCTCCGGTTCGTCCGTGCTCTGGCCGAGCAGGGCCAGGATCAGGTCGACCACCGAACTGGCCAGCCAGCTGATGGCGAACACGATGTGCAGCAAGGTGAACAGCTTGCGCACCGGGGGTGGCATGCGCGCGGGCTTGCGCGCCGGACGAGTCTGCTGCGCCGTCATGCCGCACCTCCTATTTGGACATACTCGCGCTCGGCCACGGGCAGGCCGAACAGGGCGCGCAGCTGGCGGGCCCGGTCAGGCAGCGCCTGCACCGGAGACAGCAGGGTTCCTTCGACGAGCTGGTTCAGCGCGTACTCGATGACCCACAGCTCGTTCTCGGTCAGCTGCGGAACCCGCTGGGAGAGCCGGGCCAGCTCGTCGTCCAAGATGCCGAGAGACCACCGGCGCAGTTGCTCGACGAACACCGCATGTTCCTCCGCTGGACCCATTTCCGATCGCCTCACACGACTTCGAAGTTGCCCATCATGGCCATGTCCTCGTGTTCCAGGTTGTGGCAGTGGAAGACGTAGCGGCCGCGGTAGCCGGAGAACCGCATGATGATCTCCGCCGTCTTCACCGCCCCCAGGTCGAGGGTGTCCTTCCAGCCGGGGATGTCCACCGCCTTGCCGCCGACCGAGAGCACCTGGAAGTGCACCAGGTGCAGGTGGATCGGATGCTCCACGTCCGTGCTGATCCGCCAGACCTCGATGCTGTCCAGCGCCGGCCGGGCGTCCATTCTGGACGGATCGAACGGGTTCTCGTTCACCGTCCAGCCGGAATGCCCGCCCACCTCGCCGCTCTTGAACGAGAACTCCCTGGTGACCACGGCCTGTGCCGGGTCCAGCCGTTCGATCTCGGACAGCCGCGGCGGGATGGCGCTGTCGTCGGTTTCCGCGCGGGCCACCAGGAACCGCATGATCTGCCCCTGTGCGCCACCGGCGGCCTTGTTCACCATGGTGATCGCGTCGCCGATCCGGACGCCGCCGAAGTCGATCACCACGTCCACCCGTTCGGCGGGCGCGAGGGTGATCGTCTGCCGCGGCACCGGTGCGGCGAGCAGGCCGCCGTCGCTGCCGATCTGGACGAACCCCAGCGACCCCGACGGCGCTTCGAGCGCGAGCTCGTAACGCCGGGCGTTGGAGGCGTTGAGCAGCCGGAAGCGGTAACGCGTGCCGGCCACCTCGTGCACCGGCCACGGCGAGCCGTTCACCAGTATCACGTCACCGAGCACACCGCCGCCGTACTCCTCCTGCACTCCCGGCGCCTCGCGGAGCGTGGCGTCGAGCGCGGGATAGCGGAACTGACCGTCCGCGCCGAACGAGCGGTCGCAGATCATCAGCGGAATGTCCTTGTCCCCCTTTGGCAGGGGCAACGCGTCCTCCTCCTCGTCACCGACGAGGCAGAACCCGGCCAGCCCGCGCCACACCTGCGGGCCGGTGAAGTCCATCCGGTGGTCGTGGTACCACAGCGTCGAAGCCCGCTGCTCGAACGGATATTCGTAGCTGCGGCTCCCGGTGGTCACCTTGGCCATCGGGTCGTTCATGTGGTGCGGGACGAAACCGCCCGCGGCGGGCATGGTCAGGTCGGTCGGATAGCCGTCGGCCTCCGGTGGGGTCCGGCCGCCGTGCAGATGCGTGGCGATCGGCACCGGCAGCTCGTTCGACTGCCGCAGGACGACCCTGCGCCCGCGCCGCGCGCGCAGGGTCGGTCCGGGGAACTGGCCGTCGTAGCCCCAGATGGTGGTGCTCAGGCCGGGCAGGATCTGCACGTCGGCCGGACGCACCACCATGTCGTAGAAGTCGGTGCTCTTGTCGCCGCCGTCCGGGGCCGGCTGCAGCACAGAAGGGATCCGCAGCCCGCTGGTGAACGGCTGGGGCAACGGAACCTCGCTCGGCAGCAGCCGAGCCTCCGAAGCACCGGCCGTCGAGCAGCCGGCCACCGCCGCCATCGGACCCAGTGCGACCGCACCGAGTCCGAACAGGCGGAGGGCGTCCCGGCGGCGCAAGTCCATTACTTCGCGGCGGGGGCGCGGGGCGGGATGAACGACCAGACCAGCACCCAGGTGGTGACCAGGGTCAGCGCGATGGCCAGCGGCACGTGCACGTTGAGGGTGGTGACACTGCCCATGGCGCTCTGCGCGAAGGTCGCCAGGAACAGGACCCAGGTGACCAGTGCGGGCCAGCCGGCGAGCCTGGCCGGACGCCACAGCAGGGTCGCACCGATCGCCGCGATCAGCGCGCCACCATGCACCCCGGCCGCACCGGCGCCGTGCAGCGAGAGCAGGCTGCCGTTGGTGAGCACCTCACCGGCGGAGAACGCCTGCAGCAAAATGGACGCGGCCGTGATGACGATGCCGATCCGAAGCGTGAGGTAACCCGCTCCCGCGCCCTTCGGGGCACCGGCGCTTTCCGGCTTCGCCGCACCAGCGGTGGATACACCCTGCGTCATGTCGATCATCCTTTGAACTCTGTGGTGGAAAAGCTCAGCGCGGCAAGTCTGGCGACTGGCCGGTAGCCAGTCGTCAGCCCAGGTGCGGCAAATCGGACTACGGCAGTTGCGGTACGCCTCGACTGCGCGCTACGTCGTATGCGGTACCGGTCCCGGCCGGATGGGCGCATGGCCCCCGGCAAGAGGCGGAAAGACCACCCGGACGGCGGTACCCGGATCAGCTCGCCCGGTGGATAGCGGGCGGCGAAACCGACTGTCGACTTTGGACCAGCCGGTCACCCGATATTCTGCCACAGAACGGTGCCGGCCAAGGGGAGACCGAATGCGGAAGCTCACCTACTACATCGCCATCTCGATCGACGGGTTCATCGCCGGCCCGGACGGCGATATCGGCTTCTACCTGCTCGAAGGCGACCACTCCGCGGCGATGACGGAGCGGTACCCGGAGACGGTGCCGACGGGCTGGCGCGAGGCCGCCGGGATCACCGGCGCCAACCGCGAGTTCGACACCGTGCTGATGGGCCGCGGCACCTACGAGTTCGGCCTGCGCGACGGCAGGCCGAGCCCGTACGCACATCTGCGCCAGTACGTTTTTTCCAGCACCCTCAACGAAACCGACCTTCCCGCAGACGCCGGCATCGAGCTGGTGACCGGCGACCCGGTGGCCAAGGTCCGCGAGCTGAAGCGGTCCGCTGGCGGCGGGATCTGGCTCTGCGGCGGCGGTGGGCTGGCCGGCGCGCTGCGCGAGGAGATCGACGAGCTGGTGGTCAAGATCCATCCGGTGGTGGCGGGTGCGGGCATCCCGATGTTCGGCGGCGGGTTCCGGCCCGAGCGGTACACCGTCACGGACAGCCGGGTGTTCGACAGCGGAGTAGCTGTATTGACCTACACCAGGCCATTACCGACCTCGTGAGTGAAAACGGTTGCCAGGGCAACACTTATCACTCACGACCGCCACGTGCGAAAGGGCGGCCTTCAGGGCGGCCGCCCGTCCCCGGATGGCGGTACCCGGGGGATCGGGCGGGGGCGGCGACGCTGCCAGACTGACCGCCGGGGAGGCAACGATGCTGGATGTGGTGGTAGTCGGCGCCGGGCTGTCGGGCCTGGTCGCGGCGCGGCGGCTGGCCGCGGCCGGGCAGTCCGTGCGGGTGCTGGAAGCGAACGACCGGGTCGGCGGGCGGATACTGGACCACGTGCTGGCGGACGGTTCGGTGGTCGAGTCCGGCGCCGCTTTCGCCGGCCCCACGCAGGACCACATTCTCGCGCTGGCCGCCGAACTTGGCGTCGCCACGTTCAAGGAGTACACCGCTGGCGACAACATCTACGTCACCGGCGGGCGCACCATCCGCTACACCGGCACCATCCCGCCGGACCTGCTCACCCTGCCCGACGTGGCGCTGCTGCACTTCCGGCTGGAGCGGCTGACCAGGCAGGTGCCGGTGGACGCGCCGTGGGCCGCGCCGAAGGCGGCCGAATGGGACGCCACGTCACTGCACGACTGGCTGCGCGGCAACACCCTGAACCCGGCGACGGAACGGCTGCTGGTGCCGTACCTGCAGTCGCTGATCGGCGCCGACCCGCAGGAGATCTCGCTGCTGTTCTTCCTCTGGTACCTGGCCGCGGCTGGGAACGAGCAGAACCCCGGCACCTTCGATCGTTCGGCCGGCACCACCGGCGGCGCGCAGGAGTCGCGGTTCGCCGGTGGCGCACAGCAGATCCCGCGGCGGCTCGCGGACCGGCTCGGCGACGCCGTGACGCTGAACGCACCGGTCCGACGGATCGCGCAGCACGCCGACCAGGTGAGGGTGACCAGCGACCGCGGCGAGTTCACCGCGTCGCGCGTGATCGTCGCGGTGCCGCCGCAGCAGGCCGCCGCGGTCGACTGGGATCCGCAGCTGCCACCGGCAAAGCTGCGCCTGCTGCAGCGGATGCCGATGGGCGCGCTGATGAAGTGCCACGCGGTGTACGCCGAGCCTTTCTGGCGCCACGACGGGCTTTCCGGCTCCGCGCTGCTGGACTCCGGGCCGGTGCGGGCGACTTTCGACAACAGCCCGCCGGAGCCGGGAATCGGGGTGCTGCTGGCGTTCGTCGGCGGGGCCACCTGGCGCGAATGGGGCGACCGCCCGCCGGCCGAACGGCGCGACGGAGTGCTGCGGGCGCTGGCGAAAACCGTGGGCCCGAAGGCACTGGAACCGATCGACTACGTGGAACAGGACTGGACCGGGCAGCGCTGGGCGGGCGGCGGCCCGGTGGCGGTGCCCGGAATCGGCACGCTGACCGCGTACGGCCCCGCCATCCGGCGGCCGGTGGGCCGGGTGCACTGGGCCGGGTCGGAAACCTCGACCTACTGGTCCGGCTACCTGGACGGCGCGGTGCGCGCCGGTGAACGAGCCGCGGCCGAAATACTCGCGACCGTGGCTCCGGAGCGGTTGCCGGCCCGGGACCGCGCGCGCTGACGCGCCCGGTCTCCCGGCGCCGGTTCAACCAGGTCTACATCCCCAGATCAGATCTCGCGAGCTCGCATCATCACTCACCCCTTCCCCAGCACTTCGTGCCCGGACGGTGCACAAGAGCCACCGCGGGCGCGGTAGATACATCCCTCCCCTGGCACCAACGAAATGGGGCAGCCCGTGCGGTGCACGCCGGGTGCGAACGAGTCGACCCCCAGTCGGTCATCGCGCTACTTCAATGGACGAGAACCCCAGTTCGTCCCCCACCAGAAAAGAATACTCATCATGACACACAAAGTGCCGTCATGGCTGCGTTCCGTACTAAAGTGTGAAAATTCGACGCCGTACCGATGCAGATGAAAGTGTTGCTCCAGCGGCAAACCAGGCCGCGGGACACCGCTGCGGCGGGACCTCCGACCAGGCCGGATAGGGTCGGCACATGCTCTTGCGGCGGGTACGGCTCGGCTTACGCGGGCCGCTGGCGGACGTACGGATCTCTGACAGGAAAGTGACCGAGATCGGCACCGGGCTGGCCAGTGCTGGTAGCGACTCGGAGGTGTTCGACGGGGACGGCGGCACCCTGCTGCCCGGCCTGGTCGACTCGCACGTGCACGCCGTGCAGTGGGCCGGGTTCCGCCGGCACGTGCCGCTGGGCTCGGCGGGGTCGGCGGCCGAAGCGGCGGAACTGCTGACCGCGGCCGCGGTGCCGGCGGGGGAACCGGTGTTCGGCAGCGGGTTCCGGGACGCGCTCTGGCCGGACCGGCCGCACAAGGACCTGCTCGAGCGGGTGCTGCCCGGCCGCCGGGTGGCGATGTTCTCGGCCGACCTGCACACGCTCTGGCTCAGCCCGGCCATGCTCGCCGCGCTCGGTCGCGAGCACCCCACCGGCGTGCTGGTGGAAGGCGACTGCATGGCCACCACCGCCGCGCTGCCGTCCGCGCCGGTCGAGGTGCGGGACCGGTGGGTGCGGGAAGCCGTCGAAGCGGCGGCCGCCCGCGGGGTCACCGGGATCATGGACTTCGAGTACGCGGACACCGTGACCGACTGGCTGCGCCGGCTCGAACAGGGGCCGCTGCCGGTCCGGGTGCGCTGTGTGATCGCCAGGTACCTGCTGGACGAGGCGATCGCCCGCGGCCACCGCACCGGCGAGGTGGTCCCCGATTCCGGCGGCCTGCTCACGGTCGGGCCGTACAAGCTGTTCGTGGACGGCTCGCTCAACACTCGCACCGCGTACTGCCACGACGGCTACCCCGGCGGGGACGGTCACGGCCTGCTCGAACTGCCGCCGGAACAGTTGGTCCCGCTGGTCACCAAGGCCGCCGCACACGGCATCGAACCCGCACTGCACGCCATCGGCGACCACGCGAACACCATCGCGCTGGACGCCTTCGCGCGGACCGGCTGCCGCGGCCGGATCGAGCACGCGCAGCTCGTCCGGCCCTCGGACCTGGCCCGGTTCGCCGAACTCGGCGTCACGGCGGGGGTCCAGCCCGCGCACCAGCCGGACGACCGGGATGTGGCGGACCGCTACTGGGCCGGCCGCACCGAGCAGGCTTTCCCCTATGCCGCCCTGCTCGACGCGGGCGTGCGGCTGGAGTTCGGCTCGGACGCGCCGGTCGCGCCACTGGACCCGTGGGACGGCATCGCGTCGGCGATCACCAGAACCGACGACGACCGCCCGCCATGGCACCCCGAACAGGCGCTGTCCCTGCCCGACGCCCTACGCGCCGCCGCCCGCGGCCGCGACCAGATCCGCGTCGGCGACGCCGCCGACCTGCTCATCACCGCCGTCGACCCGGCCGACCTCGCCCCGGCCGACCTGCGCCAGATCCCGGTCACCGCCACCTTCCTCGCCGGCCACCCCACCCACCTCCACACGCCTTAGCCTCAAGTCGCCGGGGTTTCAGGAGCAACGGGCGGCATGGGAGTCGATACAGCGCTGGACGCAGTCGCGCATCTCGACGTACCAGCCTTCGTCATAGGTGTAGCGGCGATCGGACTTGGGCGCGGCGTCCATCGCGGCGAGAAGCCTCCGGTAGAAGACGAGACTGGTCTGCGAGTCCGCGTCCTCGGGAAGTTGGCGCAGGTAGTGCCCCACCACTGCGGCGACCGAGGCACCGGGTGGCGGCGGGATCAGCTGGAGTGTCACGAGCCCACGGTCCATCGCCGGGCGGACCGATGTCCAAGGCCAGGTGGTCATGGCCGGGTACCGTGCATGCCTGACCGGCATACGTGCTCGTCAAGCGGGTACTCCGCGACGCGTCCGGTGTTGTGGTGGGCAGCTTCCGACCCTCCGAAGGGGAGATCCGATGCAGGCGGGGAGTTCGTGGCTGTCGTCCCGGGTGACGGACCTGGAGCTCAACACCGGACTGCTCGCGGACGTCCTCCAGGAGTACCGGAGGTCGAACGGGCTGAGCCAAGCCGAACTCGCCCAGCTGCTGAACTTCGACCAGTCGTACGTCTCGAAAATCGAGACCGGTCAACGGCAGGTGCGCGACCTGGAGATGCTGTTGCGCATCGCGCAGCAGCTCAACATCTCACCAACCGAACTCGGCCTGTCGAAGGAACTCCTTCAGCCGGCGCCGGCACCCGCGACCTCCGCCCTGGTCGGCGCCGTCGACCAGGTGGAGATCAGCCAGGCCGAGTGGTGCCGGGTGCGGCGCCGGCTGAACCGTCATCGGGGAGAGTTGGCCCGTGCGGCCGCGGACCTCTACCGGCCGGAGGCGCGGATCGGCGACGTGCCGTTCATCGCGCGCCGGAACTGGCTGCCGGACGGCCCGATGCGGATCGAAGACCTCGACCTCGAGTGGGCGGACGATCCCGATCCGATCTTCATCACGGGTAGCGAGCCCGAAGCGTCCGGCGTGCTGCCCCTGCGAGCGCCCGCCTGTCGTTTCGAGCGGTACACCTCCGCGATTCGCTATCTGGACAGGCCGGCGCTGTTCGAAAACCGGCCGAGCTACCGGCTGCTCGACGTAGCGGTGTCCGGCAGCTCGGCGAGCATGACTTTCTGCCTCGGGACCTACTTCGACAAGCTCGACGTCTCCGAGGCGATCGCACACGAACTCGCGGCCGCCCGGTCTGCCGGTGAACCGGCCGATTGGACACGGCTGCCACTACGCGGCCTGATCGGGGACCCTTTCGACCTTCGAGCTCGCGCGGTAATGCCCGCCATCGAAACCTTGACTCTCCGGCGTAACCGTTCGACCGGAGAAGCCACCTTCCCGCTGCACTGGCGAGATCCGGCGAAGGTCGCGACGGCAGCGGGCATTTACGGGCTGATCCCGGCGGGCGAGTTCCAGCCATCCAGCATCGCGTCCTGGGACCGGGCGAACGACTTCGACCTCTGGCGGAACATGGTTCGGGAGTACTCCGAGGAGCTACTCGGCGAGCCGGAGCGGGACGGCAGTCAGGGCAGACCACTCGACTACGCCCAATGGCCGCTCTATCGCGCGCTCCAGAACGCGAGAAGCGAAGGCAAAGTCGCGGTCTACTTCCTCGGCGTCGGGCTCGACACGCTTACCCTGACCGCCACCATCCTGACCGTCGTGGTCATGGACGACGACGTCTTCGACGCACTCTTCGGCGATGCCGTGCGCATCAACGCCGAAGGCATTCTCGTCACCGCGGCCGAGTCCACCTCGGTATCGGAAGGCGTGCCCTTCAACGAAGAAAGCGTGCACCGGCTGCTGACCGATGAGCCGATGGCGTCGCCCGGCGCCTGCATACTCGATCGCGCCTGGCGCTTCCGCGAGCAGATCCTGAGCCGCTAGGACTGTCCCGCCCGTGCTAGATTGCCTGAAGTATCGTATATCAGATCGGACATACCAGTGGCGGATTACTGGGAAGCCCTGTCGGCCCGGTTGGCCGGGGTAGTCGCCATTCCGGTCACCCCCTTCGACCAGGCCGGCGCGGTGGACGAGCGCGCGTATACCGCGCTCATCGAGCGGCTCGTCGGCGCCGGGATCGGGGTACTCACGCCGAACGGCAACACCGGGGAGTTCTACGCGCTGAGCGAGGCGGAGACCCGCACCTGCGTCGAGCTCACCGCGCGCGCGGCCGGATCGCGGGCCGTGGTGCTGGCCGGGGTTGGGCACGACGTGGCCGGCGCGATCAGTGGCGCCGAGCACGCCCGCGAAGCCGGCGCGGAGCTGGTGATGGTGCACCAGCCGGTGCATCCCTACGTCTCCACTGACGGCTGGGTGGCCTACCACCGGGCCATCGCGGAGGCGGTGCCCGATCTCGGCGTAGTGCCCTACCTGCGGAACCCGGCCATCGACGGTTCGGCGCTGGCCGAGCTGGGCGCGGCCTGCCCGAACGTGCTCGGGGTGAAGTACGCGGTGCCGGACCCGGTGCGGTTCGCCTCCGTCGCCCGCGACGCCGGGCTCTCCCGCTTCGTCTGGATCGCCGGACTGGCCGAACTGTCCGCTCCCGGCTACTTCGCGGTCGGCGCCACCGGCTTCACCTCCGGACTGGTGAACGTGCACCCGGCCGCTTCGCTGCGGATGTTCGACGCGCTCACCCACGGCGACTTCGCCGGGGCCATGAAGGTCTGGGAGCGGATCCGGCCGTTCGAGGAGCTGCGGGCGGCGAACTCCTCGGCCGCCAACGTCAGCGTGGTGAAGGACGCGCTGGCCAGGCTCGGGCTGTGCCGGCCGGACGTCCGGCCGCCGAGCACGCCGCTCAGTCCCGGCGACGGCGAACGGGTCGCCGCCCTGCTGAAAACCTGGGAGCTGGCGCCTGTGGCGGGGGCCACCGGGGCATAAACAACCCGTCAACGCCGCCGTGCGCCGCATCAGGACCACGTAGCCGGCGAGCCCACTTCGCCCGAT
The DNA here is from genome assembly GCF_000384315.1 of Amycolatopsis nigrescens CSC17Ta-90. GTDB lineage: Bacteria > Actinomycetota > Actinomycetes > Mycobacteriales > Pseudonocardiaceae > Amycolatopsis > Amycolatopsis nigrescens. Next base: position 3,892,202 of record NZ_ARVW01000001.1, on the reverse strand, counting down.
TCGAGTTGTGCTGGCGAAGGCCGGACACATCGCCGAAACGTGGAGGAGACCGTGACGCTCGCCGAGCTGTTACCGAGTCTGGGGTGCGAAGCATCGGACCGTCTGGAACGGGCCGGCTGGCCGCCGGGGACCCGACTCGGCGCGGACGGTGAGCTGATCTTCGCCGGTGCCGCGGTCAGCGGGCTGGCCGCCCGGTTCGGCACCCCCGCCTACTTCCTGGACGAGGCCGACGTCCGCCGCCGCGCCGCGGCCTACCGACGGGCGCTGCCGGAGGCCGAGGTCGCGTTCGCCGGGAAGGCGATGTGCGTGCGCTCGGTGCTGCGCTGGGTCGCCGAAGAGGGCCTGTCCCTGGACACCTGCTCCGCCGGTGAGATCGCGGTGGCCAGGTCAGTCGGCTTCCCGGCCGAGCGGATTCTGCTGCACGGCAACGTGAAGACCCCCGAGGACCTGAAGGCGGCGCTGGGCTACGGCGTCGGCCGGATCGTGCTCGACTCGCTGGACGAGATCGAACAGCTCGGCGCGCTGGCGCGGGAAGGCCAGCGGGTGCTGCTGCGGGTGACCCCGGACATCGACGCCGGCACGCACGCCAAGATCAGCACCGGCGCCGAGGGCCAGAAGTTCGGGTTTTCGCTGCGTCCCGACGCTGCCGACAACGTCGACCGCGCGGTGGCCGCCGTGCTCGCCCAGCCGAGCCTGGTGCTGACCGGGCTGCACTGCCACCTCGGCTCGCAAGTGTCCAGAGTGGACAAATACGAGCTGGCGGCGCGGCGGATGGTTCAGGTGCTGGCCGGCATCCGCGAGAAGCACGGCGTCACCCTGACCCAGCTCGACCTCGGCGGCGGGCACGCGGTGGCGTACCGGCCCGGCGATCCGGAGTTCGACCTGGCCGGCTACGCCCGGCGGCTGCGGGTCGCGCTCGGCTACGAATGCTCGTCGCGCGCGTTCCCGATGCCCCGCCTGACCATCGAGCCGGGCCGGGCGATTGTCGGCCAGGCCGGGATCACCGTTTACCGGGTGGGCGCGGTCAAGCGCGGCAGCCGCACCTTCGTCGCGGTGGACGGCGGGATGAGCGACAACCCGCGCCCGGCACTGTACGGCGCGAAGTACACCGCGCGGCTGGTCGGCCGGTACAGCAGGGCGCCGCACCAGGAGATGGTGGTGGTCGGGCGGCACTGCGAGTCCGGGGACGTGCTGGCCGACGGGATCCGGCTGCCGGGCGACATCAAGGCCGGTGACCTGCTGGCCGTGCCGTGCACCGGCGCCTACCACCACTCGCTGGCGTCGAACTACAACGTGGTCGGCCGCCCGCCGGTGGTCGGCGTCCGCGACGGCGTCGCGCGGCTGCTCGTCCGCCGCGAAACCGAGGACGACCTCCTCGCCCGCGACCTCGGCTGAGCTGTCCGTGAAGGGCACCTTGCCTACCTTCAAGGTAGGGAAGGTGCCCTTCACGACATGGGCCGATGCCGGTAGAAAGAAGCCATGATCACGCGACGCTCGATGATGAAGCTGGTGGGCACGAGCGGGCTGGTGGCCGCGGCGGGCGTGCCGGAAGCCAACGCGCGGACGGCATCTGACGTACTCGTGTTGGTGGAGAAGAGCGCACACGCGGTGAGCTTCTTCGACGCCGGCTCCGGGCAGCGGCTGGAAACCGTCGCACTGCCCGAGTACCCGCACGAGCTGGTGGTGGACTCACGCCGTGAGTTCGCGTATGTCGGGCATTACGGCGTGAAGATGTCGTCGACGCCCGGGGCCGGCGGCGCGGCGGTGTTCGTGCTCGACCTCGCCGCCCGCAAACTGGTCCGGACCATCGACACCCAGCCGTTCAACCGCATCCACGGCATGGGCATCGACGCGAAGGACCGGCTTTACGCGCTGAGCGAGGAAAAGGCCGTCCTGCTCGGCTTCGACAACCCGCGCACCGACCAGGCACCGACGCGCGCCGTGCCCACCGGCGGGATCAAGACGCACCTGTTCTCCCTGAGCCGCGACGGCGAACGGGCCTACGTCACCGGGCTGCTCTCGCACACGGTCAGCCTGGTGCGCCCGCACGACGCGGCCGCCGCGCCGGTGGTGGTCACGCCGGGGCAGCTCCCGGAGAGCAGCTGCCTGAGCCGGGACGAGAAGACCCTCTACGTCGGCGCCCGCAAGACCCCCGCCGTGGTCGCCCTCGACGCCAGGACACTGGCCGTGCGCAAGACCCTCAAGGTGGACGGCGACCCGCTGCGCGTCTACCCGGCCGCCGGCGACCAGCTACTGGTCACCGACATCGTGCGCAACACGGTCACCGCGCTGAGCGCGGACCTCCGGCCGATCTGGTCGGTGCAGCTGGACGGCATCCCGTCCGCGGTGGCGCTGCACCCCGGCAAGCCGCTGGCCTACGTGTCGCAGCTCGGCAACAACCGGGTCTCCGTGCTCGACCTGAACACCCGCACCGTCATCGGCGCCTTCCCCACCGGCCTCGACCCCGACTCCGCCGCCCTACTCCCCGCCTGACGGTCGTGAGTGAAAAGTGTTGCCCCAGCAACACTTTTCACTCACGACCGGTGAGCTGCGGAAACGGGTTCGAGCACCATGGGGCGGCGGGCTTTTTCGTGCCAGCCGAGTGCGGTCACCGATGCGACCACGATCGCAAGGCCGAGCCATTGGGTGCCGGACAGCGTCTTGCCCAGCACGGAAACCCCGATCAGCGCCGCGGTCACCGGGAAGGCCAGCTCGGCCAGTGTCGCGCGGGCGGCCGGAGTGGAGCGCAGGCCCACGTAGTACAGGCTCAGCGCCAGCAGGCCGGGCACCAGCGCGAGCAGACCGAGGCCGAGCGCGTTGTCCCAGCCGACCGCGAGGGAATCGCCCTGCACCACCACGATCAGCGCGGCCACCGGCAGTCCGACCGCGAACCGCAGCACCGTCACGTCCCGCGCGGCCAGCCTGGTGGACACCAGCCGCCCGAGCACGGTGCCGGCCGCCCACAGCACCGCGGCGCCGATGGCCAGCAGCGCGCCGCGCAGGGCGGAGACCTGGATGTGCAGCGGGTCGGCGAAGGCGAGCAGCCAGGCACCGACGAGGGCGGGCGCCGCGAACAGCGCGTAGCCGGGCCGGATCCGTTCACCGAGCACGAAGAAGGCGGCCAGTACCGCGAACACCGGCTGCAGCTTCTGCAGCACCAGCGGGGTGATCGGGTCCCCGGTCCGGAAGGCCGCGGTGAACAACGCGGTGGCCAGCGCCGACGAGCCGCCGCCGATCACCAGCACGGCCAGCCATTCCCGGACGGTGCCGCCCCGCAGCGCGCGGAACGCGGCCGGGATCAGCGGGCTCAGCACGAGCACCACCAGCAGGTGTTCCCAGAACACCACGGTGCCGGCCGGCAGCGCCTCGGCCAGCGGCAGCCGGAGCAGACCATCGGTGCCCCACAACGCGGCGGCCACGGCCACCAGCCAGGTGCGATCGGCGGTTCGGTTCACGATCGTCAGGTTACGAGCAGACTGACCAAAGAAGACGGTCACCGAAACCGGACTTAATCACACCATCAGGTGGGAATATTGGCGTCCGTGCGGCCGAACGGACTAGTACTGGGCCATGCGTATCGCAGCCATGGTGCCGGTCGCCGTGTTCGCCTTGCTGGCCGGAGCGGGTCAGGCCACGGCCGAAGACACCGGCGACAGCTTCCACATCGTCACCGCGAGCGGGCAGTTCGGCGCCTACCGTCCAGACGCCACCGCTGTCACCTACCGGCCCGAGCTGGTGCCGGAAGGCGCGCACGTCAGGGTCTTCTCGCTGTCCGCCCCCACTCCCGGCACCACGGTGGCGCTCGCGGTCCGCGGGCTCGAGCCGGGCCACCGGTACGGCGCGCATGTGCACACCAAACCGTGCGGAGCGACCGGGGACGCGGCGGGACCGCACTACCAGCACCTGCCGGACCCGGTGAGTCCTTCGGTGGACCCGGCCTACGCCAACCCGCACAACGAAATCTGGCTGGACTTCACCGCGAGCCCGCTCGGCACCGGACTCGCGCGGTCACGGGTGGACTGGCAGTTCACCGCGGACCGCCGGGCGAGCTCGGTAGTGCTGCACGAAACGCACACGCACACCGATCCCGGTCACGCCGGCACCGCCGGGGCCCGCCTGGCCTGTGTGAACGTCAGCTTCTGAGCCAGCACCCCGGCACCGAGCGCGCACAACGCGGCCAGCCCGAACGCCGGCGCGACCGGCAACTTGGCGAGCGTGCCCAGCAGCACCAGGAAGAACAACGCGGTGGCCGGCGCCCCGGCGAGCACCCCGCCGGTGAGCTGGATCGGTCCGGCCGGGCCGTCCGCCCGGTGCGCGCAGGGCGCCAGCACGCACAGCAACGCGGGCAGGGTGGCCAGTATCCCGGCCGTTTCGGCGCCGACCAGTCCGGAAACCCAGCCCAGGGTCAGCACCAGCACGGCGCTGATCGCAACCCTGGCCGGCAACTCCCAGGCCGGGCCCGGTGAGACGGCCGCGGTGGCGGAGCGTGCGGTCCGCCAGGCCAGCGCCAGCCCGGCCACGGTGATCACCAGCGAGATCCACAGCGGCGGCGACGACCAGACCAGCAGCCCGCTGGTCAGCGCCGTGGCCACGACCGTGCTGAGCAGGCAGACCGGCCAGGCCAGGCGCCGGGCGAGCAGGCCGTACAGGGCGCAGAAAACGATCACGGCCGGAGTGCCGAGCAGGATGCCGCGCACGGCGGCGCGGCCGGCGTCGGCGCCCTGGGTGCAGACCAGGATCAGCACGAACGGGCCGGAGGTCAGCGGGAGCGCGGTGAGCCTGCCGCCGAGCACGTGTCCCCAACGGCGCTGCGCCAGTGACACCGCCAGTACCAGGCAGGGGGTGAGCAGGACCTTCAGTACGAGTACATCCACATGATCTGATCCTGCTCGACCACGGACCGATTTTGTCTAGGAATCCACGGTGCTTTCGGCACCTACTCCGACATATACTCGACTAATCAAGCTGAGACCCGAGTTAATCTCGATCGGAGTGCGCATGGACGCCATCGACCGGCAGCTGGTCGCGCAGCTGCTCGAAGACGGCAGGCTGACCTACCAGGAGCTGGCGAAGGCGGTCCGGCTGTCCGCGAACACCACCGCCGACCGGGTGCGCCGGCTGCATTCGTCCGGCGTCATCCGCGGCTACCACGCGGCACTGGACTACCAGGCGATCGGCCGGCCGCTGATCCTGATCAGCGACCTCCGGCTGCGCGAGGGCTACGACAACGAGCTGTTCCACCAGAACCTGGCGAGCATCCCGCAGATCGTGGAGGCCTTCCGGACCACCGGCGAGTACGACTACCAGATCCGGCTGGCCTGCACCGACACCGGCGAGTTCGAGCGGATTCTGGCCGCGCTCAAGGGCGAGCTCGGGGTCCGCGAGGTGCGCAGCCGGCTGCTGCTGCACGACATTCCCCTGCGCAGCGCGCGCATCCTCGAAGACTGACGGCTCAGCGCAGTTCCGCGGCCTCGTGCAGCCGATCGAAGATGATCTTGTCGACGGGCGAGACGCGAGCACGGTCGGCGTAGCTCAGCCAGGCCAGCTCCGCGATCTCGTTGCTCGCGGTGAGCGTGCCATGGTAACCAGCGCGGTAGCAGGTCATCCGCACCAGCACGCCGTCCGCGTGGCCATGGGCCTGCGCCTCGAAGACGCCGGCGGGGGACGCGGTGTCCGGGTCGATCCGCACCGCGAGCTCCTCGTCGATCTCCCGCACCAGGGTCTCCAGATCGGACTCGCCGGGCTCGCGCTTGCCGCCGGGCAGGTAGTAGACGTCCTTGCCGTGCGAGCGGGTGCCCAGGACCCGACCGTCCACCAGCAGGATCCACGCCACCTTGTCGATCATCGCCATGGTCGCGAACCCTATTAGTGCCAGTTGATCCGGCCGTCGTCGGCTTCGAGCGCGACCGGGAACCGGCCGACCACCGTGCTGCCCTGCTCGAACGCGTCGGCCACCGCGGCGAGCATCGCGCGGACGTTCGGCCACAACGGCGCGGCACCGGCGGCACCGACCCGGTCGAACTCCATGACACAGCCGTGCAGCGGGCCCGGCCGCAGGTCGACGAAGAGATCCTGCCCGCCGCCGCTGCCCGCGACGGGCAGCCAGACCGGCAGCCACATGTCCTGGCATGGCGTGCCGGCCGGGGTTTTCAGCAGGCCGTCGATGTACTCGCGAACCCCTGGCAGGTCCGGGAACACCCTGGTCTCCTCGTCATGCCAGACCTCGAGCCAGATCCGGCGGCTCTCCAGCGCCTGCGTGATGGGGTAGGGCGAGTACCACGGCGGCAGCAGGTTGGACCTGCCGTCGGTCCCGTTGGCGAGCCGCCACCAGGCCAGCAGGTCCGCCGGCAGCGCGACACCGGTAGCTCGCTCGGCGCGGTCGAGGTCGGCGTCGTCCGCCGGCGGGTTGAGCATCGCCAGTACCGCCGGCGCGTGCTGACCGAGCCACTCGCGGATGCTGGCCCATGACTCGGCGACATCGGGGTGATGGGACATGACCGATCACCCTAGGGGCCGTGAGCTCAGCGCGGTGCGGATCGGGACGCGACGAGCCGCGCGTAGCGGGTGCCCGCCGCGAGCAGCACCAGCCCGGCGCAGAGGAAGGCCGCGACCCTGGCCATTCCGTCCAATGCGGACAGGTCGAACAGCACCAGCTTGAGCACCGCCGCGCCGACCAGCACCAGGCCGATCACCCGCAGCGCCACCATTTCGATGCCGCGGACCAGCAGTACCAGCGCGGCCACCGTCCAGGACACCGTGATCAGCACGTGGCCGAGCAGGAACCCGGACCGGCCCGGCGTGATCAGCAGCGCCGCGGACAGCACCACCCCGGCCGCGCCGTAGAGCGTGGCGAACCCGGCGCACAGCCACGGCGGCAGGTTCTCCGAAGGCGCTCGGAGCGCTCCGAGCCGGGACGCCACCCACGGCAGCAATACGGCGACGGCCAGGATCAGCGCGGCGACCAGGCAGGCACCGGCCAGCTCGCCGGAAGTCCTGGTGCGGAACAGCACCAGCAACGCCGGCGGGAAGTCCCCGAGCAGCGCGGAAAGCGTGCCGAGCGCCCCGAAGGCGAGTGCGCCGAACAAGGCACTCCGGTTGTCCGCCCATTTGGCGACCAGTACCAGCAGGATCGCCTCGCCGAGCAGGACCGCCGAACGGGCCGTGCCGTCGAACTGGGTGACCGTCGCCTGCAGCAGCGCCACCAGGCCGGCCACTCCGGCGAGCTGACGTGCCCGTGCCGGCCACCACCGTCCCGCGCACACCCCCAGCAGCGCCACGGCCACCCCCGAGGAGACCAGCACGGCCTGCGACTTCGGCAGGAACAAGGCCACGACCAGCGCCGGCGACGCGGCTCCGGCGATCAGCCCCAGCGCGGCCACATCGCTGGGGCGGCGACGCGCCACGAGCAGCGCGAGCGCGATTCCCACCGCCCCGGCGGCCAGTGCGGCGGCCGTGTTCGGCCACTCGCCGGGCGAGGCGATGCGGACCGTGCTAAGCACCGAAGCCACCAGCGGCGGAATCCCGGCCGCGGCGGCGAGGCCCTGCCATTCCCGGCGCAACCGTACCGGGGCGGTGGCCACCTGCACCATCAGCAGGAAGGTCACCAGCTCCGGGGTGAAGCCCTTGGTGATCAGCGGCGCGCAGACCGCGCAGCCCAGCACCACGGCCATGCCGAGCAGGGCCGAGTCCCAGCGCATCGCCAGCAGCAGGCCGCCGACGGTGATCAGCAGGCCGGCGGCGAGCCCGACCGGCGACGGCAGGTACTCGTAGAGCGTGGTCGCGGCGACCACGTCCAGGTAGAGCGCCGCGATCCCGGTGGCGGCCAGCGCGAACGCGCCCGTCCGGCCGGCCGGGTTGCGGTGCAGCCACAGCCCGGTCGCGATCATCGCCAGCCCGAAACCCGCACCGCCGAGCACCCGCGGCAGCGGGCCGAGCCAGCCGCGCTGGATCGCCAGCACCAGCAGCAGCACCACGCCGAGCAACGTCACCGCACCGCCGACCCAGGCGAGCAGCCTGCTGCCGGCGCCCTCCTTGCTCAGCGCCTCGCCGAGCGAACGCCGAGCCGGCGGCGGTGCCGCCGGTGGCATGGGCGGCGGCTGCCACGCCGGCTGCCACACCGGCGGGAGTGGCTGCGGCTGCCACTGCTGCGGCGCCGGGGCGGGCCCGCTGACCTGCGCCGACTGGACGTTCCGCAGTTCGGCGCCGACCCGCTCGAGACGGCGCCCAAGGTCGTCGATCTCCTCGGCGAGCCGGAGGAGCACAGCTGGATCGGTCGACATGCGCCCCAGGATGCGCGGTGGCGGACGACCGCGGATCCGTAGCACTACTCAACCGACGTGACGATCGGATTCCGGGCGTGCTCAACCCCGAGCCCGGCCGCCGCGTCCTGACGGGAAACGATCCGGAAGGAATGACCGATGCGGGACCGGCCGAAACCACAACGGGTCGTCGCCGGCATCGCCGCCGCCTTCCTGCTGTGCACCCTCGCCAGCTGGCTGGACCAGCTGGGCAGGGTGCTGGCCGGCTGCCGGGACGGGTTCGGCAACCCCGGCCTGACCGGGCGGCTGACCGGCGAGCACTGCGTGCTATCCGACGGCAAGCCGCTGATGGAGCTGCCGTGGCAGGAAGACCTGTGGATCACCGTGCTGCTGGCGCTGAGCCTGGCGTGCGCGATCGCGGCCGTGCTGGTGCCGAGGCGGTCGGTCCTCTCGCACTCGCTCGCCGTGCTGACCGTCGTGGTGCTGTTGTACGCCGGGCTCACCATGGGTTCACGCGGCTACCAGCGTGCCGACGGCGAGCTGCTCAACCACCTGGTGCCGCCCACCCTCACCGGCGGATCGGGCCCGGTGCCGGCCGGCTGGGAGCTGACCGTCTCCGGACTGCGCATCACCATTCCCGACGTCGGCATGCTGCCGCTCGGCACCGGCCTCGCCGCCGGGCTGGCGCTGCTGGCGCTGGCCGCGCTGCTGCTGGCGGACCGCCGGGCGATTCCTCGCTAGGCCGCGCCGCCGAAGTCCACCTCCTTGGTCTTGACCGTGCCGGCCGTCCGCCCCGGTGCGGCCTGGTAGGTCCAGTACAGGTTGGTGTGCGCGATGACCTGGTCCGGCGGCGGCGCGCCCCGGCTCGACTTGTCTCCCGTGGTGTGCGCGTCACCGACCAGGGTCGCGTCATACCCCCTGGTGAACGCGCCGTGCAGGGTGGAGCGGATGCACGCGTCGGTCTCCGCACCGGCGACGACGAGCCGGCCGACGCCGAGGCCGGACAGCACGGTCTCGAGGTCGGTGGCCTCGAAGGAGTCGCCGTAGTTCTTGTCCACCCGCGGCTCGGCCTCGTCCGGAGTCAGCTCGGGGACGATCTGCCAGTCGTCGGTCCCCTTCGCGAGTCCTTCGTCGGAGTGCTGGACCCAGACGACGGGGATCCGCTCTCGTCGCGCCGCGTCGACGAGGCTGCCGACGTTCGCGACGACCGCGTCACGCTCGTGCGCCTCGGCGACTACGCCGTTCTGCACGTCGACGACGAGAAGTGCGGTGTTCGGCCGGTTCTCGAGTGTGCTCATCGGCTCCTCCATACGCGCTGGCCCCAGTGTTGTCACCGACCCTAGGCCCACCCACCGACAAAGCCGGCCATGTCCGCCCGGCCCAGCCGGGCGTGGCCTACGTCATCAGCGACAATGGAGGGCGTGACCGCCCTGATCGAGACCAAGCCCGCCCTGAAGATCGGCCCGTACGCGGTCGATCCGCCGGTGGTGCTGGCGCCGATGGCGGGCATCACCAACGTCGCGTTCCGGCAGCTCTGCGCGGAGTACGGCGCGGGGATCTACGTCTGCGAGATGATCACCGCCCGCGCGGTCGTCGAGCGGCACCCCGGCACAATGCACATGATGACCTTCGGCGAGCACGAAAAGCCCAGGTCCATGCAGCTCTACGGGGTCGACCCGAAGACCATGCGCGAGGCCGTCAAGATCATCGTCGGGGAGGGGCTCGCCGACCACGTCGACTCCAACTTCGGCTGCCCGGTCAGCAAGGTCACCCGCAAGGGCGGCGGCGCGGCGCTGCCGTTCAAGCGGCGGCTGTTCGGCGAAATCGTGCGGGCCTCGGCGGATGCGGCCGCGGCGGCCGGGGTGCCGTTCACGGTCAAGTTCCGGGTCGGCATCGACGACGAGCACCACACCTACCTCGACGCCGGCCGGATCGCCGAGGCGGAAGGCGCGGCGGCGGTCAGCCTGCACGCCCGCACCGCCGCGCAGCGCTACTCGGGCCAGGCCGACTGGACCGCGATCGCGCGGCTGAAGGAAGCCGTCACCAGCATTCCGGTGCTCGGCAACGGCGACATCTTCTCCGCCGCCGACGCGCTGCGCATGATGGCCGAGACGGGCTGCGACGGGGTGGTCGTCGGCCGCGGCTGCCTCGGCAGGCCGTGGCTGTTCGGCGAGCTCGAAGCGGCCTTCGCCGGCAGGCCGGTGCCCCATGGCCCGAAACTCGGCGAGGTGGGCCGCGTGCTGCGCCGCCATGCCGAGCTGCTGGTCGAGCACGACGGGCCGGACAAGGCCATGCGTGACCTGCGCAAGCACATGGCCTGGTACCTGATGGGCTTCCCGATCGGCTCGGAGCTGCGCCGCGCCTTCGCGATGATCTCCTCGCTGGACGAGCTCGACGAGCTGATCGCCAGGCTGGACCCCGAAGCGCCCTTCCCGGCGGACGCCGAAGGCCCGCGCGGACGGCAGGGCTCGCCGGGCAAGGTCACCCTCCCGCACGGCTGGCTCGACGACCCGGACGACGACTGCGTCCCCGAAGCCGAGGACATGCACTCGGGCGGCTGACTCCTACGTGGGACTCGCCGGTCGCGAACGGGGAACTCGGCGGTCGCGAGTGTGGGACTCGGGGTGCGCGAGTGTGGGACTCGCGGGTTAGGCGGCGGCTCGGACGGGAGCGGCGGTGGATGCGGCGATGCGCATCAGGAACTCGGCGTTGGTGCGGGTCTTGCGGAGTTGTTCGAGGAGCTGGTCGATGGCGTGCTGGCCTTCGCGGGCGTGCAGCAGGCGGCGCAGTTCGTGGGTGACGGCGAGCTCCTCCGGGGTGAGCAGCAGCTCTTCCTTGCGGGTACTGGAAGAAATCACGTCCACCGCGGGGAAAACGCGGCGCTCGGCGATCCGGCGGTCCAGCTTGAGCTCGGCGTTGCCGGTGCTCTTCAGCTCCTCGAAGAAGACCGTGTCACCGGTGGAGCCGGTCTCCACCATCGCGGTGGCGAAAATGGTCAGCGAGCCGCCGTGCTCGATATTCCTTGCGGCGCCTAGGAAACGCTTGAGCGGGTGCAGCGCGGAGGCGTCCACGCCGCCGGTGAGGATGCGTCCGGAAACGCGGCTCGCGAGGTTGTAGGCGCGGCCGAGCCTGGTGATCGAATCGAACAGCAGCACCACGTCCTCACCGAGCTCGACCCGGCGCTTGGCACGTTCGATGGCGAGTTCGGCGAGCGCGGTGTGCTCGTGCGGCGGACGGTCGAAAGTGGACGAGATCACCTCGCCGCGCACCGAGCGCTGCATGTCGGTGACCTCCTCCGGCCGCTCGTCCACCAGCACCACCATCAGCCGGCAGTCCGGGTGGTTGACCGCGATGGCGTTCGCGATCGCTTGCAGCACAGAGGTTTTACCGGCCTTCGGCGGGGAGACGATCAGTGCGCGCTGCCCCTTGCCGACCGGCATGATCAAGTCGATCACCCTGGTGGTGAGCGCCTGCGGCTGGGTTTCCAGCAGCAGCCGCTGGTCCGGGTGCAGCGGGGTGAGCTGGTTGAACTCGGGGCGGCCGGCGGCCTTCGCCGGGTCGAGCTCGTTCACCGAGTCGACCCGGACCAGGGTGCCGGCCTTCTGCTGGCCCGGCCGTTTCGCGCCGGTGACCAGGTCGCCGGCCCGCAGGCCGTGCTTGCGGATGAAGGACGGCGAAACGTGCGCGTCGTCCGGTCCTGGGCGGTAACCGGCGGTCCGGATGAACCCGGCGTTGTCCCGGATGTCCAGGATTCCGGTAACTGGTACGGAATTATCGTTGTCTGACATGGAATTCTCCTGAAAAGGGTATGGGTCACGCGGTAGCAGAGAACTACGAGAAACCGGTGCGTGACTGCTGAGATTCGTAGAACTTCCCTGGGGCGGCCGATTCGCCAGCGTCCACAGGGGAACACCGGCAGTGTAGCTCACCGAAGTCGCGGCGGCAAGTACGCGGCTCCGGGTAGAGTGGTGGGGTCTGCGGAAACTCGCCGGAAAGCAGGGAGGCACGGTGGAACCGCTGTCGCTGTTCCCCAGCATGCTTTCCTTGATCGCGCCCGCCGTGCACGCGGCCGCCGCGGAGTTCCTCGGCAACCCGCTCGGCCTGCTCGCCGTCGCCTCCGTGCTGGCCGCGAGCCTGCTGGTGGTGCTCGTGGTCTGCCACGCACACGGTGGCAGGCAGGCGATTCTGCCGCTCCCGGTGCGCCGGCGCACCAGCGCCCTGCGCGAGCAGACGAGACGAACGGCTTTCCTGCGGTTACGCGATCCCGGTGCGCCGGGACGTAGCCGCCCCCGCGCGCCCGGCTTCGGCAGCCTGGCCGCGTAAGCACTTCTGAATCAACCGCGCACGCGGCCATTCCGTCTGAAATTCCCTTACCCGCATTCGGAGTGCTGCCATGTTCGGTTTTCTCGACCTGCCCGTTTCCGCCGCCTACCACCTGGTCACCTGGCTCGCCCACCCGCTCGGCGTGGCCATCGCGATCGTCGCCTTCACCGCCTGCGTCCGGCTGCTTCTGCTGCCACTGGCCAAAGCCGCGGTGCGCGGCGAAAAGGCCAGGGCCGTGCTGATGCCGGAGATCCAGAAGCTCCGCGACAAGTACGGCAACAACCAGCAACGCCTGCACCAGGAGGTCACCAAGCTGCAGAAGGAGTCCGGCACCTCGATGTTCGTCGGCTGCCTGCCGATGTTCGCGCAGGTTCCGTTCTTCATGGTGATGTACCGGCTGTTCTCCACCACCACGATCGGCGACCGGCCGAACGCGCTGCTGGACGACACCCTCTTCGGCACGCCGCTCGGCGCGCACTGGTTCCCGGTGGCTGCCGGGCACACCCCGGTCTTCATCGGGCTGTTCGTGCTGCTCGCGGTGGTGGGCTGGTGCTCGGCCCGCTGGCAGGCGAAGCAGTCCGCCGGCAATCCGGCGGTACCGGGCGCCGCCCTGCTCCGGCTGATGCCCTACTTCACCGTGGTCGCCGCCGCGTTCATCCCGCTGGCCGCCGGGCTCTACCTGCTCACCACGACCACCTGGACGGTGGCCGAACGCGCGATCCTGCGACGCGAGCGGAAACCGGTGGAAACTCGCTAGCCGCGCACCCGGAAGGCGGCGACCAGTGCCATCAGTGTCAACGCACCGAAGGCCACCGCTGTTCCCGGGTAGCCGGCCAGGCCGAGCCCGGCGCCGCCGGCCGCCGCCCCGGCGAACACGCCGAGGCTCATCCCGGCCGCGTTGATGCTCAGCACCGAACCGCGCTGCGACCCGGCGCGGTGCACGAGCAGGGTCAGCACGCAGGCGGCGACCGTCGCGTGCGCGGCGCCGAGCAGCGCGGTCAGCGCCAGCGCGAGCACCAGGTTGTGGGTGAAGTAGAAGGTCACCACCGAACCGAGGGCGACGACCAGCGCGAACACCAGCGTCCGTGCCGCGGCGAACCGGGCCGTGCTGGTGAACCGGCCGGAAAGCAGGTTCCCGACGAAGAAGGAGGCCCCGCTCAACGTCCAGACCAGCGCGAACGGACCGGGTTCGAGGGCGAACCGGTCGTGGTAGAACGCGGCGAGGTAGGCCAGGTAACCCATGAAGGCGGCGGTCCGGAGCAACGCGATCAGCAGCAGCGGGGCGACGCCAGGCAGCGAGCCCACCTTCCGGAAGGACGCCAGGTAGCCGAGCCGTTCGGCCGGTACCTCGGGCTTCGGCTCGTGCTGGCCTCGGCGCGCGAAGACCACCGCGAGCAGCAGCGCGACGACCGCGATGGCGAGCAGGTTGCCCCGCCAGCCCCAGAGGATCGCGGGCAGCGCCACCACCGGGGCGGCGAGCATCGCGGCCAGCGACTGGGTCGCGCTGACCAGGGTGGCGGCCCGGCCGGCGGCGGCACCGTCGCCGAACCGGTCCGCCGCCTCGGCCGAAAGCGCCGGGTTGAGCACCGCGGTCGCGGCGCCGACCAGCAGGCAGAACAACGCCAGCGACGCGAACTCGGCGATCGCGCCGAGCGCGGTGGAAACCGCCAGCATGGCGAGCCCGCCCGCCGCCGCCCACGCCCGCGGCACCCGGTCCACCAGCGGCGCGAGCGCGGTGCCGACCGCCAGTGCGGCGATCCCGCCGAGGCCGCGCAGCCCGCCGATGGTGGCCACGCTGCTGCCCGCGTCGTCCGCGATTTGCACCAGGAAGGTGCTGAACACGGTGAACGGCAGCAACCCGACCGCCGACGCCGGCAGCACCGCGCCCAGCGCCCTGGCCATCCGGAGGTCCCCCGGCACCTGCTCCGTACTCACCACTTGTCTCTTCTCGCCTTTCTGCTCGACTGTCCCTCAAGGCCACCTTTGTTACCTTCAAGGTTGCAAAGGTGGCCTTAAGGGGCGACCGGGGTGCGGTAGCGGTAGAGCGGGGTGGGGTCGGCAGAGAACTGGGAGAACGGGAAGGGCTCGGCGGAAACGGCGGTGACGCCGGCGCCGAGGAAGGCCCTCGCCACCGCGCTGCCGGTCTGCGCGTAGACCACGAACGGCAGCCTGCGGTCGCGGCAGTGCGCCAGCAGCGCGTCGAAACTCCCGTTGCCGAGCGTCATCCCGGTGGCCACCACCGCGTCCGCCGCGTCGAGCACCTCCGCCATGTCCGTGGCGACCCGGTCGCCCCACTGGGTCCGCCGCAGGTTGAGGTCGCAGGGCAGGCATTCGGCGCCGCGCGCCCGGATGGCCGCGACCAGCGGGTTGACCACCCCGATCAGCGCCACCCTGGTGCCGGGCCGGATGTCCAGCAGCCCGGCGATCGCCTCGTCCCGCGCCTTCGCCCGCACCTCAGGTGTACCTTCCGGAAGCACCACGGCCTCCGCTTCGGCGGTGTCCCGATGCGGCCGCACATGCGCGAGATACGCGTCCAGCGCGGCGATCCGCACCGCGCCGGGCGCGTCACGAAGCAGCGTGGAGACTGGCGCCCCGGACGCCTCGGCGCAGAACTCCGCGGTCACGTCACCGGCCTCGAAAGAACAGGCCCCGAAGGCCGCGCCCACCCGCAGCAGCACGTAATGGTTGCGGTAGGTCACTTCCCCGCCGGCCAGCCTGGTGGTGTGGTGCAGCCAGAACGCGCTGGTCACCGTGACCTCCGCCGGCGACGGCCCGAATCCGCCGGCCAGCACCGCGTCGGACAGCTCTGCCACGCTTTTCACGCTCGCCCCTTTCCGGTGGTGGACGGCACGCGACGTTCGGCCCGTGGCCTCGGCAGCTCGATGCCGTCCCGGCGTGCCCAGTTCATCGCCGACCACGGATAGCTCAGCTCGGACAGCGAACCGATCTCCTTCGGTCGCAGCTCATCGGCGGCGCGGACCTCGGCGTGCCGCGCGAAGGCGGAGTCGACATAGCGATGTCCGGTGTCCGGCGCGATGAACACGTACCGCCGTCCGTCCGCGCGGCCCCTTTCCCAGCACGCGGCCAGGTAGGACGCGCCGGCGGACAGCCCGGCGAAGACCCCCGTCGAACGCAGCAGGGCGACCGCGCCGGAAGTGGCGTGGTCGAAGGAGATCCAGTGGATCCGGTCGTACAGCTCGTGCCGCACGTTCCGGAACTCGATCGAGCTGCCGATCCCGGCGATGATCATCTCCGGGTCCGCGACGTGCTCGGCGCCGAAGGTCACGCTGCCGAACGGCTGCACCCCGATCAGCCGCACGTCCCTGCCCGCAGCACGCAGATGCGAAGCGAGCGAGCCGGTGGACGCGCCGGTGCCGACCGCGCCGACGATGCTCAGCGGCGCGCCGGGCAGGTCGCGGTCGATCAGCTCGGCCACCTCGCGGTAGCCGTCGTAGTGGATGTCGTCGTGGTACTGCCGCATCCAGTAGTAGGACGGGTTTTCCCGGAGTATCTCGGCGATCCGCGCGACCCGCAGGTTCTGGTCCAGCCGGAGGTCGTTGGAGGGCTCGACCTGTTCCAAGGTCGCGCCGAGGATCTCCAGCTGCACCCGCAGGCCGAGGTCGATGGTGGTGGAACCGACGATGTGGCAACGCATTCCGTACCGGTGGCAGGCCAGCGCCAGCGCGTGCGCGTAGATCCCGCTGGAGGAGTCGATCAGCGTGTCGCCGGGCGCGACCCGGCCGGAGTCCAGCAGCCGCTGCACCGCGCCCAGCGCCGAATAGATCTTCATCGTCTCGAAGCGCAGGCAGACCAGATCCGGCGCCAGCTCGATCGGGTCGGGAACCTTGACCGCTTCCGCGTAGTGCTCGTGCATAAAGCAAACTCCGATGTTCGGGCGGTTTTCATTCAAGACGGGAAAAGCGGAAGAGATGGGTGCGCACCTCGTCGTCGGGCCATTTCTTGACGTACACGATTTCCACGCCGAAGCCGGATTCCATGCCGTAGCGGACGATCTGCCGAAGTTCCGCGGTATTGGACGTGATCAGGAAGATCTCCCCACCCGGGTTCAGCACTTCGCGCACCTGGTCGAAGAACCGCTTCGCGATTTCGGTGCCGGCGCACAGGTTTCGCACCACGTCCGGGTCCGAGCTGAGGTTCAGGTTCACCGCGGGCGGGTTGAAGGTGACCACGTCCGCCTTGGCAGAGGGCGGAAAACCCTCGAACAGGTCGGAGACCAGCGGCACGAACCTGGCCGGCGAGGACGTGCCGATCAGCTCCCGGTAGTACTTCGACGCGGCCAGCACACTGTCCTCGTGCACGTCCACCGCGTAGATCTCCCGTGCCCCGCGCACCCCGGCGATCAACGCCTCGACACCGAGCCCGACCCCCATCGCGACATAGGATTTCCCTTGCAGGTCAACGGTTCCGTTCAGCAGGTGGTCATGCAGGATGCGACTGGTGCCGCCGGGGGAGAACACCCCTGGCGCCAGCTCGAACCGCCAGCCGTTGTACTCGTACCGCCGGTGGGTGTGGATGGTGGAACCTGCCGAGTTCACCGCCCTGATCTCCTCCGCGGACAGGGTGTGCGGCAGTCGTTCGTACAGTTCCTCTTGGGCGGCAGTGATCATTTCTCTCCTATCTGTGCACCGGCTGCGGACGGTCGGCCACCCGCCCGTCCACCAGTTCGACCACGTGTTGCGCCACGGCACCGAGCAGTCCGGCGTCGTGGCTGACCCAGAGCAGCGCCAGCCCGCGTTCGGCGTGCAGGCCGGCCAGCAGCGCGAGCACCGACTCGGTGGCCGCGCGGTCCAGCGAGGTGGTGATCTCGTCGCAGATCAGCAGGTCCGGACCGGCCAGCACGGCGCGGGCCAGCGCCGCGCGCTGCAGTTCGCCGCCGGACAGCGAAGCCGGTCGCCGCGCCGAAACCCCTTCGCCGACACCGAGCCGCTCCAGCGTCGCGACGGCCTGCGCACGCGCGTCGGCCGGCGTGCTGCCGCCGAGCCGGACCGCGGTGCGCGCGACCTGGTCGAGCACCGTCCGCCGCTCGTCGAAGGAGCCGCGCACTTCCTGCCAGACGTACTGCACCCGCCGTTTCCGCACCGGGTCGCGGCGGCGCAGCACCGGCAGCGGCTCGCCGTCGAGCAGGATCCGGCCGCGATAGCGCTCGTGCAGCCCGGCGACGCAGCGCGCCAGCGTGGTCTTGCCGCTGCCGGAGGGCCCGGCCACCCCGACGCAGCCCGCCTTCGGCACGGTCAGGTGCACGTCGTGCAGCACCGGCGCCCGCCCGCCGCGCCGCAACGTGGCCGACAACGACCGCACCTCCAGCAGCGGAGTGTCCACTTCGGACACCAAGGGGGCGATCCGGTACGGCTCCAGCGCGGGCAGCACCTCGGCGGGCGGCCCGGACCGCACCACCCGGCCGTCGCGCAGCAGCACCACCCGGTCGGCGAGCGCGCGCACCAGCGCCTGATCGTGGCTGAGCAGCAGCACGGCCAACCCGGCACCGGCCAGTTCGGTGAGCTCGGCGGCCAGCTTCGCGGCGGTCGCCGGGTCGAGCCCGGTGCTCGGCTCGTCGAGCACCAGGACTCGCGGACGACAAGCCATGGTCTGTGCCAGCGCCACCCGCTGCCGCTGCCCGCCGGAGAACTGGTGCGGGAAACGGCGGCGCAGCTCCCGGCCATCCGGCAGTTGCGCGGCCCGCAATGCCTCGGCGACCACCGGTTCGGGCTCGCCGTGGCCGTGCAGCCGGGCGAGCTCGGTGAGCGTGCTGCCGATCCGGCGGGCCGGGTTGAGCGCGCTGCCGGGATGTTGCGGCAGGTAGGCGACCACCGCGCCGCGCACCCGCTCGGCGTCGGCGGTCACCCCGTTCTCGTCCACCACCGCGGTACCGGCCACCTCGACCTGGCCGCGCAACCGGACGCCGTGGCCGGACGCACCCAGCAGGGCCAGCGCGGCGGAGGTCTTGCCGCTGCCGGAGGGCCCGGCCAGCACGGTGACCCGCCCCGCTTCGGCTTCGAAGCTGACGTCGTCCAGCAACACCGCCGAACCCGCCGTCGCGGACAATCCGCGGACCCGCAGCACCGGGGACTCCGTACTCACCTGGCCACCTCCGGGGTCAGCAGCCGGTCGGCCAGCAGGTTCAGACCGAGGGTGAACATGACCAACATGGCCGCCGGGGCGAGCGTCGCCCACGGCTGCAACAGCAGGCCCTCGCCGCCGCGGGCGATGGTGACCGACCAGTCCGGCGCGGTCGGGTCGAGCCCGAGGCCGAGGAAGTTCGCCGAGCCGACCAGGAACACCGCCAGCGTGACCCTGGTACCGACGTCGGCCGCGACCGGCGCGAGCGCGGTGCGCAGGATGTAGCCGAACTGGATGCGGGTCGCCGACTCGCCCTGCACCCGCATCGCCTCGGCCACCGGCCCGCTGGCCGCGTCCAGCGCGGCGGCCCGCACCAGCCGCGCCACGGCGGGCACGTTCACCACCGCGACCCCGACCGCGATCGCCACCGGCTCCCCGCGCCAGCCCACCGCGAGCACGCTGAGCACCAGCAGCGAGGGCAGCGGCAGCAGCACCTCCAGCGGCCGGATCAGCAGCTCGTCCAGCCAGCGCCGCCGGGTGGACGCGGCGAGCAGCCCGACCAGCCCGCCGGCCAGGTAGGCGAGCAGCACCGCGCCCAGCGCGATGCCCAACGCGCTGCGCCCGCCGAGCAGCAGCAGGCCGAGCACGTCCCGACCGAGACCGTCGGTGCCGAGCGGATAGCCGCCGCCGAGCAGGTAGGGCGCGCCCGGCGGCCTGGTCACCGCGCCGGCGAACAGCGGGCCGAACACCGCGACCAGCACCGGCACCGCGAACAGCAGCAGCCGTCCCGTCATCGCAGCGTCTCCGTCCGCGGGACCAGCCGGTCGCACAGCAGGTCGGCGGCCAGGTTGAAGGCCACCGCGGCGACCGCCAGCACCAGGGTCAGCCCCTGCACCACCGGCAGGTCCCTTGCCGTCACCGCGGCCACCAGCGCGGTGGCCACCCCGGGGATCGCGAAGATCGCCTCCACCACGAGGATTCCGCCGAGCAGGTTGTCGCCGACCCTGGCCAGCTCTTGGATGCCGGGCACCGCGGCGTTGGGGAAAACGTGCCGCAGCAACAGGTTCCGTCGCGGCACACCGAGCCTCGACGCCTGCAGCACGTACTCGGCGCGCAGGGTGCGCACGGTGCCGGCGCGGACCTGCCTGGTCAGCGTGCACAGGGTCCTGGTGAGCAGCACCAGCACCGGCAGCACCAGCAGCGCGGGCTCGGTGAGCAGGTCGCCGCCGACCCAGGTCGCCGGGAACCAGCCGAACTTCAGCGCCAGCACGGTGACCAGCAGCAGCGCCAGCACGAAGTCCGGCACCGCGTGCAGGCCGAGGGTGACCGAGGAGATCACCCGGTCCAGCCGGCCGCCCTCACGAGTGCCGGCCAGCACCCCGAGCAGCACCGCCAGCGGCACCACCAGCAGCAGCGTGACCCCGGCGAGCACCAGGGTGGCGCCGGCCGAGTCCGCGACGATCGCGGTGACCGGGCCGCGCCCGGACAACGAGTTGCCGAGGTCGCCGGTGACCAGACCACCGAGCCAGTCGAAGAACCGCTCCCAGGCCGGACGGTCCAGGCCGAGCTCGTGCCGCAGCGCCGCCACCTGTTCGGGTGTGGCGTTCTCGTTCGCGCTGACGTCCGCCGCGTCCCCGGGCAGCAGCTCGGTCAGCAGGAAGACTCCGATGGTGAGCAGGGTGAGCTGGACCAGTCCGAGACCGAGCCTCCCCGCGGCGTAACCGCGCACGTTCAGGCCAGCCACACCCTGTCGAAGCGGGCCCAGTCCACCGTGTTCGGCAGCGCCGGCCCGACACCGCGGGCGTTCGCGCTGACCGCGTTCAGCCAGTCCGGATGGCCCCAGGCGAGCAGTCCGCCCTGCTCGTGCACGGTGTGCTGAAGCTGCCCGTACAGCGCGGCCCGTTCCGCTGGGTCCGAAGTGGACTGTGCACGGGCGAAGGCGGCGTCGAACTCCGGACGCCGCCAGCCGGTGGCGTTGAAGGGCGAGTTGGACAGCAGCCGGTCACGCAGGTAGCTGGGGATCGGCATGGCGCCGGAGCGGTGGCTGCCGATCAGGCCGGTGACGAGCTGGTCCTTGTAGTAGGTCTCGCTCGTGCCGTGCGTGACCTCCACCTTCAGCCCGGCTTCACCGGCCTGCTCGGCGAACAGGGTGGCCGCCTCCACGAAACCGGTGGACGCGGTGGAGGTGTAGATGGACAGCGGCTGGTTGAGCACCCCGGCTCCCCGCAGCAGCGAACGGGCTTCGTCCACGTCGCGCTCGCGCTGGGGCAGATCCGCCGGGTAGTACTGGTAGCCCTTGCCGAACAGATCGTTGCCGAGCAGCCCGCGCCCGGCGAAGACCACGTCCACCAGGCGCTTCCGGTCGGCAAGCAGTTTGAAGGCCATGCTGACGTCCGGGTTGTCGAAGGGCGGCCGGTCGGTCTTGAGCACGATGGCGTGCGTGGTGCTGCCCGGGGTTGCGACGATCCGCACGGTGCCGCCCGCCTCCGCGGTGCGGGCGAAGGTCGCGGTCATCTCGTGCGCGTATTCGGCCTGGCCGCTGCGCACCGCGTTGCCCCGCGCGTCGGCCTCGGCGGACAGGATGTGCAGCTCGTCGACGTAGGGCGCGCCCTCCCAGTGCTCGTCGAACCGGGTGGCGACCATCGAACGGCCCGCCTCGAAGGACCGGAACCGGAACGGCCCGGTGCCCACCGGCTTCGCCGGGTCGTAGTTGGCGGGCAGCACCGCGGTGCCGCTGCCGCCGAGCAGCCCCGGCAGCTCGGCGTTCGGCGTGCGCAACACCACCTCCACCGTGCGCGGATCGATAGCGCGCGAACGGCCGAGGTCCACCTCGGCCAGCGCGGTCGCGGCGAACCGGCCGGTGGCCGCCGGGTCCAGGATCCTTGCCAGGCTGGCCAGGACGTCCTCGCTGGTCAGCGGCCTGCCGTCGTGGAAGAGCGCCTCCCGCAAGCCGAACCGCCAGACCGTGGCGTCCACATTGGACTCCCAGTGGGTGGCCAGCCTCGGCACCGCGGCGAGATCGGGGCCGAGTTCGGTGAGCTTGTCGAAGACCGCCTTGTGCCGCGCCTGGTCCACGTAGATGTTCTGCAGGTGCGGGTCCATCGTCTCCTTGACCCCGCCCCCGGCGAACAGTGCGCGGAACCGCCCGCCCCGCCGTGGCTGCTCCGCGGCCGAGCCCGCGTCACCGGCCCCGCAGCCGGTCAGCAGTACCGCACCGGCGGTACCGGCAAGGCCGAGGAATCCCCGGCGGGTCAAGGCGAATGGCATCTTTCGGTACCCCCATGTCTGTCCGGTGCCCCGAAAGGCTGACTTAAGTGGAAATGATTGTCAAGAGCGATAGTGTCGAAGATGTCATACCGGGCGTCCGGACTGTCACTCGTCCGGTTGAGCGATATTCCGCCGCCGACTGCCGCCATGCCTCAAGCCCGTGCCCGAACCGGACGACTTGAACTGGGTGACCAAGGCGGCGGACTTCGCGGTGCCGGACGGGGAAAAAGACCTGCTCGACCCGCACGAGTCGCTGGCCTGCCGGTTCGCCGCCAGCGGGGACTGGCGGCAGGCGTACGAGCAGCTGCGGCACGCCCTGGACCTCGCCCGCGAACAGGGCCGCCGCGACGCGCTCACCGGCGCCTACAACCGCCGCTTCCTGGACCGGCGGCTGCTCGACCTGGTCCGCGGCCCGGCGTGCGCGCTGGCGCTGGCGATGGTCGACCTGGACCGCTTCAAGCGGATCAACGACACCTTCGGACACCTGGCCGGCGACCGGGTGCTGTGCCGGGTGGCCACGTTGCTGCAGGACGACCTGCCCGCCGGCGGGTTCTGCGCCCGCTACGGGGGAGAAGAGTTCGTGCTCGTACTACCGGGCACCACCGCGGGTTCCGCGCTGATGATCGCCGAACGGGCAAGGGCCAGGGTGGCCGGGCACACCTGGGCGGAGGTCTGCCCCGGGCTGTCGGTTACGGTCAGCATCGGCGTCGCTCACGAACCGTCGCCGGCCGCCGGGCACCGGCAGCTGCGCCGGGCGGACGACCTCCTGTACGCGGCCAAGGACGCCGGGCGCAATACCGTGAGTTATTGGCAACGGGACCGAGTCCGGGTAATTAAGCACCGTACGTAATCAAACCGGGAGAATTCCCCCGCATCGCCGACTCGCTCACGAGACCAAACGTGGCAGGCAACCTCACCCGGCCCACTGTGCGTAAAAAAGTTCACGGGAGGGTGTCGTCAGGAAAGGTCGGTATCCGTACGATAACGATGCCCGACGTTCCGGCGATGTCTCCACGACAGGCGACGGTTCGAAACTGGCAACCAGACAGGCAGTGTCGGCGTCTGGGTAAGACGGCAAGAGCCGGTATCGCCCGCTGAAGCATTGTGGAAAGGAGACTGGGTGCCCGACGACTACACGACCGGCCCCGGTCCCCGAGGTGGCGAGCCATTGCCACGTGGCAGGCAGGGCAGGCCGGGCGGACGGGGTTTCTCCGGCAAGGAGACTCCCGGTTCCGGCGGCAGGCGCCGCAGGTCGATGGACACCTACGGCGGAATCAGCGTCTCCGATGTAGTCGCCAAGCACACCGGCCAGCGGCCGCTGCCCAAGCCGGCGGAGCACGAGGCCAGGGAACCGGCCGAGCGCAGGCCGGCGGCCCCAGCGGTACCGCCGCCACCGGCACCGGGCCCCCGGCGCGCGGCCCCTCCGGCCGCCCCGCGCCGTGAAGAACCGCCCGTTCCGCGGCGGCCGGCCGCGCCGTCCGCTCCCGCCGGCCAGCAACCGCCCCGCCGAGCCCCACGCCGTCCGGCCCCCCGTCCCGCACCGCCGGTGGTGCCCCGCAGCGCACCGCGTCCGGCGCCGCCGATCGCGACGGAAGCCGCCGCGGCGCCTCCGGTGGAACGGCCGGCGCCGCCGCAACCGCCGCCCGCGAAGCCGCTGCCGAAGGGGCAGCCGTCGCAACCCCTGCCGAAGAAACCGCAGCCGTCACAGCCACTGCCGAAGAAACCGCAGCCGTCACAGCCACTGCCGAAGAAACCACAGCCTTCGCAGCCGCTGCCGAACAAGCCGCAGCCGCCCCAGAAGTCGCAGCCGCTGGCCAACGGGCAGCAGGCGCCGCAGCGTCCTCCGCGGCCGCCCCGCCGGCCACCGGCGCAGCCACCGGTCCGCACCGACGCCGACCGGCTGGTGATGACCGACCAGATGGAGCCGATCGACGACAGCACCAAGTACCGGCGCAAGATCGACGACTCGCTGGCCAGGTTCGGTGCCGCGCACGACGAGATCGCCGCCGAAGAGGCCAAGCGCAAGCAGCGGCGGGAACGGCTGACCGCCCGGCCGGCGCAGCTGCTGGAGCAGACCAGGACCAAGCTGCAGCGGGTGGTGCTGCCCGGCTCGGACCAGGCGACCAAGCTCACCGGACCGGCCAAGCGGCCCGCCGACGCGCCGGCGATGGCGGCGGCCGACGCACCGGAGAAGGACGAACCCGAGAAGGCCGCGCAGACCCGGCTGCAGGAGAAGAAGGAACGCCGCAACCTCCGCTCGCTGAAGACCGGCCGGATCACCGCCATCGTGCTGGCCGCGGTGGTCTTCCTGGCCACCGGCGTCGCCTGGGGCACCAAGACCTGGTTCAACAGCAAGTTCAACCAGATCGCCGCGCTGGACGAGAACTCGCAGGACATCCAGAACGCGGCGGGCCAGCGCGGGGACGAGAACTTCCTGATCATCGGCTCGGACACCCGTGCCGGCGCGGAAGCCGAAGAAGGGGTCGGCAGCGCGGACGGGGTGCCCGGTGCGCGCGCGGACACGATGATGATCGCGCACATCCCGGCGGACCGGTCACGGGTGGTCGCCGTGTCCTTCCCGCGCGACCTCGAAGTCTCCAGGCCGGAGTGCCAGCGCTTCGACCACGGAGCCGGCAAGTACACCGACCAGAAGGTGGAGGCACTGCGCACCACCAAGCTGAACTCGGTCTACATGGAGGGCGGCCCGGCCTGCGTGATCAAGCTGGCGCAGCAGATGACCGGGATGCGGCTGAATCACTTCGTCGGAGTGGACTTCAACGGTTTCAAGGGAATGGTCGATGCGGCCGGCGGGGTGCCGGTGCACCTAGACAAGCCGATCGACGACACCACCCTCGGCAAGATCTTCCCGCAGGCCGGCGACCTGGTGCTGACCGGCGACCAGGCGCTGAACTACGTCCGCGCGCGGCACGTGAAGGGCGACCCGACCTCGGACTACGGCCGGATCAAGCGCCAGCAGGAGTTCATCGGCTCGCTGCTGCGCAAGGCCATGTCCAGGGACGTGATCCTGGACCCCGGCAAGCTGACCGCGTTCGTCACCGCCTTCGCCAACGCGACCTTCGGCGACAACATCGGCGTGGACCAGTTGCTCACGCTGGCGCAGTCGATGCAGGGCATGGACTCCGGCCGGATCACCTTCCTCACCGTGCCGACCACCGGCAACGCGAACTCGCGCGGCAACGAGGTGCTCATGCTGGACAAGGCGAACTCGGTGTTCCGCTCGCTGATCGAGAACACCCCGCTGCCCGACGAGAAGCTGCCCGCCGCGGACGGCTCCGCCGGTGGCGCCGCGCAGCCGACCAAGCCCTCCGAATAGCCGCGCGAAGCCATTCGTTAGGCCGGGTTCATGTCCGGTTCACCCTGCGATGCGGTGATCGCAGGCCCAGGCCCGTAAAATGTCCGCCATGCGCGAGGCTTATCACGTCGAACTCGAACAACTGGCCGGGAACCTGGCCGCCATGTCGGTGCAGGTCGCCGACGCCATGGAACAGGCGACCAAGGCACTGCTGGAGGTCGACCTCGGCCTTGCCGAACAGGTGATCAGCAACGACGCCAAGGTGGACGACGCCCGCGCCGACTGCGAAGAGCAGGCGTACGCGTTGCTGGCGCTGCAGGCGCCGGTGGCCACGGACCTGCGGACCGTGCTGGCCGCGATCCACGCGGCGGAGAGCCTGGAGCGGATGGGCGACCTGGCGCTGCACGTGGCCAAGGCGGCCCGCCGCCGGCACCCGGAGCCGGTGCTGCCGGAGAACGTGCAGCCCTACTTCGCGGAGATGGGCTCGGTCGCGGTGAAACTGGCCAGGCAGGTGGAGCAGGTCATCAAGACCAAGGACGTGGCCGCGGCCCGCACCCTGGAGGCCGACGACGACCAGGTGGACGACATCCACAAGCACCTGTTCACGGTGATCATGGACCGCGACTGGCCGCACGGGGTGGCGGCGGCGGTGGACGTGACCCTGCTCGGCCGGTTCTACGAGCGCTACGCCGACCACGCCGTCTCGGTCGCCCGCCGGATGGTCTTCGTGGTCACCGGCAAGATGCCCGGCTACGGCTCCCCCGAAGACACCCTCTGACCCTCCACGGCAAATAGCCGGCTTTTCGCCCTTATCCCAAGGGGCAAAAAGCCGGCTATTTGCGTGTGGTGGCGGTGCGGGTGGCGCCGACCGAGGCGGCGACGACCAGGCCGACGGCCAGCCATTGCGTGGTGTGCAGCATCTCGCCGAGCACGATCAGCCCGGCGAGCGCGCCGACCGCCGGCTCCAGGCTCATCAGCACCCCGAACACCCGGGGCGGGATGCGGCGCAACGCCTCGAGCTCCAGCGAGTACGGGATCACCGAGGACAGCAGGGCCACCGCCAGCCCGATCATCAGCACCCACGGCGCGAGCAGCCCGGTGCCGGTCTCCACGGCGCCCACCGGCATCGCGACCAGCGCGGCCACCGCCATGCCGAGCGCCAGGCCGTTGCCCTCGGTGGTCCGGTTGCCCAGCGCGGCACCGAGCAGGATGTAGGAGCCCCAGCAGATCCCGGCGGCCAGCGCGAACAGCATGCCCGCCATGGACAGCTCGCCACGGGACTCGGTGAGCAGCACCACCCCGCCCGCGGCGAGCAGCGCCCACAGCGCGTCCAGCCAGCGGCGGGAACCGGCCAGCGCGACGGTCAGCGGGCCGAGGAACTCGATGGTCACCGCGATGCCCAGCGGGATCCGCGCGATGGCCTGGTAGAAGCAGAGGTTCATCACGCCGAGCACCAGGCCGTAGCTGAGCACCACGGGCAGCGCGCGGCGGCTGATCTTCAACGAGGGCCGCCAGACCAGCAGCAACACCACGGCGGCGAAGAACAGCCGCAGGGTCACCGTGCCGGCGGCGCCGGTAACCGAGAAGAGCTGCTTCGCCAGTGCCGCGCCGACCTGGACGCTGAAGATACCGATGAGCACCTGGAAGGTCGGCGGAATGCCACCGAGGGTGCGCCCTGCCAACGCCATCAGGCCGGGCCGCGGCAGTGACCTGTCCCCTGCCGGGTCCATGAACACCGAAACCACGCACGCCCCCTTCCCAGCCCAGTTTTCCGGCACGACCGTACTGCTCACCCACCCCGCCCGTCCCCCGAATATGCCCCACCCCACCCCTGCTTTCCCCGGACGCAGTGAAGGCCACCTTGCCTGCATTGAACGCAGGCAAGGTGGCCTTCGCTGCATGGCCGGTAGCGCGAGGGTTAGCCGAAGCGGCCGGAGATGTAGTCCTCGGTGGCCTTTTCGTCCGGGTTGGAGAAGATCTTCTCGGTGTCGTTGAGCTCCACCAGCCGGCCCGGCTGGCCGACGCCGTGCAGGTTGAAGAAGGCCGTCTGGTCGGACACGCGCGCCGCCTGCTGCATGTTGTGCGTGACGATGACGATCGTGTAGTCCTTCTTCAGCTCACCGATCAGGTCCTCGATGGCCAGGGTGGAGATCGGGTCCAACGCCGAGCAGGGCTCGTCCATCAGCAGCACGTCCGGCCGCACCGCGATCGCCCGCGCGATGCAGAGCCGCTGCTGCTGACCGCCGGAGAGCCCGCCGCCCGGCTTGCCGAGCCGGTCCTTGACCTCGTTCCACAGGTTCGCGCCCCGCAGCGCGCGCTCGGCGATCTCGTCCAGCTGCTTCTTGTTCTTGGTGCCGGCCAGTTTCAGCCCGGCCACCACGTTGTCGCGGATGGACATGGTTGGGAACGGGTTTGGCCGCTGGAACACCATGCCGATGGTCCGCCGCACCTGCACCGGGTCCACAGTGGACGCATAGATGTCCTCGCCGTCGAGCAGCACCTCGCCGTCCACGCGCGCACCCGGGATCACCTCGTGCATCCGGTTCAGCGTGCGCAGCACGGTGGACTTGCCACAGCCGGACGGTCCGATGAACGCGGTGACGTTACGCGGCGGCACCGACAGCGTGACGCTGTCCACGGCGTGGAACTTGCCGTAGTAGATGTCCACGTCCTTGACGTCGATTCGCTTTGCCATAACTCACTTCTTCTTCGGGGCGACCAGTCGGGCGATCACCGTGGCGAGGAGGTTGATCAGGGCGATGATGAGCACCAGGGTCAGCGCCGCACCCCAGATCCGCTCGAATCCGACGCTACCGGGCGCCATCGAGTTGGTGACGCGCTCGTTGTTCATCAGCAACGGCAGCGACGCCATTTCACCTTGGAAGATGTCGTAGTTGTTGTAGGGCGAGTAACCGACGAGCACCAGCAACGGCGCGGTCTCGCCCATCACCCTCGCCAGCGCCATCATGACACCGCTGATGATGCCGGAGAGCGCGGTCGGCAGCACGATCTTGACGATGGTCTTCCATTTCGGCACGCCCAGCGCATAGGAAGCCTCGCGCAAATCGTCCGGCACGATTCGCAACATTTCTTCGGAGGACCGGACCACTACCGGAATCATCAACAACACCAAGGCGAGCGACACCGCGAAAGCGCTGCGCGGCATACCGAAGGTGGTTATCCAGAGCGCGTAGATGAACAGTGCGGCGACGATCGAGGGCACACCGGAAAGGATGTCCACCATGAACGTGGTCGCCTTGGCGAGCCTGGTGCCACGGCCGTACTCGACGAGGTAGATCGCCACCAGGATGCCAAGCGGCACCGCGATGACAGCGCAGACCAGACCCTGCAACAAGGTGCCGATGATGGCGTGCAGCACGCCACCGCCGACCTCGTCGGAGAGCACCGATCCGAAGTCCTCGCTCCACCAGTTGGTGAACGGAATCCGCTTGATCCCGTTCGCCACCACGGTGTAGAGCACCCAGACCAGCGGCACCACCGCGATCAGGAAGGCCAGCCAGACCAGTGCGGTCGCGACCCCGTTCTTCGACTTGCGGGCCAGGCTGACCTGCTGGAAGGCGGGGGTGGTGGCGGGCTCGGAGAGGGTCTTCGTCATGATCTCAGTCCCCCTTCTTGTCGCCGATGATCGACCTGGCCGCGAAGTTCACCAGGAAGGTGAGCAGGAACAGCACCAGGCCGGCCGCGATGTAGGCGCCCGCCGAGGTCGCACTGTTGAACTCGCTGTAGTTGGAGGCGATCTTCGAAGCGAAGGTGGCGCCACCGTCGAAGATGCTCCAGTTGAACGCCCCGCTCGGGATGAGCAGGATCACCGACAGCGCGATGGTCTCACCGAGCGCACGACCGAGGCCGAGCATCGAGGCGCCGATGTAACCCGCCTTGCCGAACGGCAGCACCGTGGTGCGGATGACCTCCCACCTGGTGGCACCGAGCGCCAGCGCGCCCTCGATGTGCGGGGTCGGCGTGCGCTCGAACACCTCTCTGGTGAGCGAGGTGATGATCGGCAGCAGCATCACCGCGAGCACCACGCCGGCGGTGAAGATGGTGCCGCGCAGGTTCGGCGCGACGTTACCTGGCGCGAAGATCGGGATCCAGGCGAAGGTCTCGTTGATCCAGCTCGACACCGGCTCGATGACCGGGGCGAGCACGATGATGCCCCAGAGCCCGAAGATGATCGACGGCACCGCGGCCAGCAGGTCGATGACGTAGGCGAACGGCCTGGCCAGCCTGGCCGGCGCGTACTGGGTGAGGAACAGCGCGATCCCCAGTGACACCGGCATCGCGATCACCAGCGCCACCAGTGAGGTCGCGATGGTCACCTGAAGCAGGTCGAGAATGCCGAACCGCAGGTTGTTCGGATCGCCGGTGGCCCACTCCCGGGACCACAGGAAGTTGACCTGGTCGGCCTGCAGCGCCGGAATCGCCTGGATCAGCAGGAAGATACCGATCAACCCGATGAGCACCACCACGAAGATGCCGGCGCCGGTGGTGAGGTTGGCGAAGATGCGGTCCCCGGGACGCACCTTCTTGGCTTTGTCTCCCGCGATCGGTCCGGGGCCGCCGTTTTCCGGCGCCGGCGCGGCTGATTGCTCCGAAATCGGGTCCTCCGTAAGAGGATTAGCCGACGACGAACGCCCACCGGTGTCCCCGGTGGGCGTCCGCGCCGAGATGGGCTCGCTCATAGACTTTTCAGTCCAGCCTGTCTCTATCTGTCAGGAAAGACTTCTCGACCGGTCAGGCGATCGCCTTGACCGAAGTCAGCACCTTGTCCTGCAGGCTCTGCGGGATCGGCACGTAACCCTTGTCGGACAGCGGCTTCTGCCCGTCGGTGGCGGCAACACCGAGGAAGGCCTTGACCGCCTTGGCCACCTCGGGGTTGTCGTACTTGGAGCAGACGATCTCGTAGGTGACCAGCAGCAGCGGGTACGCGCCGGCGGTGTCGCTGGAGTAGATCGCGTCGAGGTCCAGCGCCAGGTCGTTGGTGCCTTCCTTCTTGAACTTGGCGGCGTCCAGGGACTTGGCCACGTTCTCCGGGGTCAGCTCGACGCCGCCGGAACCGCTGTCCAGCAGGGCGGGCTTGATGCCGTCCTTGGCGAAGGAGGACTCGACGTAGGTGATGGTGCCGTCGCCGGCCTTGGCCGCTTCGACCACGCCGTTGGACTTCTCCGCGCCGTTACCGACACCGCCCTTGAACTGCTTGCCGTCGCCCTGGGTCCAGGCACCCTTCGAGGCGGCCTTCAGGTACTTCTGGAAGTTGTCCGTGGTGCCCGACTCGTCGGAGCGCGAGATGACCTGGATCGGCTTGGCCGGCAGGGTCAGCGTCTCGTTGCCCTTGACCGCCTTGATCGCCGGGTCGTCCCATGTCTTGATGGTGCCGTTGAAGATCTTGGCGGTGACCTCGGCGTTCAGGGTGAGCTTGTCGACCCCGTCGAGCTTGTAGGCGACCGCGACCGGGCCGACCACCAGCGGCAGGTTCCAGGCTTCCGAGCCGGCGCAGCGCGCCTTGGCGGCGTTGGCCTCTTCGCCGACCTTGAGCGCGGAGTCGGAGCCGGCGAAGTCGACCTGGTTGGCGTTGAACTGCTTGACGCCGGCGCCGGAGCCGCTCGGGTTGTAGTTGACCTGCTGGCCGGAGCACTTCGCCCGGTACTGCTGCACGAAAATGTCGATCGCGGTCTTCTGCGCGGAGGATCCCTCGGCGGACAGCGGGTTCTTGCCCCCGCACTCGACATTCGCCGTGCCGGAGGGCGCGGGAGCGGCGTTGGAGCTCTGGTTTCCGCTGTTGTTGGCCGCGGGGTCGGAGCCACAGGCGGTGAGCACGAGGGCGGCGCTCGCCACGATGCCGACGGCGCCCATCGACCGCATGATCTTCACTTCTGATTCCTCCAGCTATGAAGCCGTTCGGGTGAGTCGCGGGCAGCTTGCCGCGTCGGCTCCGGACACTAGGGAGCCACAATGGACAGGTGGTCGGCAGCAGATGAACGGAAGGTGAACAAGCCGGCCATTGTGAGCAGAGCTACTCAGCCGAGAGGCCCCTGTGTCCTGCCCGTGACCTGCCGGTTTGCTCAGGGTGACACCCCGCTGGCTACGGGTTAACAAAACGGGCGCGCCGTGGCCCCCACCACTTAGCCATCGCCCGATTTCACCATTCCCGAACAATTCTCGGACTTCTATTCCCGCACCCGCACAACCCCCACCCATCCCGGGGGGCGGCCCCGCTCCAGCCTATCGCCACCACGCCCCGCAACAGGCCCGTCGAGCGGAGTTGTCCACAGGTGCGCGCAACTGTGGACAACCCTGGGGACTACCGCGCGTACTGCACGTCGACTTCGTACCGCGTGAAGCCGAGCCGCTGGTAGACCGCGACGGCCGGGGCGTTGTCGCCTTCGACGTAGAGGATCACCTGGCCGAGCCCTGCGTCGCGCAGGAAGCGCAGGCCGGCCACGGTGAGCGCCTTGCCGAGCCCGCCGCCCTGCGCGGCCGGGTCGACACCGACCACGTAGACCTCGCCGACCGGAGCGCCACCGAACCGATACGGGTTCGGCGGATGCACCTTCGTCCAGTGGAAACCGAGCAGCCTGCCGGACGAGTCCTCGGCGAGGAAGAACCCGGCCGGGTCGAACCAGCTCTCCGCGTCGCGAATATCCGCCGCGGTGAGGCTGCCCTGTTCGGGATGCCAGTCGAAGGCGCGCGCGTTCACCGCGGCGACCGCCTCCTCGTCCCGGCCCGGCTCGAAAGTGCGCAGCGAGACCCCGGGCGGCAAGCTCGGCTCCGGCCAGTCCGCGCCCTCGGCCGCCACCTGCATCACCAACAGCTCGCGTGCCCGCGAAAAGCCGGCGCGCTCGGCCAGCCTGGCCGCACCGGGATGGTCGCCGTGCGACCACACCCGCAGCCCGTCCCGCGGCTCGGCCACCCCGGCCCGCTCCACCAGCGCCTGCACCATCGACGTCGCGAAACCGCGGCGGCGACGGTCCGGGCGCACGATCAACTCGGCGACCTGACGGCCGAAAGCGTCGCCCGCGGTGTCCAGATGCGCGTACCCGACCAGCTCGCCATCGGACCGCGCGAGCAGCTGCGCCCCACCGCCGAACTCCGACGGCAGCGGGCCGTCGGCGGTCACCTCCGGCGAACCGTCCGTCTCGCGCGCGGCGAGCAGCAGCGCACGCACTTCGGCCGTGCCGGCCTCATCGAGCTCATCGGCCCACACCGCGTTCAGCATGGCGCGAGCCTACCGGCGGACGAGCTCAGGTAGCGGAGTACTCGTTGGCCTCGAAGGATTCCGGCAGCACCGAAGGCACACTCGGCTTGGCGGCGGACTTGCCGGGACGCTCGAACTTGTAACCGACGTTGCGCACCGTGCCGATCATCTGCTCGTGCTCCGGGCCGAGCTTGGCGCGCAACCGCCGCACGTGCACGTCCACCGTGCGCGTGCCGCCGAAGAAGTCGTAGCCCCAGACCTCCTGCAGCAGCTGCGCGCGGGTGAACACCCGGCCCGCGTGCTGCGCAAGGTACTTCAGCAGCTCGAACTCCTTGTAGGTCAGCTCCAGCGTGCGCTTGCGCAGCCTGGCCGTGTAGGTCGCCTCGTCGATCACCAGCTCGCCGACCCGCAGCTCCGCCTCGACCTGCGCCGACGCGCCGTCGCGGGTGGTGGCCAGCCGGAGCCGGGCGTCCACCTCGGCCGGGCCGGCGGTGGGCAGCAGGATGTCGTCGGTGCGCCATTCGGCACTGACCGCGACCAGCCCGCCCTCGCCGACCACAGCGATGATCGGGGTCACCGCCTCGTCCTCGCCGGTGCCCTTGAGCAGCCGGCACAGGCTCTTCGCGGAGGCCAGATCGGTACGGGCGTCGAGCAGGATCACGTCCCGGTGCCCGGCGTCCAGCAACGCGGTGACCTCGGGCACGCGGACGCGTACGGTGTGCGGAAGAAGGTCCAGCGCTGGCAGCACTGAGGTGGCATCCGGTTCCGGAGTGAGTACCAGCAGGTCCAGGCTCATCGCCACACCGCCTTGTCTAGTGGATCGCCTCGAATACGAGTCCCGGTCGGTGCTAAGTGAGAATAGCGGGTAACCCGCTCGACACCTAACCGTTGGAACCGCGATCACACCCGGAGGCGGGCAGGATGCGGCGAGCGAGAACACCAAAGCAAGAGATCGGACGCGATAAGTGAGCAGGCCCGTGACGCACCAGGACGGACGCACGCCAAAAGCAGCCCGGCCCGACAACCGCCACCGCGGACGCCGCACGAAAAAGCTCGTAATCATCTTCGCGGTACTGGCCGCGCTGCTGGTCGGGGCCGATTTCGGGCTGGCCGCCATCGCCGAGCACACCGTTTCCCAGAAGGCCGCCGAACAGCTCAAGCTCACCGACGACCCGTCCGTGACCATTCACGGGTTCCCGTTCAGCACCCAGGCCATCGGTGGTGAGTACGGCCACATTTCGGTTTCCGCGGCCGGAGTGCCGGTCGGCGACCCGGCTCGCAATGTCGCACTGCGTGACGTGGAATTGAAGGCCGAGCTACGCAACGTGACCGCGCCGCTGTCCGACCTGATCAACGGCGACACCAGCGCGATCAAAATCGGCGACCTGACCGGCCAGGTGCGGATCAAGGCCAGCGACATCGCCAGGATCGAGCCGCTGACCCAGGTTCAGGACCTGCGCATCGAACCGGCCAGCGAGGAGTACGTGCGCACCGGCGACGAAGGCACCGACAACAACGGCAGCACGCCCACCACGCAGCCGGAGGACAACGACGACTCCTCGGCCGGCGTCCGCATCTCCGGCAACCTGCAGTTCGCCGGGGAACAGCTGGAGATCTTCTGCTTCGCGATGATCGAACTGGACGGCACCACCATCCGGATCACCCCGCAGCGGCTGCAGTTCGGAAATAACCAGAACACCACCATCGTTGACCAAGCCGTACAGAAGGCCCTGCTGCCGAATTTCAAGGCCGAGATCGACGCGGGCGCCCTGCCGTTCAAGGTCACCCCGACCGCGGTCAAGGTGGAGAGCGGTTCGGTGACACTGCAGGGCGAGGCGAAGGACCTGACCTTTTCGGGACTCAGCGCGGGAGGCTGATCGCAGGTGATCGGGTTGTGGGTACTGCTCGGCACGCTGGTCGCCGGCCTGGTCGCCGGTGCCGTGCTGCGGGCCCGCAACGGCCGGATCCGGTCGGCCCGCCCGAGCGCCGGGCACACCCTGCCGGCGCCGGTCGCCGAGGCACTGAACCCGTCCGCCCCGGTCACCCTGGTGCAGATCTCCACCACCTTCTGCGCCCCCTGCCGGCACACCCGCGCCCTGCTGTCGGCGCTGGCCGAGCGCACCGAAGGCCTGCGGCACGTGGACCTGGACGTGACCGAGCGGCCCGAGGTCGCGCGCGACCTCGGCGTGCTGCGCACCCCCACCACACTGGCGCTGGCCCCGGACGGCCGTGAGCTGCTGCGGGTCGGCGGGCTGCCGAAAAGCGGCGAGCTGCTGGACGCGCTGGGGCCGCATCTCCCGCAGTCTGGGATTCGTCTCAGTGAATGAACGCTGTTCCCACTCTGAGGGAAGTCTGGGTACTCTGACCGCCGTGGACAAGCTGCCGACAACTCTGCTGACGCAGCGCCGCGCAGTCGATCTGTGCCGCGTGCGCAGCAGCCTGTGTCCGGCTCCGCGGACCTGTCGCTGACGTCCACCGACGTCACCGACCCGCGGTCCGCCGAAAACCCCCGGTAGCTCCAGCCTTTTCGCGCGTTGTCCGCGCGTTCCCCCGACAAGATTTTCGGGAGGTGCCATGTCAGCAGGACCAGCCGTAGACCCGCGTGGACCGCGGTTCGCGGCCATCCTGACCACCATCGTGCTCGCGGTGGTGCTGATCACCGGCTGGTGGCCGCTGTTGGCCGCGCAGACGGTCGTCTTCGCGATCGGTGCGTTCATCGGGCTGAAGCCGGCCCCGTACGCGCTGATCTACCGGTACCTGGTCGCCCCGCGGCTCGGGCCGACGACCGAACGCGAGGACGCGGCGCCGCTGCGGTTCGCACAGGCCGTCGGGTTCGTGTTCGCGCTGGTCGGCACCGTCGGCTATGCGGCGGGCGTGCTCCCGCTCGGGGTGATCGCGACCGCGTTCGCACTGTTCGCCGCCTTCCTGAACGCGGCGTTCGACTTCTGCCTCGGCTGCGAGATGTACCTGCTGATCCGCCGGATCGGCCCGGCCGGGCAGCCCACCTGAGCCTGTCCGGAAAGCCCTTGTAAATCCCGAACACAAGAAAGTGAGTGCCGCTTCATGAGCCGTGAAGACGTCCTGGTCACCACCCAGTGGGCAGAGGACAACCTGGACACCCCCGGCGTCGTGTTCGCCGAGGTCGATGAGGACACCACCGCCTACGACGGCGGGCACATCCGCGGCGCGGTGAAACTCGACTGGCGCAAGGACTTGCAGGACGCGGTCCGCCGCGACTTCGTCGGTAAGG